>JAEWYT010000157.1 GCA_023458595.1 Pseudomonadota bacterium
CGAGGCCGACCGCGAGAGCGGGCTTGGCCTTGACCCGGGCGGGGGCCGCGACCGGGTCCGGCGAGACGCCGACGACCACGGCCCCGGCCTTTCCGAAGTCGTCGACGAGCGCCGAAAAGTCGACGGCCTCGCGGGTGCAGCCGCTCGTGTCGTCCTTCGGATAGAAGTAGAGGACGATCTTCCTGCCGCGCAGGCCGGACAGGCGGATCCGTCCGCCTCCGTCCGAGGGCAGCTCGAAATCGGGTGCTGGCGAACCTTCCATCGTGTCGGATACCATTGCTTGCCTTCCTTTTGTCGTGATTCCAGTAGCAAGAACCGAGGCGGACTGAAAATAGAACCGACACCGCTAGATACTGTACGCGATCGGCGCGCCGCCGAAACGAGGTCGACTTGCGCCCGCGTTTCAATGCGGTGAGCGCCCGGTCTACGATTGGGGGGATGCAGACCGGCAATTGAGGTAATGCGCAGCTTATGACGCCTGAAGCCAATTCCGGGGCGAACCGCCGACGCCGTTTGTTGCGTGCGGCGCCGCTCGGGCCGCTGCGGCGCTTGGGCAGGCGCAGGCGCATGTGGCGGCGGGTGGCGCTGGGCCTGGCGATCGTCGCGGCCGTCGTCGCCGTCGTGCTGGGCGGAGCCGTGTACCGGCTGCACCAGGGGCCGGTTTCGATGGCCTTCCTGACGCCGCGCATCGCCGATGCGGTCCAGAAGCAGCTCCCCCCCGGGTTCACCGCGCGGATCGCCGACACGGTCCTGGAGCGTGAGAGCGATACCGGCGAGGTGCTGCTGCGGCTGCGCAACGTGTCGGTCCTCGGCCCCGACGGGGGAACCGTGTTCGCCGCCCCCCGTGCCGCGATCGGGCTCTCCGGCCTCGGATTGATCGTCGGCGATGTCGCGCCGCGCAGCGTCTTCCTCATCCGGCCGGAGGTCACGCTCATCGAGGAGAACGGCCGCTTGCGCCTGCAGACGGCCTCCGAGTCCTCCGAGGGGAGCGGGGGCCCTCCGGCCAAGCCGGCCAATCCGGTCGAGGTTTTCGCCGTGCTTCTCGCCGTGCTCGGCCAGTCGGGCGACACGGGCATGCCCGGGCTGACGTCGATCGGGGCGCGTGGCGCGGTGGTCAGCATCACCAGATCGGACGGAACCAGGGGAACGCTCGCGCCCGTCGACGTGTCCGCCGAGCGCGGCGAGGCGCCGGGCACCGTGACGCTCACCGCCGCGATAGGCCGCAGATCCGGCGCCCCTACGCTGATCGGCGCGCTGCGCCGGCGTGACGACGGCACCTACGCGATCGCCGGAAAGCTCCAGAACATCTCGGTCGCCGATTTCGATCCTCTCGTCCCGGGAGGCATTTCCCTGGTCATGACCGGGCCCATCTCCGGCGAGATAGACGCCGTGGTCGATTCCGAGGGAGGGTTCGACAACGTCTCGGCGAAGTTCGCGCTCGGGGCGGGCTACGTCGGCAAGGGCGACTCCAGGATCCTCGTCGACGAGGCCGATCTTTCCTTCGACTGGAGCTATGCGAGCGGCGCCGTCAATATCGGTCCCTCGCACGTGCTGGTCGGCAACAGCCGCGGCACGGTCAAGGGCCAGATCGCGGTGCCGAGCCGCAGCGACTTCAGCTACGGCACCGTGCCGCTCAGGCTCGAGTTCTCCGACATCGTTCTCGACGACGCGGTCACCAATGTGCCGGCGACCTACGAATCGATCGTCCTCGAGGCCTTCTTCGTGCCCTCACAACGCGTCCTGCACATCAGCCGGATGGACGTCACCGGCAACGGCACCGCAGGGTCCTTCGTGGGCTTCATCGGCGGCGGCGGCGAGTCGCCGGGCGTCCGGCTCGCCGGTTCGATGACGCCGACCTCGGTCGAGAACTTCAAGGCGGTCTGGCCGCCGTTCCTCGCCGACAAGGCGCGCAAGTGGTTCGTCAACAACATGGTTTCCGGCCAGCTCGTCGGCGGCCGCGTGGACATCGACATAGCCCCCGGCGAGATCGCGCGGAAGGTCCGCGGCGTGCCGTTCCATCGCGAGGCCTTCGAGCTCGGATTCAGGATGCAGGATGCGGCCCTGAAGTTCCTGAAGGAGATGCCGCCGCTGGTCGGCGTCAACGCCGACGGCAAGGTCGACGCGCAGGAATTCACCATGACCGCCACGACGCCCGGGCGCATCGAGCTTCCCGACGGAGGCGTGATCGATCTGCCGTCCGGCAGTTTCCACGTGCCCGACATCCCCGCGAAGCCCTCGACCGGCGAGCTCGACCTGAAGCTCACGGGCGACCTGCGGGATATCCTGCGCCTGCTGGACTATCCCCCGATCAATCTGGCCAAGCAGCGCAATTTCAACATCGACGGGTTCGGCGGCGACGGCACGTTCGATCTGGCGCTGCGCATGCCGCTTATCGACGGGTTGCAGCTGCCGGACTTCGACATCTCCGTCGACGGCGACGTCGCCGACTTTAGCGCGGCGGATTTCGGCGGCGCCAGGAAGATCAGCGACGGCACGATCGAGGTGACCGTCGCCGACGGGCGCGTGATCATCGAGGGAGACGCGCTCGTCGACAACGTGCGCGCCGATCTCTCGCTGCAGGAATCCATCGACCCGTCCGCCGGACCCGGTGCGCGGTCGGTGACGATGACGCTGGACGAGGAGGCGCGCGCCCGCCTCGGCATGTCGCTCGACGCGATCCTCTCCGGTCCCATCGTCACGACGGTCTCCGACGTCAAGGCGACGGAAACCGGCAATACCCAGCAGATCGAGGCCGACCTGACCCAGGCGGCGGTCTCGTTCTCCGCGCTCGGCCTCGACAAGCCCTCCGGCCAGCCGGCGAAGGCCAACTTCAAGCTGACCCAGTCCGGGCAGACCATCAGGCTCACCGACCTTCGCCTGCAATCGGAATCGCTGCGCGTCGAGGGAAGCGTCGAGTTCACCAAGTCCGGCGGGCTGGTCAGCCTCGACATGCCGGTCGTCAAGACCCCGCGCGGCACCGACATCTCGGTATCCGGCTCGACCCAGTCCGGTGCCCGTTCGTTCAAGCTGCGGGGGGCGGCCCTGGATATGCGCCCGCTGCTGGAGAACATCGGCAAGGCCGCCGACAGCGCGGCCGAGTCCGGCTCGGAGGTCATGAACGTCGATATCGACGTCAAGCGGGCGATCGGTTCCGGCGGCCAGGAACTGGCCAACCTGCAGGGCACGGTCAGGCGCACCGGAAACCGGACCGACCGGCTCGACATCTCGGCGACCACGTCGAATTCGGTGCCCGTCAGCGCCCGGTATTCGGATGACGGCACCAATTCGGACCTTTCCGTCGACAGCGCCGACGCCGGCGCCGTGCTGGCCTGGGCGGGCTACTATCCGAACATGCAGGGCGGCCGGCTGAACGTCGTCGCCAGCCGCCGGGGCCCGGACGCGCCGCTGGTCGGGTCGATCGCCGTGGACCGCTTCCGCATCGCCAACGATTCCTCGCTGACCCGGCTGATCGAGGGCGGCGAGAGCCAGACGCCGGCCGGCGGAGCGGCGCCGGCGAACGTCGCGCCCGGAACCAATGCCGGCCCGGCCCGGCCGATCAATCCTTCCGACGTGACGTTCGACCGCATGACGGCCCGCTTCGAGCGCGGCAAGAACGGTCTGCGCGTGAAGGAAGGCGTCCTGCGCGGCGTCGCCGTCGGCGCGACGTTCGAGGGAACGATCGATTTCGCCTCCGAGCAGATGAACCTGCACGGCACCTACGTGCCGCTCTACGCGCTGAACAACCTGTTCGGCCAGCTGCCGCTCTTCCTCGGGCCGCTTCTGGGCGGCAAGAAGAACGAGGGTCTGCTCGGAATCACCTACTCGCTGAGCGGCTCGACCAAGAAGCCCGTCCTGACCATCAATCCGATCTCGGTCGTGGCGCCCGGCGTGTTCCGCTACATCCTCGGCATGGACAACCCGCAGGCCTTCCCGCGCGCGGGCGATGCCGTGCAGGGTTCCGGCGCCGAAGTGCCGGAAAGGCCGCAGCGGCTCGAAAGGTGAGGCCGTCCGGCCCGGCGGCTCAGACCGGCCGGATCAGGACGTGCTTCTTTCGCCCGAACGACAGCTTGATCACGCCCTCCGGGCCGACGTTCTCGCTCGTCAGGGTCGCCGCGGGGTCGCCGACCGTCCGGTCGTTCACCTTCAGCGCACTGTTGGCGACGGCGCGCCGCGCCTCGCCGTTGGTCGAGGCGAGACCGGCCCTGACGAACGCCGTCAGCACGCCGATCCCGGCCTCGATCTCGGACGAGGGCACCTCGATCGTCGGCAGGCTCTCGGCGAGCGCGCCTTCCTCGAAGGTGCGCCGGGCCGTTTCCGCCGCCTGGTCCGCCGCCTCGCGTCCGTGCAGCAGGGCGGTCGCCTCGTTGGCGAGGACCTTCTTCGCCTCGTTGATCTCCGCCCCGCCGAGTGCCTCCAGTCTTGCGATCTCCCCGAGCGGCAGGTCGGTGAACAGCTTCAGGAAGCGGCCGACGTCGCCGTCCTCGGTATTGCGCCAGAACTGCCAGTAGTCCCACGGACTCAGCATGTCGGCCTTGAGCCACACGGCGCCGGCCGCCGTCTTGCCCATCTTGGCGCCGGAGGACGTGGTGATCAGCGGGCAGGTGAGGGCGTAGAGCTGCGGCGTGCCCATGCGGCGGCCGAGATCGATGCCGTTGATGATGTTGCCCCACTGGTCCGAGCCGCCCATCTGCAGCGTGCAGCCGTAGCGCCGGTTCAGCTCGACGAAGTCGTAGGCCTGCAGGATCATGTAGTTGAACTCGAGGAAGGAGAGCTCGTGCTCGCGCTCGAGCCGCATCTTCACCGAGTCGAAGGCGAGCATCCGGTTGACCGAGAAGTGCCGGCCGACGTCGCGCAGGAAATCGATGTAGTTGAGCGGCCCGAGCCACTCGGCGTTGTCGGGCATGGCCGCGTCGGTCGCGCCGTCGCCGTAGTCGAGGAACCGGGCGAAGACCTGCTTCAGGCTCTGCTTGTTGTCCTCGATCTGGTCGTAGGTGAGGAGCTTGCGCGTCTCGTCCTTGCCGGAGGGGTCGCCGACGCGCGTGGTGCCCCCGCCCATCAGCGTGATCGGCTTGTGGCCGGTCTTCTGCAGCCAGCGCAGCATCATGATCGACAGGAGGTGGCCGACATGCAGCGAGGGTCCCGTGCAGTCGTAGCCGATATAGGTCGTGATCGGCCCTTCCAGCGCCTTCTGGTCCAGCCCTTCCGGGTCGGAGCACTGATGGATGAAGCCGCGCTCGTCGAGCACGCGCAGGAAATCGGACTTGAAGCCACTCATGACGACTGGGTATCCCGGGTAATCTGAAGCTGCGGACATGGCTCTACCAGAGGCTCCCACATGACGAAAGCGCTGACGGCGATCGGATTGATGAGCGGCACGTCGATGGACGGGGTCGACGTCGCGCTGATTTCGACCGACGGCGAGGCGGTTTCGGCCTTCGGGCCGACCGGCAGCAGGCCCTACGGGGTCGAAGAGCGCCGGGTTCTCGCCGCCGCATTGGAGAAGGCGCCGGAGATCGAGGACCGGCACGACCGCTCCGGCGTCTTCGGCGAGGCCGAACGCGTCGTGACCGGCGCCCATGCCGAGGCGGTCGAGGCGTTCCTCGCCGAAAACGGCCTCTCCGCCGGCGAGATCGACGTCGTCGGCTTCCACGGCCAGACGATCTGGCACCGTCCGGAGAAGCGCCTGACGGTGCAGATCGGCGACGGCGGGGCGCTGGCCCGGCGTCTTGGCATCGACGTCGTCCATGATTTCCGTGCCGCCGACGTCGCCGCCGGCGGGCAGGGCGCGCCGTTCGTCCCGGTCTACCACCGGGCGCTCGCGGCGCATTCCGGGCTCGAGCTGCCCGTCGTCGTCCTCAATCTCGGCGGCGTCGGCAACGTCACCTATGCCGGCGCCGATGCGCTGCTTGCGTTCGACACCGGGCCGGCGAACGCGCTGATCGACGACTGGGTCGCCGCCCGCGCCGGCGTGCCCTTCGACGAGGGCGGACGCATCGCGGCGGCCGGCCGCGTCGACGAAGCGGCCCTGAAGGCGCTGCTCGACAACGCGTATTTCTTGAGGAATCCGCCCAAGTCGCTGGATCGCAACGATTTTTCGGCGTCGCTCCTGGACGGTTCGGCGACGGCCGACGGCGCGGCGACCCTGACGGCCTTCACCGCCGCCTCCGTCGCGCTCGCCCGCGACTGGTTTCCCGAGCCCGCCCGCCGCTGGATCGTCGTCGGCGGCGGGGCGAACAACCCGACGCTCGTCGCCATGCTGCGCGAGCGCCTCGGCGCCCCGGTCGTCACCGGCGCGGACCTCGGCTGGTCCGGCGATCATGTGGAAGCCCAGGCTTTCGCCTACCTCGCCGTCCGCTCCCTGTGCGGCCTGCCGCTGACCTTCCCGACGACGACCGGCGTGCCGGAGCCGCTGACCGGCGGCGTGCTGGCGAAGGGGCGGTAGCCGACACCCGCGGATGGCCGGGAAATCGGGTGCTTCCGATTTCCCTGTCTTTGGCTGGCGACATCGCAAACATGCGATGTCGCAAACAAGCCCGGGCATGACGCGAGGGGCTTGATGCCTCACGACGTTGCAGGTCCCGCTGCGCCGCACCGCTGCCTGGGCTCCGGATCAGGTCCGGAACACGCGGCCCCATTGGATGGCGCCGTCGCAGCCAAACCCGGAAGCCCGGTGCTCCGGACCTGATCCGGAGCCCAGTCGGCCGCGCCGCATGTCTTGCTGGTCGCCGAGGCGGAAATCCTCTCCGTCGTCATCCGGCTCCGCCTCCGGCCGTACGGGATGACGACGGCGGGGGCGCTACGGCCTGACGATGATCTTCCCGACGGCCGCCGCTTCCATCGCCTCGTGGGCCTTCGCGATGTCGGTCAGCGCGAATTCCGGCCCGAGATGGTGGACGAGCTTGCCGTGAGCCAGCATCGCGTCGATCTCTTTCACGGCCGCTGCGCGTTCCCGGTCGTCGAGCTCGTAGACCAGGAAGAATTGCAGCCGGATGCCGTTCACCAGGCAGAAGGCGGCGGGGATGGTCGCCTGCGGGCCGGTGCCGTAGACGACGACCCGGCCCTTCGGCCTGATGACCTGCGGGATCAGCGGCGCGTTCGCGGTCAGGTCCATCTCTATGATGCAGTCGACGCCCATCTGCATCGTCAGGTCCTTCACCCTGGCCCCGACGTCCTCGCGCCTGTAGTCGATCGTCTCGTCGGCGCCGGCTTCCTTCGCCATCGCCGCCTTCTCCGGCGAGGAGACGGTCGTCAGCACCCTTGCGCCGCGCGCCTTGGCGAACTGGATCGCGTAGTTGGCGACGGCGCCGGCGCCGCCGGAGACGAGGACCGTCGTGCCCGGCCCGGTTCCGGCGAGCGCGACCGCGTGCACCGCCGTCATCGCCGGGATGCCGAGGCAGGCGCCGATTTCGAAGCTCGCGCCGTCCGGCAGCTTCACTGCCTGCGCCTCGGGCACGCAGATATGTTCCGCCGCCGTGCCGAACGGGCGCTTCCACTGGCCGTTCCACAGCCACACCCGCTCGCCGATCCGCGACGGCGGCACGCCTTCGCCGACCTCGTCGATCGTTCCCGCGCCGTCGGAGTGCGGGATCACGCGCGGAAAGGCGATCTTGCGCACGGTGCCGGCCCGCGATTTCACGTCCGACGGATTGACGCCGGACGTCGCGATCCTGACGCGCACCTCGCCCGGCCCCGGTTCCGGCCTGTCGACCTCGCCGACCGTCAGCACGTCGGCTGCCGAACCGTTCTTCTCGTAGTAGGCGGCCTTCATGGCGTCTCCCCCTTCTCCCGTCGGCCCGATCGCCGGGGTGACAGTTAGCACCTGAAGCGCCGGGGATGTAGGGTTATCCTCGCGGGCTGGCCATACGGGAGGATTTCGCATGGCGGATAAGAAAGGCGTGGCCCTGATCGTCGGCGCGGGCGCGGGCCTCAGCGCGTCGCTGGCGCGGGCGCTGGCCGGAGAGGGTTACCGCATGGCGCTCGCCGCCCGCTCGGTCGGCGATCTCGACGGCCTGAAGGCGGAGACGGGCGCGGAGACCTTCCCGTGCGACGCGGCGGACGCCGCCCAGGTGGAAGCCATGTTCGAGGGCGTCGACGAGATGGGCGGGGGGCTCGACGTCGTCGCGTTCAATCCGAGCTACCGCACGCGCGGGCCGATCGTCGAGCTCGACCCGGAGGAGGTCCGCAGGTCGCTGATCGTCGCGGGCTTCGGCGGCTTTCTCGTCGGGCAGCAGGCCGCCCGCAGGATGCTGGAAAGGGGACGCGGCGCGATCCTGTTCACCGGCGCCTCGGCGAGCGTCAAGGGCTATGCCGGCTCCGCGCCGTTCGCCATGGCGAAGTTCGCCCTGCGCGGCCTCGCCCAGTCGATGGCCCGAGAGCTCGCGCCGCGGGGCATCCACGTCGCCCATTTCGTCATCGACGGCGGCATCCGCTCGGCCCGCAGGCCCGCCGATCCGGCGAAACCGGATGCGATGCTCGATCCCGATGCGATCGCGGCGAGCTACCTGCACGTCCTGAACCAGCCGCGCAGCGCCTGGACCTGGGAGGTCGAGCTGCGCCCCTGGGTCGAGACGTTCTGATACGGCGGCACTTGTTGCCCGGAAGGGCTATCGGCACCCGCCCGCCGGCCCTAGACTGCCGCGCAATTCGCGGCGGTGTCAGCGTGGAGGGAGCGATGCCGACAAGACTGCACACCCGGCACGGGGGCCGGGCGCGCGCGGCCGTTTCCGTCATCCTCGCGTTCGTGATCGCCGGCTGTGCCGCGGCGCTGGAGCCGCCCGGGCCGACCGGTTTCTACGAGATTTCCGACGCCGGGATCGTCGGGCCGCCCGGCGAGATACTCAAGGCCGAGCCCTACGAATCCGCTCCCGGCGGCGCGAAGGCCTACAAGATCCTCTACCGCTCGACCGGCCTGAACGACGAGCCGATCGCCGTCTCCGGCGTTGTCGTGATCCCCGAAGGCGGCGTGCCCGAGGGCGGTCGCCGCGTCGTCGCATGGGCGCATCCGACCACCGGCGTCGCGACCCGGTGCGCGCCCTCGCTGATGTCGGGCTTCTTCCATGGCGTCAAGGGCCTGCCGGAGATGCTGGCGCTCGGCTACGTGGTCGTGGCGACCGACTATCCCGGTCTGGGAACGGCCGGCACGCACCCCTACCTCGTCGGCGTCAGCGAGGGCCGGGCGGTCCTCGACTCCGTCCGCGCGGCGCGGCGCCTGCCGCAGGCCGAAGCCGGCTCGACCTTCGCCGTCTGGGGTCATTCGCAGGGCGGCCAGGCGGCGCTGTTCACCGGCCAGCTCGCATCGTCCTACGCGCCGGAGCTGAAGCTCGTCGGGGTCGCCGCCGCGGCGCCCGCGACCGATCTCGCCAGGCTGCTCGAGGACGACATCAATTCGATCGGCGGCAAGGTGCTGACCGCCTTCGCTCTATGGTCCTGGAACCGCGTCTACGGCGCCCCGCTCGCCCCGGTCCTCGACGCCTCCGGCGAGCCGTCGGTGAACGCGATCGCCGCGGAGTGCATCGAGAACACCTTCGAGGACGTCGCCGTCGCCCTGTCGGAGCGCAAGATCAACAGGAACTTCCTGCATGGCGACGTGACGCAGATCGAGCCGTGGAAGACGCTGCTCGCCCAGAACTCGACCGGCCAGGCGCCGCCCGGCGCGCCGGTCTTCATCGCCCAGGGGACGGCCGACACGACGGTCGACCCGCAGGTCACCGCCCAGGCGGCGAAGGCCATCTGCGCGAAGAAGGGAGCGGTCCAGTTCATGTGGCTGCCCGGCGCGACGCACGAGATGGCGGCGACGCTGAGCGCCGGGACGGCGGTGAACTGGATGGGCGACCGCTTCGAGGGCGACCGCACGCCGAACCAGTGCGGCAAGCTGCCCCCGGAGCCAAAATCGCCGCCCAAATCGCCGCCGAAGTCGCCTGTGCCCCCATCGTAGGCAAGCGTCCCTGGGCGGCGTTCCTAGGCCGCGTTGCTGGCGAGCTTGGAGGACAACGACGGCAGGTTGCGCGCCCGGTCGAGAAGCAGCACCGCGACGGACCGGTCCGAGCCGCGCACCTCGACGACCTGCTCCGGCAGGTCGTGCGTCGGCAGGCCGGCGAGATGGGCGACGCTCGACGACAGGATGAGCTGGCAGTCGTGGTCGCGGGTGAGGGACTCGAGGCGGCTCGCGATGTTCACGGTCTCGCCGATGACGGTCAGGCCGGCGTTCGGCCCGTGGCCGATGAGACCGAGCACCAGCGGTCCGACATGCAGTCCCATGCCGATGGTGATCGGCGCGTTGACGACCGCGTGCAGGTCGCGGTTCACCGTGTCGAGCGCGAGATCGATCGCGTGCGCGGCGGCGAGCGCGTCGCGGCAGGCGGTCGACGGTTCGATGTTGCGGCCGAAGATCGCCAGGAGCCCGTCTCCCAGGTACTTGTCGATATGGCCGCCATGCGCCTCGATCGCCGCGCCGACGTCGGCGAAGAAGCGGTTCAGGACGAAGACCACGTCATAGGGCAGCCGGCGCTCGGACAGGCGGGTGAAGCCGCGGATGTCGAGGAACAGGACGACGATCTCGCGCTCCACGCCCGCCGCCTCGACGATGCTGGCAGGCACCCGGCCCCCGTGGACCGACAGCGGCCGGATGAGGGGCGTCACCGTCAGCTCGGTGGCGGGGCGGATCTGGCAGGCGAGGCGCATGTCGGGCGTCGCGCCGATGCTCTTCAGCGTGCGCCACTCGGCGGCGGACGGCGGCGCGAGGTTCTCCGCCCCCTCGAGGATCTTGACCCGGCAGGTCGAGCATCGGCCGCGCCCGCCGCAGATCGAGGCGTGCGGGATGTTGTTCATGCGGCTGATCTCGAGCAGCGTCGGACCCGGCCGCGCCGATACGGTCCGCGCCGTCGTGTAGTGGACCGGGACGAAGGCGCCGATCCTCAGGACGAGCCGGCGCAGGACCGGGAACAGGATCACCAGGGCGATGAGGAGGCCGAAGCCCCAGCGCGCGTAGGAGCGCAGGGTGGCCAGCGTCTCGCCGGACGCCGCGTCCGGCCAGTTGGTCTGCGCCTTCAGCGTGGCGAAGAACGCCGGATCGGCGATCGCCACGTTGGCCGCGCGGCCGGCGACCATGAACCCCGAAAGCGACAGCGCCGGCAACAGCACCGCGAACGCCAGCAGATAGGGGGCGACGCGCGGATAGGCCGGGCTCAGCCGCAGCCAGAAATGCAGGCCGAGGCAGCCGTGCGTCCAGACGAGCAGCATCAGCACCGACTGGTCGAGCCCGGAGCCCGGCCACAGGCGAGGCAGTTCGTACCAGTAGGTGTCGTGCACGCCGAAGAACTGCTGGGCGACCCGCGTGTTGACGATGTGGGGAAACAGCAGGAAGGGGATCGAGAGCCCGAGCAGGATCTGCAGCGCCTCCCAGAGAGGCATCCGCCAGGTGGCGCGGCCCGCGAGCTTCCACAGCGCCAGCGAGACGTGGGTCAGGAGCGCCACGCCGAGGATCATCCCGCCGAGCAGCGAGCGGGTGAACTCGGTCCGCCACGACTGGGCCGCCAGCATCGCGTCGATGTCGATCAGGCCGAGGGCATGGTTGAGGAAGTGGGCCGTCGCGAAGGCGAACAGCACCAGGCCGGATGCGAGCCGCAGGATTTGCTGCGTGGAGCCTCGTAGCAGGACGTTCATCGCTGACCTGCCGGATCTGTCACGGCGACACCGGTTGCCTTGCCGGAATGTTCCGGGGCTTCTCGATGATTCTACCACGGCCGGCAAGCGATCGTCTCCCCTGCGGCCAGGACGGGTCGATCGGACCCCGGGCGGGCCGGATCGTCGCGCAAACGGCGACGACGGGCCCGACGCGGCTGCCATGCCGCCTTGAGGGCAGGCGATGTCGCGGCCAGTGACGGCCCGCGAGCCCTGTCGCGCATAGCCTTCAGGCCTGAGGAGAAGCGCGATGTTCCTGTCCGTGTTCGAGCTGTTCAAGATCGGCATCGGTCCGTCGAGTTCCCACACCGTCGGGCCGATGGTGGCGGGCGGGCGGTTCCTGTCGCTGCTCGGCCGCCGGGGCGCAGGCGACGTGGCGCTGATTTCGGTGTCGCTGCACGGATCGCTCGCCTTCACCGGCAAGGGCCACGGCACCGACAGGGCCGTCGTGCTCGGCCTGATCGGCCAGAAGCCCGATACGGTCGATCCCGACGCGGTCGAGGGACTGCTCGCCGAAGTCGCCCGTGCGAAGCGCATCTCGCCGCCCGGCCTGCCGTCCTTCGCCTTCGATCCGGGGCGCGACGTGGTCTTCGACTACGGCCCGCCGCTTGCCGGCCATTCCAACGGCATGACGTTCTTCGCCCGTGCCGGCGACGGCACGGTGCTGGCCGAGGAGACCTACTTTTCGATCGGCGGCGGCTTCGTGAAGACGGCGGCCGAACTCGGCAGGGTCGGCGAGGACGAGAGCCCGCTCACCCACGGGGCCGAGGTTCCCTATCCCTTCGCGACCGCTTCCGAGATGCTGGCGATGGGGCGGCGGGCCGGCCTTTCCGTCGCGGCGATGAAGCGCGCTAACGAGACGACGCGCAATCGCGACGCCGATCTCGACGCCGGGCTGGATCGCGTCTGGGCCGCGATGCTCGGCTGCATGAGCCGGGGCCTTCGCGAGCACGGCGAGCTTCCCGGCGGCCTGAGGGTCAAGCGCCGCGCGGCGGCGATCCACGCCAAGCTCGAGGACGAGAGCGGCCACAACCGCCCCTTCGAGCACACCGTCATGGACTGGCTGTCGGTCTACGCGATGGCCGTCAACGAGGAGAACGCGGCCGGCGGCCGGGTCGTCACCGCGCCGACCAACGGGGCGGCCGGCGTCGTTCCGGCGGTGATCCGCTATTACCTCGACCATTGCCCGGAAGCCGATGCCGAGGGGGTGCGCACGTTCCTGCTGGCGGCCGCGGCGATCGGCGGCATCATCAAGCACAACGCCTCGATCTCCGGCGCCGAGGTCGGCTGCCAGGGCGAGGTCGGCTCCGCGTCCGCCATGGCGGCCGCGGGCTTGGCGGCGGCGCTGGGCGGCACCAACGAGCAGGTCGAGAACGCCGCCGAGATCGCCCTCGAGCATCATCTCGGCATGACCTGCGACCCCGTCGGCGGCCTCGTGCAGGTTCCCTGCATCGAGCGGAACGCCCTCGGCGCCGTGAAGGCGGTGACGGCCGCCTCGCTGGCGCTGCGGGGCGACGGCAGCCATTTCGTGCCGCTCGACAGCTGCATCGAGACCATGCGCCAGACGGGGCTCGACATGAGCGAGAAATACAAGGAAACGAGCCAGGGCGGGCTTGCGGTGAGCGTCGTGGAGTGCTGAGCGGGCCCTGCGATCCCCCGATTGCCGTCTTTCGCCGCCGATGACATAACGTCTGCATGATCAAGACGCTCCTCATCGCCAACCGTGGCGAGATCGCCTGCCGTGTCATCCGCACCGCCCGCCGCATGGGGCTGGCGACGGTCGCCGTCCATTCCGACGCCGACGCCGGGGCCATGCACGTGGCGCTCGCCGATATCGCCGTGCGGATCGGCCCGGCCGCGGTATCGGAGAGCTATCTGGTCGCCGACCGCATCGTCGCCGCCGCGAAGGAGACCGGGGCGGACGCGATCCATCCCGGCTACGGCTTCCTGTCGGAAAACGCCGCTTTCGCGGACGCTTGCGCGGCGGCCGGGATCGTCTTCGTCGGCCCGCCGGCCTCCGCGATCCGCGCGATGGGCCTCAAGGACGAGGCCAAGGCGCTGATGGAGAAGGCCGGCGTGCCGGTGGTTCCGGGCTTCCACGGCGCGCGCCAGGAACCGGAGTTCTTGCACGAGAAGGCCTACGAGATCGGCTATCCGGTGCTGATCAAGGCGGTCGCCGGCGGCGGCGGCAAGGGCATGCGCCGCGTCGACAAGGCGATCGACTTCGACGACGCGCTTTCGGGCGCCAAGCGCGAGGCCAAGGCCGCCTTCGGCGACGACCGGGTGCTGATCGAGAAATACGTCTCCAAGCCCCGGCACATCGAGATGCAGGTATTCGGGGATTCGCACGGCAACGCCGTCCACCTGTTCGAGCGCGACTGCTCGCTGCAGCGCCGCCATCAGAAGGTGATCGAGGAAGCCCCGGCGCCCGGCATGACGGAGGGCATGAGGCGAAGGATGGGCGAGGCGGCGGTCAAGGCCGCGCTGGCGGTGGGTTATCAGGGGGCGGGCACGATCGAGTTCATCGTCGACGGCTCGAAGCCGCTCTCCGACGACACGCCGTTCTATTTCATGGAAATGAACACCCGCCTCCAGGTCGAGCATCCCGTGACCGAGGAGGTGACCGGCCAGGACCTCGTCGAATGGCAGATCCGCGTCGCCTCCGGCGAGCCGCTGCCGCTGCTCCAGGACGAGATTTCATTGAACGGCCATGCCGTCGAGGCCAGGCTGTATGCCGAGGACCCGGACAACGGCTTCCTGCCGTCGACCGGCTACCTGCACGTCCTGTCGCTGGCCGAAGGCGAGGGCATCCGCATCGATACCGGCGTTCGCGAAGGCGATACCGTCACGCCCTTCTACGATCCGATGATCGCCAAGGTGATCGCCCATGGCGAGACCCGCGACGAGGCCCTCGATCTGTTGTCGCAGAGCCTCGATGCGAGCCTCGTCGCCGGCCCGCGCACCAATCTCGGCTTCCTGCGCCGTCTCGCCGACGACCCCGATTTCCGGGCGCTACGCTTCGACACCGGCCTGATCGACCGCAAGCTGGATACCCTCGTCAAGGCGCCGCCGGCCCTGAAGGAAGCCGCCGTCGCGCTCGGCACGCTCAGGCTCATCGAGCGCGAGCAGGAGCGTATCGAGGCCGCGCGGCTCGCCCGTTCGAACGAGGCGTTCAGCCCGTGGAGCGTGGCCGACGCCTTCCAGCCCGGCGCGAGCCGCGTCACGGCGGAGCCGCTCGTCATCGACGGGACGCCGGAACTGGTCGGCGTCGAGTGGGTCGACGGCGAGCCGGCGATCCGCGTCGGCGGTCCCGCCGACGGGGAGGAGGAGATAGAGGCGGATCTGGTCGATGCGCCGGACGGCGTCTATGTGCTCGTCGACGGCCGACAGTTCCTCATCGCTCCGCGCGATCCCTTCTCCGTCGATCTCGAGGCCGCCGACGGCGACGCCGTCATCAAGGCGCCGATGCACGGCAAGGTCGTCTCGATCCACGTGGAGGAGGGCCAGGCCGTCGAGCGCGGCCAGAAGCTCGCCGTCATCGAGGCCATGAAGATGGAGCACACCCTGACCGCCGGCCGTGCCGGCACGGTCATGGAAGTCGCCGCGAGCGCCGGCGACCAGGTCGGCGAGGGCCAGAAGCTGATCGTGGTGCATTCGGAGGAGTGAGAAGCGGTGCCGCCGAAGGCGGCAGCGAAAACATCGTTTTCGCAGCGACGAACGCCCGAGACCCAAAGTCGAGGGCAAGAGCGGTGCCGCCGAAGGCGGCAGCGAAAACACCGTTTTCGCAGCGACGAACGCCCGAGACCCAAAGCCGAGGGCACAAGCGGTGCCGTCTCCAAAGCCGCGAATTCACCGGTTATGGCAACCGCCGCGCCGGGACCCGGAGGGAGTACGGCACGGAGCAAGCGGCCCCGGATTCCCGCTTTCGCGGGAATGAGCGGCGATACGATAGGATTCGGCCACGCAGCGGAGCCGATATACGGCGGGAGAAGGAAACCGTCGTGCGACCTACTGCGCGATGATCTCGACTTCGGCGTCGCGGCCGGGCTCGACGACGAAATCCCGGCTGTAGAGCTTGCCGTCGTGCCGGGCGACGACGGAATATTCCCCGGCCGCCAGCACATGGGTCGGAAACGCGCCGTAGCTCTCCTTCACCACGTCGCCGCCCGGCGACAGGATGCTCCAGGCGGTGTTGGCGAGCGCCTCGCCGCCGCTCTCGTTGACGAGCTTCAGCGTGACGGCGGCGGCCTTGTGCTTGATCGTCGCGTCGGTGAGCTGGCCGGGCTTCACCAGCACGTCGGCGCGCATCACCGAGTTGGCGTCCCCGAAGCGGCTGACCACGTGATAGGTGCCGGCGTTGAGGCGGATGATCTTGCCGGGCTCGGCCTGTTCGACGAGCAGCTTGCGCTGGCCGTATTCGTCCTGCTCGGAGGAATAGACGGACACCGAAACCTGCTTGGCGGGGATCGGCTCGTCGAGGACGCCGATCGCCGCCAGCCTGAGGCCGCCGGCATGAATGTCGATCGTCTCTTCGGCCGGGCCGTCGCGCAGCGACACGCGGCTCGCGGTGTTGGCGAGGCCATAGGCGACGTGGACGATGTACTCGTCGGCGGGGAGCGTGAACACCGGGCTGGCGCTGCCGCTCTCGTCGACGAGCTTGAACGACCCGTCGGCGTCCGGCCGCGCCCGGTAGATTCGCCAGACGAGGCCGTTGGAGAGCATGTCGCCGTTCTCCGAAAGCCGCGCGGCGAGATGCATCTTCTGGCTCGGCCGCGTCTCCTCGGCGACCTCGCCGAACGCGCCGTCCGGATTGAGGTTGAGCCCCTGAAAGAGGTCGAGGGGCGCCCCGCCGGCCTCGGGCCGGCCGCCGGCCGACGGCTCGACCATGAGCGGCCGCTCCCGCGGCAGCGGCACGGAGGCCTGCGCGATCTGCGTGGCACCGACCGCGGCGGCGTCCCGGGGAGCCTTCTGCGCCACGGCCGGGGCGTCGGCAAAAACGAGCAAGAACGCGCCGAAAACCGCCGAAATCACCGCCAGTTTGAGGATGGTCGGGCGTTTTGTTGCGTTCATGCCGGCCTTTGCGGGCGAAATCTGCGTTGCGAGTCGCCTGCCGGCCGGAATCCGGCCGCGGGCGCCGCCAATACGGGCCGCGAATATGGCACCGATTGGGCGCGCCGCGCCAAGCCTTGATGCCGCATACGGTTACTGGGGCGGCGCCACCGTGACGTCGACGGTCCCGCCCGAGGCGACCGAGAAGGTCCGGCGCGCCGTCTTGTCGCCGACCTTCAGCTGCGCCTCGTAGTCGCCGGGGGCGAGCACGAAGTTCAGTTCGGGGCGCGACGAGGCCGTGATCTCCTTGCCCGACGCGTCCCGGATGCTCCAGCGCAGCGATCCGGAAACGGCCCCGTCGACGGCGATCTTCACGAATCCCGCCTGCTGCTCGACCGTCACGTCCGTGAGCTGGCCGGCGGGCACCTCGACTTCCGTCTCGCTGACGACGTTCTGGCTGCCGAGACGGGCGACGACGACGTACTTGCCGGCGCGGAGGCGGAACACCGGCTCGGGCTTCGCCGTCGCCGTCAGCTCCTTGCGCTTGCCGGAGAGGTCTTTCGACGCCGTCTCGATCTCGTACCGGTAGGCGGTGTCGGGGATCGCGCCGCTCAGGCCCGCGACCTTCGTCGAGACCCGCAGCGCGCCGAGCTCCAGCACGATCTGCCGTTCGACGCGCTCGTTGGCGACGACCTCGACCTCCGTGGACGCCTCAGCCTCGCCCGACTGGGCGACGACGAGATAGTTGCCGGCGGGGAGGCCGAACTCGGCGACGTCGCGGCCGGAGCGGGACACCTCCTTGCGCTTGCCGGACAGATCCTTCGCCGCCTCGTAGACGATGTAGAAGGTGTCATCGAGATTCTCGCCGCCCTCCGTCGCGGCGGCCGATACGACGAGGATGCCGACGCCGAGGACGAGCGTTTCCTCGGTCAGCTTGCCGGCGGTGATCGAGACGTCCTTGCCGGCCTTGGCGTTCTTGAACTCGCCTTCGAGCCAGTAATTGCCCGCGGGAACGAAGAACTCGCCCCTGGCCTTGCCCGAACGCGCCACTTCCTTGCGCTTTCCGTTCAGATCCTTGTCCTTTTCGTAGAGGATCCAGAAGGCCTCATCGAGCGGATCGGCGCCTTCGGAGGGAAGGGCGGCGGCGGTGAGCCGGCCGGCGCCGAGCACGAAGACCTCGTCGGCGACGCCGTTTTCGGGAACTTCGACTTCGCGGGCCTGCTTCGCCTGCTTGTAGCTGACCTCGACCCAGTATTTGCCCGGCGGCATGTCGATGGTGGCGACCGGATGGCCGCTGCGCTTCAGTTCCTTGCGCTTGCCGTTGGCGTCCGCCGTCGGTTCGTAGATCACCCAGAACGGCCCGGAGGTCATCACCTCCGCGCCTTCCGCGGGGACGGCGGACAGCTTCAGGTTCGGACCCGTCTGCTTAGGCTCCTCGGCCGGCGGCGCGGCTTCGGGTTCCGGCTCCGGTTCGGCCGCGGCGACCTCCTGCACGGCGGTGTCGAGCGCGTCGGTCAGTTCGCCGGCATTGCGGGCCTGGAAAAAGCGCCCGCCGGTGCGCTCGGCGAGGCAGGAGAAGCTTTTCGCTTCCTCTTCCGAGACGTCGAAGCCGACCACGTGGACGGTGAATTCGACGCCGGAGGACTCCAGTTCCGAGGCGAGCGCGCAGGGGTCGGCGTTGCAGGTCTCGATGCCGTCGGAGACCAGGATCACCGTCGAGGGCACGTCGGTGTACTTCAGCTCTTCCGCCGCGCGGCGCACGGCTTCGGTCAGCGGGGTCTTGCCCTTCGGCTTGATCGCGTCGATCACCGACATGTAGCGCTTCCCGTCGACCTTCCCGACGGGGATCACCGTCTCGATGTCGCCGCAGTCGCCCTCCGAGCGATGGCCGTAAGCCATCACGCCCAGCTTCACGTCGGCGGGAATGTCGCCGAGCACGTCGCGCACGACGTCGCGGGCGATGACGATCTTGTTCTTGCCGTCGATCTGTCCCCACATGCTGTTGGAGGCATCGAGCACGAGCATGACGTTGCGCTGCGCGCTGTTCGCCGGCAGGGCGAACAGGACGGCGGAGAGCAGAAAAAGGGCAAAAGCGACAATTCGCTTGGACATGATTGGAAATCCCGTATCGACCGCGCTACACAAAAAACGCCAGCACTCTAGTTCCGTCATCGCCTGGCGTCACGACACCTCGCGACGGCGATTCGATGAAATCACCGCAAAAAGAGCCAAAAAGATCGAAAATTACAATGACCCAGTCTGATTCCGGCTTGATGACGTATCTTTCCACGCGTCGATCGATCCCGTCGGCGAAACTGATCGCGCCCGCTCCCTCGGGGGAGGAACTGGAAAGGATCCTGACGATCGCGGCGCGCGTTCCCGATCACGGCAAGCTGGCGCCCTGGCGGTTCGTCGTCATCGCCGGCGCGGCGCGATCCGCCTTCGTCGAGCGGCTGATGGAGATCTGGCGCGCCAACAATCCGGACGCCCCGGCGGAGGCCGAAGCCGTGGAGCGCGGCAAGAAGTCCGGCGCCCCCCTGGTCGTCGCGGTGATCTCCCGTGCCTCCGAGCACCCGAAGATCCCGGTCTGGGAGCAGGAGCTGTCCGCCGGCGCCGTCTGCATGAACCTGATCCATGCCGCCCACGCGAGCGGCTATGCCGCGCAGTGGCTGACCGGCTGGCCGGCGTTCGATCCGGCGGTGGCGAAGCTGCTCGGCATGGAGCGCGGCGAGAAGGTCGCCGGCTTCCTCTATGTCGGCACGCCCGACGAGGCGCCGAGCGAGCGCGACCGGCCGGACCTCGCGAAGATCGTCACCGAATGGCGCGGCTGACATGCGCGCGCGACGCCCCGTGCGCGGTGTGCTGCTCGACAAGGACGGCACGCTGATCGACTGCGACGCGACCTGGGCGCCGGTGATCCGCCACCTGGTCGTCGAGCTTGCGCCGCCGGGCGAAGCCGAGGCGCTGATCGACGCCGCCGGCCTCGATCGCCAGACGGGCCGCTTGCGGGCGGGCTCCGTGTGGGCGGCGGGATCGACCCGCGAGCTGGTCCGGTTGTGGTGGCCGTCCGCCGACGCGGAGGAAGCGCACGATCTGGCCGGGCGGATCGACGCGATTTGCGCATCGATGAGCCCGCACACCTCCGTGCCGCTCCTCGATCTCGACGCGTTGGTCGGAACGCTGCGCGCGCGCGGCCTGAAGGTCGGCATCGCCACCAACGATTCCGTCGCCTCCCTGACGGCCTTCATCGACGCGCACGGGCTGACCGGGCGATTCGACAACCTGATCGGCTACGACAGCGTCGCCCGTCCGAAACCCGAGGCCGACATGGTCCACGCCTTCTGCGACGCCGCGGGCCTCGTGCCCGCCGAGATCGCCGTCGTCGGCGACAATGTGCACGACCTCGAGATGGCGCGCGCGGCGGGCGCCGGATGGGCCGTCGCCGTCCTCACCGGCAACGGCGCCCGCGAGCATCTGGAGCCGCACGCCGACATCGTGCTCGACGGCGTGGCCGATCTGGCCGCCTGGCTGGAGACGATCGCCGCCTGAGCCCCGTCGTTCGCGGCCCGCATTCCCGCCCCGTCCACAGCTTCCCGTCCACAGCCCCATCGCGCGTCTCCGTGCGTGCTTGCGCCGGGGCGCGAACCGGCTAGTTTCCCTGTCATGACAGTCAACCTGATCAAGCTCTGCGTCGGCGCGGAATCCGTCGAGGACCTGACCGGCTGGATCGCCGAGCGCGTTGCCGACAAGAAGAAGCGCGGCATGCCGGCCGAACAGGTCCACGTGACCCGCATGACGCCGAAGCGGCAGCAGGAGATCCTGGAAGGCGGATCGCTCTACTGGGTGATCAAGGGCATTCTCCAGTGCCGCCAGCGGATCCTCGAGCTGCGCCCCGTGACCGGAGAGGACGGCGTGCCCCGCTGCGGCATCGTGCTGGAGCCGAAGGTGGTGCTGGTCGAGCCGCGTCCGCGCGGGGCGTTTCAGGGGTGGCGCTATCTCGAATCCGGGGACGCGCCGGCCGATCTCGGCAAGAGATCCAAGGGTATCGCGGAGATGCCGCCGGAACTGCGCCGGGAGCTCGTCGAACTCGGTCTTCTGTAGACTTCGCTGAGGCTGACGCCGCCTTCGGTTGCGATTTTTGCGCGCCGCGCCAATCTTATTGACTGGACGAATGGGACACCGAGAGCCGTCAGGAGGCGAAACGGCAATGTCGGGGGATCGCAAAACCCCAGTCGCGCGCGGCAAGACCGGCGGCGTCGACAAGACGAGCTCGCGCTCGGAGATCGACGCCTTCATCGCCAGGGCGCGCACCATGACGCCCGCCAACACGGGCGGCGCGCGCGGCCGCCTGATCTTCGCCCTCGACGCCACCATGAGCCGCCAGCCGACCTGGGACACCGCCTGCAGGCTGCAGGCGGAGATGTTCGCCGAGACCGCGGCCATCGGCGGTCTCGACGTCCAATTGGTCTATTTCCGCGGCTTCAACGAGTGCCGGGCGAGCCGCTGGGTCAGCGATCCCACCGCGCTCGCCGACCTGATGACCGGCATCGATTGCCGTGGCGGCCACACCCAGATCCGACGGGCGCTCGCCCATGCGCGCGACGAGTCCCGCAAGAAGCCCGTCCAGGCGCTCGTCTATATCGGCGACTGCATGGAGGAATCGATCGACGATCTCTGCGCGGTGGCGGGCGAGATCGGCATGACGGGCACGCGCTCGTTCATGTTCCACGAGGGCCGCGACACGATCGCCGAGAAGGCGTTCCGCGAGATCGCCCGACTGACCAACGGCGCCTACTGCCGGTTCGACGCGGGCTCCGCCCAGCAGCTTCGCGAGCTGCTCAAGGCCGTGGCCGTCTATGCGGCAGGCGGCCGAGCCGCGCTCGTCGACTACGGCAGGAAGAGCGGCGGCCAGGCGAGGCTGCTGCTCGAGCAGATGCGCTGAGGCGGGATACGCATGGGTCCCTTCCTCCTCGTACTGATCGGACTGGTCGTGCTGCTGATTGCGGCCAATGCCTTCACCAGGGCGAACCCGGCGACGATCGCGGTCAACCTGCGCAAGAGCGCCGGCGGGATCCTGCTGCTCGGTGCGGTCGGCCTCGCGGTCACCGGCCGCTGGCAGATCGCGGCGCCGCTCGCGCTGGTCGGCTTCTCGCTGCTCGGCTTCGGTTCGAACCCTTTCGCTGGCCTCGGCTCACGCACGCGCAAGTCGTCGGGGCAGACGTCGTCCGTCCGTTCGCCCTGGCTGGAGATGACGCTCGATCACGACTCCGGCCGCATGGACGGGACGGTGCTGCGCGGTCAGTACGCGGGCCGAAACCTCGCTTCGCTGGAGCTGGATGTCCTGCTCGACATGCTGTCGGAGCTCGACGACTCCGAGAGCCGGCAGCTACTCGAAGCGTATCTCGACCGCCGGGCGCCCGGTTGGGGTGAAGACGGTGAGGCTGACGCGGCAGGGGGGAAGGGAGGCCCGGGACGTTCCGGGCCAATGACGGCGGAGGAGGCCTATCAGGTGCTGGGCGTTCAGCCGGGGGCCGACGACACCGAGATCCGTCGCGCCCACAAGGAACTGATGATGAAGGTCCATCCCGACAGGGGCGGGTCGACCTACCTTGCCGCGAAGATCAACGAAGCCAAGGAACTTCTGCTTAGCAAACATCGCCGCCGCTCCTGACCTCAGTTCCGCGTCGGGAAACAGCCGAAGGATTGGCGCTTCAGTTGCGTGCAGGCTCCCTCGGCGCCGGTCTGGTCGAAGCCGGCGAACCGCGCGCGCCACAGCGTGCCTCCGTCCTTCTCGACCGTCTCGGTGAACGCGGTCGCCTGGGCGAGCGCCGTGGGCGCCTTCGACCGCGCCTTCTCAAGCATGTCGAGAGCGAGCTGCTTGTCGTTGTAGGCTCCGATCTGGATCACCCATTCGCCGGGGCGTGCGACGACCGGTTCGCTGGCGGCCTCGGTCTCCGGGTCGGTGTTGGTGTCGCCCTGCTCGACGGGCGGCAGACTTCCGGTCGGCTGCTCGATCAGCGCCACCATGGCCTCGTTGTCGAGCGGCGTCGGCTTGCCGACCATGCTCGCCACCACCAGCGTTCCGGGAACGGTGGTGGAAGGCACCAGCAGATTGGGCGCGGGCACCGTCTGCTCGGCCGTCGTCGCCACCGGCAGGGCGGCCTGGTCGGGACGGGCAGGCGGCAGCGGCGCCTTGGCGAACATCACGGCGCCGCCGCCCTTGGAGGCGAGCTTGATGTTCTTCTCGAGCAGGTCGCGCATATGCGCGTCGCGGCTGGAGCCGCTGCGTCCGCCCATGACCACGCCGATGATGTGGCGGCCGTCGCGGCGCATCGAGGCGACGAGGTTGAAGCCCGAGGCGCGGATGTAGCCGGTCTTCATGCCGTCGACGCCGGCGACGCGTCCGAGCAGCTTGTTGTGGTTGCCGTAGGTCGCCCCTTTCCAGGTGAAGGAGCGCGTCTGGTAGTACTTGTAGTACTGCGGGAAGCGCCGCTGGGTCTGGATCGCCAGCGTCGCCATGTCGCGCGCCGTCGTGTACTGGCCGTCGTTGGGCAGGCCGTGCGGATTGCGGAACTGCGTGCGCCGCATTCCGATCGCCTGGGCCGTCCGCGTCATGCGCGCGGCGAAGGCGGACACCGAGCCGCCGAGGTTCTCGGCGACAACGACGGCGACGTCGTTGGCCGATTTCGTGACGAGCGCGCGGATCGCCTGATCGACCGTGATCGTCTGGCCGGGCTTGAGCCCGAGCTTCGAGGGCGCCTGGGCCGACGCGTTCTGCGAGACCTTGAGGGACGTGTCCGGCTTGATGCGGCCGGCCTCGAGATCCTCGAAGACCAGATAGATCGTCATGATCTTGGTGAGGGAGGCGGGATAGCGCCGGTCGTCGGCGTTGCGCGAGAAGAGGATGTTGCCGTTGGACGCGTCGATGACGAAGGCGGCGTAAATCTCTGCCGCATGCGCCGGCTGGGCAAGCAGAAGCCCGGCCATCACCGCCGCGAAGGCGACGCCCCAGCCCGAAAAATCAAACGCCGTCCGGATACGCCGGAGTACGCCGATCATCGATCGATCTCCATTCCGATACCGCCGCCGCATTGCGCGCCGCGATGCGTCAGGCCGGATATGAGGCGGAATTGCTGCCGGAATGCGTCCGGCTATCATCCCCGCGCGGCTGCATTCCCGAATCCCTGCAACCGCCCAACCGACCTGCTAACATCTTGCCGAATGCAGCAATTTTACGGCCGTCCCTGCCGTTCGATGCCTGTTCCGTTCCCTAAGCTATGAACGATCGAGTTAGGAAAGCGTAAAGCCTGCGTGGCGTGTTGTCACATCGGCGCCCGATCCCGGCCCGACGACCGGCTTATTGTGCAGTGCAAAAAAAGTCGTTGACATTTTTGTTGCAATGCATATATCTTCACCGCAATGCACAAAGGCCGGTTGAACCCGGCCCTGAGGTCGCAGCGAACTCAAGGAGATCCGCCCATGATCAACGGTTTTGAAGACTTTCAGAAATTCGGCAAGGACAACATGGACCAGGCGATGAAGAGCTTCGGCTCCTTCTCGAAGGGCATGCAGTCGCTCGCCGTCGAGATGGCCGACTACTCGAAGAAGTCCTTCGAGGACGGCGCGGCCACGATGGAGAAGCTGATGGCCGCCAAGTCGCTCGACAAGGCGATGGAAATCCAGACCGACTACGTGAAGTCGGCCTACGAGGGCTTCGTCGCCCAGGCGACCAAGGTCGGCGAGTTCTATGCCGATCTGGCCAAGGACGCCTACAAGCCCTTCGAGGGCATGGTCGCCAAGGCGTCCAAGTAAGGCGTTCCGCCCGGAACCACCGAGTACTCAGTTCAGCGCGTAGGGCCCGGCCACATGGTCGGGCCTTTTGCTTTTTTGCGGTCTGGAAACCGGCGCCGCATCTCCCTACCTTAACGACGAGCTAGCTTGCCGCACCCGGTGCTCGTAAAATGGGATTCGTCGGCGCCTGACGCGAATTCCGGGGACGAGAGGGATGCCGACAAGTGCGGGAGAGCGCTGAAGAATGACAGGTACCGTCCCAGCTCGATCCGAATGGCGCTGGCCGATCTCGATGGCCAGGCGCGAGGGCGGGACGGGCGACGACACGGGTACCGGCACCGCCACGAAGACCCGGTCGAAGACCAAGCGGCCGAGCCTCTACCGGGTGCTGCTCCTGAACGACGACTACACGCCGATGGAGTTCGTCGTCCACGTCCTTGAGCGCTTCTTTCACAAGGGTCCGGAAGAGGCCACTACGATCATGCTGCATGTCCACCACAACGGGGTGGGCGAGTGCGGGATCTACACCTACGAGGTCGCCGAGACGAAAGTGACCCAGGTCATGGACTTCGCCCGCAAGCATCAGCATCCTTTGCAGTGCGTCATGGAGAAGAAGTAGGACAGCCCCGTGCCATCTTTCTCGAGAAGTCTAGAGCAGGCCCTGCACCGCGCGCTCGCCGTCGCCAACGAGCGCCATCACGAATACGCGACGCTGGAGCACCTGCTCCTCGCGCTGCTGGACGACCAGGACGCCGCCGCCGTCATGCGCGCCTGCAACGTCGACCTCGACGCGCTGCGCCGCAGCCTCGTCGACTACATCGACAACGAGCTCGACAACCTGATCAGCGAGAGCGGCGAGGATTCCAAGCCCACCGCCGGCTTCCAGCGCGTCATCCAGCGCGCCGTCATCCACGTCCAGTCCTCCGGCCGCGAGGAGGTGACCGGCGCCAACGTGCTCGTCGCCATCTTCGCCGAGCGCGAGAGCCACGCCGCGTTCTTCCTGCAGGAGCAGGACATGACGCGCTACGACGCGGTCAACTACATCAGCCACGGCATCGCCAAGCGGCCGGGCTTCTCGGAGACGCGCACGGTGAGAGGCTCGGAGGAAGAGTCGGGCGAGGGCGAAGAGGGCGAGAAGAAGAAGTCCGACGCGCTCGAGGCCTATTGCGTCAACCTGAACCAGAAGGCCAAGGAAGGCCGCATCGACCCGCTGATCGGCCGCGACGCCGAGCTGCAGCGGACGATCCAGGTGCTCTGCCGCCGCCAGAAGAACAACCCGCTGTTCGTCGGCGATCCCGGCGTCGGCAAGACGGCGATCGCCGAAGGGCTCGCCCGCCACATCGTCAACGGCGAGGTGCCGGACGTCCTCAAGAAGGCGACGATCTTCCAGCTCGACATGGGCACGCTGCTCGCCGGCACGCGCTATCGCGGCGACTTCGAGGAGCGCCTGAAGGCGGTCGTCAAGGAGATCGAGAAGTACCCCGGCGCGATCATGTTCATCGACGAGATCCACACGGTGATCGGCGCCGGCGCGACCTCCGGCGGCGCGATGGACGCTTCCAATCTCCTGAAGCCGGCCCTGCAGAGCGGCCACCTGCGCTGCATCGGCTCGACCACCTACAAGGAGTACCGCCAGTACTTCGAGAAGGACCGTGCCCTGGTGCGCCGGTTCCAGAAGATCGACGTCGCCGAGCCGACCGTCCCCGACACGATCAAGATCCTCAAGGGCCTGAAGCCCTATTTCGAGGACTTCCACGGCGTGAAGTACACGAACGACGCCATCAAGTCGGCCGTCGAGCTGTCGTCGCGCTACATTCACGACCGCAAGCTGCCCGACAAGGCGATCGACGTCATCGACGAGACCGGCGCCTCGCAGATGCTGCTGCCCGAATCCAAGCGTCGCCGCACGATCGGCGTGAAGGAGATCGAGGCGACCGTCGCGACCATGGCCCGCATCCCGCCGAAGACGGTCTCGAAGTCCGACTCCGAGGTGCTCGCCCATATCGACGAGAACCTGAAGCGGACGGTGTTCGGCCAGGACAAGGCGATCGAGGCCCTGTCGGCGGCGATCAAGCTCGCCCGCGCCGGCCTGCGCGAGCCGGAGAAGCCGATCGGCTGCTACCTGTTCTCGGGGCCGACCGGCGTCGGCAAGACCGAGGTCGCCAAGCAGCTCGCCCAGCTCCTGGGCGTCGAGCTGCTGCGCTTCGACATGTCGGAATACATGGAGCGCCACACGGTCTCCCGCCTGATCGGCGCGCCTCCCGGCTATGTCGGGTTCGACCAGGGCGGCCTCCTCACCGACGGCGTCGACCAGCACCCCCATTGCGTTCTGCTGCTGGATGAGATCGAGAAGGCCCATCCCGACCTCTTCAACATCCTCCTGCAGGTGATGGACCACGGCAAGCTGACCGACCACAACGGCAAGCACGTCGACTTCAGGAACGTCATCCTGATCATGACGACGAACGCCGGCGCCGCCGACATGGCCAAGGCGCCGATCGGTTTCGGCCGCGTCAAGCGGGAGGGCGACGACGAGGAGGCGATCAACCGCATGTTCGCCCCCGAGTTCCGCAACCGGCTCGACGCGACGATCGCCTTCGACAACCTGCCGCCGGAGGTGGTGGCGATGGTCGTCGACAAGTTCGTCCTGCAGCTCGAGGCCCAGCTCGCCGACCGCAACATCACGATCGAGCTGAGCCCGGAGGCGAACAAGTGGATCGCCGAGCGTGGCTACGATCCCCAGATGGGCGCCCGGCCGCTCGCCCGCATCATCCAGGAGCACATCAAGAAGCCGCTCGCCGACGAGGTGCTGTTCGGCAAGCTCAGGAACGGCGGCACCGTGAAGGTGATCGTCGAGACGCCGAAGGACGCCGAGCCGCACCTGGGCTTCCGGTTCGTGGAGCCCGAGGCGCGTCCGACCCCGCCGCCGAAGCCGCGCAAGAAGGCCGCGAAGCCGAAGAAGACGGATCCCGGCGACAAGGGCGGCGGGACCGGGGCGTCCGGCAAGCGCGGCGGCCCCGTCGTGCCCAAGATTCCGCTGGTGAGCCAGTAGCGCCGGCGCGGACATGACCGGCCTGCGGCTGTGAACGACGCGCCGATCGGCCGGCGCACCGCGTTCGCCATGGGCGCGGCGCGGGCGATCGGCGTTCCCGGCATCGTCCTGTTCGCGTCGTTCTTCGGGTTCGGCGCCTTCGCCCGCGCCTCGGGCCTCGACGTCTTCCAGACGACGTTCATAACGATCGCCGTCTTCGCGCTGCCGGGGCAGGTGGTCCTCGTCGATCAGATCGTGACCGGCGCGGGCCTCGTCGCGGCGGCCGTCGCCGTGACGCTGACGGCGGTGCGCCTGCTGCCGATGACCGTCGCGATCCTTCCCATCCTGCGCGCGCCGGGCACGCCGGTCTGGCGGTTGTTCCCGCTGTCGCATTTCGTCGCCGTGACGGTGTGGATCGAGTCGATGCGGCGCCTGCCCGACTTCGAGCGGCGCCTCCGCGTTCCCTACTACCTCGGCATCGCCGCCGCGCTCTGGCCGATCTGCATCGTCGCGACCGTGCTCGGCTACCGCATCGCCGGCGAGGTGCCGGTGCCGGTCGCCGCGGCGCTGCTGCTGCTGACGCCGTTCTATTTCCTCCTGTCGATGCTGGCCTCCGCCCGCGAGCGCATCGACTGGGTGGCGGTCGCGGCGGGCCTGTGTTTCGGTCCCGTGTTCTTCCTCTATGCCCCGGGCTTCGATCTCCTGTGGACCGGCCTCGCCGGCGGCACGGCCGCCTTCGTCGTCACGAGGGGGTGGCGGGCATGAGCGGGCTCGGCAGCGGCTGGTGGCCCTACGTCTTCATCGCGGTCGCGGGCTTCGCGGCGACGGACTTCTGGCGCTTCCTGGGGGTCGTCATGGCCGCCCGGGTCGACGAGACGAGCCTCGTCCTGCGCTGGGTGAGGGCGGTCGCCACCGCGCTGATAGCCGGGCTCGTCGCAAGGCTGATCGTCTTTCCGGTGGGCGAGCTCGCGCACGTGAGCCCCTTGGCGCGTTACGTGGCGGTCGCCATCGGCCTCATCGCCTTCGCGTTGTTCCGCCGCAACATGCTGGTCGGCATCCTCGCAGGCGAGCTGGCGCTGCTCGGCCTCGCCTGGATCGGGGTGGGGTAGGCGGCCTCGCCGGCGCCGGCGCGGCGCCTATATGGCATGGCTGTCCATCCCTTCTGCACGGAGCCCATCTATGAGCATCAAGCCGCTTTTCACCGCCACCGCCAGTGCCACCGGCGGCCGCAACGGCCATTCGGAAGCAGCCGACGGATCGGTCTCCGTCGACCTCTCCGTGCCGAAGGAGATGGGCGGCCCCGGCAAGCCGAACACCACGACCCCGGAGCACCTGTTCGCGACCGGCTACGCCGCCTGTTTCGGCGGCGCGCTCGACTTCATCGCCACCCAGCACAAGAAGAACGCCAAGAACGCCGTCGTCACCTGCAGCGTCACCATCGGCCCGCGCGACGCGGGCGGCTTCGGCCTGATGGTCAAGCTGCACGTCAAGGACGCGGGCCTGCCGCACGACGAGCTGCTGGCGCTCGCCAACGAGGCGCACGAGAAGATCTGCCCCTATTCGCACGCCACCCGCGGCAACGTCCCCGTCGAGATCGAGGTGGAGGGCGCTTGAGGGCGCGGGATCGCGGGCAGGCAGTCGTTTTGGACGATTCTCGGTGCAGTCGACCGGTGTGACGTCGCGCACCGCCCGGGACGGTCGGATTCGGCACCGGATCTGACGCGACCCTGCCGCGCCTCCCCATCCAGCCCGCCGGGACAACGCCGGCGGGCGATCCCTGAATGGTTGCGTCGAGTTTGACCGATGCAATCATCGGATGCATATTTGTTTCGTGGATAACTTTTGTATCCGCGATCGTCCGATTCAGGGGGTGACGAATGCCGTTTCAATTCGAGCAATACGACGATGATCGGGCTCTGCTGGTGTCATTCCTGAACCAGCTCGAGGCGTTTCTCAAGACGATGACGTGGGAGCCCAGGACGTACGTGCCGGACCTCGTCTACTTCCCGGGGGCGGAGCCGACGCTTCGGGAAATGTGGGACGATGTGCCCGGTCGTTTCGATCAGGCCAGAAACGCGGCTCAGGCCGTGAGTATCGAAAGACTGGCCGACGCCGGCCTCACCGGGGTGCACCTCCGCGGCAAGATGGCTTTTGTGCAGCATTGGGCCGGCCGCCTGATCAATTCGCCCCTCGTCGTCTTCCTGCGAAAGCTGCTCGAGATTCTGAACAAGATCCTCGAGAGCTTCGTCAAGGCCACGGGCGTCGGAGAACTGATAAAGGAATTCAAGGACCTGGTTGAGAGCGCCATCGACGACATCGGATAGGGAACCCGGTGCGAGGCTCCGGATGCCGGGCCGCCGGGCGATCGGCGCTTTCCCCCGTCACTCCGCCAATGCCGCGGCGACGATCTTCGCCGTGCCGGCCAGCACGTCCTTGTCCTCCATCGTCGTGCCGTGCGGTTTGAGGCTCTCGCCTTCCCGGCGCGGAATGATGTGGATGTGCAGGTGGAACACGGTCTGGCCGGCTCCGGCGCCGTTGAATTGCTGGATCATGAAGCCGTCGGCGCCGAGCGCCTCGGTGATTTTCGGCGAGATCTTTTGCACGACGCTCATCAGGTAGGCGAGATCGTCGTAGCCGATGTCGATCAGCCCCGTCGCCCGAACCTTGGGGATGACCAGCGTATGGCCCGTGGCACGCGGCATGATGTCGAGGAAGGCGAAGGTGCGGTCGTCCTCGTAGACCTTGAAGCTCGGGATCTCGCCGCGCAGGATCTTCGCGAAGATGTTGTTGTCGTCATAGGCGGCCATGGCGCACTCCGTTGCTCGGGTCTGGCCGTTACAAGCCAGAGGCGGGCGGATGGGTCAAGACCGCCGGGGCGCCACAGAGGCGGCCGGACCGGCAGATTGCCGCACGGCGCTTTCGCCGGCCGGCGAGCCTATGCGGCGGGCTTGTTTTCGTGCAGGAGGCGTCGCGCGGAGGTCGCCGCGCCGGACTCGACCCTGTTCCGGCCGGACCGCTTCGCGTGGTACAGGGCCGCGTCCGCGGCCTTGACGAGATCCTTGGGCCCCATTTCGCAGGGCTGCCGGCTCGCCACGCCGATGCTGACCGTCACGTCCACGCGACCGGTGTCCACATAGCCGGACGCCTGGCGCATGACTGCGCGGCGCAGCCGCTCCGCCGTCGTCACCGCGACCGCGCCCGTCGTCTCCGGAAGGACCACGACGAACTCCTCGCCGCCGTATCGGGCGACCATGTCTTCGGCGCGGGTCGCGTCCGCCAGAATCCTCCCGACGCGCTTGAGGATCAGGTCCCCGGTCTGGTGGCCGTGGCTGTCGTTGATGTCCTTGAAGTGATCGATGTCGATCATCAGCAGCGAAAGCGCCCGCGCGTGACGGTCGGCGCCATGGCACTCCGCCTCAAGCCGATCCTCGAAAGTCGCCCGGTTGTGGGTGCCGGTAAGGCCGTCGAAGGTGGAGCGGTGCTCGAGGTCCCGATAGATTTCCTCCAGCGAGGTCGCCGCGTCGTTGAACGCCGTGCCGAGCTGGCCGAGCTCGTCGTGCGGATTGCGCAGCCAGACCCTGTGGGAAAGATCCTTGTTGCCGAGCTTCAGAGCCGCTTCCCGCAGGCTTTCGATCGGCTGAAGGACGGACCGGCTGACGTAGACGCCGGTCAGTATCAGGATCAGGTAGCCGGCGACGATCGCCGTCACCATGACGTAGCTGGCCCAGTTGGAGAGGGTCTGGCCGGTGACGAGGTGGCGCTCGATATCGCTGACGGTCCTTCGGTAGAAGTCCGACGTCGCGTTGTAGGCGGCATTGAGACCCGAGGTCGTGTCCTGGAAGGCCGCGGAAAACGCTGCGTCGTCGGTCGGCGGTCCAAACAGCGTGGCCGCCGCCAGCCGCGCTTCCCGCCACGCGGCGTAAGCCGAGGCGATCATTGAGATATCGGGACCGTCCTCGTGGGAGTCCTGGTTCTTCAGATGGCCGATGAAGTGAAGGAAGTTCCATTCGATGGCGTCGGCGGCCAGTTCGAACTCGCCCGCCGTCGCGGGATTGCGGTCCTTTTCGTAGAGGCGCACCAGTCGCTCTGTTTCCAGGAGCGCCACCGCGATGTTGTGCGGCGGGGTCATGTCCGTGCGCACTTCGTGCACCGTGTGCTCGAACGCCGAGAGGAGAGTGTGCTGGGTGGCCTTCCAGACGCCGGCGGTGAGGGTGATGCCGATGAGCGCGAAGGCCAGCGCGAAGCTGAACCGGACGCGGATGGACGTGTGGAAAGCGCTCGCCAGGACGGACAATGCCGGCAGCAGGCGGTGCGATCGGGCCCGATCGTCGGAAGCAGGTCGGGAAGCTCCGAAATGGCCTCCCGTCCGGTTTGAATTCAACATACGCCCCCGTCCCGCGCCGAAGCGGTGTCTTCTTGTATCGTGTACCTGATATGGCAAATAATCGTCGCGATCCGGTTAATCGGCTGACGGATTTTCGATATGCGCGGTTAAGCGGTGCGGGGGCGACGAACGGGATATCGACGGGCTAGGTCCGGGCGGTGCGGGCGGCCCGGTGTCGCGCCGCCCGCGGGGACCTTGCGCGGTCAGCCTTTGCCTTTTGCCTTTCCGGCCCTCGTCGCCGCCGGCACTTCGACGAGCTTGCCCGTCTTCACGTCGTAGATGTAGCCGTAGATCGGGATGCGGCCGGGCACCAGCGGGTGGTTGCGGATGCGCTTGACGTCCTCGACGACGCTGCCGGCGAGGTCGGAAATCGTGAGCCAGTCGATATACTTCGCTTCCGCCGAGCCGCCGCCCTTGCCGTGGTCGTGCCAGCCCTTCTCGTCGACGGTCGCGGTATCGAGGCTCTTGCCGAGCAGGCCGCGCATGATGTCGTCGGTGAAGGTTTCCATGCCGCAGTCGGTGTGATGGACGACGAACCACTCGCGCGTGCCGAGCAGCTTGTAGGAGATCACCAGCGAACGGATGGCGTCGTCCGACGCGCGCCCGCCGGCGTTTCGGATGACATGGGCGTCGCCTTCCGACAGCCCGGCGTACTTCGCCGGGTCGAGCCGCGCGTCCATGCAGGTCAGGATGGCGAAGGCGCGCCCCGGCGGCATCGGCAGATGCCCCTTGTCGAAGCCCTTGGCGTATTTCCTGTTCGCCGATAGCACCTCTTTGAGAACCTTGCTCACGGGTTTCCTCCTGTAGTGGTCATTGGTGCGGGGGCTCTTTTTCGGCCCTTTCAAGCGGTGTCCTGGTGCGGAGTGTCGGCGCCGGGCACTGCGGCGGCGGCATTTTTCTTGCGCGCCACGACCGCTTGCGCCGGATTTGCAGCCGACCTGTCGCGGCTCGGAGCGTTCAAATTCGCAATAGAATGAAAGAGACGCGAAAGTGTCGCGCGGCGCGATCCCGCGGTCAAGACGGCCGCCGGCGGCAAGAGGCGTGACCCGCCTCCCGGAGCACGCGAGGACGGACGTCGAGGTGCTTTCGCGCTCAACATATTCTAAAATTATGATATGAATATATGAGAAGAGGGACACCGGGGCGCCACGAACCCGGGACAGGCGAGGAGACGAGCGGCGATGGAAGAGCTTTCCGTCAGGACACTGGTCGCGGCGGCCGGCTTCGGCGCCGGCATCATCTTCGGCGCGACCGCCCAGCGGACCAATTTCTGCACGATGGGGTCCCTGTCCGACATCGTCTACATGGGCAGCTACACGCGCTTCCGCGCGTGGCTCATGGCGATCGCCATCGCGATCCTGACGAGCCAGGCGATGGACGCCGCCGGCATGATCGAGCTGAACGACTCGATCTACCTGACCTCGAATTTCGGCTGGCTGACCTCGATCGTCGGCGGCCTGATGTTCGGCTTCGGCATGGTGCTTGCCGGCGGCTGCGGCAACAAGGTCCTGGTGCGCGTCGGCGGCGGCAACCTGAAGTCGATCGTCGCCGTGCTGTTCCTCGGCGTCTTCGCCTACATGACGCTGCGCGGCCTGATCGGCCTCGCGCGCGTCGAGCTCGAGCGCACCAACGTCGACCTGACGCAGTACGGCCACGAGACGCAAGGGATTCCCGACCTGCTGGCGAACACGCTCGCCGTCGACGCCGGCACGATCCGCTGGGCGGTCGCCGCCGTCGTCGCGCTCGGCTTCCTTTGGTACTGCTTCAAGGACAGGGACTTCCGCTCCTCGCCGCGCGACATGGCGGCCGGCCTCATCATCGGCCTCCTGATCCCGGCCGGCTGGTGGATCACCGGCGTCCTCGGCTTCGACGATTTCGAGCCGACGCAGCTCGCCTCCTTCACCTTCGTCGCCCCGACCGGCGAGAGCCTGCAGTATCTGATGACGTTCACCGGATCGACGATCAACTTCGGCATCGCCACCGTCGGCGGCGTCATCGTCGGCTCGTTCCTCGCCTCGATCCTCTCGCGCGAGTTCCGCATCGAGTCCTTCACCGACGCGGGCGACGTCATGCGCCACATGCTCGGCGGCGCGTTGATGGGCACCGGCGGCGTGGTCGCGCTCGGCTGCACGATCGGGCAGGGCATCACGGGCCTGTCGACGCTCGCGCTCGGCTCGTTCATCGCCTGGCTGTCGATCATGGCCGGCGGCGTGCTGGCGCTGAAATATCTCGAGGAAGGCTCGATGGCGGGCGCCTTCAAGGCGCTGCTCGTCCGCTCCTGAGACGGCCACCGGATCGGCTGTCCGGCCCTTCTCAGACGAGCCCGATGACGACGCCGCCGATCGCGGACACGAGGACCACCGTCCAGGGCGGCGCCTTCCACGCGGTGAGGAGCACGAATCCGGTCAGCGCCAGGGCGAACTCGTGCGGCCCGGTGATCGCGCTCGTCCATACCGGCTGATAGAGGGCCGCGCCGAGGATGCCGACGACGGCCGCGTTCGCGCCGCGCATGACCGCCTGCGCCGCAGGGCGCGCGCGAAAAGCGTCCCAGTAGGGGATGACGCCGACGAGCAGGAGAAATCCCGGCAGAAAGATCGCGACGAGCGCGACCGCCGCGCCGGCGACCCCGTTCGGCTCCTGATCGAGGACGGCCCCCAGATAGGCGGCGAAGGTGAAGAGCGGGCCCGGTACAGCCTGGGCGGCGCCGTATCCCGCCAGGAACTGGTCCGCCGATACCCAGCCCGTGCGGACGGTTCCCGCTTCGAGCAGCGGCAGGACGACGTGCCCGCCCCCGAACACCAGCGATCCGGCCCGGTAGAAGGTATCGAACACAGCGAGACCCTGCGAGCTCGTGGCGGCGGCGAGGGCCGGCAGGCCGAACAGCAGGGCGATGAACAGGGCGAGCGCCGTTGCTCCCGCCGTGCGCGAGACCGGGAAGGCCATGTGTCCGGAAATCGCCGGGCCCTCGGTCCGGCAGAGCAACAGGCCGGCCAGCGCCCCTGCGGCGATCGCCGCGATCTGGCTCGTCGAGCCCGAGGCGGCGACGACGATGATGGCCGCGGCGAGCGCGATGCTGGCGCGCGCCTTGTCGGGGCAGAGCGATCTCGCCATGCCCCAGACGGCCTGTGCGACGATCGCCACGGCGACGACCTTCAGCCCGTGAACGATGCCGCTGCCGATCGGCCCGCCGAAGGCGGAGGCGCCGAACGCGAACAGCACGAGCAGGATGGCCGAGGGCAGCGTGAAGGCTGTCCAGGCGGCCGCCGCGCCCAGCGGCCCGGCGCGCAGGAGGCCGAGCGCGAATCCGACCTGACTGGATGCCGGGCCGGGGAGGAACTGGCAGAGCGCGACGAGGTCGGCGTATCCCTTCTCGTCGATCCACCGGCGCCGGACGACGAGCTCGTCGCGGAAATAGCCCAGATGCGCGACCGGCCCGCCGAAGGATGTCAGGCCGAGCTTCAGGAACGCGGCAAAGACCTCGCCGGGGCGTCCCTTCCCGGTTCTGGTGCCTGCCGGGTGCTCGGTGGCGGCCTCACCCATGGGTCATTGCCTCGCCCGTTGATATTCCGGATCGGCCCGGGCGATCAATCGATCGACAGCGCCTGCAGCGCCTCGCGCATCGGGTCGGGCAGGGGAACCGGCCTGCGGGTGGCGCTGTCGACGTAGACGTGGACGAAACCGCCCTGCGCGGCCGCCGTCTCGGCGTCCTCGGCGAAGATGCCGACGCCGTAGGCGATGCTCGACGAGCCGATCCGGTCTACCCTCAGTCCCCCCTCGATCGCTTCGGGGAAGGCGAGCGGGGCGAAGTAGTGGCAGCTCGAATTGACGACGAGGCCGATGATCGCCCCGCCGAGCGGATCGACGAGGCTGTTGTCGATCAGGAACCGGTTCACCACCGTGTCGAACAGCGAGTAGTAGACGACGTTGTTGAGGTGCCCGTACTGGTCGTTGTCCATCCAGCGCGTCGTGATCGGCTGGAACAGGCGGTAGCGGTCTCGGGTGTCGGGCGCAGCCCTCGTCATTGCTCGTCCTTCCGGAAGGGGGCGTGCTCTCTTAGCAGGTTCGCCTCCGCCTCGACATAATGCCGCTCTCGGTTCAGGTAGTCCGCGATCGCCTCGCGCAGGCCGGCGTCGGCGATGTAATGGGCCGAATAGGTGGTGACGGGGAGGTAGCCGCGCGACAGCTTGTGCTCGCCCTGCGCCCCGGCCTCGACGAAGGCCATGCGATTGACGATCGCGTGCTCGATCGCCTGGTAGTAGCAGACCTCGAAATGCAGGAACGGGTGCTCCTCGACGCAGCCCCAGTGGCGCCCGTAGAGCGTCGTGTCGCCGGCGAAGTTGAGCGCGCCGGCGATCCAGCGTCCCTGCCGTTTCGCCATGACGAGGACGATGCGCTCTGCCATCGCTTCGCCGACGACCGAGAAGAACGTCCGGTTCAGGTAGGGGCGGCCCCACTTGCGCCCGCCGGTATCCATGTAGAAGGCGAAGAACGCGTCCCAGTGCTCCTCCCTGATGTCGGAGCCGGTGAGGCGGACGATCTCGATGCCGCCGGCGGTCGCGTCGCGCCGCTCGCGCCTGATCGCCTTGCGCTTTCGCGACGACAGGGCGGCGAGGAAGTCGTCGAAGTCCGTGTAGCCTTCGTTCGCCCAGTGGAACTGGCGGTCGGTGCGCTGCAGGGCGCCGACCTCGCCGAGCAGATCCCATTCGTGCTTCGGCAGGAACGTCCAGTGCACGGACGACGCCCTGTGCCGGTTGCACAGCTCGACCGCCGCGGAGATCAGTGCGTTGCGGTTGCGGTCCGCGTCCGGTCCCGGCCGGGCCATCAGCCGCGGCCCCGTCACCGGCGTGAACGGGACGGAGACCTGCAGCTTCGGATAGTAGCGCCCGCCCGCCCGCTCGTAGGCGTCGGCCCAGCCGTGATCGAAGACGTACTCTCCGAAGGAATGGTTCTTGAGGTAGCAGGGCATCGCCGCGGCGATGCGGCCAGCGTCCTCGACGACGAGATGCTGCGGCAGCCACCCGGTCTTTGCCGCGACGGTACCGGAAGCTTCCAGAGAATTCAGAAAGGCGTGCGAAACAAAAGGGTTATACGTATCGGTCCGTGTGCCTCCCGTGACGTCACATGACGTGGCGTCGGCTCTTCGCGCCGGATTGGCGCAGGCATCCCATTCGGCGGCGGAGACATCGGCCAGCCGATCGGCGACGCGGACGGAGATCGTGTCCTTGTCGGTTTCCGGGGATTTGGAAGGCGCCATCGTTCAGGTCCTCGCCGCCGACGGCATCAGGCCAGGAAACCCTCGAAGGTGATCTGGTCTGCCCAGAAATCGCTGTGCCGCCGCTGGTCCTCGGTGCGCACGGTCCAGGTGATCAGCGGCAGGCCGAAAATCCAGCGCAGGACAAGCGGCCCGATCGCCGGCAGGTCGTCGACGCAATAGGAGACGAAATGCGGCTTCGTCCGCCCTGCATGCAGGAGATGGCGCAATTTGAACCGGTCCCACCATGTCGTTCCTTCCGGTTTGTCCTCCCGAAAAGATTCGGCGACGATCCCGCGCGGCAAGGCCGGAACGAGGCGGCGAAACGCATCGACCGCGCCCGGATCGAACGACATGACCGCGACGCGGCCCTCGTAGCCCTGAAGAACCTCGGCAACGCGGGCGCAGAAATCCGCCATGCCGGTGTTGTCGGTCTTCACCTCGACGATCACCGGCACCCGGTCGTTCACAAAGTCGAGGAACGCTTTCAGCGTCGGTATCCGGTCCTGCGTGTCCTTGAACGGAATCGCCGCCAGTTGCTCCGCCGTCAGCCCGCCGACGGCCCCCGATCCCGTTGTCAGCCGGTCGAGCGTGTCGTCGTGGAACACGACGGGCACGAGGTTGCGGTCCGGCTGGACGTCGAGTTCTATCGAATAGCCTCCCTCGACCGCCGCCCGCGCCGCCGAAAGGGTGTTCTCTATGACGCCCTTCTTCGGGTCGTGCAGCCCGCGATGGGCGATAGGACGGGCGGTGAGCCAGTCGAGGCCGGCCATACGTGCCCTAGGCGACCTCGAAGATGCCTTCGACTTCTACGGCGACGCCGAACGGCAGCGACGATGAGCCGACCGCGGCGCGGGCATGCTTGCCCTTGTCGCCGAGCGCATCCGCGATCAGGTCCGACGCGCCGTTGACGACCTTCGGCTGGTCGCCGAAATCCGGTGTGCAGTTGACGAAGCCGTTGAGCTTCACGCAGCGGGTGATCTTCTCGAGATCGCCGCCGGTCGCGACTTTCATCACCGCGAGCAGGTTGATCGCGCACAGCCGCGCGGCCGCCTGGCCCTGTTCCAAGGTGTAGTCGGCGCCGAGCTTGCCGACATGCTCTATCCCGCTGGGCCCCGCCGGAACCTGTCCGGAAACGTACACGAGCCTGCCCGTCTTCACGAACGGCACGTAGTTGGCGGCCGGCACCGGCGGCGTGGGCAGGGTGATGCCCATCGCTGCGAGGCGGGATTCGACGGTATCGGACATGGCGGTCTCCTGGGGTCTCGGCGCAACGGCACTGTTGATCCCCGATTTCCCGGCATCATGCAAGAAGGCCGTGTCGCCCTTGTAAAACCATCATGTGATGGGAAAGTGTGCAAACACCGGAGCTGTAAAAGGGATTCGCTCTATGCCAATGCCGCGCCTCGGCCGGTTCGCCTTCACCGCGATGCTGATGTTCGCCGCGACGCCGCTTCACGCGGCCATGCCGATCATCGCGCCGCACCGTGCCGTCTACGACCTCGAGCTCGACCAGTCGGGCAACGGGGCGAGGTCCTCGGACATCGAGGGCAGGCTCGTGCTGGAGACCATGGGCTCGGCCTGCGAGGGCTATACGGTGACGACGCGTTTCGTGACGCGCATCACCGGCGCCGAACGCAGTCTCCTCAACGACCTGCGCTCGACGACCTGGGAAGCGGGCGACGGCTCCAGCTACCGGTTCGTGACGAAGAACTACCTCGACCAGGACCTCGCCGACGAGACCGACGGGATCGCCAGCCGGAACGATGGCACGATCTCCGTGGACCTGCGCCTGCCGACCGATACGACCTATTCGCTCGACTCGAAGACCCTGTTTCCCACCCAGCATGTGATCCGGATCCTGGAGGCCGCCGAGAGTGGCGAGAAGATCGTCGTCGCCGACGTCTTCGACGGCTCTGACACGGGAAAGAAGACGTTCTCGACGACGACCGTCATAGGCGCCAGGCGCGATCCGGCAGGCGAGGCCGGAAAGGCCGGCGACAAGGTGCTCGGCGGCCTGCCGAGCTGGCCGGTGACCGTCGGCTACTTCGACAATGAGGCGGAGAACAAGGACCTGCCGACCTACCAGTTCAGCTACGACCTGTACGCCAACGGCGTCAGCCGCAAGATTACTCTCGACTACGGCGATTTCACCCTGGTCGGCGAGTTGACGTCGATCGAGTTCCTCGACGCCGATCCCTGCGATCAGTAGCGCGATCCGCCATCTTTCCTGCGAAGACGCCGCCGCATGCTCCGGTCACTCCCGCCTGCGCGGGAATGGGCGGAAGACAGACGGCTACCCGCTCTTCTCGCCGGTCCCGGAGAACGCGATCCCGCGCTTCACCGCGTCGCGGCCGAACTTGTCGCGCACCACGTCGACGGCGCGCTCCGCCGCCGCGCGCCGGGCCGGCCCGGCGTCGATCAGGTCGCTGAGGGCGTTCAGGTCCTCGGCTCCGAACTCCGAAACACCGATTCCGATCAGGCGGAACTGCGTGCCGTCGGCGGCGTCCGCCAGCAGCCGCTCGCCGCACGCGAAGATGCGGTCGGCGAGTTGCGTCGGCGAGGAGAGCGTGTGCGAGCGCGTCAGGGTGCGGAAACCGGCCGTCTTGAGCTTCAGCGTCACCGTGCGGCCGCTCAAGCTCGCTTTCTTCAGCCGCCGCGAGACGGTCTCGCTCAGGTCCCAGAGAATCTTCCGTAGCCGAACGGGGTCGGAGATGTCGTCGTCGAACGTCGTCTCCGAGCTGACGCTCTTGGTCGGCCTGTCGGGCGAGACGGTGCGGCTGTCCTCGCCGCGCGACAGGTGGGCGAGCCGAAGGCCCATGGCGCCGTAGCGCCTGGCGAGATCCGTTTCCGGAATCCGCTGCAGGTCGCCGATCTTCGTTATCCCGTCCCGGGCGAGCGTCTTCTGCATCGCCGCGCCGACGCCGAAGATCATGCCGACCGGCTTGTCGCGCAGGAAGTCGAGGGTCTCCGCCTTGCCGACCACCGAGAAGCCGCGCGGCTTGCGCAGGTCCGAGGCGATCTTGGCGAGGAACTTGTTGTGGCTGAGCCCTATGGAGACGGTGATGCCGATTTCGCTTTCGACGCGGCGGGCGAAGCGGATCAGGGTCGCCGCCGGCGGCATCCGGTGCACCGCATCGGTGCCGGTCAGGTCGAGGAAGGCCTCGTCGATCGACATCGGCTCGACCAGTGGCGTGAGCTCGAGCATCAGCGCGCGCACCTCGCGGCCGACGGCCGAGTACTTCTCCATGTTCGGCTTGACGACTGTGGCGTCCGGGCAGAGCTTCAGCGCCTTGAACATCGGCATCGCCGAGCGCACGCCGCTGATGCGGGCGATGTAGCAGGCCGTCGACACGACGCCGCGCTTGCCCCCGCCGACGATCAGCGGCTTGTCGGCGAGGCTCGGGTCGTCGCGCTTCTCGATCGCCGCGTAGAAGGCGTCGCAGTCCACATGGGCGATCGACAGGACGAAGAGTTCGGGATGGCGCGCGATTCGTGGCCCGCCGCAGGTGGGACAGCGCGTCGCGCCCTCGGGCGGCCGCGCCGAGCAGTCGAGGCAGATGGCGGGCAGTCCCGACATGGCTGTCGCCCGGAATGAAACGAGAACAGAGCGACTATAGCGCGTCCTCCCCGGTCCCGCAGCAGGTCAGCCGGTGGATTCCGCCTTGGTCCACAGGCGCGCGGCGCCGCGCACGCCGCTCGCATCGCCGTATTTCGGCGGCCGGACGTCGATCCGCGGCTCCGCGGCGAAGACGTAGGGCACCATCGCGGCGGGCACTTGCTCGTAGAGATGGGGAAGCTGCGACAGCCCGCCGCCGAGAACGATCACTTCGGGGTCGATGATGTTGGTGATCATCGCGAGCGCCCGGCCGAGCCGTGACACGTGCCGCCCGAGCGCCGCCTTGCAGGCGGGGTCGGTTTCGGCGCGTGCGGCGATTTCCGCGCCGCGCAGGGTGTCGCCGGTCGCTTGCCGGTAGTCCCGCTCGAGGCCGCTGCCCGAGAGCCAGGTCTCCAGGCAGCCGACGCGGCCGCACCAGCAGACCGGGCCGGGGTGCTCCTCGGCAGTGGACCAGGGCAGGGGCGTGTGGCCCCACTCGCCGCCGCAGCGGTTCGGGCCGTCGACGATTTCGCCGCGCACGACGATGCCGCCGCCGCAGCCGGTTCCCATGATGACGCCGAACACGCTGTCCGCGCCGGCTGCGGCGCCGTCCGTCGCTTCCGACAGGGCGAAGCAGTTCGCATCGTTGGAGAACCGCGCCGGCCGGCCGAGCGCCGCCTGCATGTCCTCGGCGAACGGCATGTCGTTCAGCCAGACCGAGTTCGAGCCCTGCACACGGCCCGTTGCCGGCGAGATCGAGCCCGGCATGCCGATACCCACGGAACCGGTCGCGCCGGCCTGCGCCTCGAGTTCGCGGGCCATGGCGACGACCGCGGCGATCGTCGCGCGGTAGTCGTCCCTCGGCGACGGGGTGCGGGCCTCCGCGACGACGGTCTCCTCCGCATCGAACGCGATACCGGCGATTTTCGTGCCGCCGAGATCGATTCCGAGGCGCAAACGGGCTTTCGAGGCGTTCATTGGCTCCGCCTTCGTCCGTCAGAACGTCTTTTCGGGGTTCCCGAGCGCCATGCGGGCGGCGGGTACGGCGCGGGCCGAAATGCCGGAATCCTCGGCGAACATCAGCAGAAGCGGCTCGTCGGCAAGGAGATGATCGAGCACGGCCGCCAGGAACCCCGGCTCCCGGGCGACATCGCGAAGCCGGTCCGGGCCGATCCCGGAATTGGCCAGGAACACCGAGATACGGCCCGGATCGCGCGCCAGAAACGAAAGGGCCTCTATCGCCACGGCTTCCGCCGCTTCGCGGCTGTTCATGCTGGTCATGTGGACTATCTGGTTTGCTTTTATGTAAGGAATCCCGGGTAAGGTTACAGCGGATCACGGGAACTCAGAAACCCGGTGCTTGCCCGACGTTTCCCGCCGGGCGATCGGCGCAGGGCCGGCGATCCTGTCCATTGAGGGTTTCGGAACCTTGGCCAAGAAAATCCTGATCGTCGAGGACAACGAGCTCAACATGAAGCTCTTCAACGATCTGCTCGTAGCCAACGGCTACGAGACCATACAGACGCGCCACGGCACGGAGGCGATGAAGCTCGCCCGCGAGCACAAGCCCGACCTCATCCTCATGGACATCCAGCTGCCCGAGGTTTCCGGCCTCGACGTGACCCGCTGGATCAAGGAGGACGACGAACTGCACACCATTCCGGTGATCGCGGTGACGGCCTTCGCGATGAAGGGCGACGAGGAGCGGATCCGCAAGGGCGGCTGCGAAGCCTATATCTCCAAGCCGATCTCGGTCGCCAGGTTCATCGAGACCGTGAAGCACTATCTCGGCGACGGGCCCGCTGAATGACGGCCCGCGTCCTCATCGTCGACGACATCCCGGCCAACTTGAAGCTGCTGCAGGTGCGCCTGACCGCCGAGTATTTCGAGGTGGTCAGCGCCTCGAACGGCTACCAGGCGCTGGAGCTCGCCGAGCGGACCGCGTGCGACATCGTCCTGCTCGACGTGATGATGCCTGGCATGGACGGCTTCGAGACCTGCCGCCGCCTGAAGTCCAATCCGGCGACCCACCATATTCCCGTCGTGATGGTCACGGCCCTCGACAGCCCCGAGCATCGGGTCGAGGGGCTTGAAGCCGGCGCGGACGATTTCCTGACCAAGCCGGTCAGCGAAACGGCGCTCATCGCGCGGGTCCGCAGCCTGAGCCGGCTGAAGCTCATGACGGACGAGTTGCGCCTGCGCGCGACGAGCGGCCGCCACATGGGCATCGACGACCCGCTCGCCGCGGCGATCCAGGTCACCGGCGAAAACGGGCGGGTCCTGATCGTCGACGACCGCGAGGATTCCGCCGAACGCGCGGCCGCGGCGTTGAACGGCCACCAGTGCGTGGAGATCGCGTCGGACCCTCACGACGCCTTGTTCCGCGCGCCCGAAGGCGGCTACGACTGCATCGTCGTCAGCCTCGCGCTTCGCGACTACGACGCCCTCAGGCTGTGCTCCCAGCTACGTTCACTGGACCGCAGCCGCGACTTGCCGATTCTGCTCGTTGCCGAGCAGAACGATTGCCCCCGTGTGCTGCGCGGCCTCGATCTCGGCGTCAACGACTATGTCCTGCGGCCGTTGGACCGGAACGAGTTGGTCGCCCGCGTCGCCACCCAGGTGCGCCGCAAGCGCTACACGGAGCGGCTGCGCACGAATGTCCAGCGGTCGGTGGCGATGGCTCTTACCGACCCTCTGACCGGCCTGCACAACCGGCTCTACACCGAGACCCATCTCCGTACGCTCGTCGAACAAGCCGGCAATGCCGGGCGCGCGCTGTGCGTGCTGCTTCTCGACATCGACTATTTCAAATCGATCAACGACACCTACGGGCACGACGCGGGCGACGACGTGCTGAGGGAGTTCGCCAGGCGCGTGCGCTGCTCCACCAGGGGCGTCGATCTCGCCTGCCGGTATGGTGGCGAGGAATTCGTCGTGGTCATGCCGGAAACGGAGATTCCCATCGCGATCCGAGTAGGGGAAAGGATCCGGCAGGCCGTCGGCCAGGAGTACTTCACGGTCGGCGAGGACCGGCGCCCGATAGACGTCACCGTGAGCATCGGCGTCGCCGCGCTGGAAAGCCAGGACGACACGCCGGATTCGCTTCTCAAACGAGCCGATCAGGCGCTCTATGCGGCGAAAAGAGACGGGCGGAATCGTGTCACCCCCGAAGCGGCATAGACCGCCGGAAAGGCCGGTTTTCCGGTCTGGCGATCGAAATCGCAAAACGGGCTTTACCTTAACGGACAAATGCGCTGCAATTTCAGAAAATTCGATTGATTCTTCCGTCCGGAGGGCTACCCTCACGGCGAAATTAGTTCTGTCCGAAGGCAGGGGCAAATACGGAGGCCAGATGGACAGCGACCGAATACCCTACGGAATGCTCAGGTCCGCCGCATCTCCTGGGTCCGTGGGGTTAGGCCGGTCGGAGTGCGGTTAGAGTGGCCTCCTCGTATGACCCGCCTCCGTCCGGCCACCTCTTTTTTTGAACGAGACGTGGTCTCGAGGACGATAGGCAGCGCCTGACGGCGCCGCGATTTGAATGGGCTGGGGAACAAGGCGGTGCCTTCGGGCGCCGCCTTAATTTTTTGTCTCGCCGGACCGGTCCGGCGGTTCAGCTCAGCGTGATCCAGGTCGTCTTCAGCTGCGTGTACTTGTCGTAGGCGTGGAGCGACTTGTCGCGTCCGATTCCCGACTGCTTGTAGCCGCCGAAGGCCGTGGTGATGTCGCCGCCGTCGACGTCGTTGATCGCGACGAGGCCGCACTTGATAGCGCGGGCAAGGCGATGGGCGCGGTTGATGTCGCGCGTCCACACCGCCGCGGCGAGGCCGTACATGGAGTCGTTGGCGATGCGGGTCGCCTCGTCCTCGTCCTTGAAGGTGATGGTCGACAGCACCGGCCCGAAGATCTCCTCCTGGGCGATGCGCATCTTGTTGTCGACGCGGTCGAACACGGTCGGCTCGATGTAGACGCCGCCGGTCTCCTGCATCACCTGGGCGCCACCGAAGGAGAGCTCCGCGCCTTCTTTCTGGCCGATCTCGACGTAGCCGAGCACGCGCTCGAGCTGGCCCTGGTCGACCATGGTACCCATCGTGGTCTTCTCGTCGAGCGGATTGCCCGGCTGCCAGGCGGAGCCCAGCGCCTTGATCTTCTCCATCAGTTCGTCGTGGACGCTCTCCTGGACGATCAGGCGTGTCGCCGCCGTGCAGGTCTGGCCGGAGTTGTAGAATACTCCGGTCGCCGTCTGCCTGGCGACCTCGTCGAGATCGACCGCGTCGGCGAACACGACGTTCGGCTTCTTGCCGCCGCACTCGAGGCTGACGTGCTTCATGTTGGATTCGCCGGAGTACTTCAGGAAGTACTTGCCGACCTCGGTGGAGCCGGTGAACGCCACCATGTCGACGCCCATGTGACGGCCGAGGGCCTGCCCGGCCGTCTCGCCAAAGCCGGTGACGACCTGGAACACGCCGGCGGGGAAACCGGCTTCCTGGGCGAGCTCGCCGATGCGGATCGCGGTCAGCGGCGATTGTTCGGCGGGCTTCAGGATGACGCTGTTGCCGGCCGCGAGCGCGGGGCCGAGCTTCCAGGCCGCCATCAGCAGCGGGTAGTTCCACGGCACCACCAGGCCGACGACGCCGATCGGCTCGCGGGTCATCATCGCGACGGCACCCGGGCCGGTCGGAGCGAGTTCGTCGTAGATCTTGTCGACGGATTCCGCGTACCACTCGATGCAGGCGATCGAGGCCGGGATGTCGACGGAGCGGGAGTTCGAGATCGGCTTGCCGACGTCGAGCGTCTCCAGCATCGCCAGCTCCTCGGCGTGGTCCTGCAGGAGCCTGATGAACTTCTTCATCACGCCCTTCCGCTTGCGCGGGGCGGCCATCGACCAGGCGCCGGCCTCGAAGGCGTCGCGGGCGGCCTTCACCGCGCGGTCGACGTCCTCGGCGTCGCAGGAGGGGATCGCGGCGAGCACGGTTCCGTCGATCGGGCTCACGCAGTCGAAGGTCTTGCCCGAGGCGGCGGCGATCGCCTTGCCGCCGATGACGGCCATGTCGGGGATGCGGATTTTCTTGAGGGTTTCCGGGACCACGGGAGCGTTCATCGCGCTTTTCCTCGCATTGCTTCGCGTAATTCGCCTTAGATCATACCAAAAGAGGCACCGCCCAGGGCGATGCCTCCGACATCAACCGCCGTGAAAACGGCAGCTATTTGATCTTGGCTTCCTTGAACTCGACGTGCTTGCGAGCGACCGGGTCGTACTTCTTGACGGTCATCTTTTCCGTCATCGTCCGGGTGTTCTTCTTGGTCACGTAGAAATAGCCCGTGTCCGCGGTGCTCACGAGCCGGATCTTGACCGTTGTCGGCTTGGCCATTGTTCCAAATCCTTGCGATTGAGGCGCCGCGCCCGTGGGCCGGCGGTCGTTATTCGGCGGCAACCTACGCGCCGCGCGCGAAAAGTCAAGAAATCGGACGCCGGGCCTCCCGTCTCGTCCGCAGCCACCAGCGCAGGAAGGCGAAAACGGCATAGACCCCGTAGAACGCCGCGATCGACAACGGCAGGCCGAACAGCGGCCATGTATCGAGGGCCAGACCGCCGATTCCGGGCCCCACGAGCATCCCGACGGCGTAGAGCATGACGAAAAGGCCGTTCGCCGCGGCGAGGTCGGCTCCGGAGAACCGGGCGCCGAGCTGCGTCAGGCCGACCGTATAGAGCCCCGCGGACAATCCGCCCCAGACGAACATCACCGTGAAGACGAGCCACGGCGTGCCGACCGTCAGGGGCAGCAGGGCCGCGCCGCCGAAGCCGACCGCGCCGCAGGCGGCAAGCGTGAGGGTCCGGTTGGCCCGGTCGGCGACGAGGCCGATCGGGATCTGCGACAAGAGGTTGCCGAGGCCCGCCATGGTGATCAGCAGCGCGGCGCTCGATTCGCTCAGGCCCGAGCGGATGCCCCAAAGCGCCATGAAGGTGAACATCGTCGATTCCCCCGCGCCGTAGACGAAGGCGGCGAGCGTGGCCGCCGGCGCCGCCAGGATCAGCGCCATCAGCGCGTGGTTCGGCCGCCCCTCCACCTGCGGCACGAAACCGCCGGCGAACGCGACCGGGATCGCCGCCGCCAGGAAGGTCACCACCGCGATCGCGAGCGGAACGATGCTCTCCGAGCCGAATACGGCGAGGACCGCCGGGCCGAGCGCGAATCCGACGGAGAGGACCGTCGAATAGATGCCCATGACGAGGCCGCGCTTGTGGTCGGGAGCCGTCGCGTTGATCCAGAACTCGCTGATGACGAAGAGCACGGTGATCGAAGCCGTCAGCACGAAGCGCAGCGGGAACCAGAGCCAGAACGGCGCCGGCTCCAGCAGGATGAGCGAGAGGCAGCCCGCCAGGATCGCGATATAGATGAGCCGCGTCGTGCCGAGCCGCCGCGCGAGGCCGCCGGTCATCGGCGAGAAGACGAGGGCGGCGACGCCGGCGACGGCGGTGTTGACCCCGATCCAGGTATCGGAGACGCCGCGCGCCTCGAGCATCAGCGACAGCAGCGGCAGCGTCAGGGAGAGCGAGAAGCCGACGACGGAGATGCAGACGATCGCCGCCGTCATGCTGCGCAGCCGGCCGTCACGGCCGGACTCCGGCGTGTTCCCCGATCTTTCGACCGCGTCCTGAACCAAGAAACGACCTCGTCCGTTACGGGAAGGCCGTCGGTCCGCGGATTGTCAGATCAGGTCGCGGCGGAATCGGCTTCCGACGGCGTAATAGTACGGGACGGGGTGCTTCGCGGCGAGCCCGTCGGGCGACGTCAGGCGCGCGTGCAGCTCGTCCATCGCCACCTGCGTGATGCGCGGCAGGTGCAGCGACTGCACTTCGTTGAGCGGCACCCACACCATGTCGCCGAGCTCTTCGGTCGGCCGTTGCTCGCGCGGCAGGTCGATGGTGATCGCCGCGACGTCGACGGCGAAGAAGCGGTTGTCGAACCGCCTCGGCCTGCCGGGCGGGGTCGTCGCCCGCATGAACAGGACGAGCGGGGAGGGGTCGGGGAGCAGGCCGTGGTCGACGAAGCCCTTCCAGTCCTTCGGTACCGGCCGTTTCGGCTTGCCGGGCCTGCCGATTAGGATGCCGGCCTCTTCGAAGGCCTCGCGGATGCCGGCGAGCGCGATGGCGCGGGCGCGGCGGCCGCTCGGCTTCCCGCGCATGCGCTGCTTCAGCTGCGCGATCAGCTCGGGCTCCGGCTCGACGGCGGCGGGCATCAGGCCGTCGTCGGGGTCGACGCGGCCGCCGGGGAACACGTAGGCGCCGGGATAGAAGACATGGGCGTCGCTGCGCCGTCCCATCAGCACGTGCGGCACGCCCTGGCGCTTGTCGACGATGACGAGCGAGGCGGAGTCCGCCGGCTTCATGGGGGGATTACCGAGGCGCTTCTTAGCCTCTTCGGCAAGGCGGGGGTCGATGGTCATGGCTTGACGGCGGGCCCCGCGATTGCGCTGTGGCTGAGGCCGTCCCAGTCCTCCCGTCCGCCCGAGCGGGGGTCGAAGCCGTGCATGTAGTTCGCCCACTGTAGGCCGATCAGGCCGCCCTTGACCATCGGCAGCAGGATGACGCACAGCGCGAAGGTGATCAGCGTCCAGATCGAGGCCTGCAGCCAGATCGCCGGCGCGAACATGCGCTCGACCGTCAGCACCAGCGGCACGATGGCGTGGCCGACGATGACGATCGTGAAGTAGGGCGGCGCGTCGTCGGCCCGGTGGTGGTGCAGTTCCTCGCCGCAGGACGGGCAGGCGTCGTTGACCTTGAGATAGGCCCGGTAGATGCGGCCTTCGCCGCAGGCGGGGCAACGCTTGCGCACGCCGCGCAGGATCGCATCGCTGGACGGTCGGCGCGGAAGGGCGCCATCGTCCCTGTTCCAGGTTGTCTGGGGGGTGTCCTTCATCGCTTTCCCTGTTTCTTGGGCCTGGCCCCCGCCTTGCCCCCCCGCCGGGGAGCGACGCGGTCGGCCCGGGCCGGCCGGCCCGATTTTCGGACGCTACGTATATCTACATATTTGCCTTCATTTACGATCTCAAACCGCAGCGCGCCAGCCAGGGGCACCGCCTCGACCAGCTTCACCTCGCACGGATCGCCCAGCGTGAAGGCTTCTCCGGTGCGTTCGCCGACCATCCTGCGGGCTGATTCGTCGAAGCGGAAATAATCGCTCCCGAGCGTCGAGGCCGGCACGAAACCGTCCGCTCCCGTGTCCTCGAGCCTTACGAAAAGGCCGGATTTCGTCACGCCGGTGATCGTTCCGTGGAAACGGGCGCCGACGCGGTCGGCGAGATAATTGGCGATCAGCCGGTCGACCGTCTCCCGCTCCGCCGCCATGGCGCGACGTTCCGTCGCGGAGATATGGGCCGAAATCTCGTCGAGATCCTCGATGGTGCGGTCGCGCAGGCCGTCCTTGCCCATGTCGAGCGCGCGGATCAGCGCCCGGTGCACGATCAGGTCGGCGTAGCGGCGGATCGGCGAGGTGAAATGGGCATAGCGGCGCAGGTTGAGGCCGAAATGGCCGAAATTCTCCGCCGCGTATTCCGCCTGCGCCTGGCTGCGCAGCACCACCTCGTTGACGAGCCGCTCGTTCTCGCTGCCCGCGACCTTGGCGAGGATGCCGTTGAAATGGTGCGGCAGCAGCACGCCCGCCTTCGGCAGCTTGATGCCGAGCGTCGACAGAAAGTCGCCGAGCGCCGCTAGCTTCTCGGGCGAGGGCGAGTCGTGCACCCGGTAGACGAGCGGCGAGTGCTTCTTCTCCAGCGTCTCGGCGGCGGCGACGTTGGCGAGGATCATGAACGCCTCGATCAGCCGGTGGCTTTCGAGGCGCTCGGGAACCAGCACGCGCTCGACATGGCCGGTCCTGTCGAGGATCAGCTTGCGCTCCGGGATATCGAGATCGAGCGGCTCGCGGGCGTCGCGCGCCCTGGCGACAGCGCGGTAGCACTCCCACAGGGGCTCCAGCACGTTCTTCAGGAGCGGCTTCGTCGTCTCGTCCGGCCGGCCGTCGACCGCCGCCTGGGTCTGCTGGTAGTTGATGTTGCCGGCGACGCGGATCATCGCCCGGAAGAAGCGGTGCCGCTTCACCCGCCCGTCGGCGGCCACCGCCATCTCGCAGACGAGCACCGGCCGGTCCTGGTTTTCCTTCAGCGAGCACAGGTCCGCCGAAAGCTGCTCGGGCAGCATCGGCACCACCCGATCGGGGAAATACACCGAGTTGCCGCGCTCGCGCGCCGAGCGATCGAGCGCGCCGCCGGGTCTGACGTACCAGGCGACATCGGCGATAGCGACGGTGAGGACGAAGCCTCCCTTGTTGTCCGGATCGGCGTCGGGGGCGGCATGAACCGCGTCGTCGTGGTCCTTGGCATCGGCGGGGTCGATCGTGACGATCGGCAGCTTGCGCAGGTCCTCGCGCCCCACCATCGCCGCCGGCGCCGCCGATTTCGCCTCCTCGATCACCTCGGGCGCGAAGACCTGGGGAATGCCGTGGGTCAGGATCGCGATCTGGCTGACGGCCTTCTCGCTCGTCATGTCGCCGACGACGTCGCGCACTACCGCGCGCGGCGGGCCGAGGCCGGTCGACTTGCGGATCTCCACGGCGACGAGGTCGTCCTTGCGGGCGTCGCCGATGTCCTCGGGTGCGACGAGCAGGTCGCGCCGCTCCTTCTTGTCGACGGAATGGATGACTCCGCCGCCGCCCGGGCGCGGCGAGAACACGCCGATCACCGTGCGCGGCCGCCGGTCGAGGATGCGCACGACCTTGCCCTCGTGGCGATAGACGCCGGTCTCGTCGGTCACCTCGCGCACGCGCGCCATCACCCGGTCGCCGACGCCGGGCACCGGCATCCGCGACTTCCGGCTCCTGTCGGGCAGGATCAGCACGGTCGGCGCCACCCCGTGCAGCGCCACGTCCCAGTCGGTCGGGGAGGCGATGAGCTCGCCTTCCTTGTCGCGGCCGGTGATCTCCAGTTCCTCGACGGGCGCCATGTGGCCGGCGCGCTTGACGCTCCTTCGGCGTCCCTCGATGACGCCTTCGTCGGCCATTTCCTTGAGGAGCCGCTTCAGTCCTATGCGGTCGGCGGACTTGATGCCGAAGGCGCGCGCGATCTCGCGCTTGCCGGCGCGGCCGGGATGGTCGCGCAGGAATTCGAGGATCGCCTCGCGGCTCGGTAGCGCTTCGTCGGCCCCGCCGCCACGGCGTTTTGCCATCAGCTTTTTCCGGAGGCCTTCTTCTTGGCCCGTTTGGGTTTCTTGTCCCCGTCCTTCTCGGCCTTGGCGGCGAGCAGTGCGGCGGCGGCTTCCATCGTGACGCTCTCGGGATCGGTGCCCTTCGGCAGCGTCGCGTTGATCTTGCCGTTCGTCACATATGGGCCGTAGCGGCCGGATTTCACCTCGATCGTGCCGAAGTCGCCGTTCTCGCCGAGCGCCTTGATGGTGGCAGCCGCCGCGCGCCTGCCGCCACGCTGCTGCTTTTCGGCGATCAGGGATACGGCGCGGTTGAGGCCGACGGTGAAGACCTCGTCCGGCGACTCCAGGTTCGCATAGGTCTTGTCGTGCAGGACGAAGGGCCCGTAGCGGCCGATGCCCGCCGAGATCGGCTTGCCGGTCTCCGGATGGATGCCGACCTCGCGCGGCAGCGACAGGAGCGCGAGCGCCCGGTCGAGATCGATGCCCGCCGCGTCGACGCCCTTCGGGATCGTCGCCCGTTTCGGCTTCTCGCCGTCCACGGCCTCGCCGAGCTGGATATACGGTCCGAAACGCCCCGCGCGCACCGTCACCTCGAGGTTGGACTCCGGATCGATGCCGAGCAGGCGGCTACCGTTGACGGCGGCTTCCCCGCCTTCACCGTCGCCGGGCGCGGTCAGATCGCGGGTGTAGCGGCAATCGGGATAGTTCGAGCAGCCGATGAACGGGCCGTTCTTGCCCCGCTTGATCGACAGCCGCCCCGCCGAGCAGGACGGGCAGGCGCGAGCATCGGAGCCGTCTTCCTTGGCGGGGAAGACGTAGGGACCGAGGATGTCGTTCAGCGCCTCGAACACCTCCGAGGACTTCAGCTCGCTCGTCGCCTCGATCTCGGCGGTGAAATCGCGCCAGAACTCGCGCAGGACGTCGCGCCAGCCGATCTCGCCGTTGGAGATGCGGTCGAGCTTCTCCTCGAGGCTCGCCGTGAAGTCGTACTCGACGTAGCGCTTGAAGAAGCCCTCGAGGAACGCCGTGACGATGCGGCCCTTGGCCTCCGGGACCAGCCGGCGTTTGTCGATGCGCACGTATTCGCGGTCCTCGAGCACCTTGAGCGTCGCCGCGTAGGTCGAAGGGCGGCCGATGCCGAGTTCCTCGAGACGCTTGATCAGCGTCGCCTCGGTGAAGCGCGGCGGCGGCTCGGTGAAGTGCTGCGTCGCGCTCACCTTGTCGAGACCGAGCCGCTCGCCCTCCTTCACGGGCGGCAGGCGGCGGTCTTCCTCGTTCTCGGATTCGTCGTCCGCGCTCTCCTGATAGAGCGTCAGGAACCCGTCGAAGCGCTGCACCGTGCCGACCGCGCGCAGACCGTACCGCTTGCCGTCCGGGGCGGCCGCTTCGATGTCGACCGTTGTGCGCTCCAGTTCGGCGGACTCCATCTGGCTGGCGAGCGTGCGCTTCCAGATCAGCTCGTAGAGACGCGCCTGGTCCTCGTCGAGCGCGCGCCGCACGTCGGCCGGGCGCCGGTTGATGTCGGTCGGGCGGATGGCCTCGTGCGCTTCCTGCGCGTTCTTCGCCTTGGTCTTGTAGATCCGCGGTGAGGGGGGCAGGTAGCGGTCGCCGTAGTCCCTGCCGATGACCGAACGCGCGGCGCTGATCGCTTCCGGCACGATATCGACGCCGTCCGTACGCATGTAGGTGATGAGGCCGACGGTCTCGCCACCGAGGTTGACGCCCTCGTAGAGCCGCTGGGCCGTGCGCATCGTGCGGTCGGCGGAGAAGCCGAGCTTGCGGGAGGCTTCCTGCTGCAGCGTCGACGTGGTGAACGGCGCGTACGGGTGGCGCTTGACCGGCTTCTTCTCGATCGATCTGACCGTGTAGCCGGACTTCTCCAGCGCGGCCCGCAGCACCTCGGCCTCGGCCCCGGTGCCGATTGTCATCCGGTCGATCTTCTTCCCGTCCGCCATGACGAGCCGGGCGTCGAAAGGATTCCCCTCGGAATTGAGGCCGGCGACGACGGTCCAGTATTCCTGCGGAACGAAAGTCTCGATCTCCGCCTCGCGGTCGCAGACGATGCGGAGCGCCACGGACTGCACGCGCCCGGCCGAGCGCGCGCCGGGGATCTTGCGCCACAGCACCGGCGACAGCGTGAAGCCGACCAGATAGTCCAGCGCGCGGCGGGCGAGATACGCCTCGACCAGCGGCCCGTCGATCTCGCGCGGATGGGCGATCGCGTCGAGCACCGCCTGCTTGGTCACCGCGTTGAAGACGACGCGCTCGACCGGCTTGTCCTTCAGGACGCCCTTGCGGCGCAGCACTTCCAGGACGTGCCAGGAGATGGCCTCGCCCTCGCGATCCGGGTCGGTCGCGAGGATGACGCGATCTGCGGATTTGACGGCGCTGGCGATCTCGGAGACCTGTTTCGACTTCTTCGGATCGACCTCCCAGGTCATCTCGAAGTCCTGGTCCGGCTGCACCGAGCCGTCCTTCGACGGCAGGTCGCGGATGTGACCGAACGAGGCCAGCACCTGATAGTCGCCGCCCAGATACTTGTTGATCGTTTTCGCTTTCGCCGGGGACTCGACGATGACTACGTGCATGCTGGAACCGATGGCCTCGATGTTTTGCCCGCCGGTGCCGACCCGGCGCGTTTTCGGGCGCGAAGATGGGGAATGCCGCTTCCCAAGTCAAACGGACAGTCCGAAGTCCGGGTCCGGAAGGTATCTCGGATACACGTATAGATTGTAATACTTAAGTATTTCAATTATTTAGCGATACGTGCTATCTGTTCGCCAACAGAACGTTACGTAAGCGGTTCCGGCCTCCGGCCCGGAAGGGCGGGGTCCGATACGCGTTCCGAACAGGGAAGAGGACTTCGAATTGTCGGGGCACAAGGGCCGGGACATCGAGCGGGAGACACCGCCGGATACACCCTTGTCGGACGCGGCGGCGGCCGCGTACCTGGCCGGCATTCTCCCCGAGCTCGTCAAGGTCGCCGATCGCGGCGGCCTCGACCTGGTCGCCTATCTGTTGGAAATGGCCCGCATCGAGGTCACCGACAACGCGATGGGCCGGGGCGGCCGCAAGCCGGGGTAGCCCCGGTCAGACGAGCGAAACCCGCTGGCCCGAATGACGCTCGATACGGCCGGCCAGTTCCAGCTCGATCAGCGCGAGCATGAGTTGCCCGTGCGAGAGGCCCGTCAGACGCAGGATGTCGTCTATGGCCACGGGGCTCGGACCCAGCGCGTCGATCACCCGGCGCCGTTCCGAATCGTCGATGTCGGCGGGCCTGGATGCGCCGGCGTCGGGCTCGGCGAGCGGCTCGATCGGTGCCCCGAACAGCCCGAGCATCGGCCGCAGCACCTCCAGCACGTCCTCGGCGTTGCGGGTCAGCGTCGCTCCGTCGCGGATCAGCTTGTTCGTCCCTTCCGCGCGCGGATCGAGCGGAGATCCGGGCACCGCGAACACCTCGCGGCCCTGTTCGGCCGCGAACCGTGCCGTGATCAGCGACCCGGACCGGGCTGCGGCCTCGACGATGACGACGCCGTAGGAGGCTCCGGAAATGATCCTGTTGCGTCGCGGAAAGTCCTTGGCGCGGGCGACCCAGTCGGGCGGCGTCTCGGTGACGAGCGCGCCCTTTTCCCTGATTGCCCCGGCGAGTTCCTCATGCTCTGCGGGATAGATATGGCCATGTCCGCCGGCGAGCACGGCGATCGTGCCGGTGGTGAGCGTCGCCTGATGGGCCGCCGCGTCGATGCCCCGGGCAAGTCCGGAGACGACGGCGAAGCCCTCGGTGCCGAGATCGTGCGCCATCACCGAGACCAGCCGGCGGCCGAGCGCCGAGCAGTTGCGCGAGCCGACGATCGCGACCGTCGGCATGTCGGTGACGGAGAGGTCGCCTGCGGCATAGAGGAGCGGCGGTCCCCCCTCGGTTTCGGCTAGCCGTTTCGGATAGCCCGGATCGCCCCAGGCGACGAGCCTGGCACCGAGCCGCTCGGCCCTGGCGATCTCGCGTTCGGCGTCTTCGCGCGAACAGACGCGGATCGGGCGTTTCAGGCCGCCGCGCGCCGACAGGTCGGGCAGCGCCGCGATCGCCTCCGAGGCGCTGCCGAACCGGTTGACGAGCGCGCGGAACGTGGCGGGACCGACGTTCTCCGATCGCAGAAGGCGCAGCCAGTCGAGCTTCTGGGCGTCGGTCAGCGTCGCCCGGCGCCTTTCGCCGGTCACGATCGCTGGCCGCCGATACGGGCCTCGGTGCCGTCGACGAGGCGCTGGATGTTGGCGCGGTGCGCGAAGAAGGTCATCGCCGTCAGAACCGCGAAGAGTTCGGCGTATTGCCATTGCCCGAACAGCAGCAGGACGATCGGGGTCGCCGCGCTGGCGACCAGCGCCGACAGCGACGAATACCGGGAAATGTATGCGGTCAGGAGCCAGATCGCGGAGAAAACGAGCATCGCCGGCCAGAAAAGCCCCAGGAGGATGCCGATATAGGTCGCGATTCCCTTGCCGCCCCTGAACTTCAGCCAGACCGGGAAGAGATGGCCGACGAAGGCGGCGAAACCCGCGCAGACCGCGGCGTCCGTGCCCCAATGGCCCGCGACGAGCACCGCGACGGTGCCCTTGAGCGCGTCGCCGAGCAGGGTCCCGGCGGCGAGGCCCTTGTGGCCCGTGCGTAGCACATTCGTCGCCCCTATGTTGCCCGAGCCTATCGCCCGCACGTCGCCCAGCCCCGCCAGGCGGGTGAGGACCACGCCGAAGGGGATGGAGCCGAGGAGATACCCCAACAGGAGAGCCGCCAAGAGGACGGGCAGGGAGGCGCTCCAGCTGGTCAGATCGGGCATGGCGGTTGCGGGTCCGGTTGGGTTCAACCCGAACCGTAGTCGTAGACCGTGCGCCCGGCAACGATCGTGCGCAGCACGCGTCCCTGCAGGCGCGCGTTCTCGAAGGGCGTGTTCTTCGAGCGCGACGACAGCGCCTCGGCGTCGACGATCCACGGCATGTCGGGGTCGAGGAAGACGAGGTCGGCGGGCCGGCCCTTCTCGAGACTTCCTCCATCGAGGCCGAGGATCGACGCCGGCCGCGTCGACATGGCATCGATCAGCCGGATGAGCGGCACGTCGCCGCAATGGTGCAGGCGCAGGGCGGCCGACAGCAGCGTCTCCAGGCCGATCGCCCCGTCCTCGGCCTCGGCGAAGGGATGGCGCTTGGTCTCGACGTCCTGCGGGTCGTGGCCGGAGACGATGACGTCGATCAGGCCCTCGGCGAGTGCCTCGGCCAGCGCCGTGCGATCGTCCTCCGAGCGCAGCGGCGGCGACAGCTTGAAGAAGGTGCGATAGGCGCCGATGTCGTTCTCGTTGAGGGTCAGGTTGTTGATCGACACCCCGGCGGTGACCTTGATGCCGCGCTCCCTGGCGCGGCGCAGCGTCGTCAGCGAGCGGGCGGCGGATAGCTGGGCCGCGTGATAGCGCCCGCCGGCGAGCCCGACGAGCTTCAGGTCCCGCGACAGCATCACCGTCTCGGCCTCGACCGGGATGCCCGTGAGGCCGAGCCGCGTCGCCGTCTCGCCCTCGTGCATGACGCCTTCGCCGACGAGGTCGGGATCCTCCGGATGGTGGACGATAAGGGCGTCGAAGTCGCGCGCGTAGGTGAGCGCCCGGCGCATGGTCTGCGCGTTGGTGATCGCCCGCCGCCCGTTGGTGAAGGCGACGGCTCCGGCCTGCGACATCAGGCCGATCTCCGTCATTTCCTGGCCCGCGAGATCCTTCGTCAGCGCGGCCATCGGCCAGACCCGGACGATCGCCGTGTCGCGGGCGAGCCGCTGGACGTAGTCGACCATGGCGACGTCGTGGATCACCGGATCCGTGTCCGGCATGCAGATCATCGTGGTGACGCCGCCCGCCGCCGCGGCGCGGCTGGCAGACGCGATCGTCTCGCGATGCTCGAAGCCCGGCTCTCCGGTGAAGACGTGCATGTCGACGAGGCCGGGGGCGAGCACCTTGCCGCCGCCGTCGATCACCTCGGCGTCCCCGGGAAAGCCGTCGGCCGTCAGATGCGCGCCGATATCGACGATCCGGCCCGCGTCGATCAGGAGGCCGCCCCTCTCGTCGCGCCCGCTCGAAGGATCGATCAGGCGCACGTCGTGAAAGCCGATCGGGCGAACCTTCTCCCGTTCGAAGCGCTCGGGCGTTCCCCATGTGGGCGTTCGAGGCGCGGTCATCGGCTTTCTCACGCGTTCGGCAGGTTGCGGGCGAGCGCGTCGAGCACCGCCATGCGGACCGCGACGCCCATCTCGACCTGCTCGCGGATGACGCTCTGCGGTCCGTCGGCGACGTCGCTGTCGATCTCGACGCCCCGGTTCATCGGCCCCGGATGCATCACCAGCGCGTCGGGCCTGGCGAGCTTCAGCTTGGCGGCGTCGAGGCCGAAATAGTGGAAGTACTCGCGCACGGACGGCACGAAGGCGCCGCTCATGCGCTCCCGTTGCAGCCGCAGCATCATCACCACGTCGGCATCGAGGATGCCGGAGCGGATGTCCCGATGCACTTCGACGCCCATCCGCTCGATCGCGGCGGGCAGGAGCGTCGAGGGGGCGACGACGCGCACCCGCGCTCCCATGGCGCCGAGCAGCAGGATATTCGAGCGCGCGACGCGGCTGTGCAGGATATCGCCGCAGATCGCGACGTTGAGCCCTTGCAGCCTGCCCTTGTGGCGCCGGATCGTCAGGGCGTCGAGAAGCGCCTGGGTGGGGTGCTCGTGCGCCCCGTCGCCGGCATTGACCACCGAGCAGCCGACCTTGCGCGCCAGCAGCTCGACCGCGCCGGCGGCGTGGTGGCGCACGACGATCAGATCCGGATGCATGGCGTGCAGTGTCACCGCCGTGTCGAGCAGGGTCTCGCCCTTCTTCACCGAGGACGCGCCGACGGACATGTTCATCACGTCGGCGCCGAGCCGTTTGCCGGCGAGCTCGAAGGAACTCTGCGTGCGGGTCGACGCCTCGAAGAACAGGTTGATCTGCGTGCGTCCACGCAGCGTCGACAGCTTCTTCTCGACCTGCCGGTTGATGTCGACGAAGCCGTCGGCGAGGTCGAGAAGGGTGCCGATCTCGTCAGGCGAAAGCTGGTCGATGCCGAGCAGATGGCGATGCGGGAAGGCGATCGGTCGGGATTGGTGCGCGGTGGCCATTAAAGGCGTCCGTATAGGCGGAGTCCGGCAGGGCGGCAAGCGTGACGGTTCCGCTTGGTGAACCGATCCACGGATATCGCCCGACGGTCAGGTCGTCGGGGCGAGTCCGGGCCTGCCGTCGCCGGGCCGGACGCCGCCGCTCACCACGCGGTCGCGGCCGGCACCTTTGGCGCTGTAGAGCCGCTTGTCGGCACTCGACAGCAGCGACAGGAAGTCCAGGCCGTCCTCCGGCGAGTGGGCGACGCCGATGCTCACCGTCAGTGGCCGGCTCAGGTCCGGAATGTCCAGCGTTCCCGACAGCCTGTGCAGACGCCGGGCGAAGCTGGAGGCCGCATCGCTCGTCAGTCCCGAGGTCAGGACGACGAACTCGTCGCCGCCGAACCGGTAGATCCTGTCCAGTTCGCGCAGATTGTCCTTGAGCAGATCGGCAAGGGCGCGCAGCGCCGCGTCGCCGGCCAGGTGCCCGGAATCGTCGTTGACCTGCTTGAAATCGTCGATGTCGATCAGCAGCACGCTCACGCTGTCGCCGCGGCCGATGGCGCGAGCGGTATAGTCGTCGGCCTCGGTCTCCATGCGGCTGCGGTCGGCGATGCCGGTCAGGCCGTCGCGGCCGGCGCGCTCGAGCAGCGCCTCGTAGCGCTGGCGGTAGGTGAGGGCGTCGAAAACGTCCGAAAGACGCGGATGGCTCAGCCCGTCGAACATGCGGGGCTCGAAGAAACGAAGATAGATGCCGGCGAGCACCGCGCAGGCGACCGCCGACGCGCACTTCGCGATCAGGCCGCCGTAGAGGGTCGCCAAGGGCACGTCGGCGACCGCGTGCAGCACCGGCCAGAAGGCGAGCTGGTCGAAGGCGAGGACCAGGACGCCGCTCACCGCGATGCGAACCGTGATATGCGGCGCGAACCAGCGTCCGAGCTGCTCGTAGGCGAGGATGATCAGGATGCCGTCGGCGAGCAGGAGCACCGTCCCCCAGATCATCAGGACGTTCATCTGGTCGATGAACAGGAAGTCCGGGGAGGGGCCGGCCGAAGGCACCACTTCGTTGAAGCCGAGGATGCCGACCAGGCCGATCATCAGGAGATTGCCGACGAAGAGCCCGTAGATCGGCTGGCGTACGGCGACCGCGTCCTCGCGGATATAGACGAGCAGCAGGAGCATGATCTTGCCGGCGAACAGGATCGTCGAGCCGGGCGAGACGACGATGCCGAACGGAACCGTCACGTAGAAGGTCGCGGCGAGATAGGTCTCGAGGAAATGCAACGCGCCGAGCGCGCAGAAGAAGATGCCGATCCCGTAGCGATGCCGCAGACCGAACAGCATCGCCATGACGAAGAAATACAGGAGAAGCTGCAGTCCCAGTAGGCCGAGGTCCCACAATTCCATGAAAGTCCCCAAGATGGGCACGAGATCGCCGGTACCCGACAAATTACAGCGAATCTGTGATCAACCGGTAATTCGACCGTTAATTACGGGAATAGACGTCCTGATGGGAGTCCGGTCGCTGCTCAATCTCTAGGCAGCCCGGGCACGCGCAACCCCTCTCCGGAGCACCGGCCGTCTTGACGCGGCGCTGGCCGGCAGGCTTGACTAGCGCCGGCTCGGTCGAAGCCTCCACGTCCGCGGAAAGGGCTGCGCCCACGACCGGTTCTCGTCGGAACTGACCGGCATCGAAGTCCCTTTTCGGTCTTGCAGGCGGACATGACCACACGAGGAAAGGGATTCGGCCATGACCGACCGCCACACGCGGGACGAACCGACGTTCCGCATCAATCTCGACCAGCAGAAAAAGCGCGCCAAGGACCTCCTGAAGGCCCTGAAGGGCGGCGATCCCGCCGCGCTCGAGCGGTTCCGCCGCAATCACCCGAAGGCACGCGAGGGGCGCTCGGTCGCCGCCGCGCCCATGCGTCTTGCCGACGCGCAGTTCGTCATCGCCCGCGAGCTTCGATTGCCGGGCTGGCCCGCCCTGAAGGCGCATGCCGCCGAAATGGAGGCGGGGCGGGCGGCGATGGAGCGGCGCGATGTCCTCGACCGGGACCTGGCAACACTGCACATCCGCTGCGGGTCGGATGTTCGGGAAGCGCTGAATGCCGCCGGTTTCGACGGCGACTTCCTCGAATACTCCAATCCCTTCTGTCAGGGACCGGTGGTTGCCGGGCCCGACTGGCTGGAACGCAGAATCGCTTTCGTGGCCCGGAGCTACGCCGAATACCCGGAAACGCCCGAAGCCGAAATCCGGAAGCGGGTGGAAGGCGAGGAAAAGGCCCTCGCCGAGGCTGCGGCGCGGTACGAGCGCGTCGTTCTCTGGTTCGAGCACGACAGCTACGACCAGCTCATTCTCGCCCGCTGCCTGGCGTGCTTCGCGGAGACCGGCGCGCCGAAAGTGCTGGATCTCGTCTCCGTAGACCGGTTTCCCGGGTCTATGCGGTTCATCGGTATCGGTCAGTTGCCGCCGGAGGCTCTGCGAATGCTGTGGGAGCGGCGCACCCCCGTGTCCGGTGCCGCGATCGATCTCGGCGCCCGGGTCTGGCACGCGTTGCGGCAACCCGATCCGACGGCGCTTCACGAGGCGGCGCGCGCCGGAGTGCCCGTCCTCCCGCAGATGGCGGGGGCGGTCCGCCGGCATCTGCAGGAACTGCCCTCCACGCTCGACGGCACCGCGCTCACCGAGCGGATCGTCCTCGACACGCTGACGGACGGCCCGATGACGATGGGCCGCGTCTATCGTGACCTGATGCTGGAGAAGGAGCCGCTGCCCTGGCTCGGCGACCTGATGTTCTACCGTATCCTTCAGGACATGCTTCGCGCGGAGGAGCCCGTGATCGCGGTCGAGCCCGAAACCGCCGACGCGGCCTGGCCGACGCGGCGGATCGCGCTGAGCGAAGCCGGGCGGGCCGTGCTTGCGGGGACGCGGGACTACCTGACGCTCGGTCCGCCGGAGCGCTGGGTCGGCGGCGTTCGCATTCCCGCGGGCGGACCGTGCTGGCGCTGGGACCGCGAACGCGAAGCCCCGCTCTAGCTGTGGAGCCTCAACAGGTTGTCGCCTTTTAGGCCGAGGCGACTGATTGGCGGCTTCGAGTTTAGGCTGCCATGGGGTCGATGCCAATTGTACATGTGGTTCCAGACCGGCAGTTCGGCGGCG
>JAEWYT010000158.1 GCA_023458595.1 Pseudomonadota bacterium
CGCCCGGCCCCCGACGCAGCGGGGGGACCCGACGGGGCCGGCCGGCTTTCTCGTGTCAGAGCAGCGCGATCCAGGCGGCGGCGAGGCCGAGGCACAGGACGGTCGTCGCCGCCCCCGCGCGGGTGAACTCGGAAAACGGGATCCTGATCCCGTGCTGGCCGGCCGCCTGCACGACGATGATGCCGGCGAGGCTGCCGAACACGACGAAGTTCGAGGAAAAGCCCGAGCCGAGCGCCATCGCCGCGCCCAGCGCCTCCGGGTTCGTCGGATGGACGTAGGGCATCACCAGCATCACCGCCGGGTTGTTGCCGACGAGGTCGCTGATCGCGGCGAGCGTCAGGAACATGGTGAGCGGCGCGTTCAGGTCGAAGCCGGCCGCGGCCAGGTCCTCGATGAGGTCGGCGGGAAGGCCCGTCTTCGCCAGAGCCGCGTTGATGACGAAGAGCGCGAACAGGAGCAGCAGCAGGTCGCCGTCGACATGCTTCATGAAGTCCTTCGATTCGATGCGCCGGTTGAGGAGCAGGATGCCGGCGGCGGTCAGCGCGACGATCGCGTGCGGCCAGCCGGTGAACATGAAGGCGGCGACCAGCGCGAGGGTGACGAGGCCGGCCTTCGCGGTCTCGAGCTTGTCGAAGGCGACGGCGCCGGGCGCGGCCGGGGCGGCCGGGGCGGCGGCCCGCCCCTCGAGCTGCCAGCGGCCGCGATAGAGGAACGAGATCACCGCCCAGACGATCGGCATCGTAAGCAGCGAGGGGGCGAGCGCGATCTTCAGGAAGGCCGGGAAGGAAAGGTGCAGGCCGCCCGCGATGATCATGTTCTGCGGGCTGCCGATCAGCGTGCCCGACGAGACGGTGTTGGCGGCGAAGCAGAAGCCGAGCAGGAACGGCACCGGGTTCAGGCCGCGCGACAGGGTGATCTGCACGAGCAGCGGCGTCATCGCGACGGCGACGACGTCGTTGGTCAGTACCGACGACAGGCCGCCGGAGACGGCGATGAACACGGCGAGCAGCGCCCTCGGCCCGACCTTGAGGCTCGCCATGCGCACGGCCGCCCAGTCGTAGAAGCCCGACACCACGAAGGCCGAGGAGACGACCATCAGGCCGAACAGCAGAGCCACCGTCTGGAAGTCGACGGAGTCCCAGGCTTCCTTCAGGCCGATCCGGTCGGTCGCGATCAGCGCGATCGTGCCGAGCACCGCCGCGCCGGTGCGGTCGACACGGAAGAACGGCACCTGGCCCATGGCGATCGCCAGGTAGGTCAGGAGGAAGATGAGGACGGTCAGGTCCATGGGGGTCGATCTGGTGTGAACGCGGCTATGCGAGGGTGTGGCATCTGCGGAGAGAGCCGCATGGGCCCCGGGTCAGGCCCGGGACACACGGCTTCTGTTCGGAGCACGGCGTCGCCACCCGAACAGCCTTGTGCCCCGGACTTGATCCGGGGCCCACAAGCCGCAGGCGAGGCGGTCGTGAACCGGCTCGACCGGCGCCCCCGATCACCCCTTTTTCTCCTCGGCGACCGCGGCATGGTACTTCTTGCGGATCTCGGCGATGTCGACGTCCGGCGCCGGCGGCCGGATGTTCAGGCCCTCCATCGTCTCGGCGATGATCTTCGCCACGGCGAGGTTGCGGAACCACTTCTTGTTCGAGGGGATGACGAACCAGGGCGCGTCCTCGGTCGAGCACTTCGACAGCATGTCCTCGTAGGCCTCGATGTACTGGTCCCAGTATTCCCGCTCGGTGTAGTCGGAGCCGGAGATCTTCCACTGCCGCTCCGGGTCCTCGAGCCGCTTGCGGAAGCGGTCGAGCTGCTCGTCCTTGGAGATGTAGAGGAAGAACTTCAGGATCGTCGTGTTGTTCTCGGCGAGCACGTGCTCGAAGGCGTTGATCTGGTCGTAGCGCTTCTTCCAGATGTCCTTCGGAACCAGGTCGTGGACGCGCACGATCAGCACGTCCTCGTAGTGCGAGCGGTTGAACACGGCGACCTGGCCGCGGCCCGGCGTCTTCTGGTGGATGCGCCACAGGAAGTCGTGGGCGAGCTCCACGGCGGAGGGCTGCTTGAAGCTCGACACGGCGCAGCCCTGCGGGTTCATCGCGGTGATGACGTTCCAGCAGACGCCGTCCTTGCCGGCCGCGTCGATGCCCTGCAGGACGATCAGCAGCGCGTGCTTCTTCTCCGCGTAGAGCTTCTCCTGGAGCCTGTCGATCGTGTCGAGCGCCGCCTCGAATTCGGGCACGGCCGAATTCTTGTCCTCGTGCTCGCCGTGGAAGGCCGGATCGATGTCGGCGAGCCTGGCGCGCTTGCCGGGCTTCACGATCAGGCTGTCGCGAAAGTTCATGGTGTCGTCATCCCTTGAAAGACGTTCCGCCCGCTGACAGGCGCTCCTGGACGATCTCCACGCTACGCGCCCGGCGCGCGCTGCGGAAGTCGAGGAAGCGCTCGAGCCCGATGCGCACCACCCCGAGGACGGCGAGCCAGAGGAGGATATAGGCCCACACCCAGCCGATCAGCGCCCACGGGATCGCCGGCACGATCCAGCCGAAGCCGCACATCAGGACGGCGAGGATCTGCGTCGCGACGATCGCGGCGAACAGCGGCGCGGCGGGATAGGGCGGGGCGAAGAACCAGCGCTCGGTGCGGGTGACGAGCAGCAGGAGATGGCCGCCGGCGACGAGCTGCAGGAACATCATCGTCTGCAGGTGCGCCTGGTCGGTGAGGCCGAAGCGGCTGCCCTCGCCCGGATCGGACAGGATCTCCATGCCGATCAGCAGGAGGCCGAAGGACTGGACGATCGAGGCGAGCCCGAGCACCGCCGAGACGCTGAGGAGCCGCGGCATGCGCCAGCGGATCGGCGAGGGCGAGACGGCGGTGTTGTCGTAGGCGATCGTCATGATCGGCAGGTCGTCGAGCAGCGACATGATGACGATCATGACGGCGGTCAGCGGCTGGAAGTTCAGGAAGATCGTCGACAGCACGACGAGGAACATGATGTCCATCGTCAGCGCCACCCGGTAGATCGTGTACGAGGTGATGCGCCCGAAGATGCGCCGCGCCTCGTCGATGGCGTTGTTGATGACGGAGAGGCCGGGCGCGGTGAGGATCAGGTCGGCGGCGCCGCGGGCCGCGTCGGTGGCCCCGGAGACCGCCGTGCCGCAATCGGCCTGCTTCAGCGCGGGCGCGTCGTTGACGCCGTCGCCGGTCATGGCGACGAGATGGCCGCGCGCCTGCAGCGCCTTGACGATCGCGTATTTGTGCTCGGGGAAGACGCGGGCGAAGCCGTCGGCCTTCTCGATCATGTCGGCGATCGCCGCCGGCACGTGGTCGGGGTCCATGTCCTTCGGGAAGGCGTCGGCGGCCGGCACGATATTGGTGCCGAGCCCGAGCTGGCGCGCCGTCTCGCGGGCGATCGCGGTGTCGTCGCCCGTCACCATCTTCACCGCGACGCCCTTGGAGCGGACGAGGTCGATGGTCTCCTTGGAATCGTCGCGCGGGGGATCGAACATCGGCAGGATGCCGAGCAGGCTCCAGGTCCTGCCGCCGTCGGCCGACCGGGCGACGCCGAGGGCGCGGTAGCCCTTGGCGCCGAGATCGGCGACGGTCTCAGCCACCTTGTCGGCGACGTCCTTCGAGGGCTTGGCGAGATCGACCACCGCCTGCGGCGCGCCCTTGGTGACGACGATGGACTTGCCGTCGGCGCCGGTCGCCGTGGCTTCGGTGCGCTTCGACACCGGATCGAAGGGCACGAAGTTCGTGATCTTCCAGCTCTTCAGCGCATCGGCGTCCTTCAGCGCCGCCAAGACGGCGGAATCGATGACGTCGCGGTCCTCCGCCTTCGAGGCGAGGGAGGCCGCGAGGATCACGTCCTGCGGGTCCTTCGAGGCGAGCAGGATCGGATCGCCCAGCGTGAGCTGGTTCTTGGTCAGCGTGCCGGTCTTGTCGGAGCACAGGATGTCGACGCCGGCCATCTCCTCGATCGCGGCGAGGCGGGAGACGATGGCCTTCTCCTTCGACAGCGCCAGCGCGCCGAGCGCCATGGTGATCGAGAACACCGCCGGCATCGCGACGGGGATCGAGGCGACGAGCAGGATCAGCACGAACTGGAGGATGTCGAGCGCGTCGGCGAGGCCCCAGGTGTCGGAGACGACGATGTCGCGCCAGACCTGCACGGCGACCATGACCAGCGCCAGCACCACGGCGACCGCGATCAGGAAGTTGCCGATCTGGAACATCGCCCGCTGGGCGTGGCTGACGGAGCCTGCGCCGGCGACGAGCTTCGCGGTGCGGCCGAAGAACGTGTCGCCGCCGGTGGCGATGACGACGCCGGTCATCTCGCCCTGCTTCACGACGCTGCCCGAATAGGCCTCGTCGCCGGGCTTCTTGGCGGCGGGCAGGGATTCGCCCGTGAGCGCGGCCTGGTCGATCGAGGCGTACTGCCCCGAGACGAGGCGCAGGTCCGCCGGCACGATGACGCCGAGGCGGATCTTGACGATGTCGCCGGGAACGAGACCCGCCGCGTCGACCGTCTGGAACGATCCCTCGCGCAGCGCGGTCGCCTGCGGGGCGAGGCTCTTCTTCAGCGCGGCGAGCGCGTTCGACGCCTTCATGTCCTGCCAGAGCTCGAGGCCGGCGTTGAAGACGAGCAGGCCGAAGATGATGGCGAAGTCGTCCCAGCGGCCGAGGAAGGCGGAGACGAGGGCCGCGGCCTCGATCATGAAGGCGATCGGGCCGACGAAGTACTTCACGATCTTCCCGGCGAGCGAGACGTGCTTCTCCGGCAGGGCGTTCGGGCCGTACCGGGCGAGGCGCTTCGCCACCTCGTCCTTGCCCAGCCCCTTGTCGGGATCGACGCCGAGCTTGGCGAGGACCTGATCGACGGGGAGCGTCTCGAGGTCGTCCTTTCCGGGCCCCTGAGACGCGGCTGCGCGGTCTGTATCGGTCATCGGTATCTCCCGGCGGACGGGCGCTGCGGAACAACGCACTTGCCGCCGGACAGATAAGGCCGGAAAGCCTAAGGAATCGCTGCCAGGAAACGCGTCTGGCGCGACATTCGTCCGGCCGGCGGCGGTACGATCCAGGCTGCGATCTTACGCCCCGGCACGGAAGTTGGCGAACTGCCAGGGATCCTTCGGTTCGGGCGGCGCGTCGATGAACGGGCGCTGGTCGACAGGCGTCCAGTCCGTCCGCTCGCAGACCACGCGGCCGAGATAGGGCCGCGCCGCCTCCAGCACGAAGTCGTAGGGAAGATCCTCGGGCTCGCGGAAGCCGGCGTTCGGGTTCTCGATCGCCCACAGCGACGCGGCGACCATGCCGGCGGCGACCTGCAGGGCGGTCGGATTGGAATGGGGCACGATGCGGCGCGCCTCGTGGATGTCGAGCTGCGAGCCGTACCACAGCCCGTTCAGGCCGTGGCCGAGCAGCAGCACGCCGAGCTCGTCCTGCCCGTCGATCACGTCGCGCTTGATGACGCGCTCCTCCTCGGGCTCCCTCCAGCCGCTCATCATCGTCTCGTGCAGGCTGGCGAAGGCGCCGTCGCAGGGGAGATAGACGAAGGCGACCGTCGGCCGGTAGGCGGGCTTGCCGTTCGCCTCGAGGGTCAGATAGTCGCTGAGCGTGACGTTCTCGCTGTGGGGCAGGGCGAGCCCCAGAATCTGGCCCGAGGTCGGCACCCAGGAATACATCTGGAAGCAGGCGGCCGGCTGGTCGATGTAGATCGTGTTGCGGGGCCCCCGCTCGTGCTCGAGCGCATCGTCGGGCAGCTTTCGCTCATGCGTGCCCCAGCCGAGCTCTACCGGCATCATCGCCTCCTCGACGAAGCCGGGTATGCTCCAGGTATTGACGAACTCGCCCGGCATCTTCGGCTTGGCCGAGACCTGGGTGTCGCGTTCGGAGATGTGGATGACCTTGGTGCCGGTGCGCTGCGCGAGCCGGGCCCAGTCGCGCCGCGAGGACGGCGCGGCGAAATCGAGCTGCATGCCGCGCGCCACCGCGATCAGCGCCGCCTTGGCGAAATGGCTGACGAGACCGGGATTGGCGCCGTGGGTGACGATCGCGGTCGGACCGTCGTCGCGCCAGTGCCTTTCGGCGTGCAGGCGGGCGCGCTGGTGCAGGGCGTATTCCGTTCGGTCGCCCGCGGAAAGCCCGGCGTCCTCGACGAACCCTTCCCAGGGCTCCAGCGCCGTGTCGACATAGGCCACGCCGTGATCCTGGCACCAGTCGGCGACGGCGAGCGAATCCACGCCCATCGTCAGGTTGAGGAGAAGATCGCCGCCGCCCGCGACTTCGGCGAGCACGTCGACGAAATTGTCGCGGTCTATCGGGCGGTTGAGGTAGCGGAGGCCGGCGTCGCGGTACGGCGAGAGCGCGCCGGGCGGATCGGTCCGATCGACGACGGTGAACCGGGAGGCCGTGCTTTCGAGCCGGTCGATCAGCAGCGGCAGGATGCACTGCCCGATCGTTCCGTAGCCGAGAATTACGATATTGCCATTCAGCGTTGCGGCGCGGGTCATGATCTCCGGGGAGGCGGTTGGCGGACCTCCCTGTTAAGCAGGTCGCGGCGGGCAGCGCAACTTTCGGGCCGCCGGCGGGGGCGCGGGCGGGCCGCACAAACGGGGTGCAACGGGCGTTTCGCCGTGCCAATCTCCGACCAACCGGCGGAAGCCGCGCCTGCGGGCTCGCCGGATCCGGATCAGAAGGAGGTGGAAATGCGGACCAGATTTCTCGCCGCGCTCGCCGCGGTGGCGTTCCTCGGTCAGGCTCATGCCGCCGACGTGAAGCCCGCCGTGGTCTACGACCTCGGTGGCAAGTTCGACAAATCCTTCAACGAGGCCGCCTTCGCCGGCGCCGAGCGGTTCAAGAGCGAGACCGGCATCGAGTACCGCGATTTCGAGATCCAGAACGATTCCCAGCGCGAGCAGGCGCTGCGGAACTTCGCCCGCAAGGGCAACGACCCGATCGTGGCGATCGGCTTCAGCCAGGCGCAGGCGGTCGAGAAGGTGGCCGCGGAGTTCCCCGACATCCACTTCGCCATCGTCGACATGGTGGTCGATCTGCCCAACGTGCGCTCGATCGTCTTCAAGGAGGAGGAAGGCTCCTACCTCGTCGGCATGCTCGCCGCCATGGCCTCGAAGACCGGCAGGATCGGCTTCGTCGGCGGGATGGACATCCCGCTGATCCGCAAGTTCGCCTGCGGCTACGTGCAGGGCGCCAGGGCCGTCAATCCGGACATCCAGGTGTTCCAGAACATGACCGGGACGACGGGCGCGGCGTGGAACGATCCCGTGCGCGGCGGCGAGCTCGCCAAGTCGCAGTTCGACCAGGGCGCCGACGTCGTCTACCACGCCGCCGGCGGCACCGGCATCGGCGTGCTGCAGGCCGCCGCCGACGCCGGCAAGCTCGGCATCGGCGTCGATTCCAACCAGAACCACCTGCATCCGGGCTCCGTCCTGACCTCCATGCTGAAGCGCGTCGACAATGCCGTCTATGCGGCCTTCGACGACCTGAAGAGCGACAGCTGGACGACCGGCGTCCAGGTGCTCGGGCTCGCCGAGGACGGCGTCGGCTGGGCTCTCGACGACAACAACAAGGGCCTCGTCAGCGACGACATGAAGATGAAGGTGGACGCGGCGACCGCCGACATCATCTCGGGCAAGACCAGGGTGCACGACTACATGTCGGACTCCAGCTGCCCGGCGTCCTGACGCCCGCATGCGGCCGGCCCGCTGGCATGATCGATCCGGCTGAGCCGTTGCGACGGCGCCCGCTCCGCGATTCCCCCCTCCCCCCGACGGGAGCGAGGGCGGCCGGAAGCCGCTCCGGGCGCCGGCCGGGCCACGGCCCCGCGGGTCCCTCGCTCGCCTTCGGCCTGGCGCTGCTCCTGGCGGGCTGCGCCGGACCGGGAAGCAGCGGCGGCGTGAGCCCGGTGGCGGTCGACGCGCGGGCGGCCGCGGCCTCCACCAGCGCCTACCGCCGGTCCCAGGGGCTCGGCCCGGTCACAGCCGACAGCCGCCTCAACGCGCTCGCCGCCCGGCAGGCCAAGGCGATGGCGCAGCGGGGGCGGATCGGCCACGACCTGATCGGGCCGCTGGACAAGCGTCTCAAGGGCGCGGGATACGTCTGGCTCGTCGGCGTGGAGAACGTCAGCGCCGGCTACGACACCTTCGACGCCGCGCTCGCCGGCTGGAAGACCTCGCCGGGCCACCGCTCGAACCTGCTCGAGCCGCAGGCGACCGAGATCGGCGTCGGCGCCGCCCGGGCGGGCGACGCGTACGGCACATACTGGGCGATGATCCTCGCCGCGCCCGATCCGGACCGGCGGAGGTGACGGCATGGCCGGCCCGCCGCCCGCGATCGGACTGATCGGCATCGACAAGCGCTTCGGCGCGGTCCACGCCAACAGGGACATCCGCCTGGAGGTCGGCAAGGGCACGATCCACGGCATCGTCGGCGAGAACGGCGCCGGCAAGTCGACGCTGATGTCGATCCTCTACGGCTTCTACCAGGCCGACGCGGGCGAGATCCGCGTCGACGGCGCGCGCGTGGACATCAGGTCGCCTGACGATGCGATCGACGCCGGCATCGGCATGGTGTTCCAGCATTTCATGCTGGTCGAGCCGTTCACGGTGCTCGAGAACGTCATGCTCGGGGCGGAGGGCGGCGTCCTGCTCGGCCGCGGCGCCGCGAAGGCGCGCGCCGAGCTGAAGCGGCTCGAGCGCGACTATGCGCTGGACGTCGACCCGGACGCGGTCGTCGGCGATCTCGCCGTCGGCCTGCAGCAGCGCGTCGAGATCCTCAAGAGCCTCTACCGCGGCGCCGAGACGCTGATCCTCGACGAGCCGACCGGCGTGCTGACGCCGGCCGAGGCCGACCACCTGTTCCGCATCCTCCGGCAGCTGCGCGACCAGGGCAAGACCGTCATCCTGATCACCCACAAGCTGCGCGAGATCATGGCGGTGACCGATACGGTCTCGGTCATGCGGCGCGGCGAGATGGTGGCGACGGTGAAGACGGCGGAGACGACGCCGGAAGAGCTCGCCGAACGGATGGTCGGCCGGCGCGTGCTGCTGCGCGTCGACAAGAAGGCGGCGACGCCGGGCAATCCGATGCTGGAGGTCGGGAACGTCACGCTGCGCGACCGGCGCGGCGTCACCCTGCTCGACGACGTCTCCTTCTCGATCCGCGCCGGCGAGATCGTCGGCATCGCCGGCGTCGCCGGCAACGGCCAGTCGGAGCTGCTCGAGGTGATCTCGGGCATCCGCGGCGCGACGTCGGGAACGATGCGCGTCGACGGCGCGCCGGTCGACATCACCGGCGATGTCGACGCCGCGCACATGCGCGGCCTCGGGCTCGCCCACGTGCCCGAGGACCGCCACCGCATGGGTCTCGTCACCGCCTTCGAGGAGAACGAGAACGCGATCCTCGGCTATCACGGCGCGGCCGCCTTTCTGAACGGCCCGTTCCTGGACCGCGACGCGATCCGCGCCCACGCCCGCGAGCGCATCGCGCAGTACGACATCCGCCCGCCCGACTGCCGGCTGAAGACCGAGAACTTCTCCGGCGGCAACCAGCAGAAGATCGTGCTCGCCCGCGAGATGGAGCGGTCGCCGAAGGTGCTGCTCGTCGGCCAGCCGACGCGCGGCGTCGACATCGGCGCGATAGAGTTCATCCACCGCCAGCTTGTCGCCATGCGCGACGCCGGCGCGGCGATCCTGCTCGTCTCCGTCGAGCTCGACGAGATCCGCTCGCTGTCCGACCGCGTCCTCGTCATGTGCGGCGGCCGCGTCATCGGCGAGCGCGGGCCCGAGGCGAGCGAGCAGGAACTCGGCCTGATGATGATGGGCATGGACGAGGAGGCGGCGGCATGAGACTTCCTGTGTCAACCACTGGTCATGAACGGTTTGGCGGCGGTGTGTTTTCGGGGGTCGTATGGAATGTTGTCGTTCCATGCGCGCCAGAGGACACGGATCCATGCGCGAGCGAGGATTCGCACGGCATGTGGGTGCCTGCATCCTCTCTTTCTGGCGTTTCGATAGATGTGGTCGGCCCATGGACTTTCGTGGCGGGAGTTGTCTGCGAAGCAGGTGATTGCGGCGCGCAGACGCTTGTTGCAGGCCCATCGCCATCCCACGCCTCGGGCTTTTCCGCTCTGGTATGTGACGGGGGCGACCCCGGCCTCGGCGGCGAGGTGATCCTCGCTTTGGAAACGGGCACGGACGTCGCCCAATTCGGCGGTGATCTGTGCGGCGCAGATCTTCCCGGCCCGCGGGAAGGACATGACGATCCGTCCCTCTGGAAGCTCCGCGACGGCGTGTTCGATGCGGCTGGTGAGCCTGGCGATCTGGGCGACGAGGCTTTCGAGGGTCGTGGCGAGGGCGCGCACGAGTTCGCCCTTGGCGTCGGCTTCGTCCTGTGCGGCCATGGCGGTGGGAGCCGCACGCAGGCGGGCGAGGAGACCGGCGACGGGGCGCCTGCCGCAATACTGGTTCTGGGCGAGGAAGGCAGCCATGCGCTTGCTGCCGAGCCGGTGGGCCGCCTCGGGCGTGGGATAGCGCAGGAGGAAGGCCAGGGTTATGGGGCTGGCGATGTCGGCGAACAGGCTGGCGGCGCCCGGCCAGAAGCTTTCGAGAAGGGCGCGCAGCTGGTTGGCGAGGACGAGCCTGGTGGCGACCAGATCGTCGCGCCCGCGCACCAGCGCCCTGAGTGCCTTGATGGCGTCGGACTGCGGCTCGAGCGCCTTCAGCCGGTGACCGTCGGTGCGCAGGACGTCGGCGAGGATGTAGGCATCGCCGGGATCGCTCTTGGCGGCGACGGCGCGGTAGCGCGGCCGACATGCCTTGACGATGTTGGGGTGGATCGGCGTGACGACGAAGCCTGCCTCCATCAACATGTCGACGAGCAGACCGCTCGGCCGTTCGATCGCGACGGGCATCTCGTCCGCCGGACCGTGACGGCGCAGGCGCGTGACGAGATGGTCGAGGCCGTCGCGATCGTGGGCGACGGTGAACCGATCGAGGCTCTTGCCGGCGGCATCGAGGACGCAGACGGCATGGCTCGACCCGCCCCAGTCGAGACCGATGAAAACAGGCATGGATGCACCTTTCTCCCTTGGAGTAAGGTTCCCTGTGCCGGAAGTCCCCGCGGGATGCTCATCAACCGGCGCTCCGGGCAACACCTGGCCGGGCTGCCCATGGCGCATCTTCCTGTAGCCCGTCCCGGACTTCCGGCCGCCGTGACGCCGCGGGTCTCATGCGGGCCCTCGGGGGGCAAGCGACGTAGGCGATCGCCACGGCGGCCAGGAACCAACGCCCATTCAGTCTCTAAACTGATCCAGCGTCGGCGCGAGGTTGCCTGATGAGCGGCGAATCCGCCCCTGCTCCGTCCGCCGGCGCGCGGGGCACCAGGCCGCCGGGCTGGATCGAGTACGGGCTGATCCCGCTCACGAACCTCGCCGCCGCCTTCCTCGTCGCCGGCCTGGTGGTTCTGTTCGTCGGCGTCAATCCGCTGGAAGCCGTCAAGGTCCTCGTCTTCGGCGCGATCGGCTACGGCGAGGGCATCGGCTTCACGCTGTTCTACGCGACGAACTTCATGATGACGGGCCTCGCCGTCGCCGTGGCGTTCCACGCCGGCCTCTTCAACATCGGCGGCGAGGGACAGGCCTATGTCGGCGGCCTCGGCGTCGCGCTCGTGGCGCTGGCGCTCGACCGGATCGTGCCGTGGTGGGTGACGTTCCCCCTGGCGCTCGTCGCGGCGGCCGCCTTCGGCGGGGCCTGGGCGCTGATCCCGGCCTGGCTCCAGGCGAAACGGGGAAGCCACATCGTTATCACGACGATCATGTTCAACTTCATCGCCGCAGCCTTCATGGTCTACGTCCTCGTCGACCACCTGACCCCGGCCGGCTCGATGCAGCCCGAGACGCGAACCTTCGAGGCGGGAGCGCACCTGCCGGAACTCGGCGGGCTGTTCACGCTGTTCGGGATCGACATCGGCCAGGCGCCGCTCAACATCACCTTCTTCGTCGCGCTCGCCGCCTGCGCCCTCGTCTACGTCCTCATCTGGCGCACGAAGCTCGGCTACGAGATCCGCGCCGTCGGCTTCAATCCGGTCGCGGCGGTCTATGCGGGCATCTCGCCGGTCAGGATCACCGTCGTCGCCATGCTGATCTCCGGCGCGCTCGCCGGCATCATGGCGCTGAACCCGGTCATGGGCGAGCAGTACCGCCTGCAGATCGATTTCGTCGCCGGCGCCGGCTTCGTCGGCATCGCGGTCGCGCTGATGGGCCGCGCCCATCCCGCCGGCGTCGTCCTCGCCGCGATCCTGTTCGGCGCGCTCTATCAGGGCGGCGCCGAGCTCGCCTTCGAGTTCCCCTCGATCTCGCGCGACATGATCGTCGTCATCCAGGGCCTCGTCATCCTGTTCGCCGGCGCGCTGGAGCACATGTTCCGTCCGGCGATCACGCGGGCGTGGCGTTCGACGGCTGCCGGGGGCAGACGCCCGGCGCCAGCGCCGGAGGGCGGCTGATGGATCTCCACACGGTCGTCCTCGTCCTCGATTCCGCCGTGCGCCTCTCGGTGCCGCTGATCCTCGCCGCGCTTGCGGGTCTCTATTCGGAACGCTCGGGCGTCTTCGATATCGGCCTCGAGGGCAAGATGCTGGTCGGCGCCTTCGCCGCCGGCGCCGCGGCGGCGGTGACCGACTCCGCGCTCGCCGGGCTCGGGGCCGCGGTCGCCGCCTCGACCGTCTTCGCGCTGATCCACGGCTATGCCTCGATCACCCAGCGCGGCAACCAGATCGTCTCCGGCGTCGCGATCAACTTCCTCGCTGCCGGCCTCACGGCGCTGCTCGGCTACGCGTGGTTCCGGCAGGGCGGCCAGACGCCGCCGCTGTCGCGCGACGGCCGGTTCCTGCCGGTCGACCTGCCCGGCGCGCAGGCCGCCAGGGACGTTCCGGTCCTCGGCGACATCTACGCGGAGCTGATCTCCGGCCACAACCTGCTTGTCTATCTCGCCTTCCTCGCGGTGCCGTTCACCTGGTGGGTCGTCTACCGCACGCGCTTCGGCCTGCGGCTTCGCGCCGTCGGCGAGAACCCGGCCGCCGTCGACACGGCGGGCATCTCGGTCCCGTGGCTGCGCTACCGGGCGGTAATCGTCTGCGGCATGTTCTGCGGCTTCGCCGGCGCCTATCTGGCGATCGCCCAGTCGGCGGGCTTCGTGCGCGACATGACGGCGGGCAAGGGCTTCATCGCCCTCGCCGCGCTGATCTTCGCCAAGTGGCGGCCCTGGCCGGTGCTCGGCGCCTGCCTCCTGTTCGGCCTGCTCGACGCCGCCGCGATCCGCCTGCAGGGCGCCGACCTGCCGGTCGTCGGCGAGGTGCCGGTTCAGTTCATGCAGGCCCTGCCCTATGTCCTGACCGTCGTTCTGCTCGCCGGCTTCATCGGCAAGGCCGTGCCGCCGAGCGCCGGCGGCGTCGCATATGTGAAGGAGCGGTGATGGGCGATCCGGGCGATTTGTTCGAGGCCGCGAAGGCGGCGATGGCGAAGGCCTACGCACCGCACTCCGCGTTTCCGGTCGGCGCGGCCGTCCGCTCGGCGAGCGGCGCGATCTATTCCGGCTGCAACGTCGAGAACGCGTCCTATCCGGAAGGCTGGTGCGCCGAGACCTCCGCGATCGCGCAGATGGTGCTCACCGGCGAACGAAAGATCGCCGAGGTCGCGATCGTCGCCGGGAAGATGGCGCTGGTCACGCCCTGCGGCGGCTGCCGGCAGCGCATCAGGGAATTCGGCACGCCCGACACGTTGATCCATCTCTGCGACGCGACCGGCGTCGTCGAGACGGTGACGCTCGGCGACCTGCTGCCGCTCGCCTTCGGGCTGGAGGGACGATGAAGGAAAGGACGAAGACGCTGATCGCCGGAAAGGCGGCGCACAAGCCGACGGTCGGGCTGGTGCTCGGCTCCGGCCTGAGCGGGCTCGTCGACGCGCTCCGCGACGCCGTGTCGATCCCCTATGCCGAGCTGCCCGGCTTTCCCGAGCCGACCGTCTCCGGCCATTCCGGCGCGCTGGCGATCGGCGCGCTGTCGGGCGTGCCGGTCGCCGTCCTGTCGGGGCGCGCCCACTACTACGAGCACGGCCGCGCCGACGCGATGCGCTTTCCCCTCGAGATGCTGCAGGCGATCGGCGTCGAGACGCTGATCCTCACCAACTCCGCGGGCAGCCTGAACCCGGAGGCGCCGCCCGGCTCGGTGATGATGATCACCGACCACATCAACCTCGCCGGGGCCAATCCGCTGATCGGCGAGAAGACCGACGACCGCTTCGTAGGCCTGACCACGGCCTACGACGCCGAGCTTCGCGCCGCCGCCGAGCGGGCGGCCGAGGCGGAGAAGATCGGTCTCGCGAAGGGCGTCTACGCCTGGTTCTCCGGCCCGTCCTTCGAGACGCCGGCCGAGATCCGCATGGCGCGCCTCCTCGGCGCCGACGCGGTCGGCATGTCGACGGTGCCGGAAGTGATCCTCGCCCGGTTCCTGAGGATGCGAGTGCTCGCCTTCTCGGTCGTCACCAACATGGCGGCCGGCATCACCGGCGCGGAGCTGTCGCACGAGGAGACGAAGGCGATGGCTCCGAAGGGCGGCGAGAAACTTGAACGCCTGCTGAGGCGGCTGATCGGAGAGATCGCATGAACAATCCCGCATGGACGGCGACGGCGAAGCGGGCGCTCGCCTGCCTCGACCTCACCAATCTCGACGAGGCCTGCACGCCCGCCGACATCGAGGCCCTGTGCCGGCGCGCGCAGACGGCGCACGGTCCGGTCGCGGCGGTCTGCGTCTGGCCCCGCTTCGTCGCCGAGGCGAACGCGCTGCTCGCCGGCACGCCGGTCAGGATCGCGACCGTCGTCAATTTCCCCGGTGGAGACGGCGACATCGAGGCGGTGCTCGCCGAGACCGACCAGGCGATGGTCGACGGCGCCGACGAGGTCGACATGGTGATCCCCTACCGGCTCGTCGGCTCCGATCCCGCCGAGGCGGAGGCCCGGGTCGCCGAGGTGCGCGAGGCGACGCGGGGCGCGACGCTGAAGGTCATCCTGGAGACGGGCGAGCTGAAGGAGGAAAAGCTGATCCGCGCGGCCTCCGGGATCGCGATCCGCGCCGGCGCCGACTTCATCAAGACCTCGACGGGAAAGGTGAAGGTCAACGCGACGCCGGAAGCCGCCCGGACCATGCTGGCCGTGATCGCCGGGACTGGCGGGAGGACGGGCTTCAAGGCGGCGGGCGGCATCCGCAGCATCGACGATGCCGCCGTCTATCTCGGCCTCGCCGACGAGATCCTCGGGCCGGACTGGGCGACGCCCCGGACCTTCCGCTTCGGCGCCTCGGGCCTGCTCGATGCGCTCGTCGCCGAGCTCGAAGGGCGCGCGGCAAGCGCCGGGACGGGGTATTGAGTTCCGAATGGTCCATGCGCCGGACACCGCGCCGCGAACTCCCGCGAAGGCGGGGAGCCCGGGACGACCCGTAGCACCGCGCCGGCGGCCCCCGGGGCCCCGCCCTCGCCGGGGCGAGCGGCTGGGGGTGTCAGCAGCCAA
>JAEWYT010000159.1 GCA_023458595.1 Pseudomonadota bacterium
CCGCCGCTCCTGCCCCCCACACCCCCCCGTCCCGGAGGGTTTGCGATCGGCGGACGCCCGCCGGGAAATCGGGTGTTCCCGATTTCCCGCCGGATCGCCTCGCCGATCGCAAGCAGAATTGCTTCCATTTGACCATGAGTGGCTCTAACCGCCTCCCCCGCGATAGGCCCCGCGACCGCTGGCCGGTCCGACCGCGGCGAGCGGCCGGCCCGGCACCGGCTCCTCGCCCTCGTCCCAGAGCTGCACGGGCCCGCGCACCAGGAGCCGGTTCATGTAGTAGATGCCGAAGGAGAACACGATCCCGTAGACGACCACGAACAGGATCAGGCTGGTCAGCACGACATGCGCCGGCACCGGCGAGGCCGCGTCCGCCGTCTTCAGGATCCCGGTCGCGAGCCACGGCTGCCTGCCCACCTCGGTGACGACCCAGCCGGCAAGCACGGCGACGAAGCCGCTCGGCCACATCCACGAGGCGATCCGCAGGAATCCCCGGTTCGTCTCCAGCGACCCGCGCCACCACAGCAGCCCGCCGGCCCAGGCGACGAGGATCATCAGCACGCCGATGCCGACCATGATGCGGAAGCCGAAGAACGGGCCCCACAGGGGCGGCCTGTCCTCGGGCGGAAACGCCTTGAGGCCGGGATAGGAGCCGTCGAGCGAATGGGTGATGATGAGGCTGCCGAGATAGGGCACGGAGATCTGATAGTCGTTCTTCTCCTGCGCCTCGTCGGGCCAGGCGAAGACGACGAGCGGCACCGGGCCCGGCGCGTCCGCCTCCCAGTGCCCCTCGATCGCGGCCAGCTTCGCCGGCTGGTGCTCTCGCACGACGAGGCCGCTCTGGTCGCCGATCAGCGCCTGCAGCGGCGCCAGCACGATCGCCATCCCGAGCCCCATCTTCAGCATGATCCGGGCGTAGTCGCGGTGCTTGCCGGCCAGCAGGTAGCGCGCCCCGATCGCCAGCACCACGAAGGAGGTGGTCAGGTAGGCGGCCGTCAGCATGTGGGCGAAGCGGTAGGGGAAGGTCGGCGAGAAGACGATCTTCACCCAGTCGTCCGGATAGGCGATGCCGTCGCGCACCACGTGGCCGGCGGGAAACTGCATCCAGCTGTTCGCCGAGAGTATCCAGAAGGCCGAACTCATGGTGCCGACGGCGACGAACACCGCCGACATGACGTGCAGCCACGGCGGCACCCTCTTCCACCCGAACAGCATGATTCCGAGGAACGTCGCCTCCAGGAAGAAGGCGGTCAGCACCTCGTAGCCGATCAGCGGCGCCACGACGTTGCCGACGACGTCGGAGAATCGGCTCCAGTTGGTGCCGAACTGGTAGGACAGCACGAGACCGGAGACCACGCCCATCGCGAAGGAGACCGCGAAGACCTTCGTCCAGAAATGGGCGAGCTCGCGGTAGCGGTCGTTGCCGGTGCGCCGCCACACGACGAGCAGCGTCGCGATCCAGGCCGACAGGCCGATCGTGAAGCTCGGGAAGATGATGTGGAACGCGACCGTGAACGCGAACTGGACCCGCGCGAGCAAGACAGGGTCGAGATCCATCGCAGCCTACCTCGCACATTCCCGGGCATATTTCCGGACGTATTTCCGACGATTCGCCGGAAGCTTAGCATGCGAAACAGCGAATTTGAGGCGGGAGGCGGCCCTCGGTTGCGTCAGATCTTCGCAAGCGTCCAGGTGACGATCTCCGTCGACACCTTCTCGAAGGCCGCGTTCATCGCCGCCACCAGGTCGCCCGCGTCGTTGCCGGAAACCGGTTCTCGCGCCTCGAAGGTGCGCGAGGCGATCACGCGGCCCGACTGGTCGCCGACGATGCGCACGTTGATCGCCACGACCGCGACGTTGTTCTGCGCGTCGATGTGGAAGTCGCGCAGGTCGGTGACGAGGCCGACGTCGCTGACGACGGCGCTGCCGGGCACGCCGACGGAACGCACGTGTCCGGTGTTCTGGAAGGCGTCGATGAGCCGGGCCTGGACGAGCTTCGGCACCCGGTCGCTCCACTGCGCCTTGGCGAGATAGGTGATCTCGGTCGGGCTCGGCCGCACCACGATCCGCTCGCTGTCGAGCGCGCCGACGACAGTCGGCTCTGTCACCGCGAACTGCACCGACGTCGCGCCGATGCCGGAGGGAAAGCTGGTCGGCGCCTGCAGGTCGAAGGTCGCCGGCGCGGGCTTGGACGCGAGAGCGCAGCCGCCGGCCAGAGCCGCCAACGCCAGCACGACACCCTGTCGCCAGACCTTCAGCACGAAATCCCCCTGCCCCTCACGCATCTCTCATCCGGCCGCCCCCGACCGGCGCCTCAAAATCGGCGGCCCGGATTGTATTCGGGCACCGACGAACGTCCAGACAGAAAACCGGCCGGATTCTGCTCGAGATTCGACAGGGCCCGGTCGATGTTCGACATCGTCCGGCGGCCTTCCGACATGAATGCCTGGAAATCCTTCAGGCCGCCGACGCCGTAGCGCTGCACGTCCGAGGTGATCGTGTCGAGCTTGGCGTTCAGGTTGTCGGCGAGCGTGCGGAACGACCTCGCCGCTTCGTTGATGTTGGTGATCATGCTCTCGCCGTCCTTGCCGCCGAGCATGCCGTCGACCTTCTGCAGGAGCCCGTCGAGACGCGCCGAGGCCTTGCGGAACTCCGCGGCGGTGGCCGTGGCGTCGTCGATGAACTGCGAGATTTCCTTGTCCTTGCCGGCGATCGTCGTCGTCACCTTGTCGAAGTTCTCGACGGTGCGCGAGATCGCCGCCGGATCGACCGCGGAGACGACCTTCTTCACGTCGTCGGCGATGCCTTCGAGCTTGCCGGCGAACTTGTTGACCCGTTCCGCCGCCTGCCCCGCGTTCTCCGCGAGCACGGTGATCTTGTCGGAATTGGCGGCGAGGGCGTCCGCGAAGGTTCGCACGTCGCCCACGATCGCGCGGATCTCGTCGGGCTGGATCGCCTTGACGACGTCGTTGAGGTTGTCGGCCAGCACCTGTATTCGCCCGCCGACCTCGTTGATCCGCCGCGCCGCCGCGCTCGCGTCCTCGATGAAGCTCGACACCTTGTCGGAATTCGCCGCGAGCGCGTTCGAGAAGGTCTCGATGTTGTGGATCGTGTTGGTGACGGCCGTCTCGTTGTTGGCGACGAGCGAATCGATGCGCGTGGCGATCGAATCGACCTTGGTCAGGATCGACTTCGCCCCTTCCATCAGGTCCTGGAAGGTCGACTTCTCCGCGTAGATGATCGGCGGCTCCTCGGACGCGCCCCAGGCTTCCCTGAGGGGCCTCGCGTCGGCCTTGCTGGTCTTCAGCTGGACGAAGCCGACGCCGGTGATGCCCGTGAACTGGAGCTGCGCCGTCGTGTCCACGTTGATCGGGTATTGCGGGTCGATCTGGATCAGCGCGACGACCTGCGCCGGATCGTCCTTGGCGACCGACAGGCTCATCACGTCGCCCGCCTTGATGCCGTTGTAGAGAACGGAGCTGCCCTTGTTCAGGCCGGTCACCTCGTCGGAGAAGACGACGCGATACTGCACGCGCCCGGACGACTCGCCGTAGGCGCCGATCCAGTAGATGAACCCGAACGCGCCCGCGATGACCGCGAGCGTGAAGAAGCCGACGATGAGGGGGCTGGACCGGATTTCCATACCCGCCGCTAACTCCCACTGATTCGGGCTGCGACGCCGCGCGCCCGCTTGCCGCGGAAATACTCCTGGATCCACGGATCGGGGTTCTCGATCACCGTCTTGAGGTCTCCCGCGACGAGGATCCGCTTGTTGCCGAGCGCCGCAACCCGATCGCAAATCGAGAACAGGCTGTCGAGGTCGTGGGTTACCATGAAAACCGTCAGACCTAAAGTCTCGCGCAGCTTGGAGATCAGGTCGTCGAATTCCGCCGCGCCGATCGGATCGAGACCCGAGGTCGGCTCGTCCAGGAACACGAGATCGGGGTCGAGCGCCAGCGCCCGGGCGAGCGCCGCGCGCTTGATCATGCCGCCCGAAAGCTCCGCCGGGTACTTGTCGGCCGCGTCCGGCCGCAGGCCGACCATGGCGATCTTCAGCTCGGCGAGCTCGTCCATCAGCGGTTGCGGCATCTGCAGGTGCTCGCGCATGGGCACCTGGATGTTCTGCTTCACCGTCAGCGAGGAGAACAGCGCGCCCTGCTGGAAAAGGATGCCCCAGCGCCGCTCCACCGCGCGCCGCTCCGGCGGGCTCGCCTTGTCGATGTCGACGCCGAACATCTCGACGGAGCCCGCCCGGCGCGGCAGAAGGCCGATCAGCGTGCGCAGGAGCACCGACTTGCCGGTTCCCGACCCGCCGACGACGCCGAGGATCTCGCCGCGATAGACGTCGATGTCGAGGCCCTCAAGCACGTTCGTCTCGCCGAACCCGACGGTCAGCCCGCGGGCGCGGATGACGACGTCGTCGGAACCGCCGGGATCGCCGGGACCGACGGCATCGGCCGCCCCGGCTCCGTTGGCGCCCCGCGCCCCGATCGTGCCCGCCCCCGCCATCAGTAGTCGATCGCCGCGAAGAACATGGCGAACAGGCCGTCCAGGACGATGACCATGAAGATCGCCTTCACCACCGAGGCGGTCGTCTGCCGGCCGAGCGATTCGGCGCTGCCCTTCACCTGCAGGCCTTCCAGGCAGGCGATCATGCCGATCACCAGCGCCATGAAGGGCGCCTTGATGAGGCCGACCATGAACGTGTTGATCTCCACCGCGCTGCGCAGATACGGGATGAAGCTGGCCGGCGGCATGTCGATGTAGATCCAGGCGACGAGGCCCGCCCCGGCCAGCGCCGACATGTCGGCGACGAACGTCAGGAGCGGCAGCGCCATGATGAGCGCGATCAGCCGCGGCACGATGAGGACTTCGACGGGATCGAGCGCCAGCGTCTGCAGGGCGTCGATCTCCTCGCGCATCTTCATCGAGCCGATCTCGGCGGTGATCGCGCTGCCCGACCGCCCCGCGACCATGATCGCGGTCAGCAGCAGGCCGATCTCGCGCAGGACCAGGATGCCGGCGAGGTCGATCGACAGGATCTCCGCGCCGAACTGGCGCAGCTGGTAGGCGCCCTGCTGCTCGATGATGCCGCCGATCAGGAACGAGATCAGCGCGATGATCGGCACGGCGCGCACGCCCATGTATTCCAGATGGTAGGTGATCGAGGTCAGCCGGAACCGCCACGGTCGTACCAGGAAGCCCGCCATGATGATGGCGGAGGCGCCCAGGAGTTCCGTCAGCCGGGCGAGGTCGCGACCCGAATCGATGACCGCGTTGCCGGTATCGGAGACCATCTGCATCAGGATCGGCGGGCGCTTGCGCGGCGGCACCGGCTCGTGCTCGGCCTTTTCCACCTCGCCGATCAGGATCTCCCGCGACGGCCCGACGCCCGTGTAGACGACTTCGACGCCGCCGTTCGTCAGGTTCTCCGCCGTGCGGTGGATCAGCCACGCTCCGGCGGTGTCGAGCCGCTCGATCCCGGACAGGTCGATCGTCACGCGCCGCACGCCGGCGGGCAGCCTGGCCGCCTGGCTGATCTCGCCGTCGAGCCGCTCGGCGTCGACGACCGTCCAGTTGCCCGCCGGCGCGAGCACGATCGCCTCGCCGGAGCCGGAAACGACTATCGCCGGTCGCTGGTCCATGCAGTCAGTCAGCCCACCCGAATCAATGCGCGGGCGCTTGCTTCCGCCCGCTCGCCTCCGATATTACGGCGCATCTTGATGATCGCCACCGTCGGCAGCAACCCCCGGCGGCCATCCTCAGCCGCCGTCGCCGAAACGATTCTTCACCCCCTTCAGGACCTAAATAGCATGGAAATCGCGCGCCCCTATCTGCTGTTCCTCGGCGACGTCCACGACGACCTGGCCGCCAAGACCGCCTACGGCATCGTCGACTGGCGCCGCGACTGGTGCGTCGGCCAGATGCGCCTGCCCGGCTGCAACGCCGACGCCGAGCTGCCCGAGATGGACATCGAGGCGGCCGCCGGCGCCGGCGCGAAGACCATGATCGTCGGCGTGGTCAATCCCGGCGGCGTGCTCCCCGACCACTGGGTGGAGACGATCGTGAAGGCCCTCGACGCCGGCATGGACATCGCGAGCGGCCTGCACATGCGGCTCGGCGAGGTTCCCGCGATCGCGGAGGCCGCCGCCCGCAACGGCCGCCAGCTCTTCGACGTGCGCCAGGCGACCGAGCGCTTCGCCACCGGCAAGGGCACGAAACGCCCGGGACTGCGCCTCCTGACGGTCGGAACGGACTGCTCCGTCGGCAAGAAGTACGCCGCCCTGGCGCTCGAGAAAGGCATGCGCGAGCGCGGTCTCGACGCCGATTTCCGCGCGACCGGCCAGACCGGCATCTTCATCTCCGGCCGCGGCGTCTCCGTCGACGCGGTCGTCGCCGACTTCATCTCCGGAGCCGCCGAATGGCTGACGCCCGCCAACGAGCCCGATCACTGGGACGTGGTGGAGGGCCAGGGCTCGCTGTTCCATCCCTCCTTCGCCGGCGTCACCCTCGGCCTCCTGCACGGCGCCCAGCCGGACGCCTTCGTCGTCTGCCACGAGCCGACGCGCACGAAGATGCGCAACGTCCAGCACCCGATCCCAACCATCCGCGAGGTGATCGACGCAACGGTCTATTGCGGAAAGCTGACCAATCCGGCGATCATCTGCGTCGGCATCGCAATCAATACCGAGAAGCTGGACGAGGCGGAGGCCAGGGCGCTCTGCCAGGAGACGGCGATCGAATACGAGGTGCCGGCCACCGACCCGGTGCGCTTCGGGGTCGACGGCATCGTCGAGCGCCTGATGCAGGAGTTCCACACGCGATGAAGGGCGAACTGACCGTCTCCGTCGAATCCTGGCCGATCGCCGGCGGCTTCACGATCTCGCGGGGCACCAAGACCGAGGCGGTCGTGGTGGTCGCCGAGATCCGCGCCGGCGCCCATGTCGGCCGGGGCGAATGCGTGCCCTACGCGCGCTACGGCGAGACGGTCGAGGGCATCCGCGAGGAGATCCTGGGCTTCAAGGACAGGGTCGCCGCCGGCCTGACGCGCGAGGACCTCGCCGCCGCCCTGCCCGCGGGCGCCGCCCGCAACGCGCTCGACTGCGCCCTCTGGGACCTCGAGGCCAAGGAGAAGGGCAGGAGCGTGTGCGATCTGGCGGGTCTGGCCGCGCCGAAGCCGCTGGTCACCGCCTATACGCTGAGTCTCGGAACCCCCGAGGGCATGCACGAGGCGGCGAGGAAAGCGGCCCACCGCACGCTTCTGAAGGTGAAGCTCGGCGGTGACGGCGATGCGGAGCGGATAGCGGCGGTGCGCGAGGGCGCGCCGGACTCGCGCCTGATCGTCGACGCCAACGAGGGCTGGACGACCGACCGGATCGGGCCGCTGCTCGCCGCCTGTGCGAAGGCCGGCGTAGAACTCGTCGAGCAGCCCCTGCCCGCCGGTTCCGACGACGTCCTCGCCGACATCGACCGGCCGGTCACCGTCTGCGCCGACGAGAGCGTCCACGACCGGGGAAGCCTCACCGGCCTGTCGGCGCGCTACGACGCGGTCAACATCAAGCTCGACAAGACCGGCGGCTTCACCGAGGCGCTGGAGATGTCGAGGGCCGCCCGCGCGGAAGGGTTGAAGATCATGGTCGGCTGCATGCTGGCGACGTCGCTCGCCATGGCCCCGGCGGTCCTGGTCGCCCAGGACGCCGAATGGGTCGATCTCGACGGCCCGCTGCTGCTGGCCCGCGACCGCCAGCCCGGCCTGCGCTACGAGGGCAGCGAGGTCTATCCGCCGGAACCGGCGCTATGGGGCTGACGCCGGCCGGCGCCTGAGCGACGCCAGTAGGACGATCCCGCCGACCGCCGCCATCGCCGCCATCGCGGCGTATCCGCCCGCGCCGTAGTGCCGGTAGAGCGGCCCGGCAATCAGCGTGACGAGCCCCGTCATCGCCCCGTAGACCGTGAAGTAGAGCCCCTGGGCACCGCTCGAATGCCGCTCCGGGGCGGCCTCGGTCAGGTAGTTCATGGCGGCCAGGTGGGTCGCCCCGAAGGTCAGCGCGTGCAGCGCCTGGATCGGGAAGTAGGCGGCGACCGGCCACACCCAGGCCATCAGCGTCCAGCGGACGAGCGAAGCGCCGACGCCGATCGCGAACAGGCCGCGCACGCCGAGCATCGGCACCACCCGGCTCGACACGGCGAACAGGCAGACTTCCAGGAGCACGCCGATCGCCCACAGCATTCCGATGGTCGCCGGCGAGATGCCCTCCGCCACCCAGCCTATCGAGCCGAAGGCGTAGTAGAAGGCGTGGCTCGCCTGCAGAAGCCCCGATCCGACGAGGACGCCGGCGAAGGCCGGCCGGCGCATCAGGCCGTAGAGTTCGGCGATGCCGGCCTTTTCCTTCGGCGCGGGCTCCGCCGGCCCGTCGCGGCGCGGCAGCGCCAGCGCCGCGACCGCCGTCGATAGTGCCGCAACGTTGAGCGCGATCAGCGCCCCCGCCCCTCCGGCGCGGGCGACGATCGCGCCGCCGACGATGTTGGCCGCGATGAAGGAGAGCGAGCCCCAGAGCCTGATCCGCCCGTAGTCGACCGCGTAGAGCCGCGCCCCGCGCATGGCGGTCGCCTCCGTGATTGGCATCAGCGGGTTCAGGAAGATCGAGACGAGCGCGGTGACGGCCGCGATCCCCAGGAACCCGTCGGTCAGGTGGTAGCCGAGGAACAGGACGGCGGTGACCGCCGAATAGAGCAGCATCGCGGTGCGCTTGGCCGGTAGCCTGTCGGCGAGAAACGTCATCGCCGGGGTCGCGCCGAGGCGAACGGCCATGGGAATTGCGAGAATCACGCTAATCTGCGTGGCCGAGAGGCCGCGCGATTCGAACCACAGCGGCAGATAGGGCAGTTGCAGCCCGAGGATCAGAAACAGGGTCGTGTAGTAGAGCGACAGGCTCCAGGTGAAGCGATTCCGGTCCATGACGACGATATCCCGGGCGGCCCGCGCATGACGCCCCCCGATGACACGCCGGATTATCCGGTCCGCGCTGCGGGCGCAGGACGGGATATAGCCCGCACGCTCGATCCGGACTACGAGGCAATTCTCGCCGCTGTGACGGAAACCGCGCGCGGCCGCTGGTTCCTCGACGAATACGCCCGCCGCAACCGCACGGCCGATACCCGCGCGCTCCTCAAGGCGATGCACCGGATCGAGAAGGCGATCCCCAGGGCGGCCGCCGCACCTTTGTCCGACGACATTCTCGGCCGCCTCAACGGCCTCGTGGAGTTGATCGGCCGCGCCCGCGTCGAGATCGCCGCGGTGCCGCGATACGACGCCGATGGGCCGGCGCGGCGCAGCGCCGAGGAAATCGACTTCCTGACGGAATCGGAAACCGGCAAGGCAGCGATCCTGCGGGCCCACGAATCCGCGGAGCGGATCCAGGAGATCGTCTGGAACCTGCGCGAACGGCAGGTGTCCACCGAGCTGTGCGACATGGTCGACCGCTACGCGGGCGACATCCAGGCCGCCTGCCGCAGCGGCACCGCGACGCTCAAGGGCATGAACGCCATGGGTCGCGCCCTGCGCCACCTTGAGACGAAGGCCGCCGATCTCGCGCAGGCCGCTTCGGCCCGGAGCGCGCCGCCGGACGACGACGGGCCGGATATTTTCGGCGGAGATCTGGCGGTAAAGCGGTTCCTGGAAGAAATCGACATCATCGACGTCGTCGACATCGACTGGCACGCCGAGGATGTCGGCGACACCGAGGACGAGCGCGCCAGACGAGCGCGCGCGGAGGCGATGCCGCAGCCGCCCGCCGAAGTGGACTTCGACGAGGAGTCCGACGACGCGATCGCGGACACCGGCGCCACGCGCGACGAAGACCCGGCCGGCAACGTCGGGCAAGAGCGCGGTGACCCGCAATCGCTCGCGGAGGATGCCGAAAGAAGCCTTTCCGACGGCGGAGAACCGCAGGCGGCGACGCCTTCGATGCCCCCCGAAAAGGCGCCCCCCGAAAAGGCGCCCCCCGAAAAGACGATCCCCCAAAGCGCGGCCATCATGGGCGCCCCGTCGGAGAAGGCACCCGCAGCTTTGGCGCTGGACAGCGCCGCCGGGACCGCCGTGGTCACGACGATGCCGGACCAGCAGGCCGCGAAGCCGCGCGAGCGCGGCGAGAAGCCGGCCGACCTGACCGGGCTGACCTTCGACCAGAAGATGATTCTGTTCAGCTGAGCCCTATTGGGCGCCGACGGCACGGGCGAACAGCGCCGGATCGGCGTTTCCGCCCGACAGGATGACCGCGATCGTCCGGCCCTTCGTCTCGATCTTGCCCGACAGGACGGCGGCGAGCGCCACCGCGCCGCCGGGCTCGACGACGAGCTTCAGCTCGCGCCAGGCGAAGGCGACGGCCTCGAGCGCCTGCTCGTCCGAGACCGCGAGGCCGCCGGAAACCCGCGACTTGTTGACCTCGAATGTCAGCGCGCCGGGCTGATAGGCGAGCAGCGCATCGCAGACCGAACCCGATTTCTCCGCGTTGCGCTCTCGATGGCCCGATCGGAACGAGCGGGCGTGATCGTCGAACCGCTCCGGCTCGACCGTGAGAACCTCGGTCGCCGGCGACAGGCTCTTCACCGCCAGCGAGATGCCGGCCGTCAGCCCCCCGCCGCCGCAGGGGACGAGCACCGCTTCGGGCTCGAGCCCCAGTTCGCCGGCCTGCCGGACGACCTCGACGCCGGTCGTGCCCTGGCCCGAGATCACGCCGGCGTCGTCATAGGGTGCGACGAACACGCCGCCCGTCTCCTCCAGCACCTCGCGGGCGATCGCGTCGCGATCGCCGGTCGCCCGGTCGTACGGGACGATGCGGGCGCCGTAGGACTGCGTGCGTTCGCGCTTGAGGCCCGGCGCGTCGGCGGGCATGACGATCGTCGCCGGCACGCCGAACAGGGCGGCCGCCGCCGCGACGCCCTGGGCGTGGTTGCCGGACGAACAGGTGACGATGCCCGGCCGCCGCTCCTCGCTGCCGAGCCCGGCGATGGCGTTGTAGGCGCCGCGGAACTTGAAGGAGCCGGTGCGCTGCAACGTCTCGGGTTTCAGCAGGATCGTGCCGCCCGTCAGGGCGTCGAGCGCCGGCGAGCGGATCAGCGGCGTCTTGACCGCGACGCCCTCGAGCCGCTCCGCGGCCGCCTCGATATCCTCGAAAGACGGAATGGATGCGATGCCCGGAGTCATGGCGTCGGCTCCCTTGAAGCCCCTCCGCGAGGTTACACCAACCCGCGACGGCGGCAAGCCGCCTCAGCAGGCCGCGGCGAGCGGCCGGTTGGCGTTCTCGATCAGGCTGACGAAGGTCGAGGCGCTCTTCTCCCAGTTGAATTCTAGCGCACGTGCCCGGCAGACATCGCCCGGGATGTCGAGCGCCGCGAGCGCCGCGGCCCCGAGGTCCTCGCTCAGCACGCCCGCGCCGGAGTCGCCGATCACGTCGGCCGGCCCGAGCACGGGATAGGCGGCGACCGGAACGCCGCATCCCATCGCTTCGATCGAGACGAGGCCGAGCGTATCGGTCCGGCTCGGGAACACGAAGACGTCGGCGGCCCGGTAGAGCCGCACGAGGTCCTCGCCGACATGCACGCCGAGGAACTTCGCTTGCCGATAGCGCCGCGCGAGCTCGGCGCGCTGCGGACCGTCGCCGACGATCACCTTGGTGCCCGGCAGGTCGAGCTTGAGGAAGGCCTCGATGTTCTTCTCGACCGCGACCCGGCCGACATACATGAAGATCGGTCCGGGGAAATCCAGCCTGGCCGCCTCGCCCGGACAAAAGACGCCAGTATCGACGGCACGCGGCCAGATCGCGGTCTTGGCGAAGCCGCGGCTCCTCAGCTCGTCGGAGAGCCGGGGCGTCGAGACGAGCGTCGCCCGGCCGGCGTTGTGGAAGCGCCGCAGCCACGCATAGGCGAGGTCCGGCGGAACCGGCAGGCGCCGGGCCAGGTATTCCGGAAAACGCGTGTGGAAACTCGTCGTGAACGGCATGCCCTCGCGCCGGCACCAGCGCCGCGCGGCCATGCCGATGGGCCCTTCGGTGGGAATGTGAACGTAGTCGGCGCCCGCCGCCATGATGCGCCGGCCGACCTCGCTCGGGCTGCACAGGGCGAGCTTGATCTCGCTGTAGGTCGGCAGCGGCACGGTCGGGAAGCCTTCCGGCGACACGACCTCGATCTCGAGCCCGAAGGCGGGCGTTTCCCGGCGGAGCCGGTCGAGGACCCGGACCACCCCGTTCACCTGCGGATGCCAGGCGTCCGTTGCGAGGGCGAGGCGTTTCATGGGCCGCGTCAGGCCGCCGCCTGCTCGGCCTCGAGCCCGGCGCGCGCGACGGTATCCAGCACGACCGGCCAGTGGATGATCTCGAGCGTTCCGTCCTCGTGCTCTGCCAGCGCCGTGCAGCTTTCCACCCAGTCGCCGCAATTGAGGTAGCGCACGCCCTCCATCATCCGGTCCGCGGCATGATGGATATGGCCGCAGACGACGCCGTGCACCTCGATGCGCGCGGCCTCGGCGGCGAGCGCCTGCTCGAACTCGCCGATGAAGTTGACGGCGTTCTTCACCTTCAGTTTCAGCCAGGCCGACAGCGACCAGTAGGGAAAGCCGAGCTTGCGGCGCACGTAGTTGAAATGGGTGTTGCAGGTCAGCGCGATCGAATAGCCGACGTCGCCGACCAGCGCGAGCCAGCGCGCGTACCGCACCACCACGTCGAACTCGTCACCGTGGATGACCAGCAGCCGCTCGCCCCTGGCCGTCGTGTGGATCGTGCGGCGCATGACTTCGATGCCGCCGAAATGCGTGCCGACATACTCGCGCAGGAATTCGTCGTGATTGCCGGGCACGTAGACGATCCGGGTGCCCTTGCGGCCCTTGCGCAGCAACTTCTGAATGACGTCGTTGTGCTGCTGCGGCCAATACCAGGTGCGCTTCAGCCGCCAGAAGTCGATGATGTCGCCGACCAGGAAGATCGTCTCGGCGTCATGATGCTTGAGGAAGTCCAGAAAAAGCTCCGACTGGAAACCCTTGGTTCCCAGATGCAGGTCGGAGATGAAAAGGCTCCGGTATGTCCTCGGTCTGGGCTGCCGGCTCACGGTAACTCTCGCCCCGTTCTTCACGTGTCGCCATAAAGACGATTCACTTGGCAGGATTATGACGGCACGTCATGCAACGGCAATATAGAGGAAATCCGGACCTGCGGAAAAGCTGTCGCGATTGCCTGCCCGTTTGGGCCTTGCGCGGCGCGCCGGCATGAAAGAAAACCTTTCCGGCACGAACGGGAAAGGAAGCGCCATGGACCTCGGGATCGTCGGCAAACGCGCCATCGTCTGCGCCTCGAGCCGGGGGCTTGGCCGCGGCTGCGCCGAGGCGCTGGCGGAAAACGGCTGCGAGATCGTCATCAACGGCGTCCACGCCGAGCGTCTGGAGAGGGTCGCCGCCGAAATCGGCGCCGCAACCGGCGCGACGGTGATCCCGGTCGCCGGCGACGTCAGCCTGCGCGCGACCCAGGACGCCCTGCTCGCCGCCTGCCCCGACCCCGACATCCTGGTCAACAACAACGCCGGCCCGCCGCTGAAGGATTTCCGCGAACTCGACCGCGAGGCGATGCTGAACGGCACGATCATGAACATGGTGACCCCGATCGAGCTGATCCAGCGGGTGGTCGATCCGATGGCCGAACGCGGCTTCGGGCGGATCGTCAACATCACCTCGTCCTCGGTGCTCGCCCCGATCCCGGGCCTCGACCTGTCGAGCGGCGCGCGCGCCGGCCTTACCGCCTTCCTGTCCGGCGTCGCCCGCAAGGTCGCGAGCCGCGGCGTGACGATCAACAACCTGCTGCCGGGCAGCTTCGACACCGACCGCCTGCGCTCGGTGACCGGCGCGCAGGCCAAGAGCACCGGCAGGCCGGAGGAGGAGGTCGCCGCCGCCCGCGCCGCCTCCATTCCCGCCGGCCGCTTCGGCACGGCGGAGGAATTCGGCCAGACCTGCGCCTTCCTGTGCTCGGTCCACGCCGGCTACATCACCGGCCAGAACGTGCTCATCGACGGCGGCTACTTCAACGGCACGTGGTGAGGCCGCCCGCCCGCGGGCGGCCGGGTCGGGCCTACTGCTTGTAGACCGGCTCCTGCGTTTCGGCCGCGTGCGCGCCCCACTTGTACTTGAAGCCGACGGAGACGATGTGCACCTGCGCGTCGACGTCTCCGGCGAAGGTCACCGGCGCTATGTAGACCGGATTGCCCGGGCCGATCGCGATGTCGTTGTCGAAGGCCGTCAGGAACGAGTAGCCGAAATCGAAGCTCAGGCTGTCGTTCAGGGCGTAGGACGCGCCCGCCGACAGCCACAGCCGGTCGCCGTCGGGCAGCCGGACGGAGCGGACCTCGTTGCTGATCGGCGAAATCTCCCAGCCGATGCCCGCCCGCAGCGTCCACTGCGGGTTCAGCTCGTACTCTCCGCCGAGCGAGAAGAACCAGCCGTCGTCGTATTCGAACGGCAGGACGGTCGCCAGCGTGCCCGTCACGTCGTTGATGACTGGAAAGGTCCCGAACCGGCTCCAGTTGGTCCATTCGCCGGTGCCATACAACGTGAATTGCGGCGTGATGCGCTGCCGCACGCTGACGCTGATCATCTCGGGAAGGGTCGGCTCGACCGACACGGGGAACTGCGGGATCAGCGGGATCGTCAGGGTCCCGTCGATCGAATGCTCGATCGACGACCGGAAGCCGATTCCGATCTCCGTGTCCGGCGACGGGGTGATCAGCACGCCGGCGGTGAAGCCGAAGCCGATGTCGTCGCCGTTGAGCTCCGCCGAGGGAGCGAAGGGAAGCGGCGAGACCGCCTGGGTCAGTCTGACGTCAAAGTACTGGATCTGGACGCCGGCGGCGACGGCGAAGATCTCGTTGAACCGGTAGCTCACGACCGGATTGAAGTTCAACGACGTGACCTCGGACTTGCGTCCGTAGATCTGCGCCGCGTTGTTGACGTTGCTCTCGGTCGACAGGCCGAACGGCGCGTTGATCGTCATGCCGACGGACCAGTGCTCGTTTATGCCGTAGGCGACCGTGGCCGCGGGAACGAGCGCCGCCTCACCGATATCGCCCGGGTCGCCGAAGCTGCCGAACGGGCTGCCCGGGCCGAAGAAGCTGCCGGGAAACGGCTGCGTGGTGACGGTGGTGTCCGGAAAGATCCCCGACAGGGATCCTTCGACGACCAGACCGTCCGCGCAACTCACGACCGCCGAATTCCAGAAGGTGCCGGCGATGGAATTGCCGCATACGGCTTCCCCGGCGAAGCTCATCCCCTGCCCCTTGGCGCTCTGTTCGCGGATCGCGAAAGCGCCGGCATGCGCCGCTTCGGGGACGATAATCGGAAGAATCAGTGTCCCGGTGAGCGCCGCGGAACACGCGCTACGAACAAAAATGCGCGGCAAGCTCATTTCGTTGCCTCCTCGAGAATTTCGTCTGTTTCCGGCCTCTTGCCTAAAAACGTCGTTTCCTCTGACCGAAAGCTATGCGTGGAAATGGTTGCAATACAATGCGGCACACCGCCCATGCGGACGTTTCGACCCACAATCATGCGGTTTGTGTCCTGGCTGCAACACGGCGCGATTTCTCCTTGCCCCGCGGAAAAACTGCGTTTTCATTCATCGGCTTGCGGCGATCGGGCCGATAAAGGATGATCCGGCCCGCCTTCACGAAGACCGCGTCAGAAGAGGAAACGCCCCATGAAACTCGTCCGTTTCGGCCCCGCGGGCAGCGAAAAGCCCGGTATCGTCGCAGCCGACGGCTCGATCCGAGACCTTTCCTCCGTGGTCGCCGACATTTCCGGCGACGCGCTGTCGCCGGCCGGCCTCGACCGGCTGCGCGCCGTCGACCCGGCCTCGCTTCCCGCCGCCCCCTCGGGCGCCCGCCTCGGCCCCTGCGTGCCGATGCCCTACAACTTCCTGGCGATCGGCCTGAACTACGCCGACCACGCCGCCGAATCCGGCATGCCGATCCCCAAGGAGCCGATCCTGTTCAACAAGGCGCCGACCTCGATCTCCGGCCCGGACGACGACGTCGTGCTCCTCAAAGGCTCGGCGAAGTCCGACTGGGAGGTGGAACTCGCCTTCGTCATCGGCACCGAGGCGTTCGACGTGCCCGCCGACAAGGCTCTCGACCACGTCGCCGGCTATTGCATCTGCAACGACGTCTCCGAACGCTTCTGGCAGATCGAGAGCACCGGCCAGTGGGTGAAGGGCAAGAGTGCGCCGACCTACGGGCCCGTCGGCCCCTGGCTCGTCACCAGGGACGAGATCGCCGACCCGCAGAAGCTCGCGATGAGCCTCGACCTCAACGGCAAGCGCATGCAGACCGGCTCGACCGCGACGATGATCTTCGGCGTCGCCGAGCTGATCGCCTACACCTCCCGCCTGATGAAGCTCGTCCCCGGCGACATCGTCACCACCGGCACCCCGCCCGGCGTCGGCATGGGCATGAAGCCCTCGCCGGTGTTCCTGAAGGCCGGCGACGAGATGGTCGTGACCATCGAGGGACTGGGCGAACAGCGCCAGAAGGTGGTGGCGGGGTAGGTCGGGACGGCCAACCCGTCTCGGGCCCTTGCCGTGCGGCGCCTGGCCCGCGGATCAGGTCCGGGGCACGAGGCAGCGGTTCAAGGCACGGCCGTGCCATTCAGCAAACCGCGTGTCCTGGACTTGATCCAGGACCCAGACGGCGGTTGCGGAACGGCGGGTGCGATAAGCAGGGACGACAATCGTTCGGACCGCCCCCACACACCTCTCGTTTCCGCCTTCGAAAGCGGGAAGCAATGGTGATTGGGAAGCTACGCCACCCGCCCTTCCAGATACGGCGCCGTCGACAGGTCCGACCAGCCACCGAGCAATTCGACTGCCGCCGCATAGGATTGCGCTATCCTGCCCGTCTGCGCCGATTGCGCGGCGAGGTCGGCCATGACTTCGACCGCTGCCTTCTGCGCGGCCGCGACCACGTCGGCCGGCCAGCGCGCGAAGGCCACCTTGCCCGCCGCGCGCATCTGCCGGACGGTCTCGCCGTTCAGCCAGTCGGCCTCGGCGAGGCCCGCGGAGGCTTCCGCCGCGCAGGCCGTCGCGACGACGGCGCGCAGGTCCGGCGGCAGGGCGCCGAGCGCCTTCGCCGAGACCAGCGCCTCGCCCGTGCCGTTCGGCTTGTTGAAGCTCGGCCACAGGTAGTTGGGCGCGATCCGGTCGAAGCCGAGCGCGATGTCGGAGAACGGTCCGAGGAACTCGACGGCGTCGACGACGCCGGACTCGAGCGCGCCGAAGATCTCGCCGGGCGGGATCGCCACGGCGTTCATCTTCAGCCTGCGGAACACTTCCGCGCCGAGACCGGCCGAGCGGATGCTGAGACCTGCGAGATCGTTCAGCGACGTCACCGGCTTCTTGAACCAGCCACCCATCTGGAAACCGGTGTTGCCGGCCATGTAGGGCTTCACGCCGAACGGCGCGTAGAGCTCGTCCCAGAGTTCCTGCCCGCCGCCACGCTCGACCCAGGCGACATGCTCCGGCGGCGTCAGGCCGAAGGGGACGGTCGTGAAGAACACCGCGCCGGGTACTTTGCCCTGCCAGAAGAACGAGGCGGTGTGACCCATCTCGGCCGCACCCTGCGACACAGCGTCGAACACGCCGAAGGCCGGCACCAGCTCGCCGGCGGCGAAGACCTCGACGGAAAGACGCCCGCCGCTCAACTGCCCGATGCGGTCGGCGAGCCGCGCGGCGCTGACGCCGGGTCCCGGCAGGTTCGCCGGCCAGGAGGTCGCCATCTTCCATTTGACGAGCCCCTGCGCGATCGCGGGCGTCGCGAGCGTTGCGGCTGCCGCCCCTCCGGCGACGCCGAACGCCTGACGGCGGGTGAAGGTCTGCTTTGTCATGGCTGCACTCCGACTTTGCCGCTCCAGGCGGCATGAAAATGGTGGACCGGCCCGTGGCCGTGCCCGATGGAGATCCTGTCGGCGGCGCGCAGCGCGTCGGTCAGATAGGCTTTCGCCCCCTCGACGGCGCGCTGGAGCGCGAGGCCCCGCGCCAGTCCCGCGGCGATCGCCGAGGACAGCGTGCAGCCGGTGCCGTGCGTATTCCTCGTGTCGATGCGCGGCGCGGCGAGGCGCGTCACGCCCTCCCCCGTCACCAGGAGGTCGACGGACTCTGCGCCGGTGCCGTGGCCGCCCTTCATCAGCACCGCCTTCGGCCCGAAAGCGAGCAGCCGCTCGCCCTGCGTCCGCATCTCGCCTTCGCTCGTCGCCTCCGCGCAATCGAGCAGCTTGGCGGCCTCCGGCAGGTTCGGCGTGACGACGAGCGCCATCGGCATCAGTGTCTCGCGCAGGGTCGCGATCGCCTCCTCGCGCAAAAGCACGTCGCCGCTCTGCGCCACCATGACGGGATCGAGCACGATCCTGTCGACGTCGTAGGCGGCAAGCCCCTCGGCGACGGCGCGGATCGTTTCGGGCACGCTCAGCATCCCGATCTTCACCGCGCCGACGGCGAGATCGGAGAACACCGCGTCGATCTGCTCGCGCACGAAATCGGCCGGCACGTCGTGGATGCCCGTGACCCCGCGCGTGTTCTGGGCGGTGAGCGCGGTGATGACGCTCGCCCCGTAGACGCCGAGCGCGGAAAAGGTCTTGAGATCGGCCTGGATGCCGGCGCCGCCACCGGAATCCGAGCCGGCGATGGTGACCGCGATCGCCGTCATGCCGCCCCCCGCTTCGCCAGCGCCGCGTCGACGGTCGCGCGCAAGGCCCGCGCCGCCGCTTCCGGATCGTCGGCCATGAAGATCGCCGAGATGATCGCCACCCCGTCGGCACCCGCCCCGATCACCGAGGGAATCCGCTCCTCAGTGATGCCGGCGATCGCGCAGATCGGCATGTCGGGCCTGCGGGCCCTGACCCGCTCGACGAGCGCCTTGAGCCCGTCGATGCCGACCGGCGCATCGGGATTGTCCTTGCTCATCGTCTCGAACACGCCGCCGATCGCCACGTAGTCGAGCGCGCCGAGCGGCGCGGCGTCGACATGGGCCGCGTTCTTCAGTGACAGCCCGATGATCGCGTGCGGGCCGAGCTGGCGGCGGGCGTCGCGGGCATCCATGTCGTCCTGGCCGAGATGCACGCCCTCCGCCGATACCGCGAGCGCCACGTCGACCCGATCGTTGATCAGGAGCGGCACGCCGGTGCCGCGCAGGGCGGCGTGGACCGCGCGCGCCTCCTCGACGAAGACGCGCGTCGAGCCGGTCTTGTCGCGCAGCTGGATGAGCGTGGTCCCGCCCCTCGCCGCGGCGGCCGCCAATCCGGCGAGATCCCGGCCGGCCGAACGGGCCGGATCGACGAGGCCGTACAGTCTGAGATCGAAAGGTATCATCTGATCCTCGCGGACGCGCCGATCTCCGCCGGAGTGAGCCGGTTCAGCGCGTCGATGAAAAGAGGGGAAAAACTGCCCGGTCCTGCCGCCGCGGCACCCGCCCTCTCGGCAGCGGCGGCGACGAAGGCGAGGCAGGCGGCCGCCGCGACGACCGCATCGGGCTCGACGGCCAGGAAGCCCGCCGTCAGCGCCCCGGTCGCGCAGCCCGTCGCGGTGACGAGCGCCATCAGCGGGTGGCCGCCGGAAACGCGCACCGACCGCGCCCCGTCGGTGACGAAATCGACGTCGCCGGTGCGCGCCACCGTCGACAGCGTCGACAGCGCGTAGGCTTCGGCCACAGGGTCGTCGCCCTCCATGCCGGTCATGGCCGCGAGTTCCGGGCGATTGAGGCGGATCACCGCCGGGTCAGCCTCGGCGAGGCGCCTGGCCAGATCGAGCCGGATCGGCGAGCGCTCCACAAACACCGGATCGAGCACCCACGGCTTGCCCGTGTCGGCGGCGACCTCGGTCGCCGCGTCGATCGCCGCCTCGCGCAGCCGATCGAGCGTGCCGAGATTGACGAGCAGCGCGTCGGCGCTCGCGACGAAATCGGGCACTTCCTCCGGGTTCACCGTCATCGACGGCACGGCGCCGGCGGCGAGCAGCACGTTGGCGGTGAAGTTCACCGCCGCCGAATTGGTGATGCAGTGCACGCGCGGCCGCCTCTCGCGCAGGCGGGCGAGCGCGGCGGCAACCGCGTCGGGCGAAACGGCAGCCGTCATCGCACGCGATCCGCGCCGCGCGGCGAAAGACCAGGACAGGTGGGGATAGGGTCGTGCGTCGCCTTCATCTCATGTCCCTCCGCCGGCATGATCCGGATCAGGTTCAATGGGTTGGCTTTCGCCTCTCAGTCCCCTCGCGGGACACCCCAATGAGATCGTGCTAGTCACGTAACGGACATAAGGGCCACTTTCAAGGGGGCTTCAGAGGCAGAGGACATGGGCGGGATCGACTACGAGGCCGAATACAACAACCGGGCGCGGGTGCCCGGGCATCCCGCGATCATCGAGGGCTGGGCGAGGGATGCGGCCGCCTTCCGCGAGAGCGCCGCGATGGAGGCCGATTTCGCCTACGGCCCGAAAGCGCGCAACCGCATCGACCTGTTCTTCCCCGCCGGCGAGAGCCCGGTCGAGCGCCTGGCGATGTTCGTCCACGGCGGTTACTGGCAGGGTCTCGACAAGAGCTTCTTCAGCCATCTGGCGGCCGGCCCGCTGGCGCACGGGGTCGCGGTGGCGATCCCCGGCTACACCCTCTGCCCCGAGGTCGGCATCGGCGACATCGTCGAGGAGATGCGCGGGGCGACCCGGGTCCTGTGGGATCGCTTCCGGGTGCCGATCGCCGTTTCCGGCCATTCCGCCGGCGGCCATCTCGCCGCCGCGCTGCTCGCCACGAAATGGGGCGCGAACGGCCCTGTCGTGCCCGGCGCCCAGCCGATCTCCGGCCTGTTCGAGCTCGAGCCGCTGATCCACACGAACCTGAACGCCGCCCTGCGGCTCGACGCGACCGAGGCCGCCCGCCAGAGCCCGCTCGCCTGGCCCGCCCCGGTCGGAACGCGGCTGCACGCCTGGGTCGGCGGCGAGGAAAGCAGCGAGTTCCTGCGCCAAAGCCGCGATATCGTCGAAAAATGGGGCGCGGCGGGCGTCGGGACCGCCTACCACGCCCTTGCCGGCGCCGACCATTTCACCGTCGTCGCCCCCCTCGCCGATCCGCACAGCGAGATGACGCGCGACCTTGTGACGCTGGCGACGCCGGCTTGACCGCCCGGAACTGCCGCCCAGAACCACCGCCTGCACCTGTCGCCCGGACTTGCCGGCAAGCCGCGCATCTGGTCACATCCACCGGACTCATTCGGAGACGCAAATGATCCCCTTCTTCGTCCAGATCAAATGCCAGCTCGGCCGGGCCTACGAGGTCGCCAACCAGATCGCCGACGCCGAGATCGCCTCGGAGATCTATTCGACCGCCGGCGACTACGACCTTCTCGTCAAGTTCTACGTCGACGGCGACGCCGACATCGGCCACTTCGTCAACGAGAAGGTCCACTGCTTCGAGGGTATCCGCGACACCTACACGATCATCACCTTCAAGGCATTCTGAGCGCCTAGACCGGCGGAGGCGAGGCCTTGCGCTGGCGCTCGCGCCGGATGCCGAGCTGGTGCTCGCGCCAGATCACGAACAGCCCCGCGCCGATGACGATGGCGGCTCCGATCAGAACGACCGCGTAGGGCACCTCGCCGAACACGAAGTAGCCGATCAGCAGCGACCAGATCATCGCCGTGTAGTCGAAGGGCGCGATCACCGAGACCGGCGCGTAGCGGTACGCGAGGGTCAGCAGGATCTGGCCGATGCCGCCGACCGTCCCGATCAGCACGAGCAGGACACCCGTTCGGAAATCGGGAACGATCCAGCCGAACGGCAGGGTGACGAGGGAGAACAGCGTCGCGGTGAGCGTGAAGTAGAAGACGATCGACGCCGTCGTCTCCGTTCCGGTGAGCTGGCGCACCTGGATCATCGCCAGCGCCGTCAATGCCGCCCCGGCGAAGCCGATCACCGCCCCGATCGCCGCGTCGTCACCTCCCGAGAGACCATCGCCGAGATACGGCGACAGGATCAGGATGACGCCGAGAAATCCGATCCCGACGGCCGACCAGCGCAGCATCCCGACCGTCTCGCCGAGCATGACCGTGGCGAGCGCCAGCGTCAGGAGCGGTGCCACGAACCAGATCGCCGTCATGTCGGGCAGCGGCAGATAGGTGAGGCCGACGAAGTAGCCCGCCATCGCCACCGCCCCGAACGCCCCGCGCAGGAGATGTCCCTTGAACCGGTGGGTCTTCAGCGCGGAGGGGAACTCCCGCCGGTAGATCATCCAGATCACCAGCGGCGGCAGTGAGAAGAAGCTGCGCGCGAAGATGAGCTCGCCGATCGGCACCGACGTGGTGAGGTACTTCACCATCGCCGCCATGCCGACGAGCACGAAGGCCGACGCGACGCGGAAACCTATGCCGACGAGATGTTGCAGGACGCCCTCCGATCCTCAACGGAGAACCATGAAACGGCGCGCGAGACAATCGCTGTATGCGCAGGGGAGCCCTGCCGATTTGCCCGGCGGCGAAGCGTCCGGCGCCGGCATCCTGTAGGCTTCCCGCGAAACGCGCCGATTCGCGTCGAGGCTGCGGCGGCATACCCCGAGGAGACCTTAGCCCATGATGGCCCTGCCCTTTCTGGTCCCATTCCTGGCGCTTCTCGCCGCCTGGCGCGGCTGGCGAGGCACGGCGACGGGCCTGTGGGCGCTGTCGGTCGTGGTCCTGCTCGTGCTGTTCAGGCTGCACGCGACCGACATGATCGACATCGACCTCTGAAGGGCGGCGGCGATGACCCCTTCGCTTGCCCGGACCCTGAACGCGCTCGGTCTCCTGGCGCTGTCGGCGGTGCTCGGCATGGCCTTCCTCGACCAGTTCGGCAAGCACGACCTGCCCTGCCCACTCTGTCTCCTGCAGCGCGCCGGCTTCGTGATCGCCGGCGTCGGCATCGCCATGAACGTCGTGATCGGCCCGCGCCCGGCGCACTACGGCATGGCGATCGTCGCCGCCGTCATCGGCGCGGCGGTGTCGCTGCGCCAGATCGCACTGCACGTCGTGCCGGGCACCGGCGCCTACGGCGACCCCTTCCTCGGCCTGCACTTCTATACCTGGGCCTTCGTCGTCGCCGGGCTGATCGTCGTGGGCTCGGCGGGGATGCTGCTCTTCGAGGGGCAGTTCGCGCGCGAGGGCGACGCGGAGCGCCCGCGCCTCTCCGGTCTGTCGCTCTTGGCCTTCTCCCTCTTCGCCCTGCTCGTTCTGGGCAATGCCGTCTCGACGGTCGCCGAATGCGAGCTCGGCCTGTGCCCGGACAATCCGACGAGCTATGAGCTGCTGAATCCCTCCGCGCCCAAGGTCGATTGAGGCCGGACGCTTGAATCGGTTTGTGAAGTGCCGCCCGATTGAAGCTGATTCAGAACATCAACTGCACACATGTCTTGAATCGATCTGCGAAGCACCGGAATCGGCGTGTCAGAGCGCACGCACAAACAATTGGAAAGATTGCGTTTTGCGACGTCTCTTGAAGTAGAGACGGATTGTCGGATGCCGGCCGACGGTGCGACCGGGGCGCGGTGCCGTCAGGCCTTGTACGTGTCGGCGTAGGTATCCCGCAGGACGTTCTTCTGCACCTTGCCCATGGTGTTGCGCGGCAGCTCTTTGACGAAGAAGACACGCTTCGGCAGCTTGTAGGCGGCAAGGCGCTCCTTGAGCCGCGCATGGACCTCGGCCTCCGAAAGCGCCGCACCCGTCTCCAGCACCACGACGGCGGTGACGCCCTCGCCGAAGTCACGGTGCGGCAGGCCGACGACGGCGGATTCGACGACGCCTTCCATATCGTCGATCTCGCTCTCGACTTCCTTCGGATAGACGTTGAAGCCGCCGGAGATGATCAGGTCCTTGGCGCGCCCGACGATATGGATGTAGCCGTCGGTATCCGTCATCGCGACATCGCCGGTGATGAAGTAGCCGTCGGGCCGGAACTCGGCGGCCGTCTTTTCCGGCATCCGCCAGTAGCCCTTGAAGACGTTCGGCCCCTTCACCTCGATGATGCCGATCTCGCCCTGCGGCAGCTCGGCGCCGCTCTCGGGATCTACGATCCTCAAGTCCACCCCCGGCAGCGGGAAGCCGACCGTGCCGGCGCGCCGTTCCCCGTCGTAGGGGTTCGAGGTGTTCATGTTGGTCTCGGTCATGCCGTAGCGCTCGAGGATGCGGTGGCCGGTGCGCTCCTCGAAGGCGCGGTGCGTCTCGGCGAGCAGCGGCGCCGAGCCCGACGTGAACAGCCGCATGTTTCCCGCGACCTCCCGGGCGAGCCCCGGATGGTCGATTAGACGCGTGTAGAAGGTCGGCACGCCCATCATCGAGGTCGCCCGCGGCATCAGACCGAGCACGGCGTCGGCGTCGAACTTCGGCAGCCAGAGCATGGACCCGCCGGCCATCAGGAGCGTGTTGGTGGCAACGAAAAGCCCGTGCGTGTGATAGATCGGCAGGGCGTGGATCAGCACGTCGTCGGCCGAGAAGCGCCAGGCGTCGACGAGCACCTCGGCGTTCGAGGCGAGGTTGTCCTGGGTCAGCATCGCCCCCTTGGAGCGGCCCGTGGTCCCCGAGGTGTAGAGGATCGCGGCGAGATCGTCGGCCGCCCGCGGCACGTCGGCGAAATCGGCCGGCTCGGCCTTCGCCTTGTCGGCCATCGTCCCCCTGCCACCGGCGTCGAGCGTCTCGACCGAGGCGACGCCCTTCGCCTCCGGCAGCGCGGCGACCGCCTCGCGCGACTTCGGGTCGCAGACGACGACGGTCGGCTCCGCGTCGCCGATGAAGTATCCGAGCTCGGCGAGGGTGTAGGCGGTGTTGAGCGGCAGGTAGACCGCCCCGGCTTTGAGGCAGCCGAGGTACAGGATCAGCGCCTCGGGGGATTTCTGCACCTGCACGGCGACCCTGTCGCCGGGCCTCACGCCGAGCTTCGCGAGCGCGGCGGCCATCCGCGCGCTCTCCGCCTGGAGATCGCCGTAGGTGATCGCCGGGCCGTCGACGGTTTCGAGAAACGTCCTGGCCGGATCGGGGAATCGGGCCGCGAGGCGGCCGTAAAGGGAAGTCGTCATTGCTCTTGCGTCTGTTTGTTCATGGCGGGCGTCCCTATCCGCCGGGGCCCATCAGCACGGTCGGCAGCCAGGTGACGATTTGCGGAAAGATGCACAGGATGACGATCCCGACAACCATGCACAGCACGTAGGGCAGCGACCCGCGCAGAATCGTCTGCAGCGGAATGTCCGGCGCGATGCCGTTGATCACGTAGAGATTGAGGCCGACCGGAGGCGTGATCAGGCCGATTTCCATGTTGATCGTCAGGATCACCGCGAACCAGTACGGATCGAACCCGGCCTGGGTGATGATCGGCAGCAGGATCGGCGCCGTCATCAGGATCACCGCGACCGGCGGCAGGAAGAAGCCCGCGAACAGAAGGAACAGGTTGATCAGCCCCATCAGCACCCAGCGGTTCACCTCGAGATCGGCGATCCAGCCGGCGATCGACTGGGTGATGAACAGCGAGGACAGGGTGAAGGCGAAGAGCTCGGAGGCGCCGATGATCATCATGATCATCACCGATTCCCTGAGCGAGGAGCGGAACACCTCGATCAGCGGTCCGGGCTTGAAGATCCGGTAGATGACGACGACGAGAACGATGCAGAACAGCGCTCCGGCACCGGCGGCCTCCGAAGGCGTCGCGACGCCGCCGTAGAGCACGTAGAGGATGCCCGCGATGATCAGGAGGAACGGAATGACGCGCGGCAACGCCTGGAAGCGCTCCCTGAAGGTGAAGCGCTGCGCCATCTGCTCGAAGCTGTATCCCGCCATCCGGCAGGAGATCAGTGTCCAGATCATGAACAGCACGGTCAGCAGAAGCCCCGGCAGGAGGCCGGCTATGAAGAGCCGCCCGATCGAGGTCTCGGTCGCGATGCCGTAGACGATCATCGTCACCGACGGTGGGATGAGGATGCCGAGCGTGCCACCGGCGGCGATCGATCCCGCGGCGATCGACTTCGGATAGCCGCGATCGACCATTTCCTGGATGCCCATCTTGCCGATTGCCGCGCAGGTCGCCGGCGACGAGCCCGACAGGGCGGCGAAGATCGAGCAGGCACCGAGATTGGAAAGCACCAGCCCGCCGGGCACCCGGTTCAGCCAGCGGTCGAGGGCGATGTAGAGGTCCTTGCCGGCCGGGCTCGAGGCGACCGCCGCACCCATCAGGATGAACATCGGGATCGAGACCAGCGAGAAACTGGCGAGCCCGCCGAAGAACGTCTCGCCGACGATCTCGATGGCATCGAACCCGTCGGTGAGCATCAGCGCTCCGATGGAGACGAAGCCGAGCGCGAAGGCGATCGGCATCCCCGTCGCCAGCAGGCCGAGCAGCACGGCAAGGACGGCGAGCCCCGCAGCGAGCGTCGTCATGGCGCCGACCCCGCAAGGCGCGGATCGGCGAGCTTCATGAGTTCCGCGACGTATTGCAGGCACAGGAGCCCGATGCCGACGGGCATCGGCAGAAGCGGAATCCACAGCGGCAGCGCCCAGACGGTCGCCGTCTTCCAGCCGCGCGTCAGCGCCTCGTGGAAATAGAGCCAGCCGGACCAGGCGAGTGCGATGCAGAAAGCGAGGCTCGCAACGCCGGCGACGAGCTGCAGGATGAAGCGGCCCCGCCCGTGCAGCGCTTCGGGCAGAAGATCGACGCCGACATGGCCGCGGTCGATCAGCACCGCCGGCGAGCCGAGGAACGTCGCCGCCACGATCGAGTAGATGACGAACTCCGTCTGCCAAACGGTCGAGCCGTTCATGACGTAGCGCACGAAGATCATCTGCGAGACGACGAGAACGGCTGCAGCGAGCAGCAGCATCGCGAAGACGCCGCAGGCGCGCGACACGGCACTGACGACGCGGACAAAGGCCTGCATGGACCTACGGTTCCCCCCGGAACGTCCCTGACTGTACAGGAAAACGGGCGGCCCGGTCTCTTGCGTCCCGGTGCCGCCCTCGCCTGTTCGGGATTACTCGACAGCGAGCGCCTTTTCGATCAGCTCCTTGCCGCCGGGAACGTCCTTCTCGAAGTTCGCGTAGGACGAGCTCTTGGCGATATCGAGCCAGGCGCTGTAGTCGTCGGCGGACATCTCCACCACCTCGACGCCGTTGCTCTTGAACGTGTCGATCATCGTCTGGTCGATCTTCTTGGCTTCCTCGAAGAAATAGTCCTCGGCCTTCTGGCCCGCGGCCATCACGGCGTCCTGCTGTTCCTTCGTCAGCCCGTCCCAGGTCTTCTTCGACATCAGGATCGGCTCGTACATGAACCACAGCGCGTTGGCGCCCGGCGCGGTCAGGCACTTCACCTGCTCGTAGAGGCGGTAGGAGACGAACGAGCCGGACGACGTGTTCGTCGCATCCAGCACGCCGGTCTGCATGCCAGAATAGATCTCGGACGACGGCATCGAGGCGATCGAGGCGCCGGCCGCGGCGAGCATCTGCTCGAAGGCCGGTCCGGCCGCGCGCGTCACCTGTCCCTTCATCGACTCCGGATTGGTGATGCAGCCCTTCTTCGAGGCGAACGCGCCGGCGAGCCACGCGTCGGAGATGACCACCACGTCGTTCTCCTCGATCAGCTTCTTGATGTCGGCCATGAACTCCGAATCGTTCATCCGCTTGGCGCGGTCGTGGTTGCGCACGAGGCCCGGCATCAGCGTCGCCGAGAACTGCGGCACGCGGCCGGACGCATAGTCGAGGGGGAAGGCCGAGAGGTCGAGCTGGCCCTTCGACAGGGCACCCCACTGCTCGGTCGGCTTGAAGAGCGAGGCGCCCGGATAGACCTGCACTTCGAGCCCGACATTGGCGTTGCCGATCTCGCGGGCGATGATCTGCACCATCTCGTCGCGCACGTCGCCCTTGCCGCCCGGCCACTGGTGGGACGCCTTCAGCGTCTTGTCGGCGGCGCCGGCACCGCCCGTCAGCGCGATCGCGAGGCCGATCGCGGCCACGCCGGTCTTGAGGATGGTCTTCATGCGGATAGTCCTCCCTTTGGGTGTTATGCAGTCATTTATTGCATCGACCGCATCACGAATTGGATGCCGCGTCAACAATCTTGCATACAAGATCGGAAACTCTGTACGCTGAAAAAATGAGCGAACGAACCGCCACCCGACTGCGCGACGCGCTCGAGCAGGAAATCGCCACCGGAGACCTGGCGCCCGGCACCCGTCTCGACGAGACGGCGCTGGCCGAGCGTTTCGGCGTTTCGCGCACGCCGATCCGCGAGGCCTTGCTGGAGCTCGCGGGCTCCGGCCTTGTCGAGCACCGGCCGCGCCGCGGGGCCGTCGTCGCGCAGGCCAGCGCCGGCCGGCTGTTCGAGATGTTCGAAGTGATGGCGGAGCTCGAAGGCATGTGCGGCCGCCTCGCCGCCCGACGGATCAGCGAGTGGCAGAGGGCCGCGCTGTCGGACGCCTGCAAGGCCTGCGCCGAGGCCGCCGCCGGCGGCGACACCGACGCCTACTACTACGAGAACGAGCGGTTCCACTACGCGATCTACGCCGCCTGCGGCAACAGCTTCCTGGCCGAGGAGGCCCAGCGCCTGCACCGCCGCCTGAAGCCCTACCGCCGCCTGCAGCTTCGCGTGCACAATCGCATGAAGACGTCGCTTGCCGAGCACGAGGCGATCGTCGCGGCGATCCTGTCGGGAGATGCCGAAAGCGCGGAGAGCCTGCTCAAGGCGCACGTGGTCGTCCAGGGCGAACGGTTCAGCGACCTCGTCGCGAACCTGAACCGACTTGGCGAATCCGTCGCTGCGACCGAGCACTGAGCCAACCGCGGGCCGACGCGCCTCCGACGGCAGGGCGCGCCGGAGAGCACTTCACGGGAAGGTAGGAACGGGCCCGATACAGAGAATAGATATGTCCAGATTCTCGTTCACGAACGGCGAAATGGTCCCCTGGTAATGGCATCCGATGCGGTCGGGCATGTTCGGTTCCATCTCGACGGCTACGGCAAGGCCCGTCGACTGGGGCTTGCTGCAAGACCTCAGCGCGAGCCGTTGATATCCCGGCGGGCAAATCGCGACGAGAGTGACATCTGTATTTTCGCACAGATCTGGGCCGCAGGGGAGAATCTGGTTGGCCCTTTGTTCGTAGATCTCATACGTCCCCCCAGGTGGTCCCTGGACACCCTGCGGCCCTTGGAGGCCCTGCGCGCCCTGAACGCCTTGCAGACCTTGCGGCCCGGTGGCGCCCGCCTCGCCCTTCGCGCCCGTCGGCCCCTGCGCGCCCGCGGGCCCGGCATCCCCCTTCGGTCCCCGCGCGCCCTTGGCGCCCCCCGCCGCGAACCGCTGCCAGTAGGCTTTGTTCGCGCGCGGCGGCACGCCGCGACTGGTCCGCTTCGCGATCCACGTCGAGCCGCGATGGGTGACCAGGTCGTTGGGTTGGTATTCGGCGCCGCGAACCCAGGCGCCGCGCGGGTTGAGACCGCCGACGAAAAGCTCCCAGTAGGAGGCGGTCGAGGGATTGGTCGAGCCAGGCGTTCGGCCGCGGCCGTTCCGCAGTGCGCGCCATGTCGAGCCGTGGAACGTGACAAGGTCGTTCTTGGAATAAGTATTGGTCGATGACCATTCGCCGCGCGGATTGAGCGGCGGCTGACGTTGGGAAGCCTCGGTCTTCGGTGCCGGCGCCTCCGCTGTCGCGGGTGCCGCGCTGGTCTCCGCACGCGCCGACGCGAAGACGGCAAGCACGACGATCGCCGCGCCGACGAGGGACACTGCTCGCGCCGGAATCGGCGAACGGCCATGAAAGTACGACATTGAATTTCGCATGAGAATCCCCCGACAGCACACCGTCATCGGCCGCCCAACAACCCCGGCAGAGCGTGCCTTGTCTCATGACTTGGCAATGTAACAGAACAATATTCGAGTCGGACCGTGATCGCTATATCCGCCGGAATTTCATTCAGAGCATTCGGAAACCGCAAATAACAGTTTCCGCTCAACTCGGAGACAGGCCCGCTAGCTCTTTCTCACCGCGACGATGAACAGCCGCGGGAACCAGAGCAGCGCCTTGCCGTCGGCGCGCACCGGATAGGCTTCCGCGACCCGCGCGGTGTAGGCGGCGAGATAGCCCTTACGCTCGGCTTCGTCGAGGGGATCGACATAGGGGCGCAGGCCCGTGCCCTTCACCCACTCGACGATCCCCTCCGCCCCGTCCAGGGGATGGGTGTAGATCGTGTGCCAGATATCGAACTTGGCCGAGAGCGGCGCCAGCCGGTCGTAGTAGACCGTCTTCGACGGCAGCGGATCGCGCGCGAGGCCTGCACCGGCGAGCTTCTTGGCCCACGGCCCGTCCTTCGCCGCCTCCTCCATCGCCAGATGGCTCGGCTCGCTCAGGTTGTCGGGCATCTGCACCGCCAGCACGCCGCCGGGCTTCAACGCCCTGAACAGCCGCTCCATCACATCGAGATGCTTCGGCACCCACTGGAACGTCGCGTTGGAATAGATGAGGTCTGTATCCGCATCCGGCGCCCACGTCGCGGCATCGGCCTTGAAGAACTCGGTCTCCGGCAGCCGCTTGCGCGCCGCCTCCAGCATGTTGTCCGAGCTGTCGAGCCCGGCGACTTTCGCGTCGGGCCACCGCTTCACCAGAAGCTCGGTCGAATTCCCCGGCCCGCAGCCGATATCGACGATCTTCCCCGGGCTATCTAGCGGGACGCGCGCGACCAGTTCGGCCGCTGGACGAGAGCGCTCGTCCTCGAATTTCAGATACTGGGACGAGGACCAGCTTGGCATCCGACTCTCCTACGCCCGCGTCAGCCGCTTGTACTTGATCCGCTTCGGCATCACCGCGTCCGGCCCGAGGCGGCGCTTCTTGTCTTCCTCGTAGTCGGCGAAGTTGCCCTCGAACCATTCGACGTGGCTGTCGCCCTCGAAGGAGAGGATGTGGGTGGCGAGCCGGTCGAGGAACATACGGTCGTGGCTGATGACGACGACGCAGCCGGCGAAGTCCTCCAGCGCGTCCTCGAGCGCCGCCAGCGTCTCGGTGTCGAGATCGTTGGTCGGCTCGTCGAGCAGCAGCACGTTGGCGCCGGACTTGAGTACCTTGGCGAGATGCACGCGGTTGCGTTGCCCGCCCGACAGGGAACCGACCTTCTGCTGCTGGTCGCCGCCCTTGAAATTGAAGGCGGAGGTGTAGGCACGCGAGTTCACCTCGCGCTTGCCGAGTTCCAGCACCTCGCTGCCGCCGGAGATCTCCTCCCAGACGGTCTTGTTGGGATCGAGCGCGTCGCGGCTCTGGTCGACATAGCCGAGCGTCACCGTGTCGCCGAGCGTGATCTCTCCCGAGTCCGGCTTCTCCTGCTCCGTGATCATGCGGAACAGCGTCGTCTTGCCGGCGCCGTTGGGACCGATCACGCCGACGATGCCGCCGGGCGGCAGCTTGAAGGTGAGGTCGTCGATCAGCAGACGATCGGCGTAGCCCTTCGAAAGGTGCTCCACGTCGATGACCACGTCGCCGAGGCGCGGCCCCGGCGGGATGACGATCTGCGCGGCGGAGGAACGCATCCGCTCCTCGTTCTTCTGCAGCAATTCGTCATAGGCCTGGATACGCGCCTTCGACTTGGTCTGACGCGCGCGCGGCGAGGCGGCAATCCATTCCCGCTCGCGGGAGAGAGCGCGCTCGCGCGCGGCGTCCTCGCGCCCCTCCTGCTCCATCCGCTTCGCCTTCTTCTCCAGATAGGCCGAATAGTTGCCCTCGTAGGGGATGCCCCGGCCGCGGTCGAGCTCGAGGATCCAGCCCGTCACGTTGTCGAGGAAGTAGCGGTCGTGGGTGACGATCAGGATCGCGCCGGGATACTCGCGCAGGTGGTTTTCCAGCCAGTGCACGGTCTCCGCGTCGAGATGGTTGGTCGGCTCGTCGAGGAGAAGCAGGTCGGGCTGTTCGAGCAGCAGCCGGCACAGTGCGACGCGGCGGCGCTCGCCGCCCGAAAGCGGACCGACGGCGGCGTCCGGTGGCGGGCATCTGAGCGCGTCCATCGCCTGCTCCACCTGGGAATCGAGGTCCCACAGGTTGAGCCGGTCGATGTCGTCTTGCAGCTTGGAAGCCTCGTCGGCCGTCTCGTCGGAGTAGTTCATCATCAATTCATTGTAGCGGTCGAGGATCGCCTGCTTGGCCGCGACCCCTTCCATGACGTTGCCGCGCACGTCCTTCGTCTCATCGAGCTGCGGCTCCTGCGGCAGATACCCGCAGGTTGCCCCCTCCGCGAGCCACGCCTCACCGGTGAATTCGGTGTCGAGCCCGGCCATGATGCGCAGCAGCGTCGACTTTCCCGAGCCGTTCGGACCGAGCACACCGATCTTGGCGTCCGGATAGAAGCTCAGGTTGATGTTTTCCAAGACTTTTTTGCCGCCGGTATAGGTCTTGGTAAGGCCCTGCATGTGATAAATGAACTGGCGCGCCATCGTCAGCCGAAGCTCCGTAGTCTGCTGTGCGGGAGGTCGACACTGACATAGGCGATCGCACTTCGCCCGGCAACGGCGGAATCACGGGATCCATGGCGCCGCCGGCCGGCGACGACGAGGAGCGACGGAGCGGGGTCACCGCAGGCTCGAGAGGCGACGATGGGGTTCTGGGGAAAACTGGGAGCGGCAATTCCGCTCGCGACGGCTGCGGCCGTGCTCCTGGCCACGCCGGCAGGCTCCGCCGGCAGCGGCAATCCGGCCCGCGACCACGTGCGCGCCTGGCAGGCGTCGATGATCGCTCGGGCGTTGGGCGAGACGGCCGCGCGGGATTCTCTTGCCGGGCGCTCCCCCGAGAATCCCGAGATCGTCGGCGGCACGACGGCCCGGTCAGGCGCGTGGCCGGCGCAGGTGGCGTTGGTCTACGCCGCTCTCCGCAACAATTTCGAGGCCCAGTACTGCGGCGGCACGCTGATCCATGCGCGCTTCGTTCTGACCGCCGCCCATTGCGTCGATTTCCTGAAGAGCACCGCCCAGGTGGAAGTGCTGACCGGCACGCAGTCGCTGAAGAAGGGCGGCACCCGCCATACCGTCGCCGCGATCCACATCCATCCGCGCTGGAACCCCAGGACCTCCGATTTCGACGTCGCCGTCGTCGAGCTCGACGTGCCCGCGGCCGTGATCAGGCTCAATAAGGTCGTCACGCCCGCCAAGGCGAAACGCCTGATGCGTCCGGGCAAGCCCGCGATCGTCGTCGGCTGGGGAAAGCTCGACGAGAACGGCGACGCCTATCCCGCCGAGCTGCAGCAGGCGGAGGTGCCGTTCGTTTCCCGCGCCGTCTGCAATGCACCCGTATCCTACAACGGCGCGATCACCAGGCGCATGGTATGCGCCGGGTATGCCGACGCCGACCACGACGCCTGCCAGGGCGATTCCGGCGGCCCGCTCGTTCTCAAGCACAAGCGGCGCCTGCAGGCGGGCATCGTCAGCTGGGGCGAAGGCTGCGCGCGCAAGAACTTCTACGGCGTCTACACCGACGTCGCTTCGGTACACGGCTGGATCGCCGGCATCGTTCCGGGACTCTGAGCGGACGGTCGCGACTTCGGCGGATCGCCGGGTCTCGGCGTCGGTCGGCTTTACATTTCAATTATTCTTGTATAATTGAAACATGGATCATGATCTCGCCGTCGTCCGCCTCGCCGCCCTAGGCCAGACCCACCGCCTGACGTTGTTCCGCACGCTGATGCGCGCGGGACCGTCGGGCATGCCGGCCGGCGAGCTCGCCAGGGCCTGCGCGATGCAGCCTTCCGCCTTCTCGTTCCACATCGGCCAGCTGGAACAGGCCGGGCTCGTCACGGGCTGGAGACGTGGCCGCAATATCTTCTACGCGGTGGCGATCGAGGAGATGCGCCGGCTGATGGTGCACCTGACCGAGGACTGCTGCGGCGGGCATCCGGAGATTTGCGGCGGCCTTTCCGAAGCGATCGCCGGCGCCTGCGCCGAGGGAGCGTGCAGCGAGGTGTCCGAATGACCACCGACCACGACCACTACAATATCCTGTTCCTCTGCACCGGCAATTCCGCCCGCTCGATCATCGCCGAGGCGATCATGAACCGGCTCGGCCATCCCCGCTTCACCGCCTGGTCGGCCGGAAGCCATCCCAAGGGCGCGGTCCACCCCTACACGATCGATCTCCTGAAGAACCTGAACCATCCGGTCCACGATCTGCGCTCCAAGTCCTGGGACGAGTTCGAGGCGCCCGGCGCGCCGAAGCTCGATTTCGTCTTCACGGTCTGCGACGACGCCGCCGGCGAGGCCTGCCCGGTCTGGCCGGGCCAGCCGATGACCGCCCATTGGGGCGTGCCCGATCCCGCCGCCGTCGAAGGCCTGGAAGCCGTCAAGCGCGCCGCCTTCTCGGATACCTACCGGATGCTGAACCAGCGGATCTCGATCTTCGTCAACCTGCCGCTCGCCTCTCTCGACCGGCTGACCCTGAAGAAGCACCTCGACGCCATCGGCAGGACCGGCGCCGAATCCGGCGAGACGGCAGCCTGACCGCGCCTGTGCCCGCACGACCGCTACCCGGACCTCCCGCCACGAAGGCACGACCATGACGCTGTTCGAACGTTACCTGACCCTGTGGGTCGCCCTTTGCATCGTCGCTGGCGTCGCGTTGGGCCATTTCCTCCCCGGAACGTCTCGGCTGCTCGGCTCGATGGAGATCGCGCACGTCAATCTGCCGGTCGCGCTCCTGATCTGGCTGATGATCATACCGATGCTGCTCAGGATCGATTTCGCCGCCCTGTCCAAGGTCGGCGAGCACTGGCGCGGCATCGGCATCACACTGTTCGCGAACTGGGCGGTCAAGCCGTTCACGATGGCGCTGCTCGGCTGGCTGTTTATCGGCTGGCTGTTCCGGCCGTGGCTGCCGCCCCACCAGGTGGACAGCTACATCGCCGGCCTCATCCTGCTCGGCGCCGCGCCTTGCACCGCGATGGTTTTCGTCTGGAGCACGCTGACCAAGGGCGAGCCGCATTTCACCCTGTCGCAGGTCGCCCTGAACGACGTGATCATGGTGTTCGCGTTCGCGCCGATCGTCGCCATGCTGCTCGGCCTGTCCGCGATCATGGTGCCGTGGGACACCCTCGTCCTCTCGGTCGTGCTCTACATCCTGGTGCCGGTGGCGATCGCGCAGGTCCTGCGTCACCTGATACTGAAGCGCGGCGGCGATGCCGCGTTCGCCGCATTCCTGGCCAGGCTGCAGCCACTGTCCACCGCCGCGCTGCTCGCGACCCTGGTGCTTCTCTTCGCCTTCCAGGGCGAACAGATCCTCGCGCAGCCGTTCATCATCCTGCTGCTGGCGGTGCCGATCCTGCTGCAGGCCTACTTCATTTTCGGCTTAGGCTACGTCCTCAACCGCGTCAGCGGCGAAGTCCATTGCGTCGCGGGCCCTTCCGCCCTAATCGGCGCCAGCAATTTCTTCGAGCTTGCGGTCGCCGCCGCCATCAGCCTGTTCGGCTTCGGCTCGGGCGCCGCGCTGGCGACGGTCGTCGGGGTCCTGATCGAGGTGCCGGTCATGCTGTCGCTCGTCTGGGTGGTGAACGCCAGCCGGCCCTGGTACGAGCGCGGCCTGCGTCAGCGAGCCGGCGCGCCCGCCGCCGAGCCCGCGCGCCCCACCTGAACGCCGCGCTTCACGCCGCCTGCGCCGTCTCGGCGACCCGCTGCTTGAGCATCGCCGCGGCCTGGGCGTAGCCGCCCGCCGCCCCGTCGATGAAGTGCATGTGATCGTCGGTCGTCAGCGACGGCACGAGGCAGGTCATCAGCGCGGCGTCCTGCACGTGGATGCCGTAGTCGGCGATGCCGGCAGCCTGCGCGTCCTCCAGCACCCGGCGGATCTCCTCCTCTATCGCCGGATCGCAATCGAGCGTCATGCGCAGGCCGTCGTCGAACTTGCGGAAGTCGGAGTTGGCGATGCTCACGTCCTTGTACCGGTCGGGATCGAAGCTGCCGGCGCGCCGGTGCGTCGTGAACAGGACCCAGCCGAACGCCGAGACTGCGAGGAGCTTCAGGTAGCGCAGCGCGGCGCCTATCCTTCCGCGGCGGGTGCGGGCCTCGATCGCAAGGCCGCTCGCGAAGATCTTCATGGTCATGTTCCGGGCCGACACCGGCACCGCGTGGTGCGGCGCCCTGTCGGCGATCGCGGAGACACGGGCGATGAGGCCGGCGAAACCGGCATCGCTCGCTCCCGGAGCGGGAACCGCGATCAGCGAGATGATGCGGCCGTTGCGCGCGGCGATCGGCTCCCAGCGGCAGGACAGGCCCTCCAGATCCGGCCAGGCGTCCTCCGGGGCCTCGGGAAGAGAGATACCGCCCCCCTTCAACGCGCGCTCCGCCCATGCGACGCCCCCGCCGGAGAACTGCGCGAAGGACACCTGCGGCGACACGCCGAGCCGCGCGACGCGGACGTCGTGGCCGGCCGCGCGGATCGTCTCGACCGGGACGAGCCCGACCCTGAGCTCGAGCCCGAGCGAGGATTTCGCGAAGCGCCGCACCCGGGCCAGCGCGTCGCCGGCCACGGCGGCGGCTTCGGGGGGCACCGCGATCGCCGCGCCGTCGCCACCGAAGGCGAACGGGAAGCCGCGCGTGCCGAGCGCGTTCATCGTCGCGGCGATGACCGAGGCGCCCACCATGTTGACGGCCTTGTAGCGGCCCGCCGCGATCGCGCTCGTCGAGTTCTCGACGTCGGCGACGCCGACATGCCAGCCGCCCGGAAGCGGCGCGTATCGGTCGGTCTCTCCGACCGCGTCGAAACGGTCGAGCAACGGTACCCGGTCGTAGAACTCGTACGGCGAAACGGTCATCTGGGTTTGTCCCGTGCTTCGGCGATGCCGGCGCGTGTCCGCCTGCCGTCATCTGCGTATCGAGCACGTTCCGGACAAGGCCGGTCACGCCTCGCGGGCGGTCACGATTGCGTGCGCGGGGGACGGAGCCCGTTCGTGCGACCGTGCCATGACGTCCGGTTGCAGGACTTGTTAACAGGTCGGGCATCATAGTCGCCCGGTCCTTCAGGCCCAGACGCCCGGCCGGGCGTCGAGATCGACGGGGAGTCCGACCGTGCGCGCCGTCTCGATCGCATTCGCCGCCGCCCTCGCCGCTGTCGCCTCCCTGCCGCAACCGCTCCGCGCCGAGACGGCCGCAATCGAGGCGGCGCCCGGGAGCGTCCTCGAAGCCGTCGTCCTTTTCAGCCGCCACGGCGTTCGCGCGCCGATCCAGCCCGACAGCTACCTGAACGAATATTCCGATACGGCCTGGCCGGATTTCGGCGTCGCGACCGGCTACCTGACGCCACACGGCTTCGATGCGGCCGAGCAGATGGGGGCCTTCTACGGCGCCTATTTCCGCAACGGCGGCCTGCTGCCTGCGACCGGCTGCCCGAAGGGCAGGTCGGTCTGGTTCCACACCGACAACATGCAGCGCACCTATCAGACGGGGATCGCCTTGCGGAACGGCATGTTCCCCGGCTGCAGCTACAAGGTCCGCAGCCTTCCGCTCGACGAGGATGTCGCCGATCCGCTCATCGACCCGCCGGCGGCGGGAATCTGCAAGCCGAGCGATTCCCGATCGGACACAGCCTACGCCGCGACGCCCGGCGCTTCGTCCGAGGCGGTCGCCAACGGCAGCATCTATTCCCTTCTGGAACTCCAGGGCGTGCTGAACTGCTGCCAGCCGAGCCTGTGCGCCAAGGCCGGCCTGGCGCCCGGCTGCACGCTTCTCGACCTGCCGGTCGGCGCGGTCCTCGACGCGGCCACGAACCTCTCCGAGATCTTCCTGATGGAATACGCGACGAACATGAGCCCGCTGAACGTCGGCTGGGGCCGCATCACGTCCGTGCAGCAGCTGAGCTTCGTCAACGCCGTGCACGCGCTCGAATTCGCCGCCGGCAACGCGAGCGCGTACGACGCCCGCGTCAACGGCTCGAACGTGATCAACCTCGTGCTGCAGCGCTTCCGGCAGGCGGCGAACGGCAAGGGCCGCAAGGTCTCGGTCATCGTCGGCCACGACGACAACATCCTGAACCTCGCCGGCATGTTCGGGCTGACCTGGATGCTCGACGACTATCAGCAGAACCAGGTGCCGCCCGGCGCCGGCCTGACCTTCGAGCTGTGGCGCAACAAGAAGACCGGCAAGCGCTTCGTCGCGGTCAACTACTGGGCCCAGTCGCCCGACCAGTTGCGCGACGCGACGCCGCTCTCCGTGGACGCTCCGCCGAGAAATGCCGGGCTCTGGGGCGGTATCTGCGCGACGACGGCGACGAAGAGCGGCTGCCCGCTCGCCGACTTCCGGGCCGCCGCCTCGCGGGCGATCTACAAGCCCTGCGTCGGCATGAAGCCGAAATAGGATCGCCCCGCGCGGCGCGGCCGCGCGGGTTCATTCCCGGTTCGCCGGACCCCGGTCAGGCGGCGAGGTTCGCGAAGGTGCGCGCGTTCGGGCAGAACGCCTCGGCGCCGGCCCGGCCCGCCGTGGTCGCCATCCAGCGCTCGCAGGTCTCCACCGACCGGCAGCCCATGCAGCGGCGCGCGGCTCCTTCGAGTTGCATCGCGTCGTTCAGGCTGAGGCTCTCATTCTCCAGCACGCCGAAGCGGCGCATCATCGCACCCATCAGCTTGGCGTGACGATCCTGGTTCTCGATCAGGCGGTCGAACATCGGTTCCTCCAGCTCGGTGGGGCGGGCCCTTCCGTCGCCTCGCCCCTTCGGTCATGGAAAGTGTCTCAACGGCCCGAACAAGTTTCAATTGAAACTAATACCGATCGTATTTCTACGTAGGGAGCGGCCCGGCGCCGCCGGACACGGGTCCCGAAGCGCCTCACGCGGGTGGCAGCCCGGCCTCGAAGCAGTAGTAGAGCGTCGGGAACGACCGCCGCAGGGCCACCGCGTCGGCGAGCACCGATTCCGGCTCCTCGCCCTTGACCAGCACGCGCGCGATCAACTCGGCGATCGCGTCCATCTCCGCCTCGCGCATGCCGTAGCGCGTGACTTCGATGGTGCCGATGCGGATGCCGCCGGGAAAGTCCCAGTCCTCCGGCCTGTCGTCGGGCAGCAGGTTCTTGTTGACGATCAGATTCGCCCGCTCGAGCCGCCGGGCGACCTCGTAGCCGCGCCCGAAGTTCCGGACGTCGCCGATCGCCTGGTGCGTGGAGGTGAAGCCCTTGCGGGCGCCGAGCATCGGCACGCCGCGCTCTTCGAGGCCCTTGGCGAGCGCGCGGGCGTTGGCGACGATCTGCGCCATGAACTCGCGCCCGTAGGCGATCGCCTCCGCGCTCGCCAGCGCCAGCGCCGCCACGCGGTTGACCTGGTGCGTCGCCGCCCACACCGGGAACACCGCGTGGGTGACCGCCTCGGTGATGTCCGGGTCGTCCCAGACGATGATGCCCGACTGCGGGCCGGAGAAGGTCTTGCCGGCCGAGCCGGTCATGATGTCGGCGCCCTCCGCGAGCGGGTCCTGGAACTGGCCGCCCCCGATCAGGCCGAGCTGGTGGGCGGCGTCGAAATAGAGCCTGCCGCCGAACTCGGCGAGCGCCGCCTTCATCTCCGCGACCGGCTGCGGGAACAGGGTCATCGACAGCCCGAGCGCGACGAGCTTCGGCCGCGCAGCCTCCGCGACCGTGCGGAACGCCTCCACGTCGACGGTGAGCTCGTCCCGGTCGAAGGGGATGTCGACGATCACCCGTCCCATCGCCCCGGCAGGACCGTCCATGCGGTTCGACGAGTGGCCGCCGACCGGCTGCGGCGCCGTCATCACCACGTCGCCGGGTTCCGTCAGCGCCGTATAGACGACCGCGTTGCCGATCATCGAGGCGCACATCCGGTGGTCGGCGTAGTTGCAGCGGAAGTAGCGCTTGAGGAGCTCGACGCAGAGCGCCTCCACCTCGTCGATGTGGCGCGTGCCGGCGAACCAGCGGTTGACCGCGCCGATATGCCCTTCCGCCGCCCTGGTGCCGATCTCCGCCCCGAGCAGCGCCCTGACGCCCGCGCTGGTGGGCGCTTCCGGCGCCAGCAGGTTGATGCATTCCTCGCCCCGCCACCGGGCATTGCGCTCGACCGCGGCCTTCACCGCCTCGCCCATCTCGCCGGCGTCGGCGGCGGCATCGATGATGGCCCGCGCGGCGGCGAGCGCGTCGCGGTCGTGCACCTCGATGCGGTTTGCGAGCGTCCTGTCGTCCATCGGTGCCGGTCCTTCCGCCTGTCACTGTCGATAGAAGTCAAGCCTAGCAGGAAATCACCGGAAAGAAATTTCTTGCTGATCGACCGGACTTTTCACAGAGTAAAGCCGGATTGGGCCGAAACTGTAATCTGTGGAAAGATGCCGCGAGAAACGACGACCGAGACCGTCACCCTCGACGCGATCGACCGGAAGATCCTGGACCTGCTCCAGGACGACAACCGGATCACCAATCTGGAGCTCGCCGACAAGGTCGGCCTCTCCCCGCCCCCCTGTCTGAGGCGCGTGCGCCGCCTCAGGGAGCTCGGCGTCATCGCCCGCGACGTCGCGATCCTCGATCCCGCCAGGGTCGGCCAGGGCATCATCGCCTTCGTGATGGTCGAGCTCGACCGCCAGCGCGAGGACGTGCTCGCCGCCTTCGAGCGGCGCATCGCCGCGGAGCCGGCCGTGCAGCAATGCTATTTCGTCTCCGGCGAGGCCGACTACATGCTGGTCGTCACCTGCCCCGACATGCAGGCCTACAACGGCTTCGCGCGCCGGGTGCTGGCGACCGAGCACAACATCAAGCGCTTCCGCACGAGCTTCAATCTCAGCCGCGTGAAGTACGACACCAAGGTGCCGCTCGCCGACCGCTGACCGGCGCAGGTACCCGGCGCAGGTGTCCGGCGCCGGACCTCCCGCGCGGCCGCGATCCGGGATAGGCTGGCCACGGGTCGAGGCATCGCGGGGGAAGCTGCTTGGACACGTCGCTGTCTGGAAAACGCGCCGTCGTGACGGCGGGTGCCGGCGGCGCCGGACTCGTCATCGCGGAGGCTCTCGCCGCCGAGGGCGCCGAGGTCTTCGTCTGCGATGTCGACGAGAAGGCGCTCGCCGCCCTGCCCGCGCCGCTGAAAGGCGCCAACGTCGACGTCGCCGACGCGGGTCGGGTCGAAGCCTGGCTCGGACCGGTCGCGGCGGAAGGCGTCGACATCCTCGTCAACAACGCCGGCATCGCCGGGCCCACCGCGCCGGTCGAGGAGATCTCGCCGGAAGACTGGCGGCGCTGCCTTTCCGTCGATCTCGACGGCCAGTTCCATTGCGCGCGCGCCGTCGTCCCGGCGATGAAGCGGCGCAGCTCCGGCGCGATCGTCAACATCTCCTCGACGGCGGGCATCATGGGCCTGCCGAACCGCGCGCCCTACGTGGCGGCGAAATTCGGCGTCGTCGGCCTGACCAAGACCCTGGCGATGGAGCTCGGCCCCCTCGGCATCCGCGTCAACGCCATCGCGCCGGGTTCGATCGAAGGCGACCGCATGGACCGCGTCATCGCGGCACACGCCATGGTCGACGGCGTCTCGCAGGATCACGTCCGGGCGATGTACACGCTCGGCGTCTCGATGGCGACCTTCGTCGCCCCGCAGGAGATCGCCGACATGGTCGTCTACCTGTGCTCCGACCGCGGCCGCCACATCTGCGGCCAGGTCATCGCCGTCGACGGCCACACCGAGACGCTCTACCCGCGCGATATACGCTAGGGATGATGCATCCTGGTGGAATCGACCGGGCACATTCTGCAGTTGCCGCAATCGCCGGATGGGCCCCGGATCAAGTCCGGGGCACGCGGCCCGAGGGCGTGGCAGGGTTTTGCCACATGCAGAAGAGGCTTGTCCCGGACTTGATCCGGGACCCATCGGCGGCAGGCGATTCGGGTGCGGCGATCCGTGGACCTGAAACCAAATTGCTTTAGGCGGAAGCCTCAGCTCAGGCCGGCGGCCTTGCGCAACGCGGCGTTGATGCGCTCGCGCCATCCCGGCCCGTCTTCCTGGAAATGCTCCAGCACGTCCCGGTCGATGGGCAGCGAGACAGTCTCCTTGCCGACGGGAATCGCCGGCCGCTCCGGCCTGGCCGGCGCCTCGGCGGGCTTGGTGGTCGCCGCCTTGAACATCGCCTCGGCTCTGTCGATGGCGCTGGAGGTGCGGCGCGGGGTATTGGCCATGTTCCTGACGTCCGTGACTGTTGCAACGATGCCGGCCCGGCGCGGACTATAGCACCATGCCCGCCTGCGCCGCTCAAGCGCCGGATCCGCTTTCGCTTCCAGGATGCGCCGTCAGGCGGCCGCCTTCTTCGCCGGGCCGCCGGACGGGCTCGCGCCGACGAGCGCCGACGGATCCTCCGGGGTCTCGACGTGCTCGGGACGGATGCCGACGCCGATCAGATGGGCCGGCAGACGGCGCAGCGGAGAGAAATGCTCGGCGAGCCTCACCGGCAGCGGGGGTCTCAGTTCGTCGGACTTGCCGAGCAGCGGGCTGATCACGTGGTTCTGGATCATCACCTGCATCTTCTGCGTCACCCGGACCGGGAACTCGCGGCGGGCCTGCACGGCGGCGAGATCCTCCTCGGTCAGGTCGCCCTTCTTGAGCGGCCCGGCGAGAATGTTGGCCGCGGCGACCGCGTCCTGGACCGCAAGGTTCACGCCGACGCCGCCGATCGGCGACATGGCGTGCGCGGCATCGCCGATCAGGAGGAGCCCCGGCCTGTGCCACGTCTTCAGCCGGTCCACCTGGACGGACAGGAGCTTGATGTCGTCCCAGCTCTTCAGGTCCGACGTGCGGTCGGCGAGGAACGGCGCGATATGGGTCAGATCGGCGAAGAACGCCGCCATGCCGGAGGCCTTCATCGCATCGAAGCCGCCCTTCGGGATGATGTAGGCGATCTGCCAGTAGTCGCCGCGGTCGAGCAGGATCACGACGTGGCCCGCCTCGAAGAAGAACGTCGTCGACGGCGGGTCCTGCGGCTTGTGCGGCAGGCGGAACCACAGGACGTCCATCGGCGCGCCGAGCTCCTCGACGTGGAAGCCGCTGGCGTCGCGGACCGTCGAATGGCGCCCGTCGGCGGCCACCACCAGGTCGGCGTAGATCTCCAGATCGCCTTTCGGCGTCTTCGCCTTCACGCCGACGACCTTGCCGCCGTCGTCGATCAGGCCGGTCGCCTCGGTCTCCATCCTCAGGCCGAAGGTGCGGTACCGCTTGCCGACCCCGGCCATGAAGTTAAGGAAGTCCCACTGCGGCATCATCGCGATGAACTTGCAATGGGTGGAGAGGTGCGTGAAGTCGGCGACCGTCGCCTCGTAGTCGCCGAACCGGGCCGTTATCGTCGGCGTGTTCTGGTGCGGCAGCTTGAGGAAGTCGTCGAGAACGCCGAGCTCGTACATCAGCTCGAGCGTCGAGGGGTGGATCGTGTCGCCGCGGAAATCGCGGAAGAAGTCGGCGTGCTTTTCGAGCACCACGACGTCGACGCCGGCGCGCGCCAGCAGGAGGCCGTGCATCACGCCGGCCGGTCCTCCGCCGACGACGCAGCAGCGGGTGCGGATCGAGTCCATTTCGCCAAATCCTCCCGAGAGGGCCGGCACAGACCGGCATCTAGGACGCTTTCCTAGCACGGCAACCGTTTCCGTCCGGTCACCCGGACTGGTGAACGGATTGTGTCCCGCTTGGGAAGAAGTTGATCGTTGCCGTCCGCCGCTCGCCTGCGCCGGCCCGGCCGGCGCTACCTGACGACGACCCTGACCTGCCGGCTCGTCACCGCGCCGGCGGCGTTGGTGACGGTGACCTTGTAGAGCCCGGCGTCCGCTTTCCCGGCGCGCCTGATCGTCAGGACGGACCCGTCGGAGGGCACGGGGCTGCCGTCGCGGGTCCACTGGTAGCTGAGCGGGCGGGAGCCCCTCGCCGCGACCGACAGCCGGATCGCCGCCTTGCGCTTCGCCTTCACCCGCCTCGGCTGCTGCACGATCGCCGGCGCGACCTGCGGACCGACGGGACCGGTGTTGAGGAAGGTCTGGACCTCGAACGCGTCGCCGGGACCGAACGACACGTTGACGATGTCGCTCAGGCCGTCGCCGTCGACGTCCGCCGGCAGCGCCTGGCCGTGATAGTAGCCCTCGTCGGACGGGGCCATGAACAGGCTCCGGTCGTAGCGGGCGAAATGGCCGGTGCCGTCGTTGACGTAGACGAGCGGCGCCACGCGGTCCCCGGCGCTGCCGTAGGTGACGAGGTCGGGATGGCCGTCGCCGAAGAAATCGGCCGGCATCAGGTGGTTGAGGAACTGGCCCTTCGGGTCCCTGATCGTGCCGCCGAGCCGCGTCTTCGTCTCGTCCCGGAACCTGCCGTTGCCGCGGTTGATCAGGAGCTGGATGCCGTAGCCGTGGAAGGTCGGGACGTTGTCGTGCTGCGCCATCAGGATGTCCGTCAGCCCGTCGCGGTTGATGTCCACCGGGCGGATGTCGACCGTGTTGGTGCCGCCGCCGTAGCGGCCCCAGGGCAGCACGATGTCGGGCGCCGACGACCTGAAGATCTTCCTCCGGCCCTGGTTCAGGTAGACCACGTTGCGCTGCAGCTCGTCCTTCGCGCCGGTGCCGTTGGAACCCAGGATCAGGTCGTCGCGGCCGTCGCCGTCGAGGTCGGCGAGCGCGGCGGACGAATAGTAGGTGTCCGGGCCCAGCACGTCGGCGGAGAGCTGACGCGAGACCGCGACTTTGTTGCCCGCCCTGCCGAGCAGCATGTAGGGCCGCGACTTCGGCGACTTGCCGTGGCCGTTCGAGACGTAGACGTCGCCGAACCTGTCGCCGTTGACGTCGCCGAGCGCCGCCCCGTGCGAGAAGTCGCTGTACTTCGGCACGCCCCGCGCGTTCACGTGCTTTCCCGCCGTCGACAGCAGCAGCGCGTTCCGCTCGCCCGGGAACGGATCCTTGTCGTAGCCGTGGGCGGCGATGAACACGTCTTCGCGCCCGTCGCGGTTCAGGTCCTTCACCTGGATCGAGCGCGGATGGACGAAAGACGGGGGAGCGGCAAGGAAGTCCGTCGTGCGCTCCCGCATCGCGCTGCCGGCGTCGGGCGACAGCACCAATAGCCCCTCCTTGCGGTTCGTCTGCGGCGGATAGTGGCCGAGGGCGACGATCAGTTCGTCCATCCCGTCGCCGTTCAGGTCGGCTATTGCCGTGGCCATGATCCCGGCGTCCTTCGGGCGCGCCGGCTGGTCCCCTGCGATCATCGGGCCGAAGCCCGGACGGTCGCCGGCCGGGGCTGCCTCCGGCGCCTGCTGCCCGACGGCCGGGATACCCGAAACCGTGCAAAAACCGATCGCCGCCAAGGCAAACGCGAACCCAGCCCTCATGCCAGCCCTCATAGCGTCTCCAATTTTCTGGTTTGCGGGCGCAATCGCCCCGTCGAGAAGAAACGCGCCCATCCTAGAAAACGCGCGCCGGGCCGCACACCCGCCGTTTCGGATAGAGACGTCCCGCCACGCGCATGGCAGTCGCGCATCGCTTGCGCAACCATATCCCGCATTCAACCGGTGGGAGAAAGATCAATCCGCCGCGGGCTCGGAGCCCGTCTCCGCCGCCGGCTCCACCAGCAGCACCGGCACGCCCCGCAGACCGGCGAGCTCGGCGGGCTTGTCGCCGTCGCTCTCGCCGAAGGCTCCGCGCGCGACGACGATCATCCGCTCGCGCAGATCCTCGATCGCCGAAGACAGCGACCTGAGATCGGCGAGCGCCGCCGGCGCAACGGTCAGGCGGCCGACCGGGATGCCGGCCTCGCTCGTCAGGGCCGGGCTCTCGCCCGCCTCGCGGGCGAAGGCCTCGATGACGATCAGGGTCTCCTTCGCCGCCGTGGCGACCGCGGCGGCCGCGGCGATGCTCGGATCGTCGAGCGAGGTGGCGATGGCCACCACCGGCCCGCGCGCGCGGGCGACGCGGCGCGGCAGGAACAGCACCGTCGCAGCCGATTCGAAGGCGGCCTTCACGAGCTGCGGGAACGGCGCGATCGCCCGCTCGGCCGGACTGCGCGGCTCGGCGATGATGACGATGTCGCCCGCCTGGGAGACCGCCTTCATGGCCTCGCGGACCGCCGCGCGGACCACCTCGAAGCGGCTCGGCACGCCGAGCGACCTGGCCGTCTCGTCGAGGATGCGCCGCGCCGACAGGGCGCACAGCTCGATGTCGCGCGTCAGGCTCTCGGCCGCCAGCGGCCGCCAGCGCCTGCCGAGCATCTCGAACTCCCGCGCGCCCTGCCGCTGCGCCGGGGCGAACATGCCGGGGTCCTCGATGAACAGCCCCATCAGGTCGAGGCGCAGCAGCCCGGCGAGCTCGGCGGCGGCCCTGGCGGTCGCCCTGTCCGGCGTGCTCTGGTGCAGCCCGACCACCACCCGCTTGTAGGCGACCCGCCCCTTCATGGCCTGGCATTCCGCTCTTCTTCGGACCCGCGCCCGAAGCTGCGGCGGATCTCGGCGAAGCGCTGCAGCCGGTCCTCGACGGCGCGGTAGACGCTGCCTTCGGAATAGAGTCCGTCCTTGCCGCGCGCGCCCGCCGGCCGGCCGGTCAGCAGCGCGACGCCCTGGTCGATCGACCTGATCGGGTAGACCGCGAACGTGCCCGCCTTGCACGCGGCGATCACGTCCTCGCGCAGCATCAGGTGGCGCACGTTGGATTCGGGGATCATCACCCCCTGCGTGCCGGTCAGGCCGCGCGCGCTGCAGATGTCGAAGAAGCCCTCGATCTTGTCGTTGACCCCGCCGATCGCCTGCACCTCGCCGTGCTGGTTGACCGAGCCGGTGACGGCGAGGTCCTGACGCAGCGGCATCTCCGCGATCGCGGAGAGCAGTGTGTAGAGCTCCGCCGAGGAGGCGGAGTCCCCTTCGACCCCGCCGTAGGACTGCTCGAAGACGAGGCTCGCCGACAGCGACATCGGAATGTCGAGGGCGAAGCGCCCGTTGAGGAAGCCAGACAGGATCAGCACGCCCTTCGAATGGATGGGCCCGCCGAGCTCCACCTCCCTCTCTATGTCGACGACCTTGCCGCTGCCGGGGCTGACCTGGCAGGTGATCCGCGAGGGACGGCCGAAGGAGTAGCCGCCGAGCGAGAGGACGCTGAGGCCGTTGACCTGGCCGACGCGCGCCCCGTCGGTATCGATCAGCGCGACCTTGTCGATGATCATCTCCTGCGACCGGTCGCGCAGTCGGGACGCCCGGCGGATGCGTTCGTCGAGCGCCCTGCGCACGTCGGCGCGCGTGATCGTCGCGCGCTTCGCGTCCTTCGCCCAGTAGTCCGCCTCGGTCAGGATGTCGCGGATCTCGTCGACCAGGAGCGTCAGCTTGCCGGCGTTCTCGGCGATGCGCGAGGCGTGCTCGACCACCAGCGCGGTCGCCTCCCTGTCCATCGCCGCGAGGCTCTCGCCGGCGAGGATCGAGGCGATGAAGCGGGCGAGGATCGCCTCGTTCTCCGGCGAGCGGTCGAAATCGTCCTCGAAGTCGGCGACCACCTTGAAATGCTCGCCGACCTCCGGATCGACCGCCGCCAGGAGGTAGTAGAGGGTGCGCTCGCCGAACAGCACCACCTTGACGTCGAGCGGGATCGGATCGGGGTCGAGCGAGATCGTGCTGGTCATTCCCACCAGCCGGCCGACATCCTCGATGACGATCTGCTTCTGCCTGAGCGCCCGCTTCAGCGCCTGGTAGCTGAACGCCTCGCTCAGGAGGCTGCGCGCGTCGAGCATCAGGTACCCGCCGTTCGCCTTGTGCAGCGCGCCCGGCTTGATCAGGCGGAAATTGGTGACGAGCACGCCCTGCCGCGCGATGTGCTCGACGCGACCGGTCAGGTTCGGCAGCGTCGGATGCAGCTCCTCGATTACCGGGGCCTGCACGTCGCCGCCGTTCTCGCGCGCCTCCTGGCCGACCAGCACGTTGACCTCGTAGCGGTCGAACGGCCCGCCGACCATGTCCTCGCCCTCGGGCTGCTCGCCGGCCGCTCCGCCGATGAAGAACCCGATGTTCTCGATCAGGTCGGCCTGCACCGCGTCGAGATGCGCGGCGACCCGCTCGATGTCGCCGACCTTCTGGCGCACCTCGGCGATCGGCTGGTCGACGGCGACCTCGGCGGTCTCCGTGTTGACCCGGCGGATCTCGTCGCGCCGTTCCTTCTCCCATTGCGGGATCTGGTGGATGATGTGCTCGAGGTCCTTCTCGAGCACCGAGATGACGCCCTGGATCTTGTCCCGCTCCGCCTCCGGCAGGGCGTTGAACTCGTTCGGCGGGATCACCTCGCCCTCGCGCGCGGGCATCAGCGCGAAGCCGAGCGGGGTGCGCACGATGACGATGCTCTGCGCCGCCGCCTTCTTCTGCAGCTCGGCGAAGGCTTCCGCCTGCTTCTTCTGGAACGCCTCGTCGATCGAACCGCGCCGCGTCTGGTATTCCTCGCTCTGGAACACGGCGGGAATGGCCGTCTTCAGGGCGTCGATCAGTTCGCGCATGGCGTCGCGGAACTCGGCGGCACGCCCGGCCGGCAGGCTGACCGCCACCGGCTTCTGCGGCTCCTTGAAGTTGTTGACGTAGACCCAGTCGGTCGGCGCCGGCCGGTCCTCGGCGGCGTCGCGCAGCACCCGCTCGACGGCCTTCCGCGTCAGCTCGCCGGCCGGGCCGATCGCGAACAGGTTGAAGCCCTTCCGGCCGATGCCGGTGCCGACCGCGATCGCGTCGAGCGCCCGGCTCTGGCCGATCAGCCCCTCGACGGGCTTCAGGTCCGCCGTCGTCTCGAAATCGAGCTTCGAGAGATCGGCCACCCGGTAGAGCTTGTCGATGACGAGAGGCGTCGCGTCGTCGCCGGCAACCGGCTTCTTTCCTGGCATCGTCCGCTTCCATACCTGCCGTTCGCGGATTCCGCGCCATTCTGGCAAAGCGGTCCGGCCGCGTCGATAGCCACGGCCGCACGGCAGCCGCGACGAACGGTCATACCGGGGCTTCCCGGAAAGACCGAGTCGCAGCCCAACGGTCGCCGCTCCTGTGCTATAGGGGGGACCGCACGGCAGGAGCATCGGCCATGACGACGGTCGCCGAGTTCACGATCGAATCGACGCGATTCCTCGATCCCGACGGAAAGACCGTCGGCGACCTGCCCGCCTTCGCCGGGGACGAGGACGAGCTGATCGCACTCTACCGGGCGATGGTGCTGACGCGCACCTTCGACGCCAAGGCGATCGCCCTGCAGCGCACCGGCCGGCTCGGCACCTACGCCTCCTCCCTCGGCCAGGAGGCGGTGCCGGTCGGGCTCGCCGCCGCCATGCGCGCCGACGACGTGCTGGTGCCGAGCTTCCGCGAGCACGGCGCCCAGCTCTGGCGCGGCGTCACGCTGGAAGAGCTGTTCCTCTACTGGGGCGGAGACGAGCGCGGCAACGACTTCAAGGGCCCGCGCCAGGACTTCCCGAACTGCGTGCCGGTCGGCACCCATGCCCCCCACGCCGTCGGCGTCGCGCTCGCCATGAAACTCCGGGGCGAGCCGCGCGCCACCGTCTGCGTCTTCGGCGACGGGGCGACGTCGAAGGGCGACGTGCTGGAGGCCCTCAACATGGCCGGCGTCTGGAAGGCGCCCGCGGTGTTCGTGATCAACAACAACGGCTGGGCGATATCGGTGCCGCGAGCCCGCCAGTCGGCGGCGGAAACGCTCGCCCAGAAGGCGATCGGCGCGGGCATCGCCGGCGAGCAGGTCGACGGCAACGACGTGATCGCCGTGCGCCATGCCACCGGGCGCGCGCTGGAGCGCGCCCGTGCCGGCGAGGGCCCGACCCTGATCGAGGCGGTCACCTACCGCCTGTCCGACCACACCACCGCCGACGACGCGAGCCGCTACCGCGACGACGCCGACGTGAGCCGGCGCTGGAAGGAGGAGCCGGTCGCCCGCCTGCGCGACCACATGGCGACGCGGGGTATCTGGACCAAGAAGCAGGAGGAGGCGCTGCTGCGCGAATGCGGCGACGCCGTCGACAAGGCGGCCGACGCCTGGCTCGCCACGGCGCCGATGGCGCCGGACTCGATGTTCGCCCATACCTACGCGCATCTTCCCGCCGATCTGGAAGCGCAGAGGGCCGCGCTCGGGGGAGGCGGCGAATGAACGACGCAAGTCTCGTCGGCGCCGTCGCCCTGGCGCTGAACCGCGCCATGGCCGACGATCCGTCGGTCCTCGTCCTGGGCGAGGACGTCGGCATCGACGGCGGCGTGTTCCGGGCCACCGAAGGCCTCTGGCGGACCTACGGCGAGAACCGCGTGATCGACACTCCGCTCGCCGAGGTCTCGATCGCCGGGGTGGCCATCGGCCTTGCCGCGCAGGGCTTCAGGCCAGTCGCCGAGATCCAGTTCACCGGCTTCGCCTATTCCTGCATCGACCAGATCGTCAACCACGCGAGCCGCCTGCGCACGCGCACGCAGGGGCGCCTGACCTGCCCGATGGTGCTGCGCTCGCCCGGCGGCGGCGGCATCCGCGCGATCGAGCACCACAGCGAGAGCCCCGAGGCCATGTTCGCCCATGTGCCGGGCCTGCGCGTCGTGATCCCCTCCTCGCCCGCCCGCGCCTACGGCCTGCTGCTCGCCGCGATCCGCGATCCCGACCCCGTCGTGTTCCTGGAGCCGACCAGGCTGTACCGCGCCGCCCGCGAGGCGGTGGCCGACACCGGCGAGGCCCTGCCGCTCGACACCTGCTTCGTGCTCCGCGAAGGCCGCGACCTGACGCTGATAAGCTGGGGCGCCATGCTGAAGGAGACCCTGGAGGCCGCCGAGACGCTTTCCGCCGACGGCATCGAGGCCGAGGTGATCGACGTCGCCACGCTGAAGCCCCTCGACGCGAAGACGATCCTCGACTCCGTCGCCGGGACCGGCCGCGCCGTCATCGTTCACGAGGCGCCGTCGACCTGCGGCTACGGCGCCGAGATCGCCGCGCGGATCGCCGCGGGCGCGCTGACGAGCCTGCTCGCGCCCGTCGAGCGCGTCGCGGGTTTCGACACGGTGATGCCCTACCTGCGAACGGAGAACTCCTACATGCCGTCCGTCGAACGCATCGTCGCCGCGGCGAACCGCGCGATGGCCTACGCATGAGGACCTTCAGCCTCCCGGATCTCGGCGAAGGCCTGCAGGAGGCCGAGATCGTCGCCTGGCACGTCGCCGAGGGCGACCATGTCGTCGCCGAGCAGCCGCTGGTCTCGGTGGAGACCGAGAAGGCGGTCGTCGAGATCCCCTCGCCGCAGTCGGGCCATATCGGGAAGCTGCGCGCGGAGGAAGGCGCGGTCGTGAAGGTCGGCGCGCCGCTGGTGGACTTCGCCGAGGGCCCGCACGCCGATACCGGCGCCGTGGTCGGCGAGCTGAAAGCCGCGCCCGAGCGGGCGAAGCCGGCACCGGCGCCGCGCGCGCCCGCTGCCGCCCGGACGGTCAGGGCCGCCCCGGCCGTCCGCGCC
>JAEWYT010000160.1 GCA_023458595.1 Pseudomonadota bacterium
GCCCAGGCCCACAAAGGCGGCCTGGCCAAAGGAGGTCAGGCCGCCGACGCCGGTCAGCAGCACCAGGCCAAGAGCTACCAGGCTGGCCAGCCCGATGTAGTTAAGTTGAGTGATCCAGAACTCGGGCGTGGCCGAGACGGCCGGCAACGCCGCGATGATGATGACGAATACGGCAAGAAGAATACGGTTCATGGTTTATTCCTCATCATCCACGTGGCGGCTGCCGAACGAACGCCAGACAAGAACCGGAATGATCAGGGTAAAGACGATGACTTCCTTGTAGGCGCTGGCCCAGAACGAGGAGAAAGCTTCGAGAATCCCGACCATCAGCGACCCGGCCGCAGCGATCGGATAGCTTGCCAGGCCGCCGATGATGGCGCCGACGAAGCCTTTCAGGCCGATGATGAAGCCGGTGTCGTAGTAGACCGTGGTGATGGGCGCGATCAGCATGCCCGACATGGCGCCGATGCCTACCGCCAAGGTGAAGGTCAGGCTGCCCGACATAGTGGTGCTGATGCCCATCAGGCGGGCGCCGCGCCGGTTGACTGCGGTGGCGCGCAGCGCGCGGCCGTACAGCGTCTTGCCGAAGAACAGCCACAACGCCACGATCAGCACGGCGCAGGTGAGCACCACAAACAGGCTTTGCGCCGACCAGGTGGCAAAGCCCAGATCGATCTGCCCGCTGACGAAGGCCGGCGTGCGCCAGCCTTCGGCGCCGAAGAACACCAGCGCCAGGCCGGTCAGGGCAAAGTGCACCGCCACCGATGTGATCAGCAACACCAGCACGCTGGCCTCGGCCAGCGGCTGGTACACGATACGGTAAACCATGGGTCCCATGGGCACGACCAGGATCAGCGTCAGCAGCATGTTCAGCCACAGCGAGTTGCCCGCCCCGGCATATGTGGTCGTAATCCACCACAGCAGCGCCGGCAGCACGAGGTAGCCAGCGATGGTTTTGGGCATGCCCGACCACAAGCCGGTGCGCAGCGCGCGCAACAGCTCCATCAGGAAGGCCAGCCCGCCCAGCAGGCAAAGCAGGTACACCGTGCCGGGCACCCGGCCGTCGACCAGCATGGCCAGCGTGAGCGCGCCGAATGCCACGAACTCGCCCTGGGGAATGAAAATAACGCGCGTGACGGCAAACACCAGCACCAGCGCCATGCCGAGCAGGGCATAGATGGCGCCGTTGACGATGCCGTCTTGCAGCAGGATCAACGCAATTGAGGAATCCATCGAACTACAACCTTATTTACGACCTTTTATTGTCTCGCCAGGCGCTGCGGATACAGCGCACCGGCCCACAGGCCGGTGCGTCTGGCGGCAGAACAGCCGGAATACTACGCCTGGACGGCGGGCGCCGGCCTTCAAGGAGCCGCCGCGCGCCGCCCTGTCGGGGCGATTTACAGGTCAGGTTGGTAGAGCCACTTGCCGTCCTTGACCTTGACCATGACGCGCGAACGCTCGTCAAAGCCGGCATGATCGGTCGGGCTCATGTTGAAGACACCTTGCGAGACGGCCAGGTTCTGGACCTTTTCGAGGGCGTCGCGCATGGCGGCGCGAAACTCCGGGGTGCCCGGCTTGGCGCCGGATTTGATCGCCTCGGGAATGGCGGCCACCACCAGTTGGCCGGCATCCCACATATGGCCACCGAAGGTGTTGGTCGAGCCTTCGCCATGGGCCTTCTCGTAGGTGTCGCGATAGGCCAGGGCCGACTGCTTGACCGGGTTGCTGTCGGGCAGCTGGGCGGCGACCAGGAGCGGGCCGGCAGGCAGCAGCATGCCTTCGCAATCCTTGCCGCAGACGCGCAGCACGTCGTTGTTGGCGGCGCCGTGGGTCTGGAAGATCAGGCCGCCATAATTGCGCGCCTTCAGTTCCTTCTGCGGCAGCGCCGAAGGGGTTCCCGCCCCGGCGATGAGGATGGCGTCCGGCTTGGCGCCCAGCAGCTTGAGCACCTGCCCGGTAACGCTGGTGTCGGTGCGGCTGTATTTCTCCACGCCGACGACCTCGATGCCCTTGGCCTTGGCGGCCTCCTGCATCACCGCCAGCCAGCCATCGCCGTAGGCGTCGGCGAAGCCGATGAAGCCCAGCGTCTTGACCTTGGACTTGGCCATGGCGTCAGCCAGAGCGCTGGCCATCAGCGCGTCGTTCTGCGGCGTCTTGAAAACCCAGCGACGCTTGTCGTCGACCGGTTCGACGATCTTGGCGCTGGCGGCCACGCTGATCATCGGCACCTTGGATTCTGCGGCCACGTCCACCATGGCCAGCGAGCCCGGCGTCACCGACGTGCCGACCAGAACGTCGACCTTGTCTTCGGAGGCGAGCTTGCGCGAGTTCTTGACCGCCTGGGTGGTGTCGGTGGCATCGTCCAGGACGATCCACTCGATCTTCTGGCCGGCGACTTCCTTGGGCAGCAGGGCAACGGTATTGCGCTCGGGGATGCCCAGCGAGGCGGCCGGCCCCGTGGACGACACCGTGACGCCGACCTTGACCTGGGCGGCAGCCGCCAGAGGCAGGGCCAGGGCGAGAGCGGCGGCCAGCGCCGACAAGCCGGATTGCTTGCGCATGATTTATGTCTCCTGTGGTGGCCCGGTGTGCCGCAAAGCGGATCGCCAAACCTGTTTAAAGTTATACAGAAAAAAATATTATAGGGTTAAAAGAGTATCAAATGGAGCAAGGCCATCGACCTCGGGATCAACCCTAGGGCCATCCAAAAAAACAACAAACGCATTTGTTATTGGCGAATTCTCGCGGGAACAGGG
>JAEWYT010000161.1 GCA_023458595.1 Pseudomonadota bacterium
CGATCATCGCCTTCCTGAACCGCAAGGGCCTCACCGACTTCACGCTCGATCGCGGTCTCGTCGGCGGCTCGGCCTATGACGCCCACGGCGCTGCCATTTCCGAAGCCGACATGGCCAAGGCGCTTGCCGCCGACGCCGTGCTGTTCGGCGCGGTCGGCGGGCCCAAGTGGGACAGCGTTCCCTATGATTGCCGGCCGGAAGCCGGCCTCCTGCGCCTTCGCAAGGATCTCGGCCTGTTCGCCAACCTGCGCCCGGCCATCTGCTATCCGGCGCTGGCCGATGCCTCGTCGCTGAAGCGCGACGTGGTCGAAGGCCTTGATATCCTGATCGTCCGCGAGCTGACCGGCGGCGTCTATTTCGGCGAGCCGAAGGAGATCGTGACGCTGGAGAACGGCGAGAAGCGCGCCGTCGACACGCAGCTCTACACGACCCACGAGATCGAGCGCATCGCCCGGGTCGCCTTCGAGCTCGCCCGCGCGCGGGGCAACAAGGTGACGTCGATGGAGAAGCGCAACGTCATGCGCTCCGGCGTCCTGTGGAACCAGGTCGTCACCGCCGTCCACAAGGCCGAGTACCCGGACGTCGCGCTCGAGCACATGCTGGCGGACGCCGGCGGCATGCAGCTCGTGCGCTGGCCCAAGCAGTTCGACGTCATCGTCACCGACAACCTGTTCGGCGACATGCTGTCCGACGTCGCCGCCATGCTGACCGGCTCTCTCGGCATGCTGCCGTCGGCTTCCCTTGGCGCGCCGGATCCCGCGACGGGCAAGCGCAAGGCGCTCTACGAGCCGGTGCACGGCTCGGCCCCCGACATCGCCGGCAAGGGCATCGCCAACCCGATCGCCATGATCGCCTCGCTCGGCATGGCGCTGCGCTATTCCTGCGACATGGGCGAGGCCGCCGACCTCGTCGACGGCGCCATCGCCGACGTGCTCGCCTCCGGAGCGCGCACCGCCGACCTGGCTGCCAAGGGCCAGAACTCGGTCTCTACGGCCGAGATGGGCGAAGCGGTCGTCGCCGCGATGTCGAAGCGGGCCGGCTAGGCCGTCCTGCGCGGCAGGAGCAGAAGCGGCGCGTAGAGCAGGACGAAAAGCAGGAAGGCGGCGGTCCACGCCGCCCCTGCGACCGCCAGCAGCGTCATGATGTGCCCGGGCAGGAACGCCGCCGCGATACGTGCGAGGGCGGAGCCGCCCACCAGGACGTAGATCGCGACCGTTCCTGCCGGCGCGGTCAGCGGCAGCCCGGTGTGGCCGCGCGTCGCCCGCGTCATCACCGCGAGCGTCATCAGCCCGACGGCCCCGACGGTCCAGGCATGCGTCGCCGCGGCGTTCGCCTCGTCCGCGTAGGCGGCCCACGCCGCGAGGAGGAAGCCGAGCGGGATGAAGGCGTAGGCCGCGTGCAGCACCGTCACCAGCGGCTCGCGGAACGTCCGGTCCCCGGCCCAGCGGGCAAGCCGCACGATCTGCATCACGCCGGCCACGCCGAGGACCGGCGCGATCCACGACCCGCCCCCGTCGAGCGCCGGCAGCGCCACCCAGAGGGCGAGCGCGAGCGCCGACACGAGCACGCAGGCGCCGTCGAACCGGTTGAAGGGCACCGGGAGTCGGCCCGGGTTCTCGCGCTTCAGCCAGTTCGTCGTGAAGCTCGGCACGATCCGCCCGCCGATCAGCATGATCAGCACGAGGATCGCCGCGACGGCCAGACGCGAGGCATAGACGACGTCGTAGCCGCCCGCCGCCTCGACGTGGAACAGCACTTGGGCGGCGAGCAGCACGCCGGCGACCACGAGCACCTTCAGGTTCCGCAGGTTGCGTCCCGCGACGATCTCGCGGGCGATCGCGGCGACCAGCGCGACGGGAAAGGCGAGGCTCGCCGCGGCGACAGAGATCGGATCGAGATAGACCGAGGTCGCGACCGCCACCCGGCCGAGCAGCCACAGCGCCACCAGCGTCAGCAGCGGCAGCCCGACGACCGGCAGCCGCCCGGTCCAGTTCGGCACGGCCGTGAGCAGGAATCCGGCGACGACGGCCCAGACGTAGCCGAATGCCAGCTCGTGGACGTGCCAGGCGATCGGCGAGAACGCGCTCGGAAGGAAGATCGCCCCCTCGTACCAGGCGACCCACAGGCCGATCATCAGCGCAGCCTCGGCGCCGGCGAGCAGAAAGAACGGCCTAAAACCGTAGCTCAGCACGGCGGGCCCGCGCCAGGCGCGGGATTTCTGCATTGTCGTGACAGGGGCGAGGGTCATGGCAGGCAGCCTTTCTCGCCGCTATCTTGTGCAGTCGGATGCGCTCCGCCATCGGGAAAACTGCGTAGGCCGGCGACTGCCCGCTCGGGAATCGGGACCGGCGCCGCAGGTCTGCCCGATCCCTCGAAGCGAGGGGGTGACGCGGGCCCGTGCCGGCGCTTCGACGGGTCCCTTTCGCGCAGGGAGGCGCACATGATCCGGCTCTACGAGAGCCCCGGCCACGGGATGCGCATGCGCATCTCCCTGATCCTGCTGTTCGGGCTGGTCCTGCTCGGAGCGTGGTATCTCGTCTTCCAGGCGCTCGTCGCCCCGCCGGGCATCGCCGGACTCGGTCCCTGGTTCCTGTCGATCGCCTTCATGGTCGCGGGCATCGGCGGTCTCGTCCGCACGTTGCGCGGCGCGCGCGACCGGGTCGTCGCGATGGACATGGACGAGGCGAGCGGCAACACGGTGATCTGGCTTTGGAGCCCGTTCGGCGCCCGCCGCATCAGGACCCACGTCGGCAATCTCGCCAACTGGCGCTACGAGGCGACCGGCGGCCCGCGGAAAGCCCGCTTTCGCCCCATCCTGGCCGACCTGAAGGGCCGCGAGCGCCCGCTGATCTTCGACGTGCGCCCGACCCGCCCGGTACCGGACGGCCTGAGGCGGGTTGCGCCGCAGGCGATCGCCGACTACGAGCGCGACGTCGGCATCGCGTAGGCGCCGCGCCCCTGTCGGCGGGCGAGGACGGCGACCGCCCTTCCGCCGCCGGCCGGAGCCGGTGTCGACGGGACGCGCGAACCGAGGTCTCCCGCCCGGCCGCCTGCGGCTCAGCTGCCGTTGCCGGGCGTGAACAGGCAGATCGTCTTCGCCTCGGGCAATCCGCCGTAGCTGCAGATATGGAACCGCCCGTCCGGGCTGTACTGTGCCCTGTTGAAGGGAATCGTCTCGCCGGTGTTCGTGATGAACCACCCCTTCGGCGTGAACTTCACCGCGCTTTCGTCGACGGGCCGGCAATCCTTGTCGTGACAACAGTAGAACGGGTACCAGTCGTGCGCCTGCACCGTGCCGCTCGCCATTGTCAGCATCATCGTCATCGCGGCGGAAACGATCGGGCCACGGATACGCGTATGAACCTCTTTCATGGGGGCCTCCAGCGAAAGAGCTTCTCGCAAGTGCGAAAACGGCCGACAGCCGATTCCGCAAGTGCGAAATATATCCGAATCGCGACTCGAAACCCGTTGCGCGATCGCAACAGAGATTGACATTTCCGTGCGAATGCTGTTTTCGCTTCTGCCGGCCGCGCCAGCGGCGAGACGAGGACGTTAGAGATGGCCTTTGCGGTCACCACCGACGCGACGACCAAAACGGTCGCCAAACCGGGCACCGGCACTACCGGCGCCTGACCGCTTTCCTCGTCCCCGGTCCCTCTCCCCGGCGGGGCAAGGAGGGCAGGCCCCGCGAGGCGCGGGGAACCCGATCCGGGGAGAGACGAAACGAAAGCCTCTGGGCTTCAGGAGACTTCACGATGGGCTATTCGGTCGCCGTCGTCGGCGCCACGGGCAACGTGGGCCGTGAAATGCTCAACATCCTCGCCGAGCGGGACTTTCCCGCCGATGAGGTTCACGCCGTCGCCTCGCGCCGGTCGCTCGGCACCGAGGTTTCCTTCGGCGACAGGACCTTGAAGTGCAAGGACCTCGAGCAGTTCGACTTCGCGAACGTCGATTTCTGCCTGATGTCGGCCGGCGGCGCCGTGTCGAAGGAGTGGTCGCCGAAGATCGGCGCCAAGGGCTGCCTCGTCATCGACAACTCCTCGGCCTTCCGCTACGACGCCGACGTGCCGCTGATCGTGCCCGAAGTGAACGCCGACGCGGTGGCGGGCTTCGCCAAGCGCAACATCATTGCCAACCCGAACTGCTCGACCGCCCAGCTCGTCGTGGCCCTGAAGCCCCTCCACGACGTGGCGAGGATCAAGCGCGTCGTGGTGGCGACGTACCAGTCCGTCTCCGGCGCCGGCAAGGACGCCATGGACGAATTGTGGACCCAGACGCGCGGCATCTTCGTAACCGACGCGCCGGAGCCCAGGAAGTTCACCAAGCAGATCGCCTTCAACGTCATTCCCCATATCGACGTCTTCATGGAAGACGGCCAGACAAAGGAGGAATGGAAGATGGTCGCCGAGACGAAGAAGATCCTCGACCCGAAGATCAGGCTGACCGCGACGTGCGTGCGCGTGCCGGTCTTCGTCGGCCATTCGGAGGCCGTCAACATCGAGTTCGAGAAGCCGATGACCGCCGACGAGGCCCGCGAGATCCTGCGCACGGCGCCGGGCGTTCTGGTCGTCGACAAGCGCGAGAACGGCGGCTATGTGACCCCCGTCGAGTGCGTGGGCGACTACGCGACCTTCGTCTCGCGCATCCGCGAGGACGCGACGGTGGAGAACGGCCTCAACATCTGGGTCGTCTCCGACAACCTCAGGAAGGGCGCCGCCCTCAACACGGTGCAGATCGCCGAGACCGTGATCAACCGCGGCCTGCTCAAGAAGGCGGCCTGAGACAATCGGACGCGCATATCCGGAACCGGCGGGCGGCCCTTCGGCCGCCCGTTTCGTTTGCGCAGGGCCGGAAGGGCCGGGGCCGTATCGCGACGCCCGCCGCTACTCCCCCGCCGGCTCGACGAGCGCGAACTGCCCCGTCTCCGGATCGAGGATCCTGAGCTCGCCCGTGGCGATGCCGAAATGGGCGCCGTGCAGCGCCAGCTCGCCGGCCTCCACGCGCTCCCGCACGAACGGGAACGTCGTCAGGTTCTTGAGCGAGCGGCGCACCACGACTTCCTCGACCGCGCGCTGCATGTCGGCCTCGGCGAGCGCCCTGTCGGTCTCCGACGCTTCCGCCTGCGAGCCGCTCAGCAGATCGATCCAGGGGCCCAGGAACTCGCCGCGGATCTCCTCGAGCTGCCGGCCCTTCAGATAGGCCGCTATGCCGCCGCACAGCGAGTGGCCGAGCACCACCACGTCCGGCACCATCAGGTCTCGCATCGCGAACTCGATCGCCGCGCTGGTCGAATGGTGGGCGCCGTCGGGCGCGTAGGGCGGCACGATATTGGCGACGTTGCGCACGACGAACAGCTCGCCCGGCCCCGTCGAGAACACGGTCTCGGGCGCGGCGCGCGAGTCGCAGCAGCCGATCACCATGGCGCGCGGCGCCTGGCCGAGCCTGGCGAGCTGGGCGAGCCGGCGGCGCTCCTCGGGCAGCCGCTCTCCGGTGTAGCGTCGGTAGCCGTCGATCAGATCGGCGGGAAAGGACATCGTCGCCCCCGTGTCTTGTTGCAGTGCGGAAAGCCCGCCACGGATTTAGGCCAGAGCGGCCAGCTTGGAAAGGTCCACGTTGCCGCCGCACACGAGCACACCGACCCGTTCGCCGGGCCGCGGCTCGTACGCGCCGGAGAGGAGCGCGGCGAGCGCGGCCGCACCGCCGGGCTCCGCCGCGATCCTCAGGTCCCCCCAAAGGCTCTTCTGCGCTGCCGCGATCGCGGCATCGGGCACCAGCGCCACATGGTCGACATGGGCCCTGCAGATCTCGAAATTCAGGACGCCCACGCTGCGCGCCCCGAGCGAATCCGCCGCGATCCCCGCGACGGATACGTCGACCGGCGAACCCGCCTCGAACGCGGCATGCAGCGCCCGCGACGTCTCAGGCTCGACACCGACGACCTTCGCCCGGCCCGCGTACCATGCGGCGATGCCGGAAATCAGCCCGCCGCCGCCGACGGCGACCAGAACCGTGTCCAGGCTTCCGTCCTGCTCCTGCCATTCCAGCCCGACGGTGCCCTGCCCCGCGATCGTCTCCTCGGCGTCGTAGGCGTGCACGCCGACCGCCCCGCTTTCGGCCATGTACGCCTCGCAGCGTTCGAGCGCGTCGGCATAGGCGGCGCCCTCGACCACCACGTCGGCGCCGAAGCTCTTGATCCGGGCGATCTTCACCGGGCTCGAGATCTCCGGCACGAATATGCGGGCGGGAATGCCGAGCGCATGGGCGGCATAGGCGACCGCCGCGCCGTGGTTGCCGCCGGACGCCGCCGCGACGCCCGCCGCCGGCACCTCGCGCGACAGCAGGTTGTTGAAGGCCCCGCGCGCCTTGAACGAGCCCGAATGCTGGGTGAGTTCGAGCTTCAGGCAGACCGGATCAAGCGTGCCGAAGGCGGCCGCCTCGACGTCCATCACCGGCGTGCGGCGGACCCGGCCGGCCACCCGTTCGTAGGCGGCCTCGATTTCTGCTGAACCGATCATGAAACGTACTCCCGGGGAAACCTCGTAGCCGGGGATCGCCGGATGCGCAACGTCCGGTCAGGCCCGGATCGCCATTTCCAGGCCGAAGGCGTCGCGCGGCGGCGGGTCGGGGTAGCAGGCGGCCTCGCCCCTGAGGATGCGCCGGGCGGTCCAGGCGGTCGCGCAGGCATCGAGAAAATCGTCGGCCGCCGCGGGCCTCGGCGGCTTGCGGCCGGCCTCCAGGAAATCCGCGGGAAAGCCGACGGCAAGCAGGAAGCCGCGCCGCTCCTCCATGCCCGCCGGATTGACCCGGCTCTTCACCTTCTTCGGCAGGGAAGCGGGTTCGCCGCCGTTCATGTGCCGGAAGCAGACCTCCGGATGGGTCTCGAACACGCGGTTTCTCAGGTCCGGCCGCGCCCGCAGGAGCGCATCGATCTCCTTGATCTTCGGGAACAGGTGGAAGGCCTGCTTGGAGACCCGCCGCGGCGGCTCGGAATTGGCCGCCGCGATGGCGCATGCCCCGCGGTAGTCGTCGGATTCCATCACTGCCGCGCGGGCCGGGATCGCGAAGACGCTCGACTGCCGGTCCTTCAGGTGCCTGCGGACCGCGACCTCGCAGGCCCGCCCCGGCCCGATCAGTTTGTCCGGCAGGCCGATCGGCATGTCGACGCCGACGACGGCCGGGTCCTCCGGCAGATCGAGGATCTCGGTCATCGCGGCGCGCACCGCCACGCGCGGCGCGTGAGCTTCGCCGACGTCGAGGAGGACGGCGATCCAGCCGCCGGGGCAGCCGTCGACCCCGGCAACCCAGGAACCGGGCCCGCGGGCGTTCATAGCATCGCGACTTCGGCTACGGTCTTCGGCGTTGCGATCAGCTTCTGCGCGGAAACGAGGGCGAGTTCGTCGTGGCCGGCCCGCGCCGTGACCTTCAGCACGTCGTGGACGATCGCCGCCGCCGTCGCGACCGCCGGCACGATGTCCTGGCCGGCGACGATTTCGCCGAGGATCAGCCCGGCGAGCAGGTCGCCGGTTCCGTGCACGTGCACCTTCACCTTCTCCGTCTCGACGCGCACGGCGATCTCCTCGGTGATCACCATGTTGGCGACCCGGTCCTCCCCGCTCGCCGGCGCGGAGGTGACCACGACCGTCGGAACCTTGAGCTTGCGGGCCATCCTGACGATGTCGCCCTCGTCGAGACCGGGCGCCTTCCCGATCCGCTTCGGCGCGGCGAGGGCCGCAAGCTCGGTGACGTTCGGCGTCACGATATCGGCCACCGGCACGAGCTGCGCGCGGATCTCCTCGACGATCAGCGGATCGACGTAGAGCTGGCCGCCGTCGCCGACGATCGGATCGAGCAGCACGGGGATGCCCTCGCGAAGGGCGCGCGCCTGCGCCACGAGACCGGCGATCGCGCCGGCCTGCGGCGCGAGCGCGACGTAGCCTGCGAGCACCCCGTCGACGGGATGCGGCTTCGGCGAGCCGAGGACGTCGCGGCCCATCTCCAGAAGGTCGCCGGTCTCCGCCCGCGCCACGCCGCGCGCGTGGCCCGGATGATGGGCGAGGATCACCGTCGGCAGCGCCGCCACCTCGACGCCGCGGCGCATCAGCGGGAACTGCAGCGCCGAATTGCCGACATGGCCGCGCGCGACGGAGGAGGATATCGAGAGGATCCGGTGCATTCAGATCACCGCGAGTTCACGCACCGGCTGGCGCGCCGCAATCCGCTCGTAGCCGAAAACGGCGAGATCGAGCGTCTCGTACTTCCCGTGAACGATCAGCTCGGCGACCGCCCGGCCGGCCGCCGGGGCCTGCTGCAGGCCGTGGCCGGAGAAACCGTTGGCGAAGATCAGGTTGGCGACCTCGGGATGCGGCCCGATGATCGCGTTCTGGTCGAGCGAATTGTAGTCGTAGTGCCCCGCCCAGGCGCGTTCCATCTTGATCGCCTCGAACGCCGGCACCCGCTCGGCGAGCGCCGGCCAGATGATCTCGTCGAACAGGGAATAGTCCACGTCCAGGTTCTCGGTCTCCGGGTCCTCGGTCTCCGGCGGAGAGATGCCCGTGATGAACACCTCGCCCTCCGGCCGCACCCAGGCGCCGGAGGTGTCGACCATGAGCGGCATCGGACCGACCGTCTCGCGGCAGCGGAACACGAACACCGAGCGCTTGCGCGGACCGACGGGCAGCGCCAGCCCCGCAAGCCGCGTCACGTGCCCTGCCTGCGGCCCGGCCGCGTTGACGAGGATGCCGCAGCCGATCCGCGTGCCGTCGCCGAGGCGCACCGCCTCGATATGCCCGTCCGCGCTGTCGATCGCGGTGACCTTGCCCTCGACGTACTCCACGCCCGCCCGGCGCGCTCCGGCCCGCATCAGTTGCAGGAGCGCGTGGGCGTCGAACCAGCCCTCGCCCGACAGCCCGAGCGAGCCGAGCGAGACGCCCGCCGTCGACAGCCAGGGGAACCGGCGCGACAGCGCATCCGGCTCCAGCAGCACCACGTCGGCTCCTTCCGCGCGCTGCACGGCATGATTCGCCTCCAGCACGCCCCTGCCCGCATCCGGGGCGAGCAGCAGATATCCGCCCTCGCGGAAGGCGACGTCGGAATCGCTGCCGAAACGATCGTCCAGGCTTTTCAGGAAATCGAGCCCGAACCGCGACATGCGGATGTTCTCCGGGGTCGAGAACTGCTGGCGGATGGAGGCGGCCGAAAGGGTCGTCGCGGCGTGCGCGTAGGTCGGATCGCGCTCGATCACCGCGACGGACCCGGAAAAGCCGCGCTCCGCCTTCAGAAACCACGCGACGGCACTGCCGACCGCCGCGCCACCGATGATGACCACGTCGTAGCTCGACCGTGCCACATTCACCCCCGACTGAACTTCCGGGGAAGGTGACACAGGCGACACGGCCGGGCTAGTGTGCACCGCAAAATCGACCGAGACGGGGAAAACAATGACAAAGACCATCCGCCCGCGCCGCAGCGTGCTGTACATGCCGGGCTCGAACGAGCGCGCGCTCGAGAAGGCCCGCACCCTGCCCGCCGACGCGCTGATCCTCGATCTGGAGGACGCGGTCGCCCCCGAGGCGAAGGCTTCCGCCCGGGTCCAGGTGGCCGAGGCGGTGAAGTCGGGGGGCTACGGCACACGCGAGCTGGTCGTCCGCATCAACGCCCTCGACACCGAATGGGGCCACGACGACCTCGAGGCCGCGATCGAGGCGGGTCCCGACGCGATCCTGGTGCCGAAGCCGAACCGCGCCGCCGATCTCGACGCCGTCGCCCGCAAGGTCGAGATGGCCGGCAAGTCGATCCCGCTCTGGGCGATGATGGAAACCCCGCTCGGCCTCCTGAACATCCAGGAGATCGCCGGCTGCGCCGCCCATTCGCACAGCCCCCTGACGGCCTTCGTCATGGGCACCAACGACCTCGCCAAGGAGACCCGGGCCCGCTTCGTGCCCGGCCGCGCGCCGATGCTGCCCTGGCTCGTCACCTCGATCCTGGCGGCCCGCGCCTACGGCCTCGACATCATCGACGGCGTCTACAACGACTTCCGCGACACCGACGGCTTCATGGCCGAGTGCCAGCAGGCCCGCGACCTCGGCATGGACGGCAAGACGCTGATCCACCCCGCCCAGGTCGCCGGCGCCAACGAGGTCTTCGCCCCCTCCGACGCGGAGATATCCCAGGCCCGCAAGATCATCGCCGCCTTCGAGCTGCCGGAGAACAAGGGCAAGGGCGCGATCTCGCTCGACGGGCGGATGGTGGAGCTGTTGCACGCCGAGATGGCCAGGCGCACGGTGGCGCTCAGCGACGCGATCGAAGCGCGCGAGGGAGAACAGGGACGATGACCAAGACCAATACGGGCCGCTTCTTCGAGGATTTCGTCGTCGGCGAGACGATCCATCACGCGACCCCGCGCACGGTGACGGTAGGCGACGTCGCCCTCTACACCGCGCTCTACGGCTCCCGCTTCGCCGTCCAGTCGGCGGACGCCTTCGCGCACGCCGTCGGCTATCCGCACGCCCCGGTCGACGACCTGCTCGTCTTCCACATCGTCTTCGGCAAGACCGTGCCGGACGTCTCGCTCAATGCCGTCGCCAATCTCGGCTACGCCGGCTGCCGCTTCCTGCACGCGGTCTATCCCGGCGACACGCTGACCGCGATCTCCGAGGTGGTCGGCGTGAAGGAGAACTCGAACGGCAAGACCGGCGTCGTCTACGTGCGCACGCAGGGCTTCAACCAGCACGGTACCGAGGTGCTCGACTACGTTCGCTGGGTGATGGTGAGAAAGCGCGACGAAACGTCGCCGCCCCCGGAGGCGGTCGTGCCGGAGGTGCCCGTCGCGCTCGCCCCCGATACGCTCGGCGACGCCGCCCCCGTGCTTAACGTCGAGCACTGGGACACCCGCCTGTCCGGCAGCCCCTTCCGCTTCGACGACTACGTGCCCGGCGAGCGCATCGACCATGTCGACGGCATGACCGTCGAGGAGGCCGAGCACCAGATCGCCACGCGGCTCTACCAGAACACCGCGAAGGTGCATTTCAACCAGCACACCGAAGGCCGGGGGCGCTTCGGCCGGCGGCTGATCTACGGCGGCCACGTCATCTCGCTCGCCCGCGCGCTCTCCTTCAACGGCCTCGCCAACGCCTGGCACGTCGCCGCGATCAACGGCGGCCGCCACGTCGCCCCGCTGTTCGCCGGCGAGACGGTCTACGCCTGGTCGGAGGTGATCGAGACCGCCGAGATGCCCGGCCGCGACGACGCCGGCGCGCTGCGGCTGCGCACCGTCGCCACCAAGGACCGCCCCTGCGCCGACTTTCCCTATGTCGACGCCAACAATCGCTACGATCCCGCCGTGATCCTCGACATCGACTACTGGGCGCTCGTCCCCCGCTGAGGCCCGGCCGGCGAAGGGCAGGGCGCGAACCGCCGCGTCCGCGACTGCGGGATTCGCCCGGCGCGCGCCCGAAGGCGACGGCTTCGGGACCACCGTCACGGCCCCCCGGGGGACCGCTCGCTTTCCCCCGGGGCATGCCTTCCATTCCGCAGGATGCGTTGCCAGCCGGGCGGTCGGGCGATAGAAGACCCTGCATACAGGTCCCCCCGTCCCGGATTCGTTCGAAAATCCGGGACGTACCGAAGCGGATAACCATGGCTGACGTGAAGACCGCGGCCGACCGGCCACTCTCGCCCCATCTCCAGATCTTCAGGCCCATCGTGACGATGGTCATGTCGATCCTGCACCGGATCACCGGCGCGGCGCTCTATTTCGGCATGGCGCTGCTCGCCTGGTGGCTGATCGCCGCGGCGAGCGGGCCGCGCTATTTCAGGTTCGTCAACGGCCTCGCCGGCTCGATTCCCGGGCAGATCGTGCTGTTCGGCTTCACCTGGGCGCTGATCCACCACATGCTCGGGGGCCTGCGCCACTTCGTCTGGGACCTCGGCTACGGCTTCGAGCTGAAGACGGCCGACCGCATGGCCTGGGCGACGATCGTCGGCTCCGTTTCGCTGACGGTCCTCGTCTGGATCGTCGGCTACATGGTGAAGTGAGGAGACCCGCCATGCGCACCCCACTCGGCCGCGTGCGCGGCCTCGGATCGGCGAAGGAAGGCACCGGGCATTTCTGGCAGCAGCGCCTGACCGCGCTCGCCAACGTGCCGCTGACGATCTTCTTCGTCCTGCTGGTCATCATCCTGGCCGGCGACAAGTACCGCGTCGTCGCCGCCACCCTGTCCTCGCCGGTGATCGCGATCCTGCTGCTGCTCGCCATCCTCTCGGTGGTGACGCACATGAGGCTCGGCATGCAGGTGATCATCGAGGACTACGTCCACGGCGAGACGAACAAGATCCTGCTGATCATGCTGAACACCTTCTTCTGCGCGATTGTCGGCCTGTCGGCCGCGTTCGCCGTACTCAAGCTCGCCTTCGGAGGCTGACATGGCGAAGAACGGTGAGACCAAGGGCGACGGCATGTCCGTTCCGGGCGTCAACGGCCGCGAATATCCCTTCATCGACCACACCTTCGACGTCGTCGTCGTCGGCGCCGGCGGCTCCGGCCTGCGCGCCGCGCTGGGCGCGGCCGAGGCCGGCCTGAAGACGGCCTGCGTCTCCAAGGTGTTCCCGACCCGCAGCCATACGGTGGCCGCCCAGGGCGGCATCGCCGCCTCGCTCGGCAACATGGGCCCGGACGACTGGCGCTGGCACATGTACGACACCGTCAAGGGCTCCGACTGGCTCGGCGACCAGGACGCCATCGAATACCTGTGCCGGCACGCGCCCGCCGCCGTCTACGAGCTCGAGCACTACGGCCTGCCCTTCTCGCGCACCGAGGAAGGCAAGATCTACCAGCGCCCGTTCGGCGGCATGACGACCCATTACGGCGAGGGCATCGCCCAGCGCACCTGCGCGGCGGCCGACCGCACCGGCCACGCGATGCTGCACACGCTGTACGGCCAGTCGCTCAGGCACGACACCGAGTTCTTCATCGAGTATTTCGCGATCGACCTGATCATGGAGGACGGCGCCTGCCGCGGCGTCGTGGCGCTCTGCCTCGACGACGGCACGCTGCACCGCTTCCGCGCCCACAGGACGATCCTTGCCACGGGCGGCTACGGTCGCGCCTACTTCTCCTGCACCTCGGCGCACACCTGCACCGGCGACGGCGGCGGCATGGTGCTGCGCGCCGGCCTGCCCCTGCAGGACATGGAATTCGTCCAGTTCCACCCGACCGGCATCTACGGCGCCGGCTGCCTCATCACCGAGGGCTCGCGCGGCGAGGGCGGCTACCTGGTCAATTCGGAAGGCGAGCGCTTCATGGAGCGCTACGCCCCGCACGCCAAGGACCTCGCCTCGCGCGACGTCGTCTCCCGCGCGATGACCATCGAGATCCGCGAGGGCCGCGGCGTCGGCAGGAAAAACGACCACATCTTCCTGCACCTCGATCACCTCGACCCGAAAGTGCTGGCCGAGCGCCTGCCCGGTATCTCGGAATCGGCCCGCATCTTCGCCGGCGTCGACGTCACCAAGGAACCGATCCCGGTGCTGCCGACCGTCCACTACAACATGGGCGGCATCCCGACGAACTACCACGGCGAGGTGCTGACCAGGGTCGGCGACGATCCCGACGCGGTGGTGCCGGGCCTGATGGCGATCGGCGAGGCGGCCTGCGTCTCCGTGCACGGCGCCAACCGCCTCGGCTCCAATTCGCTGATCGATCTCGTCGTCTTCGGCCGCGCCGCCGGCCTGCGCTGCGCCGAGACGATATCGCCCGGCGAGAAGCACCCCGACCTGCCGAAGGACGCCGGCCAGAACGCGATCGAGCGGCTCGACCACTTCCGCTACGCCGACGGCGGCACGCCGACCGCGCAGCTGCGCCTCGACATGCAGAAGGTCATGCAGACCAACTGCGCGGTGTTCCGCACCGGCGAGATCCTCGCCGAGGGCAGGGGCCTGATCCACGAGGTCTGGAAGTCGGCGAAGGATATCAGGGTCACCGACCGCTCGCTGATCTGGAACAGCGACCTCGTCGAGACGCTGGAGTTCGACAACCTGATCACCCAGGCCGTGGTCACCATGGAAGGTGCGGCGAACCGCACCGAGAGCCGCGGCGCCCACGCCCGCGAGGACTATCCCGACCGCGACGACAGGGAGTGGATGAAGCACACGCTCGCGTGGGCCGATCAGGCGACGCACCAGGTCAGGATCGACTACCGGCCGGTGCACTCCTACACGATGACCAACGACGTGCAGTACATCGAGCCGAAGGCCCGGGTGTACTGAGGCGAGGCGCGGACGATGGCAGCCGCGATGGCCGAGACCCTGCGACCCGGACCGGTCGACGAGGCGGCCGGATTCGGCGCGCGCCGGCCCGGCGCGCTGCCGCAGGCGCTGTGGCGCGTCGCCGATTCCCGCCGGCTGTCCCCGCTCAACCGCGCCCGGCTGCGCAACGTCCTCGCCCGCGTCGCGCCCGGCCCCTTCGACATCGAGGCCGAGGGCCTGCGGCTGCGCGCCTATCCCGCCGACAACCATTCCGACCGCGTCGCCATGGCGCGCGGCCGCTTTCCGGACCGGGACGAGCGCGATGCGATCGCGCCCTACCTGGAAAGGAGCGGCATTTTCGTCGATGTCGGCGCCAATGTCGGCCTCTACGCCTTGTGGGCCGCCCGCCGCATCGGCCCCTCCGGCCGCGTGATCGCCATCGAGCCGCACCCGGAGACTGCCGCCCGGCTCGCCTTCAACGTCGCGGCGAACGGCCTCGCCAACGTCCTTGTCGTCCGCGCCGCAGCGGGCGCCGAGCCCGGAACGGCGGACCTGCACGCCAGCGCCGGCGGCAATGTCGGCCAGTCCTCGCTGATCGAGGACGTCGCCTTCCGCCCGGACGGCCGCTTCGCGGTGCCGGTGCGTCCCCTCCTCGACATCCTCGAAGAGGCGCGGGTCACCCGCGTCGACGTCCTGAAGATCGACGTCGAGGGCTACGAGGACCGTGCCCTTGTGCCGTTCCTGGACGCCGCTCCCGACAGCCTGCTGCCGCGCGCTGTGATCGTCGAGACCGACGTGTCGGAGCGCTGGGAGACCGATTGCCTTGCCGCGCTGGCCACGCGCGGCTATGAGCTTCAGACGAAAACCGTGGCCAACGCCGTCTTAACCGGAAAGCGGGTCTGACCCCGCCCAAGTTGCACGCCGAATGGCCGTACAGGAGCCGAAATGGTCCAGCTGACGCTTCCCAAGAACTCGATCGTCCTCGAGGGCAAGATCTGGCCGAAGCCGGAGGGTGCGACGCGCCTGCGCGAGATTCGCATCTACCGCTGGAACCCGGAGGACGGCAGGAACCCGCAGATGGACACCTACTATGTCGATCTCGACGACTGCGGCCCGATGGTTCTCGACGCGCTCCTGTGGATCAAGAACAACGTCGATCCGACGCTGACGCTGCGCCGCTCCTGCCGCGAGGGCGTCTGCGGCTCGTGCGCCATGAACATCGACGGAATGAACACCCTGGCCTGCACCAAGGGCATGGACGAGGTCGACGGCGCGGTGAAGGTCTATCCGCTGCCTCACATGCCGGTGGTGAAGGACCTGGTTCCCGACCTGACCACCTTCTACGCCCAGCACCGTGAGATCCAGCCGTGGCTGCAGACCACGACGCCCGAGCCGGAGAAGGAATGGCGGCAGAGCCACGAGGACCGCGAGAAGCTCGACGGCCTTTACGAGTGCATCCTCTGCGCCTGCTGCTCGGCCTCCTGCCCGTCCTACTGGTGGAACGGCGACCGCTACCTCGGCCCGGCCGTGCTCCTGCAGGCCTACCGCTGGATCGTCGACAGCCGCGACGAGGCGACCGGCGAGCGTCTCGACAACCTCGAGGACCCGTTCCGCCTCTACCGCTGCCACACGATCATGAACTGCGCGCAGACCTGCCCGAAGCATCTCAACCCGGCGAAGGCCATCGCCGCGATCAAGAAGAAGATGGTCGAGCGGCGGATGTGAGCCGCGTGAACGCAACCGTGCAAGGCAAGCCGATGATCGGTCGTTTTTTCTCCAGGAAGACCCCGCCCCGGGCGGGCGGCGGCAAGGTGGTCCAGGGGCTCGACGAGCTCGTCGAGCACACCTCGGGCGTCGTGCGACGCTGGGCCGAGACGCCCTACTACGACGCGGTGGAGAAGAACGCGCTCACCCAGTGGACCGGCATCATCGAGCCCTACCTGAAGGGCGAGAAGGTCAGCTTCAAGTCCGTCTGCGAGATCGCCGTCGGCCACGGCCGCATGACCGACATCCTGCTTCAGCGTTCCGACAAGGTGATCGGCGTCGATCCGCTGCAGGAGAACATCGACTTCTGCGCCGAGCGCTTCGCCGGCAATCCCAAGCTGACGCTGATCCGCAACGACGGCGTCACGCTCAAGGAGATCGACTCCGGCTCGGTGACCTTCCTGTTCTGCTGGGATTCGATGGTGCACTTCGACTCCGACGTGGTGCGCCACTATCTGCGCGAGGCCGCCCGCGTGCTCGTGCCGGGCGGGTATTTCTTCACCCACCACTCCAATCGCGACGCCGGTCCCTGCGACGATTTCCAGAAGGCCCCGCACGCGCGCAACTTCATGACGGTGCCGCTGTTCCAGCACTACGCCTGCAAGGAAGGGCTGATCCCCGTGCGCCACGAGGCGATCGACTGGGGACGCGGCGAGAAGTTCTTCGAGAAGCTCGACGGCCTGGCGCTGGTGCAGAAGCCGCGATGAACCGCGGCAATCGGCTCCCGGGACCCGGTCAGCTCCCCGGGATCGGGTGGCCCGGCATCAGCTCGTAGGGGTGCTTCCAGTTCGGCAGCGCCTTGACGCGGTCGAGCCAGCGGGCGATCGCCGGATAGCTCTCGGAGAAGTTCACCCCGATCTCGTCCTCGAAGAACATGTAGCCGCACAGCGACAGGTCGGCGATGGTCGCCCTGTTGAGCGCGACCCAGTCGCGGTCGGCGAGATGGGCGGCGAGCACCGAGAAGGCCGCCTTCATGCGGCCGCCGAAGAATTCCAGGACGTCCGCGTTCGGTTCCTTCACGAAGGTCTTCAGGAACCGGTAGGTCGCCGTGTAGCTCGTGAACTTGTGGTTGTCGAACAGGATCCAGCGCAGGATCTCGCGCCGCTCGTCGTCGTTCTTCCAGCCGTGCTTGCCGGTCTTCTCCGCGAGGTAGTCGAGGATCACGCCGGACTGGCTGAGCGTCGTTTCGCCGTGCACCAGCACCGGCACCTCGCCCATCACGTTGATGCGCCGGTACTCGGGCGTGCGCGTCTCCCCGTTGAAGAAGTCGACGAAGCGCGAGCCCCAGTCGCAGCCGGTGGTCTCCAGCATCAGCGCCGCCTTGTAGGCGTTGCCGGACTGGGCGAAGCAATAGAGATGGTACTCGGCCATGGCCTGACCCCCGCGTCTGGATGGAATTCGGCGGATTCCCTACCGGGTCATCGAGACCGCACCGCCGAGATCGAGGCGACCGTTGTACTGGGTCGCGCCGGCCTTGGCGAGCCGCGCCACGGCATTGCCGTCATTGTCCTTCAGGACGACGAGATCGCCCTCGATGTTCCAGGCTCCGACGCTGGTCAGCTCCGGCGACGAGCAGCCGCGCGTGGAGGCGCGATAGCCGCCGGTCCAGCTGGTGAGCGTCACGAACAGCTGGCAGGAATCGCTCGGGCCGGCGAGCGCCCACTGGCCGAGCACGCTCTCCTTGGTCGGCGTCTCCTGGGCCTGCGGCAGTGCGGCCGTCTGCTGCTGCGGTTCGCCCGTCCCCGTGTCGGTCTGCGAGTCGAAGGGCGGCGGCGGCGGCGATTCCGGGGTCTGGGCCGCGGTGGCGTTGGGGTCCGGCAGCGGCTGGGTGGCGACCGGGCCCGTCGGCATCGGCGGCAACGGGCGGACGCGGGAGGAATTGCCGCTGCAGGCCGCCAGTGCCGGCAGCGCCAGGATGAGTACGCCCGCAACGGGCCGGAGCCGGATTGTCATGATTTTGTTCCGCCGCAAGTCCCTCTGGCCGCGACCCTAACTTGCGGGACCTGCGGCGACAACCCTGGCCGGCGGCGCCGCTTTCCCCCCGACCGACCGCGGAAAGGTCGGGTTCCGGCCGCGCATCCGGCGTTTCGCTTCATCGCGTCCGTTTCGCCGGACGCCCGCCGGGCCGGCACGGATTCCGCTCCTGCGAAGCGTCGCCTCAAAATGCGGCGAGATTGGTAAATATCCCGATAATGTTCCCGGCCACGCCCCAGCCCCGCTCTGGCCTTTCAAGGTAAACGCCGTGCGCGCTGGTGCTTCGCGAGGCATCCGCCGCGGCCGCACCATTTTTGTGCAATGCAAAAATGCCCCTTGAAAGTGATGCTGCGGCGCACAATTCTCTACCGCGATTCGGACCGACCGACTTCAGGAGGTGTGCCATGGCGCATTCATCGGTGAAGGAGGGCGTCATCCGGAGGGTAAGCGGCGCGGAGCGGCAGGATTTCCGCGACCATCTCTTGCGGCTCTCGCCCGCGAGCCGGCGCAGCCGGTTCAGCGGCGGGGTGTCCGATCTGTTCATCGAACAGCATGTCGATCGCCTGTTCTCGGGCGATGCGACCGTCTACGGCTGGTTCGTCGACGGCGCGATCCGCGCCGGCGCGGAACTGCACCCGATCGGCGGCCCGTTCGACGCGACCGCGGAAGCCGCCTTCAGCGTCGAGGAAGGCTGGCAGGACACCGGCGTCGGCACCGCCCTGCTCGGCCGCGTCATGCGCGCGGCGCGCAACCGGGGCCTGAGCAAGCTGATCATGACCTGCCTGCCGGAGAACGCGCGCATGCAGCGCGTCGCCCGCAAGCACGGCGCGCGCCTGCAGTGGCAGGAGGGCGACGTGCTCGGCCTGATCAACCCGCCGATCCCTACGCCCATCTCGCTGTGGCGGGAGGCGATCGACGAGGGCGAGGGCCTGCTGAGCGTCCTGTTCCCGCGCCCGAAGGTGGAAGCGGCCGAGTAGACCGCGCCCGCCTTCGTTCGGGCCTTCATTCGGGGCGGTGGCAGACCGCCTCGATGTTGTGCCCGTCGGGATCGAGCACGAACGCGCCGTAGTAGTCGGGATGGTAGTGGGGCCTCGGGTCCGGCGCGCCGTTGTCCGTGGCGCCGGCGGCGAGCGCGGCGGCATGGAAGGCATCGACGGCCGCCCGGTCGGCCGCGGCGAAGGCCATGTGGAACGGACCGCTCGGCGCGCCCGCGTCGCCGATCCAGAAATCCGGCTTGCCCGCCGCGCCGAATCCGCAGTGGCGCGGTCCGCCCGTCTCCTCCGGCCCGACTTCCATCACGACCGCGTAGCCGAGCGGCGCGAGGGCCTTCTCGTAGAACGCCTTCGACCGCTCGAAGTCCGAAGCGACGTAGCCGAAATGATCGAGCATCCCTGCCTCCCGGAGCGGCTTTTTGCCGCGGAACGGGATCGCGTGCGCCCCGTCTCCCGCCAATCGAACATCCGCGCGACATCGCGGCGCTTGTCAAGCTTCGACAACGGGACTTAAATGCTCATTTAATTGACTTCGCATCGATTCGGGCATGCACGCAAGGCAGGAAAGCTCCCATCGCAGCCGCTTGCCGCAGGATGCGCGGCGCGAACAGCTCATGGACGCGACGATCGAGACGATCGCCGGGCACGGGCTTTCGAGCCTGACGCTCGGCAAGGTGGCCGAGCGCGCCGGCCTGACGGCGGCCATGGTCAACTTCCACTTCGAGACGAAGCAGGACCTGCTCGACGCGACGCTGGCCCGCCTGGCCGCCGAGATGACGGACAGCCTCGACCGCGCGATGGAAGAGGGCGCCGGATCGCCGGCCGCCACGCTCGTCGCGCTGGCGGACTCCGCCTTCGATCCGGTCGTCTTCTCCAACGACAAGGTCGCCGCGCTCGAGGCCTTCTGGGGAGCGGGGACCGCCAGCCCGGACTACTTTTCGGTCTGCACAGCGACGGCGAGGGATTTCGAGGACCGCGTCTGTGCCCAGTTCGACCGGCTCGCGGACGCCGCGGGCTCCGCGATCGACACGCGGGTCGCCAGTCTCGGCCTCGTCGGGCTCGTCGACATCCTGTGGTGGCGGATCCTGTCGGGACGGTGCACGCCGGCGGACGCGAGGCGGAACTGCCGCCGCTACCTTGCGAACCTGTTTCCGTCTCAAATAGAAGAATTGCCAGGCGTCCGATGACATGTTGGGGGATCGGGCGCCAGGGAACGCGGGCCGGCTGCTGCCTCAGCC
>JAEWYT010000162.1 GCA_023458595.1 Pseudomonadota bacterium
GGTGAGGGGGTGAGGACCGGTTTGCGAAGCGGACGAAACGCAACGCGTTTCGAGCGACGAACGCCCGAGGCGCAAGCCGAGGGCCGGCAGGTTCAAAGCTCACGCTGCAACCCCTCACCCGGATCGCTGACGCGATCCGACCTCTCCCCATGGGAGAGGTGGGGTACCTGCCGCGCCGCCTCGACACCAAGATCACTGCCTTGCACGAGGAGTCCCCCCATGCCCCACCTCCCCGAGGACCGCCTCGCGCTGGTCCGCAGGCTCTACGAAGCCTCCGAGCTCACCATCGCCGAGATCGCCGTCCTGGCCGAGGTGTCGGAATCGGCGATCTACCAGCGCGCCCGCCGCGAGACGTGGGCGACGACGCGCCGGCCGGGCGTCACGCCGCGGCGCCAGAAGCTGCGGCCGCCCGTTCCGCCGACGCCGGCGCTGCGCGCGCTCGCCGGCGACCAGGGCACAGCCGCCTCACGGACCCTCACCCCATCCCTCTCCCGCTCGCGGGAGAGGGAGGAGCCCGCCGCCGGCGCCGCCCCGGCCGCCCTCCCCGGGGTCGCCGGGTTTCAGGACGTGGACAGGGCGGAGACGGCGCGGCGGCTGTGGCTCGCGGTGAACCGGCACCTGGCGATGCTGGAGGCCGAGGACGCCCCCGACGGCGCGATCCGCGCGGCGCAGAACCTCTCGACGCTCGCCCGCACGCTGGAGACGCTGATCGACGTGGAGCGCGGCCTCGCCCGGGACGCGTCCGCGCGGACGCAGCCCCTCGACGAAGGACCGGAGGATATCGATGAATTCCGCAACGAGATTGCGCGCCGACTTGAGTCTCTGCTGGGTGCTCGACCTGTGTGACGAGGCCTGCGCCCTGGTCCCGCCCGGCTGGCGGGAGCGCCTCCTGTTCGACTGGGTCTTGTGGGCCCGCCCCTCCCAGCTTCCCCCCGGCGCGCTCGGCCCGGTTCGCGATTTCGTCCTGCTCGAAGACCCGGACGGGGCGGAAGTCGCCGACGGCGCCCCGGCCGACCCGGACGGAAACGAGCCGGACGGAAACGAGCCGGGCGGAAACGAGCCGGGCGCACCCGGGCCGGATGGCCGGGCCGGCTAGTCCGCCTGCCAGCGGCAGGCGGTCGCCCCGTTTTCGCCGCCCTGGAACGCATTTTCCACGCTTTCGACGCGGGGGAGCAGGATTTTTCCCGTTTCTCCGGAACTTTGGTTGCCGGTGCTTGGGGGCAGGCCCGCCGGCTCCCTATTTTCAGTGACGGATCAAGGACCGGCCGCGTGGCGGCGAAGGAAGGCGTTACGACAATGGCGGACATCGTCGAACTCGAGCAGGGCGTCTTCGTCGCCGGCCAGCTTCGCGCGGCGGACTTCGACCGGCTGGCGGCGCTCGGCGTGCGCGCCGTCGTTTCGAACCGTCCGGACGGCGAGGCCGAGGGCCAGCTCGACAGCGGCGCGGCGGCGGCGGCCGCCCGGCGCAACGGGCTTTCGTTCCGCTATCTGCCCGTCGCCAGCGTCGACGTCGCCGAGGACGGCCCGGTCGCGGACTTCGCCGCAGCCGTTGCCGAACTCGCCGGCCCGGTGCTGTTCTATTGCGGCACCGGCACGCGCGCGGCGCTCCTGTGGGCGCAGGCGAGCGTCGCCCGCCTCGGCGTCGGCGAGACGGTCGGGATCGCCGGCCGCGCCGGCTTCGACCTTTCCCCCTACGCCGACATCCTCGAGGAGCGGGCGGCGGCAGCGAGCCTCGCCGCCGCCGCCTGACGGCACCGTCTCGCCTCTGCCCGGCCTCTGCCGCGGCCTCAGGCCGGCAGGCGCCGGTCGTACTCCGCCTTGAGGGGGGCGAAGCTGTCCCAGAACGGCGCCGGCCTGCGGCCCTCCGCCACCGCGACCAGCACGTCGAGATGCGCATGCCAGCCGGCCGAGACGCCGAGCAGCGTCGAGCGGTTCGGCGCGCGGGCGTGGACGAGCGTCAGGAGCACGGTGCTGCCGCGCGGCTCGAGCGTGATGGTGACGTCGCCGTGCTCGGCGAAGCGGAACGAGAGCATGCGCGGCGGCTCGGCCGCCAGGATCTCGCAGGTCGCGCGGTGCTCGCCCGAATCGCCCTCGGGGCGCTCGCCGGGCGGGTCGGACAGTTCGTCGTTGCGCCAGACGAGCTCGAACTCGGCGCCGGGCGTCAGCGTCATCTCGCCGGCGGCGAGCCACTTGCGGCGCAGGTCGCTCTCGGTCAGGTAGGCCCAGACGCGCTCGACGGGGCCCGGCAGGACGCGCCGGATCGTCAGCGTGGCGGGTCCGGTGACGGCGCCGTAGGCGTCGGTCGTCGCTGTGTCGGTCGTCGCAGTGTCGGTCATCGCTCTTCTCCGTTCTCTCCGTTGGGATCGTGCTTGCCGGCGTCTTCCTCGCGCAGGAGCCGGTCGAGGGCATCGAGGCGGTCCGTCCAGAAGCGCTCGTAGAAGCTCAGCCATTCGTGCGCGCTCTCGAGCGGGCCCGGCGCGAGGCGGCAGACATGCGTGCGCCCCCTCACCTCGCGGCGGATCAGGCCGGCGCCCTCCAGCGCCTTGATGTGCTTCGACGCGGCGGCGAGCGAGATGTCGAACGGCTCGGCGAGCTGGCTCACCGTGCGCTCGCCCAGGCTCAGCTCCCGCAGCATCCGCCGGCGCGTGGCGTCGCCGAGGGCGTGGAAGACGGCGTTCAGTTCGGGTGTCTGTAATTCAACCATGTGGTTGAATATATCCGGGCCGGCATGAATAGTCAACCAGTCGGTTGAATATTCTCCGGCCCGGCCTTTCCCGCCGGTTCCGCTTCGCGCCGGCCGGGATAACGGGCACTATGCGTTCCTGATTCGGCCGCCCCCGGGACCGGGACAATTGGAACGACAGGCCTTGCATGGTGACACGCCCGACGGGGTCGGGATCGGCGCCGGTAGACAGATGAGGAAGATACCAGACCGGCCATGACCGAGTTGAGCGGCGGCAACGTCTTCTACGAACTGGCGCTGCTGATGGCGATCGCATCGGCGGTGGGCATCCTCGGGCTGCTGCTGAAGCAGCCGCTGATCGTCGCCTTCATCGCCACCGGCATTCTGGTCGGCGGCGATGCCTTGGGCGTCGTCCATTCGGCCGACCATATCGATCTCCTGGCCGAGGTCGGCATCGCGGCGCTCCTGTTCCTGGTCGGATTGAAGCTCGACCTCAAGATCATCCGCAGCCTCGGCGCCGTGGCGCTTGCCACGGGGCTGGGCCAGGTGATCTTCACCTCCGTGGTCGGATTCGGAATCTGCCTGTCGCTGGGCCTGGACGCGCTGACCAGCGTCTATGTCTCGGTCGCGCTGACATTCTCCAGCACCATCATCATCGTCAAGCTGCTCTCCGACAAGCGCGAGCTCGATTCCCTGCACGGCCGTATCGCGCTCGGTTTTCTGATCGTGCAGGACATTGCCGTGGTTGTGGCGATGGTCGCGCTGTCGGCGATCGGCGTGGGGGCCGGCGACAGTCCGTCGGGGTTCGGCATCGCCGGCGTCGTCGGCAGTGGTCTGGTGATGGTTGCCATCGTGGTCGTATTCGCGCGCTATGCAGCCGAGGAGTTGGTACGGCTCGTCGCCCGCGTACCGGAGCTGCTCGTCACGTTCTCGCTCGCCTGGGCGGTCCTGTTCGCCGCTCTGGGCGATTTTCTTGGCTTCGGCAAAGAACTGGGCGGCCTTCTGGCAGGCATCGCTCTGGCTTCCACCTCCTATCGCGACGCCATCGCCTCGAGGCTCGCCAGTCTCCGAGATTTCCTGCTGCTCTTCTTTTTCGTCGGATTGGGGTCACGCCTCGATCTGAGCGTTCTCGGCGACCAGGTATTCGGATCACTGGTGCTGTCGGCATTCGTTCTCGTCGGCAATCCGCTGATCGTCATGGCCATCATGGGCTACATGGGCTACGGCAAGCGGACCGGGTTTCTTGCCGGCCTTACGGTTGCACAGATCAGCGAGTTCTCGCTCATTTTCATGGCGATGGGACTGACGCTCGGTCAGGTACGGCCGGATGCGCTTGGCCTCGTGACGCTGGTGGGCCTGATCACTATCACCGCGTCGACCTACATGATTATCTATTCCTATCAGCTGTACCGTGTCTTCGAGCCCTATCTCGGCTTTCTCGAGCGAAACGACCCGTTCCGCGAACTCGCGCTCGAGGACGACGCCAGGAACCACACCTACGACATCATCCTGTTCGGGCTCGGCCGCTACGGAACGTCCATCGGCCGAGCCATCCAATCGCGCGGCCACTCGGTTCTCGGCGTCGATTTCGATCCGGAGGCGGTTCGTCGGTGGCGCCGCCGCGGCCGGCACGCCGTCTACGGTGATGCTGAGGATCCAGAGTTCATTCCGACTTTGCCGCTGGCGGCGGCGAAATGGGTCGTGGTAGCAACGCCGTCGATCGGCAGCAGTATCTCATTTCAGGACAGCCGTATCGCCCTGATCGATAGCCTGCAAAAGGAAGGTTTCGCAGGCAAGATCGCGGTTAGGTGCCATGACGTGCGCGAGATGCGGCTGTTCACGTCTCTTGGGGCGGCCGTCGTGCTGTTGCCGTTTTCCGATGCCGCCGGTTATGCTATCGAGTTGCTCGGCATCGGCGGCGCAGCGATCCGGGAAGGCGAGCGCCTTCTCGACGATGATGACGATGAAGTGGACCAGCGGCTGCTCGAATGACCACCGCCTTCGCCGGTAATGCCTACCGGAACAGATGTGATCGTCCTGGCACAATCGCGCGGGCCAGTCCCTGGAAGGCGCCGAAACCGCCATCCTGCTCGCCCAGGCCGGCGAGTTCGGTTTCGTCCTGTTCTCGCTCGCCCGCTCCAACGGCGTCCTGTCGGCGGACGCGAGCCAGTTCCTGGTGGTCGTCGTCGGCCTGTCGATGGCCGCGACGCCGTTCCTGTCGCGCCTGAGCGTCGTCGTCTCGCGGCGCATTCAGGTGCTGGACGAGGACGAGGGAGCGGACGGCAGGGAGGCCGAAGCGCTGGAGGGCCACGTCGTGATCGGCGGCTTCGGCCGCGTCGGGCGCACGATCGCCCGGGTGCTCGAGTCCGAGAACGTCCCCTATGTGGCGATCGACCAGAACGCCCGGCTCGTCGGTCGCGAGCGCAAGGAGGGGCGTCGCATCTTCTTCGGCGACGCCGGCCGCGAGGAGATCCTCGACCGTGCCGGCGCCGAGCGCGCGAGGGCCTTCATCGTCACGGTCGACTCGCCGCAGAATGCCGAGCACATGGTCCGCGCCGCCTGCCGGCGCCGGCCCGACGCGCCGGTCTATGCGCGCGCCCGCGACGCCGAGCACGCGCGCGCGCTGTCCCGGCTGGGCGCCGAGGTCGTCGTCCCGGAGGCGGTGGAAGCGAGCTTGCGCCTGGCAGGCCGGATCCTGTCCGGATTGGGGTGGCCGGAGGATGCGGTGTCGCGCCGTATCGACCAGGAGCGCGACCGCGAGCTGGTGCTGCTCGAACGGGAGGAGGAGTGAATGCTGGGCTGGATCGGCGCGCTCGTCGCGGCACTGGGCAGCGCCAAGCACCGCTCCCGCCGCCACGCCGGGGCCGAAAGCCGCCGCCACAAGGCTTTTCGGATCATCGAGGAGGGCCCCTCCGACAGCTGGCTGGCCAAGGCAGTCGACGCCTTCCTGGTCGCCGTGATCGTCGTCAACGTCGTCTCCGTCTGCCTGGAGACGGTCCCCAGCCTGTACGCCCAGCACGCCTCGGCGTTCCACCTGATCGAATTCGTCTCGGTCCTGATCTTCACCGTCGAATACGCGGTGCGCGTCTGGGTGGCGCCGGAGCACATGCCCTATTCCGACATGAAGCCCGGGCGGGCGCGGCTGCGCTATGTCCTCACACCCTACGCGATCATAGACCTCCTCGCGTTCCTGCCCTTCTACCTCGCCTTCATCCTGCCGCTCGACCTGCGCATCCTGCGCGTATTCCGGCTGGTCCGTTTCTTCAAGCTTGCCCGCTACTCGACCGGCCTGCGCAGCCTCGGCCGCGCCCTCCAGGCCGAATGGCGGGCGCTCGCCGCCTGCCTCATCATCATGGCCGGCCTCATTCTCATCGCCGGCGCCGTGATGTACGCCGCCGAACGCAATGCCCAGCCGGACGTCTTCGGTTCCATACCACAGGCCCTGTGGTGGGCGGTCGTCACGCTGACCACCGTCGGCTACGGCGACGTCGTGCCCGTCACCGTCGTCGGCAAGATGCTCGGCGGCGTGATCATGCTGTTCGGGCTGGCCATGTTCGCGCTGCCCCTCGGCATCGTCGCGACCGCCTTCGTCCAGGAGGTGCATCGCCGCGAATTCGTCGTCACGTGGAGCATGGTCGCCCGCGTGCCGCTGTTCTCGACGCTCAACGCTTCGGAGATCGCCGAGATCATGAGCCTGTTGAAAGCGCAAACGGTGCCCGCCGGCGGCATCATCGTGCGCCGAGGCGAAGCCGCCGATACGATGTATTTCATCGCCAGTGGCGAGGTCGAGCTTGACCTGAAAGACCAGACGGCGCGGCTGGGCAGCGGCGATTTCTTCGGCGAGGTGGCAATCCTCAAGAAGTCGCGCCGCTCTGCTACCGTCGCCGCCGTCACCCGCGTCAACCTGCTGGCCCTCGCCGCCGACGATTTCCACACCCTGATGGAGCGCCGCCCCGAAATCGCGGAGCGGATCAAGCAGATCGCCGAGGCCCGGGTCGGCAAGGAGCGTGTCGTCCGCGGCGGCGACATCATCTCCGAGGAACTGAACCCCGAGGACGAAGGTCCCGTCGGCGCGGCGTGAAGCCCATACCGCCCCGCCGCGAGGGCTTTTATGATCGTCGGCGATTCGCGATCAGACGGCGGGGATTCGGGATGGCCGGCAAGGCGAACGGAATGCGGCGGCGCGTCTACGCGATCCTCGAGCGCGAGGATCCGAACGACCCGACGGGCCGCTTCGTCAACCAGGTGATCGTCGCCGTGATCGCCGTCAACGTCGTGGCCGCCGTCGCCTTCACCGACAAGCGGCTCGCCTTCCTGTTCCCGGGCCATTTCGTCGTCATCGGCGCGGTCTCCCTGATCTTCTTCACGGTCGAATACCTGCTGCGGCTCTGGGTCAGCGTCGAGAATCCGCACTATCGCGGCCTCACCCCGCTTCAGGCCAGGGCCCGATACGCGACCTCGGCGGCCGGGCTGGTCGATCTCGTCGCGATCGCGCCGTTCTACGTGGCGCCTTTCCTCAACGTCGACATGCGCAGCCTGACCATCCTGCGGCTCCTGCGCTTCCTCAAGATCGCGCGCTACTCGCCGGGCATGGCCACCGTCCTCGATGCGCTGCGGGCCGAACGCCACGGCCTGATGATGTGCTTCCTGCTGGTGTGCGGCAACGTGCTGCTCTCCGCGTCGGCGATGTACGCGGCGGAGAACGCGGCCCAGCCGGACAAGTTCGGCTCGGTGATCCAGAGCATGTGGTGGGCGGTCGTCACCGTCACCACGGTCGGCTATGGCGACGTCTTTCCCGTCACGCCGATCGGCAGGCTGATCGCCGCGGTCAGCATGATCACCGGCATCTTCACGCTGGCTCTGCCGATCGGCATCTTCGCCTCCTCCTTCGTCGAGATGATGCGTCGGCGCGCCTTCGTGGTGACCTGGGGCATGGTCGCGCGGATGCCGGTCTTCGCCTCGCTGGACGCAGCCACGCTCGCCGGCGTCGTTCCCCGTCTTCGCGCGCGCAAGACCGAGGCCGGCGAGACGATCGTCCCGCGCGGCGCGGTTCCGCGCGCCATCTTCTTCGTCGTGTCCGGCGAGATCGAGATAGAGACCGGCGACGGGCACATGCGCCTGGCGTCCGGCTCGTATTTCGGCGAGGTCGAGGCCAGCGGACGGTCCCGCTCCGACGTGCGCGTCCACGCCCTCGTTCCCACCCAGCTCCTCATGCTCGACGGCGACGATATCGACGACCTCGTCGCGGCCAGCCCCGAACTCGCCGACCGCCTGGCGCACGCGGCCACCTATACGGTCTCGTAGGGCCGGGCCGCGGAAGACGGACAGCCGCAGCGCTCTGCGGCGACCTCTCCCCGCCGGCGAGCGGTCGAACGGGGACCCGGCGAGGGAAGACGGCGGATCACGCGGCCCACCCCGACCCAAACGAAAAAGGGCGCGGGAGACCGCGCCCTTTCCCCAAACTATCGGCTCGACCCGGCCCTCGGATTTGGGCCTCAGACGTTCAGCACTCGAAACGCGATGCGTTTCGTCCGCTGACGCGGACCGTGCCTCAGGCCATCGCCTTCCGCAGGTTCTCGTCGACCTTGTCGAGGAAGCCGGTCGTCGTCAGCCACTTCTGGTCGGGGCCGACGAGGAGCGCGAGATCCTTCGTCATGTAGCCGGACTCGACCGTGTCGACGCAGACCTTCTCCAGCGTCTCGGCGAACTTCGCCAGCTTGTCGTTGCCGTCGAGCTTGGCGCGGTGGGCGAGGCCCCGCGTCCAGGCGAAGATCGAGGCGATCGAGTTGGTCGAGGTCTCCTCGCCCTTCTGGTGCTGGCGATAGTGGCGGGTGACGGTGCCGTGCGCGGCCTCCGCCTCGACCGTCTTGCCGTCCGGCGTCATCAGCACCGAGGTCATCAGGCCGAGCGAGCCGAACCCTTGCGCGACCGTGTCGGACTGCACGTCGCCGTCGTAGTTCTTGCACGCCCACACGTAGCCGCCCGACCACTTCAGCGCGGCGGCGACCATGTCGTCGATCAGGCGGTGCTCGTAGGTGATGCCCTTGGCCTTGTACTTGTCGGCGAACTCGGCGTCGAAGATCTCCTGGAAGATGTCCTTGAAGCGCCCGTCATAGGCCTTGAGGATCGTGTTCTTGGTGGAGAGATACAGCGGATAGCCGCGGTTCAGCGCGTAGTTCATCGAGGCGCGGGCGAAGTCGCGGATCGAGTCGTCGAGGTTGTACATCGCCATCGTCACGCCGGAGCCGGGCGCCTTGAACACCTCGTGCTCGATCGTCTTGCCGTCCTCGCCGACGAACCTGATCGTCAGCGTGCCCTTGCCGGGGAACCTGAAGTCGGTGGCGCGGTACTGGTCGCCGTAGGCGTGGCGGCCGATGATGATCGGCTTGGTCCAGCCCGGCACCAGGCGCGGCACGTTCTGGCAGATGATCGGCTCGCGGAAGATGACGCCGCCGAGGATGTTGCGGATCGTCCCGTTCGGCGACTTCCACATCTGCTTCAGGCCGAACTCCTTCACGCGCGCCTCGTCCGGCGTGATGGTGGCGCACTTGACGCCGACGCCGCAGGCCTTGATCGCCTCCGCCGCGTCGATCGTCACCTGGTCGTCGGTCGCGTCGCGGTGCTCGATGCCGAGGTCGTAGTACTGCAGATCGATGTCCAGGTAGGGATGGATCAGCTTGTCCTTGATGAGCTGCCAGATGATGCGGGTCATCTCGTCGCCGTCGAGTTCGACGACCGGATTGTCGACCTTGATCTTCGCCATGAACGGGCCCTTCGCGTCGCTATTGGGTATGGAATGGAGAGCCGGCGAACGCGGGAATGCGCCGCCGGCGCGGATATCGCGGCCCCTATAGCACTCCGTTCCCCGACTTTGAAGCCGACGATGGGGGAATGGGGATCGTTCCGGCCCGAACCCGGCGGTTGATCGCATGGCAGGCACCGCATGGGTCCTGGATCAAGTCCAGGACACGCGTCTGTTCAAGTGGCAAGGCCGTGGCCCCGGCACGGTCTCGTGTCCTGGACCTGGTCCAGGATCCACACGGCCGTTGCCGCGCAGGGATGTCGCCCGTGACGGAGAGACGAGCGGCCGCCCCGCTCTCGACCCCCTTCCTGCGATCCTGTATCGGACGGGCAGCATTCACCGGACCCGGAACGCCCGTGCCGCAGACCTCCCCCGCCCCCGTCGTCGTCCTCGTCAATCCCCAGCTTGGCGAGAACATCGGCATGGTCGCCCGCGCCATGGCGAATTTCGGCCTGTCGGAGCTGCGCCTCGTCGATCCGCGCGACGGCTGGCCGAGCGAGACCGCCCGCGCCGCGGCTTCCGGCGCCGACGCCGTGATCGACGCGGCGACCGTACACGCCTCGACGCAGAGCGCGGTCGCCGACCTCGGCCTGCTGCTGGCGACCACCGCCCGCCCGCGCGAGATGGCCAAGCCCGTCCTCGACCCGAAGGCCGCCGCCGAAAGGCTCGCGACCCGCATCGACGCCGGCGAGAAAGCCGGCATCCTGTTCGGCGCCGAGCGCACCGGCCTCGAGAACGACGACGTCGCGCTCGCCGAGGCGGTGATCACCTTTCCCACCGCCCCGGATTTCGCCTCCCTCAACCTCGCCCAGTCCGTGCTCCTGATGGGTTACGAGTGGTTCCGCACGCGGAAGACGGCGAGCGGCCGGCCGCGCGCCCCCCCACCCCCCCACGCCGACCAA
>JAEWYT010000163.1 GCA_023458595.1 Pseudomonadota bacterium
GCACGATGGTGCCGGCCGCGGTGCCGCTCATGCGGCCGTCCGAGATCCGGACCATGTCCTTGACGCCCGCGCGCGCCAGCTTCTTCGGGATGGGCATGTAGCCGGCTTCGGGCATGCCCGGCGCACCCGTGGGGCCGATGCGCTTGAGCACCAGAATGTCGTCGGCGGTCACGTCCAGCGCGTCGTCGTCGATGCGGCGCGCCATGTCCTCGGCGTCTTCGAACACCACCGCGCGGCCTTCGTGCTCCATCAGTTGGGGATTGGCCGCCGACTGCTTGATGATGGCGCCGCCGGGCGCCAGGTTGCCGCGCAGCACGGCCAGACCGCCCACCGGATAGATGGGCGCGTCGGCCGTTCGGATGACGTCCTGCTTGAAGGGCGGAGGCGCGCTGTCTAGCTCTTCGCCCAGCGTGCGGCCGGACACGGTGAGCGCGTCCAGATGCAGGAAGGGGCGCAGCTCGCGCAGCAGGGCGGGCATGCCGCCCGCGTCGTGGAAGTCTTCCATGTAGTGCTGGCCCGACGGCTTCAGGTCGACCAGCACGGGCGTCTCGCGGCTGATGCGGTCCAGGCCGGCCAGGTCGATGTCGATGCCCAGGCGGCCGGCAATGGCGGTCAGGTGGACGATGCCGTTGGTCGACCCGCCGATGGCAAGCAGCACGCGCAGCGCGTTTTCGATGGACTTGCCGGTCAGGATGCGGTCCGGGGTCAGGCGCGAAGCCGCCATGGCGACGGCGGTGGCGCCGGTGTGCTCGGCCACGCGCACGCGGTCGGCGGTGACGGCCGGGGCCGAGGCGCCGCCGGTCACCATCATGCCCAGCGCTTCGGTAATGCAGGCCATCGTGCTGGCCGTGCCCATGACGGAACAGGTGCCCACGCTGGCGACGAGCTGGTTGTTCACGTCGGCGATCTCGACGGCGTCGATTTCCTCGGCGCGGTAGCGGCCCCAGTAGCGGCGGCAGTCGGTGCAGGCGCCCACGCGCTCGCCGCGGTGCGAGCCGGTCAGCATCGACCCGGTGACCAGCTGGATGGCGGGAACGCCTGCCGAGGCGGCGCCCATCAGTTGCGCCGGCACGGTCTTGTCGCAGCCGCCGATCAGCACGACGGCGTCCATCGGCTGCGCGCGGATCATCTCCTCGGTGTCCATGGACATGAGGTTGCGCAGGTACATGCTGGTGGGCTGGGAAAAGCTTTCGTGCACCGAGATGGTGGGAAAGTCCATCGGCAGGCCGCCGGCCAGCATGACGCCGCGCTTGACGGCCTCGATGAGCTGCGGGGCGTTGCCGTGGCACGGGTTGTAGCTGCTGCCGGTGTTGACGATGCCGATGATGGGACGCGACAGCGCGTCGTCGGTGTAGCCGGCGCCCTTGATGAAGGCCTTGCGCAGGAACAGCGAAAAGCCGGTGTCGCCGTAGTTGGTGAGCCCGCGCGCCACGCCGCGGGCGGCTGCGCCGGCGCTGTCGAAGGGGCCGGGGGCCGGCTTGTCGTTGTGGGTCTCGTCCGTCATCTTGATCTCGATAATATTATTGATAATTTGATGGCGGCATCATAGCGAGCCTTTGCACGCAGCCGCAAGCGCTTTGTACGGCGATTTCTATTGATCTGAATATAAGATCAGTCGATAGAAAAATTCTGCTTCTTCAATCAAGTGGCCCCCCCTAAACTGGCGCCGTTGACGAGCCGGGCGTTGCTCCAATTCCTATACCCATCCCGGCAGGAGACCTACATGTCAGACCTGCGCCTGCGGCCGCGCCGCGCCGTCCTGTTTTCCTTGCTGGCGCTGTGCGCCGGCGTTTCCGCTCCGGCGCTGGCCGCCGACAGCTATCCCGACAAGCCGATCCGCATGATCGTGCCCTATCCGCCGGGCGGCGCCACCGACGTGATCGGCCGCGTGCTGGCGCAGGAACTCACCGGCGCGCTGGGCCAGTCGGTGGTGGTGGAGAACCGCGCGGGCGCGGCCGGCAACATCGGCGCCGACCAGGTCGCCAAGGCGCCGGCCGACGGCTATACGCTGCTGATGGGCGCGCTGACCAGCCATTCGATCAACGCCGCGCTGTACCGCGGCCGCGTCACCTACGACGTGGAAAAGAGCTTCGCGCCGGTTTCTATTGTCGGCACGGTGCCGCTGGTGTTCGTGGTGAACCCGTCGGTGAAGGCCAACACGCTGGCGGAATTCATCGCGCTGGCCAAGTCCAAGCCGGGCTTCATCACCATGGCCTCGGCCGGCAACGGCTCGCCGCAGCACCTGGCCGGCGAAATGTTCAAGCGCACGGCGGGCGTGGACGTGCTGCACGTGCCCTACAAGGGCAGCGGCCCGGCCATGACCGACCTGATGGGCGGCCAGGTACTGAGCATGATCGAGACGGTGCCGGCGGCCCAGGCCAACATCAAGGCGGGCAAGCTGCGCGCGCTGGCGGTGACTTCGCCGCAGCGCGTGGACGCGCTGCCCGACGTGCCCACCGCCGAGCAGGCCGGCCTGAAGGGCTTCGAGGTCAGCTCCATGTTCGGCATCGTGGCGCCGGCCAACACGCCCGCGCCGGTGATCGAGCGCCTGAACGGCGAACTGAAGAAGATCCTGGCCAAGCCCGACGTCCAGGCCTCCCTGCTCAAGCAGGGCGCGATCGCCACCTGGACCACGCCGGCCGACGCCAGCGCCCGCGTGTCGGCCGAAGTGGCGCGCTGGACCAAGGTGATCGACGAGGCCGGCGTCAAGGGAGAGTGACGATACGCCCGCGTCGAGGTTGCGCCGTTACGTCACTTGCGGACGTTCCGGCGCGGCTGTGTCGGGCGCGCAACAAGGCTTGCGTGAAAATGCAAGCGCGCGCATCAAACGGTTTGCGGCCCCTGGGGATTGTTGCGGCAAGACGCCGCGACGCCCCTGGGACCGGCCGCAATATTCCGCAATAATCCCCGGCGGCCCCTCTGGGGGAGGTTGACCCCGAATTGACTAAGCCGTAATGTACTTTGCGGGCCGCTCTAGGGCGGCAGGGGGATACAAACGTGACAGACAGCCAGGACGAAAGATCGATCCTGTATACGCATTTCGGCACGCATAGTCCGTACTGGCGCCTTGCCGCCGATAGCGATGCATTCGAGCTGGCCGCGGTCAAGGGCGCGGCGAACATCGCCACGGCCCTGCGTCCCGAGCAGGCGGCGGCGATACGCGCGCTGACCGGCATTACCTC
>JAEWYT010000164.1 GCA_023458595.1 Pseudomonadota bacterium
AAAATCCTATCCGGGGGGCGGGGGGGGGGGCCCCCCGTCCTTGTTCGGTTCGTCGCCGCCGCGTCAGGCCTGGGGCTGCGGCTCCATGCCGCCCGCCTCGGACTCCCCGCCGCCGCGCTTGGGCTTGCCCGCCTTCGGCACCGCCGAGGACTTGGGCTTCGAGCCCGTGTCGATCTCCACGTCGCGGATCGGCGGCTTGCCGTCCAGCAGGTTGCGGATCTCGTCGCCCGACAGCGTCTCGTACTCGAGCAGGCCGTTGGCGATCGCGTGCAGGTCGTCGAGGTTTTCGGTGAGCACCTTCTTGGCGGTGTCGTAGCCGGTGTTGACGAAGCGCTTGATCTCCTCGTCGACCACCTTCTGCGTCTCGTCGGAGACGTGCTGCTGACGCGCCACCGAATGGCCGAGGAACACCTCTTCCTCGTTCTCGCCGTACATCAGCGGCCCGAGCTTGTCGGACATGCCGAACTGGGTCGCCATCGCCCGCGACAGCTTGGTCGCCATGCGGATGTCGGCGGAAGCCCCCGAGGTCACCTTGTCGTGGCCGAAGATAAGCTCCTCGGCGACGCGCCCGCCCATTGCCACCGCGAGGTCGGCGTGGCACTTGGCGCGCGTCAGCGAGATCTGGTCGCGCTCGGGCAGCCGCATGACCATGCCGAGCGCGCGGCCGCGCGGGATGATCGTCGCCTTGTGGATCGGGTCGGAGGCCGGCATGTGCAGCGCGACCAGCGCGTGGCCGGCCTCGTGATAGGCGGTGAGCCGCTTCTCTTCTTCCGACATGACCAGGGTGCGGCGCTCGGCGCCCATCATCACCTTGTCCTTGGCGTCCTCGAACTCCGCCGCCGTGACGAGCCGCTTGGAGCGGCGCGCCGCCAGCAGCGCGGCCTCGTTGACGAGGTTGGCGAGGTCGGCGCCGGAGAAACCCGGCGTGCCGCGCGCCACGACCTTGAGGTCGACGTCCGGCGCGGTCGGCACCTTGCGCACGTGGACCTTGAGGATCTTCTCGCGGCCGGTGACGTCCGGGTTCGGCACGACGATCTGGCGGTCGAAGCGGCCGGGGCGCAGCAGCGCGGGGTCGAGCACGTCGGGACGGTTGGTCGCCGCGATCAGGATGATGCCCTCGTTCGCCTCGAAGCCGTCCATCTCGACGAGCAGCTGGTTCAGGGTCTGCTCGCGCTCGTCGTTGCCGCCGCCCAGGCCCGCGCCGCGATGGCGGCCGACGGCGTCGATCTCGTCGATGAAGATGATGCACGGCGCGTTCTTCTTCGCCTGCTCGAACATGTCGCGCACGCGGCTCGCGCCGACGCCGACGAACATCTCGACGAAGTCGGAGCCGGAGATCGTGAAGAACGGCACGTTGGCCTCGCCGGCGATCGCGCGGGCGAGCAGCGTCTTGCCGGTGCCGGGAGGCCCGACGAGCAGCACGCCGCGCGGAATGCGTCCGCCGAGGCGCTGGAACTTCTGCGGATCGCGCAGGAACTCGACGATCTCCTCCAGGTCTTCCTTGGCCTCGTCGACGCCGGCGACGTCCTCGAAGGTGACGCGCCCGTGCGCTTCCGTCAGCAGCTTGGCCTTCGACTTGCCGAAGCCCATGGCCTTGCCGCCGGCGCCCTGCATCTGCCGCATGAAGAAGATCCACACGGCGATCAGCAGCAGCATCGGGAACCAGGACACGAACACGCCGAGCAGCGAGGGCACGTCCTCCGACAGCGGCTTGGCGCTGATCGAGACGCCCTTGTCCTCGAGCTTGGTGACGAAGTTCGGGTCGTTCGGCAGATAGGTCTGGAACGTACGGCCGTCGCTGAGGATGCCGGTCACCTGCTGGCCGGAGATCGTCACCGAGCGCACGTGGCCCTCGTCCACTTCCGAGAGGAGCTGCGAGTAGCTCATCTCGTTGGAGGCCCCGCGCTGCGCCGGGCTCTGGAAGAGGTTGAAAAGGGCGATAAGGAGGAGACCGATTATCACCCACAGAGCGAAATTGCGGAAATTGGCGTTCATCTGTGTCCTGACTAACCCGTGAGCCCCGGCGTTCCAACCATCTTTTCAGGCGACATATTGAGGCTTCAAGCGTTCTCAATCGTTAATTTAGGCACCTTGTCGCGAGATGCCAATGATCTCGGTTAAGCGAATGCGATTTGGCGTAAATATTCCCGATCGCCGCCCATGCCATTCTCCCGCGTCAATCGGTCCCGAAATCCGGCGCCCCGGGCGCCGCGAAGCGGCCGGCTCCGACGAAGGCGAAAGCGAAACCGCCCGGCGAATACGGCCCTTCGCCCGCTTCCACGAGCGGCGCGGCCACGAGCCGGTCGCCCGAGAAGATCCCGGGCGCGACCCTGGCTGCCGCAGGGGGAATGTCGCGCAGGCGCGAGACCGCCCGCACGGTGGCGACGCCGTCGATGCCGAGCGCCTTCACCGTCAGGCCGCGGCCGCGGCCGCAGACGTCGAGCCGGAAACGCCGGTCCCAGACGACGGATCCCGGCCCCTCGAGGGCATCGACGGGCAGGCCGGCGCGGCCCGATTCGCGGAAGACCACGACATCGTCGCCGAGGATCGCGATCCGGCAGCCGCACAGGGTCGCGGCGTTCCGCTCCCCGTCGTCGCCGACGAGGCGCGCGTGCAGCCTTTCGAGCCGCTCGATGCGCGGGGGATAGTCGGAGCCGCCGATGCCCATCAGCAGGCGCGCGAGAACCCGGAGGCCGATCTCCTCCGGCGCGGCGGCGAGCGCCCGCCGGTCGATCCGGCAGAAGCCGGCCTCGTCCGCGACGACGCAGGCCCGATGCAGTCGCGCCGCCGTCTCCTCCAGCGCGGCGCGGGCGCGGCGCAGGCGCTTCGCCGTCCCGGCGAGCCGCCCGGCGGTCATGCCCTCGGCGGCCAGCGCCGGCATCAGGGCGCGCAGCCGGGCGCGGGCGAAGCGTGGATCGGCGTTGGACGGGTCTTCGATCCAGTCCTGCCCGAGCGCCTTCAGCGTCGCCACGAGCCGCGCCTTCGGGACATCGAGGAAGGGGCGAACGATCGTCAGCCCCGGCCACTCGGCGCTCTCGGGCATCGCCGACAGGCCGTCCACGCCCGACCCCCGGGCGAGGCGCAGCAGCACGGTCTCGGCCTGGTCGTCGCGGTGATGACCGGTTGCGAGATGACCGAGCCGGAGCGCGCCGCAGGCCTGCGTCAGCAGACGGTAGCGCGCCTCTCGGGCGGCCGCCTGAATGCCGGCAGCGGGCTTGCGGCCCTCCCAGACGAGGATGCGGTGCTCGAGGCCAGAGGCTTGCGCGAACCCGGCCACACGCTGCGCTTCCGCCGCGCTCTGCGGACGCAGGCCGTGATCGACGGTCAGGACGACGAGACGCAGCCCGGGCCGCGTCCGCCTGCGCCAATCGGCGGCGAGGCGCATCAGCGCGACGGAGTCCGCTCCCCCGGAAACGGCGAGGCCGACGCCCTCGGCCGACCCGAGAGCTTCGAGCAGCCGGTCGGCCTCCGCCGGCGTCAGCAAGTCCGTGTCGCGTTCAGCAGCCACTTTTCTGGGCTTCGTTGCGGGCCCGCTCCAGCACCGCCTGCGGCGCCTTGGGGTAGCGGCGCGAGATCTCCGAGAATGTCGAGCAGGCGGCATCGCCCTGGCCGAGCTCCTTGAGCGACATGCCGAGCTTGTAGAGGCTCTCCGGCGCCTTGGCGCTGTCGGGATAGTCCGAGAATCCCTTCAGGAAGGCGTCGGCGGCGTCCTTGTACATGCCACGGGCGAACATCGATTCGCCGAGCCAGTACTGGGCGTTGCCGGCGTACTCGCTGTTCGGGAACTGGACCAGGAACTGGCGGAAGCTCGCCTCCGCCGTGTCGAACTCGCCGCGCAGGATATAGCCGTAGGACAGGTCGTACAGATCCTTCGGATCGCCGGAAGGAGCCGCGGCGAGCTGCGGATTGGCATCCATCGGCTGTCCCGGCAGCACCTGGCCCTGAACGGCTTGGCCCTGAACGGACTGACCCTGCATCGGCTGCCCCTGGCCCGGTTGGCCGAACCCGGGCTGGGTGCCGCCCGATTGCGAGCCGCCGAGCGCCGACGACAGATCGAGCGGCTGGCCGGGGATCTGGCCGAGCGTCTGCGAGGGGACCGCGTTGCCGACGCCGCTGCCGGCCTGCGGCTGGACGTGCTCGATCGGCTGCTGGGCCCGCATCGGCTGTTGCGGCTGCGTGCCCCCGGCCGGCCGGTTCGGGCTGCCGCCCTGGCCGAGCTGCTGGAAGCGGTACTCGGAATCCTCGGAGAACCGGCGCAGCTGGTCCTGCAGCTGGCGGAGCTGGAAGGAAAGCTGCTCGACCTGACCGTTGAGCTGGCGGACCTGATCCTCGAGCGTGCTCAAGCGCACCGCCATCTCGGAGTCCTGGGCGTTGTCGCGCTTGCCGAAGAGCTGCGCCGAGGCGATGGTCGGCGACATCGAAAGGCAGGCGACGACGCACAAGAGCCGCGTCACTCGGGCAAGGGTATGGGGCTGCATCGTTTCGGGCCGATCCGGGTGGTGTCCGAGGGCTTACGGACGCGCTGATACCATAGGTCTGACTGGGACCAAAGTTTGGCGGCGCAAACGGCAAACGGCCCGTCGCCACGTGGCGACGGGCCGTGAATCGTATCCGGCGCCCGGCGAAGGGCCGATCGCCCGATCGCGTCAGCTTCCGGGCGCGTTGTTCAGGACGGTGACGGCGCGCCGGTTCTGCGACCAGCAGGATTCGTCGTCGCACACGGCGACCGGACGCTCCTTGCCGTAGGACACGGTCCTGAGGCGCGACGGCTGGATGCCCTGCGAAACGATGTAGTCGCGCGTATTCTGCGCCCGCCGGGCACTGAGCGCCAGGTTGTACTCGCGGGTGCCGCGCTCGTCGGCATGGCCCTCGATCGTCACCGTGTATTGCGGGTAGAGCCGGAGCCATTGCACCTGCTTGTTCAGGGTGTCGCGGGCCTGCGGCGTCAGCGTCGTCTGGTCGACGGGGAAGAACACCCGGTCGCCGACATTGACCACGAAATCCTGGGCGCTGCCCGGCGTCACGTTGCCGGCGAGACCCTCTTTGCCCTTGTTCTGGGCGCAGGCGGCAAGCGTCAGCGCGGCGACCAGAACGACCGCGAGACGCACCCCGCGGCCAAAATTCACAAAACTCGACATTCCGGCAAACTCCTTCGGTGGACCGGATACACGCACGGTTTACCTAAACGGTTTTCCTTAACCGCCCGTTCCGAAACGTGGTTAACGCCCCCGTACCCCACGCGCGCCTTCGTGGACCGGGGCGCGCGAACCGGCGAATGTAGTTAATTGAGAAGCGGCGACCAGGCCGGGTCGGAGGCGAAGGCCGGCGTCAGGATGCGCTGTTCGTTGTAGCCGGTCAGGTCGACCGACCACAGCTGCGGCCCGCCGCTCACGCCGGGCAGGTCGCGGAAGAACATCAGCACGCGGCCGTTCGGCGCCCAGGTCGGCCCTTCGTTGTGATAGCCCTCGGTGAGGATGCGCTCGCCCGAGCCGTCGGGCCGCATGACGCCGATTCCGAATTGCCCGCCGCTGCGCCTGGTGAAGGCGATCAGGTCGCCGCGCGGCGACCACACCGGCGTGCCGTAGGTGCCCGAGCCGAAGCTGATGCGCTGCTGGTTGGTGCCGTCGGCGTTCATCACGTAGAGCTGCTGCGAGCCGCCGCGGTCGGATTCGAACACGATCTGCCGGCCGTCCGGCGAGAACGACGGGCTCGTGTCGATCGACGGCGTGTTGGTGAGCCGCGTCGTCCGGCGGCTGCCGAGGTCCATGGCGTAGATGTTGGCGTTGCCGCCCTGCTCGAGGCTCAGCACGACCCGCTGGCCGTCCGGCGAGAACCGCGGGGCGAAGGTCATGCCGGGGAAGTCGCCGACGACCTCGCGCTGGCCGGTCTCGATGTTGAGGAGATAGACCCGCGGCGTCTGGCCGATCGGCTGCGACACGTAGGTGATCTCCTGGCGCGACGGGCTGAAGCGCGGGTTGCGGATGATCTCCTGCGGGCTGTTGGTGAGGTAGCGCACGTTGGCGCCGTCCTGGTCCATGATGGCGAGCCGGCGGATGCGGTTGTCCTTCGGGCCGGTCTCGTCGACGAACACGATGCGGGTGTCGAAATAGCCCTTCTCGCCGGTCAGCCGCTCGTAGATCGCGTCGGCGATGATGTGGGCGATGCGCCGCCAGTTGTCGGGGTTGGAGAAGTACTGCTGGCCGGTGATCTGTTGGCCGGCGAACACGTCCCACAGCCGGAACTCGGCTTTCAGCCGCCCGTCGCTCTGCTTCGTCACGCGGCCGGTGACGAGAGCCTGTGCGTTGAGGACCCGCCAGCTGCCGAAGTTCGGCGCGGCGTCGAAATTGGCGTTCTTCTCGATGAAGGCCGCCGGATCGATCGGCTTGAACAGGCCGGAGCGCTGCAGGTCGGCGGAGATCACCTCGGTGATCTGACGGCCGAGCTGCGGGTCGCCGCCCGAGGCGCCGAAATCGACGATGGCGATCGGCAACGGCTGGATGTTGGCCTGGGTGATGTCGATCTCGATCAGGGCCCGCGCCGGGGCCGTCGCGGCGATGGTCGCGACGAGGACGGCGGCAGCGGTGAGGAGTGCTCTCATCGTTCTTCTCGAAAATCCGTTCTCGGTGACTTCGCGCGGGTCGGGGCCTTTAGCCGCCGAGCAGTTCCCGCGGATCGAAGGACATGTGGATCTGCTGCCAGGAACTGTACTTCTCCGGCGGCAGGGAATAGGGCTGGCAGCGGTTGACGGCGCGGATCGCGGCCTCCGCCGCCACGGTGAAGATCGGGTCCGACGAGCCGTTGAGCAACGTCGGCGGGCCGGCGAGCGTTCCGTCCGGATTGAGGTCCATGCCGATGCGCACGACCATCTCGCCCGCGTCGATGACGCCCACCGGCGGGCTCCAGCAGCGCGCGATCTGGGCGCGCAGAGCGTCGATCTCGCTGACCGACAGCGTCGCCGCGGTGCCCGTCGCCGCGCCGAGCGAGGGATTGATGGCGCCGGTGTCGGTCGGCGTCGCGCCGCCCGCGTCTGGCACCTTGTTCAGGAGCGCGGCGATCTTGTCGGCGTCGAATTTGTTCTCCGGCTTCTTCGGCTTCGCCTGCTCCACCGGCTTCGGCTTCGAGGCGACTTTCGGCTTGGTGCGCGGCACCGGCGCGTTGTCGAGGGGTTTGGGCGCCGGCTCGGGTTCGGGCTTCGCCTCCTGGACGGGTTCCGGCTTGGGCGCAGGCTCCGGCTCGGGATCGTCGGGAGTGAGCGAGGCGGTCCGCAGCGGGGTGGGCTCGGGCTCCGGCTCGGGGGCAGGCGCGACCGCCGGCTCCGCCTTCGGCTTCGCCTCGGGCTTCGGCTGCTCGACCGGCTTCGCCTTCTCGACCGGCTTCGGCGGCGTGGGCGGAAGTTCCTTATCGCCGGCGCGCGTGCCGGCCGTGATCTCGGTGAACTCGGTGATCGAGACGATATCCACCGGGAGCGGCGGCTGCGGCGTCGACTCGTAGGGATCGACGTTCGGCAGCGCGATCATGCCCCAGGCGATGATGGCCGCATGTCCGACGGTCGATACTGACAGGGCGACGCGCATGGGTTTCCTTCAGCGCTCGCCCTGTTCCATTTCGGTGACGAGCGCGATGTGGCGGAAGCCCGCGGCGTTGAGGCGACCCATCACGCGCATCACGGTACCGTAGTCGACGGTACGGTCGCCACGCACGAAGACGCGTTCCTCCACGCCCTGCTCGGCCACGGCCGTCAACTTCGGTATGAGCTCTTCGATGTCGATCTCGGTGTCCTGCAGAAACACGCGGCCCTCGTTGTCGACGCTGATCGTCAGCGGCTCCTTCTTGGACTCGAGCTGCTTGGCCTGGGACTCGGGAAGATCGATCGGCACGCCGACGGTCAGCAGCGGCGCCGTCACCATGAACACGATGAGCAGCACGAGCATCACGTCGACGAACGGCGTGACGTTGATGTCGCTCATCGGGCGGTAGCGCTGGCCGCGCCGGCGGCGCCCCCCCGCTTTTCCCGCTAGACTGGCACCCATGTCAGAGCCTTTCCAAGGGATAAGGGGGCATTTGACCGGATTTCCCCGGTTCCTGGCTAGGAGCGTTTCGCGCCGCGGTGCGACCACCGCAAGGGGGACGCGACAACGTGCAGGAACCGGGGAAATCCTGCCTCCGGTGGGCCGACCCGGTCCATCGGCGGCGTTGAGGCGCTTGCCCGATGTCCCGCATCGGGCTGCGCGCCTCACCTTGCCGAACGAACCGGTTTGATCCCATCAAATATCCCCTTATCCCTTGGAAAAGCTCTAGCTTCTCTCTTCCAATTGCCGCGAAAGTATGGCGCTGAACTCGTCGGCGAAGCCCTCGAGCCGGGTCACGATCTTGGACACGTCGTTGGACAGCTTGTTGTAGGCGATCACCGCTGGGATGGCCGCGAGCAGGCCGAGCGCGGTGGCGAACAGGGCTTCCGCGATGCCCGGCGCGACAACGGCCAGATTGGTCGATTCCGACGCCGCGATCGCCTGGAAGCTCGTCATGATGCCCCACACCGTGCCGAACAGGCCGATGAACGGGGCGGAAGAGCCGACCGTCGCCAGGAACAGGAGCCGGCTCTCGAGCCGGGACGTCTCGCGGGCCAGCGTCACGTCCATCACCTTCTCGACGCGCGACTGGACGCCGAGCATCGACATGGCGCCGGTCTCGTGGCTGCGCTTCCACTCGCGCATGGCGGCGACGAACAGGGCCGCCATCGCCGTGTTGGCGCGCGCGGCGAGGCTGCGGTGCAGTTCCTCCAGCGAATGGCCGGACCAGAACACCTTCTCGAACCGGTCCATCTGGCTGCGCGTGCGCCGGTAGGCGAAGGTCTTCTCGAAGATGATCGCCCATGTCCAGATCGAGGCCGCCAGCAAGCCGAGCACGACCAGCTTCACGACGATGTGCGCCTGCAGGAACAGTGACAGGAGCGACACCTCGCCGGGCGACGACAGCGTCGTGACTTCGAGCATCAGGTAAACCTCGCTGGAAAACGCGCGTCCGCCTCGCGATCGCCGGCCGGTCCCTTTCCGGCCCGGACGCGCGAAACGGTATGGAAGCTCGCCCGCGCCCCGGGCCGTTCCCCGACGAAGGACATGTGGCGCGTCGCCGTGGATCGGCGGCTTGTGCGATGCAGCATCTGGTCGCGGCCGATTATGTCAAATCGAGGGCGCCGAGCCTCTCCCGCGCCCGCGACAAGAAAGCCTTCACTATGGTTAACGCTTCGTTACACGTCCGCGCGGCGTTCTTCAACGGCGACCGGCAGGCTCGGAAAACGCTCAGCCGGCGGCGTCCTCGACCGCCTCGCCGAGGATGCGGCGGAGTTCGGCGGGGATGCGCCGGGCGCGGCCGGAGCGCGAGACGAGCGCCACCTGCACGTCGGCGGTCACCAGCACCTCGTCGCCGCGCAAAACCCGCTGCGCGAGGATCATCGAGGCCCCGCGCATCTCCTTCGTCCGCGTCTCGACCGTCAGCACGTCGTCGATCCCGGCCGGCCTCTCGAAGGAAATCGTCATGCGCCGGACCGCGAAGGCGACCGGATCATCGCCGTCGAACAGTTCCGCGTGGTCGGCGCCCGACAGCCGCATGTAGTCCGACCGCCCCCGCTCCATGAAACGCAGGTAGCTGGCGTGATAGACGATGCCGGAAAAATCCGTGTCCTCGAAATAGACGCGGATCGGCAGGATGTGCCTGCCGTCGACGATGCGGCCCGAGAGGTCGGGCCAGTCCTTCGGCGCGCCGGCTTCAGGCATCGTCCTCGCCCGGGAACAGGCCCATCTGCGGGGCGAACTCGCTGGGGGTGGCAAGGCCCAGGTGCTTGAAGGCGTGCGGGGTGAGGATGCGGCCGCGCGGGGTGCGCTGGATGAAGCCCTGCTGGATCAGGAACGGCTCGATGATCTCCTCGATGGCGTCGCGCGGCTCCGACAGCGCCGCGGCGATCGTCTCGATCCCGACCGGCCCGCCGCCGAACTTGAGCGCGACGGTGGAGAGATAGCGCCGGTCCATGGCGTCGAGGCCGCGCGCGTCGACCTCGAGCTCGGCGAGTGCCCTGTCGGCGATCGCCCGGTCTATGCCGCCACCCTCCATGTGGGCGAAGTCGCGCACGCGCCGGAGCAGCCGGCCGGCCACGCGCGGTGTGCCGCGCGCCCGGCGGGCGATCTCCCGGGCGCCGTCGTCCTCGATGGAGATCCCCATCACCCGCGCCCCGCGCCGGACGATCTGCTCCAGTTCCTCGTCGGTGTAGAAATTGAGCCGCACCGGGATGCCGAACCGGTCGCGCAGCGGCGTCGTCAGCAGCCCCGTCCGCGTCGTCGCGCCGACGAGGGTAAACTTGGCGAGGTCGATCCGGACCGAGCGTGCGGCCGGCCCCTCGCCGATGATCAGGTCGAGCTGGAAGTCCTCCATCGCCGGGTAGAGGATTTCCTCCACCGCCGGATTGAGCCGGTGGATCTCGTCGATGAAGAGCACATCGCGCTCTTCCAGGTTGGTGAGCAGTGCCGCGAGATCGCCGGCCTTGGCGATCACCGGGCCGGATGTGGCGCGGAAATTGACGCCGAGCTCGCGCGCGACGATCTGCGCGAGCGTCGTCTTGCCCAGTCCCGGCGGTCCGGCGAACAGCACATGATCGAGCGCCTCGCCCCGGTCCCGCGCCGCCTCGATGAAGACCCGCAGGTTCTGCCGCGCCTGCGCCTGCCCGACGAACTCCTCGAGCCGCTGCGGACGCAGCGACGCGTTTGCGTCCTCGTCGTCGAGGGTTTCTTGCGGGGCTACCAAGCGGTCGGTCACCGTGACAATTCCTTAAGTCCCAGCCGGATCAGCGTTTCGGCGCTCGCGCCCTCGCCGGCACCCTTCAGCGCGGCGGCGACCGCCGCGCCGGCCTGGGCCTGACCGTAACCGAGATTGACGAGCGCCGACACCGCGTCCCGCGTCGGCGTCGCGACGCGGCCCTCCGCGAGGTCGCCGGAGACCTTGGCGAACTCCATGTCGCCGCCGACGAGCGGCGTCTTGTCGCGCAGTTCGGAGACGATGCGCTGCGCGACCTTCGGCCCGACGCCCGGCGCGCGGGCGACCATCGCCTTGTCCTGCATGGCGATCGCGTTGCCGAGTTCGGCTGTGCTCAGCGTGCCGAGAATGGCGAGCGCCACCCGCGAGCCGACGCCCTGCACGCTCTGCAACAGGCGGAACCAGCTCTTCTCGACCTCGCTCGAAAAGCCGTAGAGCCGGATCGCATCCTCGCGCATCACGGTCTCGACGTAGAGGACCGCCGGCTCGCCCGGCCGCCCGAGCGCGGCCAGCGTCCGCGTCGGGCAGGTCGCCAGATACCCGACCCCGCCGACGTCGACGATCACCCAGTCGTCCCCGTAGGAATCGACGATGCCCTTCAGCTTGCCGATCATGAACGGTTGCCGCCTTTCGGCGCAGGCTTCGAGGCGGCCGTCTGCGCCGGACCCAATGATTTTGGATTGTCGGGAGGTACCCGCTTACGAATGACGACGACGCCGTCTTCGAAGAAGAACTCGACGTCGGTGCCCGGCGTCATCCCGAAGCGTTCGCGCATGGCCTTTGGAATGGTCACGCGCCCCCTCGAAGTCACCCGCATCCGCATCGCCGCACCTCCCGGACCAAGGCGTAGCCGCCCGAGAGGGAACAAGTCAAGAACATCCTAGCTTACGGTTCTTCGACCATGCCCGCGAGCTGACACTCCCTCACGTCACCGCAACGATATGCAGACCCCACTAATCTGAGGCGGTCTGCTGATGTACACCGACCTCCGATCAAAAGATTGCAGCCGATAGAACGAACAGTTCGGCTTCTTCAGGCATTCTTGCCTACATTCGTCGACGAGCTCTCTGAAAAGAGCCGCTATTCCCCAAGGTGTTCGCGCCGTACGCCCCGTCTCTATCGAACGCCCCTCCAAAGCGAGACCCGGCGACGCCTGCTTGCAGGTCTCCTCGTCCCCCAGGGCAACGCCATTACGCGAAAAACAATAATCCACGGGATAGACGTACGGCATGTAGATCTGCGCGGCGAAGTAGGCAGTCGACAGTCCGAACAGCACCATCAAGACCGTGACTATTCTGCGAGAGGCACAGCCTCACCCCGCCGCCGCAAGCACCCGCGAGGCCCGGTGATGCGCGTGCGTGATGGCGATCGCCAGCGCGTCGGCCGCATCGTCGGAGTCGACCTTGGCTTTTGGCAGCAGCACCGAGACCATCATGCGGATCTGCTTCTTGTCGCCGTGGCCGGCGCCGACGACGGTCTTCTTGACGAGGTTCGGCGCGTATTCGGCGACGTTCAGGCCGCGGGAGGCCGGCACCAGAAGGGCGATGCCGCGCGCCTGGCCGAGCTTCAGCGTGGCGGTCGCGTCGCGGTTGACGAAGGTCTGCTCGACGGCGGCTTCGTGCGGCACCTGGGCGTCGAGGACGGCGCAGAGCCCCTCGTGCAGCTGCAGTAGCCGCTCGGCAAGGCTCAGCTTGTCGTTGGAGGTGACGGAACCCGCGCCGACGAACGAGAGCGAGGTCCCTGCCATCTCGATGACGCCCCAGCCGGTGCGCCTGAGGCCCGGGTCGATACCGAGTATCCGAATCGCCTGCCGCGTCATGGAGAAAGGTGTAGCGGCAGGAAGGCCGTGTGCCTAGCAAGCAGGGTCTCGCCGGAATCCGGGGGCGGGAATCCGAGGCGGCCTTCTCCCGCTTCTCCCATGCCACGCCCGGGCTTGACCCGGGCATCTCCCGCCACTCTCCCGGGATTGCCGCGTCGAGCCCGGCAATGACGCCGGAAGAAGGACGCGCCTCGGTCGAACGCCCCTGCCCCGAATCGGCTATCGTTCGGCGAACCTCCCCATCGGCAGATCCCGGATGACGTTCAACGCCTCGCTGATCGCCGTGCTCGTCGCGGCGCTGGTCGCCGGCCTCGTGCGCGGCTTCTCCGGCTTCGGCGCGGCGCTGATCTTCATGCCGGTCGCCTCCGCCGCGATCGACCCGCGGCTCGCCGCAGCGAGTTTCCTCGTCCTCGACGCGGTGCTGACCCTGCCGATGCTGTGGCGCGCGGTGCGTACCTGCCACTGGAATACCGGCGTGCCGGCGGCCGCCGGCGCGGTGGCGACGGTGCCGATCGGCGCCGCGATCCTCGCCCACGCCGAGCCGGTCGCGCTGCGCTGGGGTCTGTCGGCGCTGGTGCTGGTCCTGCTCGCGCTGCTGGCTTCGGGCCTGCGCTACGGCGGCGCGCCGCACCGGCTCGCCTCCGTCGGCGTCGGCAGTGTCGCCGGCGTCCTGAGCGGCATCGGCCAGGTTGCCGGGCCACCGGTCATCGCCTTCTGGGTCGCCGGCCCCTATCCCCCGCCGGTCATCCGCGCCAACCTGATGACGTTCTTCGCCATCACCAGCGTCGCGAGCCTCCTCGCCTACGCCTGGAACGGCTTCTTCACGATGGAGACGCTGACGGTGATCGCGGTCTTCGCGCCGGTCTACGCGGTGGCGCTTTTCCTCGGCGCCCGCCTGTTCGGCAAGGCGCCCGAACGCTACTACCGCCGCCTCGCCTACGCCGTGATCGCACTCGCCGCGATCACGAGCCTGCCGGCGCTCGACGGGATATTGCGGTAGTTCGCCCGCCTCCTCAGGCCGCCGTCAGGCGCGCCAGGACCTCGTCTGAAACCTCGAAGTTCGAGAAGACGTTCTGCACGTCGTCGTCGTCCTCGAGCGCGGCGATCATCTTCATCAGCGATTCCGCCTTGCCCTCGTCGACCTGCGTGGTCGACTGCGGCTTCCAGACGACATTTACCGATTCCGCCTCGCCGAGGCTCGCTTCCAGCGCCGACGATACGTCGCCGGTGTCCTCGAAGGCGCACAGGATCGTGTGGCCCTCGGCGTCGCTCTGCACGTCCTGGGCGCCGGCGTCGATCGCCGCTTCGAGCACCTTGTCGCCGTCGGCGACGGCGGCCGGGTAGTAGATCTCGCCGACCCTGTCGAACATGAACGACACCGAGCCGGTCTCGCCCAGCGCCCCGCCCGCCTTGGTGAAGACGGAGCGCACCGCGCCGGCGGTGCGGTTGCGGTTGTCGGTCAGCGCCTCGACGATGACGGCGACGCCGCCGGGTCCATAGCCCTCGTAGCGGATCTCCTCGTAGTTCTCGGCATCGCCGCCCGCCGCCTTCTTGATCGCCCGCTCGATGTTGTCCTTGGGCATCGACTGCGCCTTGGCGTTCTGCACCGCAAGCCTGAGCCGCGGGTTCATCGCCGGGTCGGGCAGGCCCATCTTCGCCGCGACCGTGATTTCCTTGGCGAGCTTGGAGAAGAGCTTCGAGCGGACCGCGTCCTGACGGCCCTTGCGATGCATAATGTTCTTGAACTGTGAATGACCAGCCATGGCATGCCTCGATTGAGCGTCTGAAGCGGCCGGGACAGTCGGGGGAAAAGCTCGTTTTCGCCACGCCGGGCCTGCCGGCGGCCGCGCAATTCGCCCGCTTATAGGCCGGGCCGGGCCCAAAATCCACTGGGGCGATGGCCGGCGCCCGCCGATGCCTTCGAGCCCGGTTCCTCATCCCGGCCGCAACGAAGTGGAGAGCCGGGACCGGGAAGCCCTTGCGCCGCCGTGGCTCTCCGATCCCGGATCGCCTCCGGCCGTCCGCGATGACGTCCGGGATGACGACCGGGAGACGGCGGTCCCTCACCAGTCCGGCAGCGTCTCCGCGAGATGCCCGCCGAGGCGCACCGGGGCGATCCGCCGGGCGAGACCCGTGCCGTCGTCGGTCTCGACCAGCACGCCGGAAAGCGAGGCCTCGCCCAGCGCCGGCTCGAAACGGCCCGACGGGATCTTGGTGAGGAACCGCCGCAGCGGCTCCTCCTTCTCCATGCCGATGATCGAATCGTAGTCGCCGCACATGCCGACGTCGGTCATGTAGGCCGTGCCGTCGACGAGGACGCGGTAGTCCGACGTCGGCACATGGGTGTGGGTGCCGACGACGAGGCTCGCCCGCCCGTCGAGGAAATGGCCCATCGCCTGCTTCTCGCTGGTCGCCTCGGCGTGGAAGTCGACGACGATCGCGTCGGCGCCCTCGCCGAGCGGACAGGCGGCGAGCTCGCGCGCCAGCGCCGCGAACGGGTCCTCCAGCGTGTGCATGAAGACGAGGCCCATGGCGTTGACGACGAGCACGCGGGCTCCGCTGCGGGCCTCGAACAGGCCCGCCCCGCGCCCCGGTGTGCCTTGCGGGAAGTTGAGCGGTCTGAGCAGCGTCGGCGTGCGCTCGATGAAGACCAGCGCCTCGCGCTGGTCCCAGACGTGGTTGCCGGTGGTGACCACGTCCGCCCCGGCATCCATCAGCTCGCCGTGGATCGCTTCGGTTATGCCGAAGCCCCCGGCCGAATTCTCGCCGTTGACGACCACGAAATCGGCCGAAAGCCGGCCGATCAGGTCGGGCAACCGGCCAAGGACGATGTCCCGGCCGGCCCGGCCGACCACGTCACCAAGAAAGAGCAGCCGCACGATTGCCTCCGATGCATTTCGCCAGGCCCCGCTCGGTCAGAACGAAGTCGACCGGCTGATCGTAACGATCGCGCGGCACCAGGCCTACCTCCTGGATCGCGAAGGCGAGCCCGATCGCGCAGATCCTGCGGTCCGCCCGCGCCTGGGCGAGCGAGCGGTCGTAGAAGCCGCCGCCGTAGCCGATCCGGTAGCCGAACCGGTCGAAGGCGAGCAAAGGCACGAGGAACACGGTCGGGTCCGCCTCCGGCGCCGAGGGCAGCGGCTCGCGGATGCCGAATTGGCCCCTGCCCGTCGGATCGCCGGGCTTCCAGCGGCGAAAGACGAGCGGCCGCCCCCGTCCGACGACCACCGGCAACGCCAGACGGCAGCCGCGGCGCACGAGCGCGGCGATCAGCGGGCCGGTGTTGAGCTCGTCGCCGAAGGTCGCGAAGCAGGAGACCGCGCCGCGCCCGGCAAGCGCGGCGATGTCCGGCGCCCACGCGGCGACGGCCTCCGCCGCCGCCCGCCGCTCCGCGCCGGGAACGCGCCGCCGCGCCGCCCGGGCCAACGCCCGCATGCGGGCCTTCTGGGCTTTTCGGTCGGTCATGCGGTGATCCGGGGGAGAATGGGGGAAAGGGAAATGGCGAAGCCGCGCCGGCCGATGGAGAGCGTCGATCCCGGGAACCTACACAAGTAGGTGGGCGCCGTGTGAAAGAGCCCACGGGCTCAACCAGGGACAGCTCCCTCGGAGATCGATAAGGCCCCGGGGAATTGTGCCTCCTGTCGCACCGGGCAGCCTCGCCGGATCGAATGTAGTTCGCGGGACGGGGCGTTACCAGATGGATAAATCCGGCAGGCGAGCCTATTCGCCCCTATTCGCCGGGCTGCCCGGCGCCGACGCCGTTCAGCGCCGCGGCGAGCCGCTCGATGCGGGCGGCGGCCTGGTCGAGCATCTCGGCGATCGAGTCCTGTGCCGACGACACCTTGTCGAGCACCGCCGAGCGGGCCTCCTTCAGGCCCTCCATCTCGGTTTCGAGCGCCTTGAGCCGCCGACGGGAATCGGCGAGCTCGTCGCCGAGCTCCATCGCCGCCATCACCATCAGGCGCATGTCGCCGACCTCGCCGAAGGTCGACTTGTAGGACTCGATCCGGCGGTCGATGTCGCGTGCAAGCTCGGCCAGGACCTGTTCCTGCCCGTCGTCGCACCCCATCCTGTACACACGGCCGTTAATCGAGACCGTCACTTGAGGCATGGTACCCGCTCCGCCGTAAGCCCCCAGCCCGGCGTCCCCACCATCAGCACTCCCAACGCTCAGCCGGCCCGTTCGCCGTCGAGCAGGCCGCGAATGGACCCGATGGCCGACTCCAGCCTTTCCGAAACGTTCCTGTTCACCGATTCGAGCTGTGCCGAGCGCGCCCTGGACTTGTCCAGGTCCTGCGCCAGCCGCGAACGATCCTCGCTCAGGGTTCTGATCTCGGTTTCGAGCGCCACGACGCTCCGATCGGTCGCCTGGCGCCGGCGGATCGCTGCTTCCAGGGCGTCGAGCGCGCCGACGAACCGTCTTTGGGCGCGTTCCACGGGACTCGAATCGACGTTCATGAATCCGCCTCCCCCTCCGCCGACCCGTGGCGCCGGTCGCAGCCCGACACGAAAGGAACCACTACCGCGATCGGGTCAGACGAACGGAATATCCAAAAGGCCAACGGATTAGCACGAAGAGATTAGGCATCGCTGCAAGCTGCGGTCAACCGCTCATCCCCACTTGTTTCGCCCCGTCGGCCCGGTTTGCGCCGGCTGCGGCCCGGCCATGTCCGCAAACCCTTGCTTCCACCCGTCAATTGACTCGCCCCGACGAGGTGGTATTGATCGGCCCGCTTCGCGGGACCGGCGCTTTCGGGCCCGCAAATGGGGCGGCTCTCCCCTCCGGGGCGGGCCGGCCGATTCGTTCGTCGCGAAGCGCCCCCGCATCTGTGGTGACCCACCGGAACCGAATGACAGACAAAGCCGCACAGGTCGACTATCGCGCGATGGCCAACGCCATCCGTGCGCTCGCCATGGATGCCGTGGAGGCCGCAAAGTCCGGCCACCCGGGCATGCCGATGGGCACCGCCGACATCGCCACGGTGCTGTTCACCCGCTTCCTGAAGTTCGACCCGAAGGCGCCCGAGTGGCACGACCGCGACCGCTTCGTGCTGTCGGCCGGCCACGGCTCGATGCTGCTCTACGCGCTCCTGTACCTGACCGGCTACGAGGCGGTGACCATCGAGGAGCTGAAGAACTTCCGACAGCTCGGCTCGAGGACGGCCGGCCATCCGGAATATGACCACTGCCCCGGCGTCGAGACGACGACGGGCCCCCTCGGCCAGGGCATCGCCACCGCCGTCGGCATGGCGATCGCCGAGCGCCACATGAACGCCGCCTTCGGCGACGACCTCGTCGATCACTTCACCTACGTGCTCGCCAGCGACGGCGACCTGATGGAAGGCGTCAGCCACGAGGCGATCTCGCTCGCCGGCCACCTGAAGCTCGACCGGCTGATCGTCCTGTTCGACGACAACGGCATCTCCATCGACGGACCGCTGACGCTCGCCGAATCCGGCGACCAGATGAAGCGCTTCGAGGCCGCCGGCTGGCACACCCAGCGCGTCGACGGCCACGATCCCGACGCCATCGCCGCGGCGATCGAGGCCGCCCGCGATTCCGACCAGCCCTCGATCATCGCCTGCAAGACGATCATCGGCTACGGAGCGCCCAACAAGCAGGGCTCCTCCTCCACCCACGGCTCGCCGCTCGGTGCCGACGAGGTCCGCTCGGCCCGCCTCGAGCTCGGCTGGGACCACCCGCCTTTCGAGGTTCCCACCAGCATCCGCGACGCCTGGCGCATCGCCGGCCTGCGCTCCGGCAAGGCGCGCAGCGCCTGGGAGAAGCGCCTGGCCGCCGTCGACCACGAGGTGCGCAACGAGTTCGAGCGGCGCATGCGCGGCGAGCTGCCGGTCGACCTTGCCGCCGCGATCCGCTCGCTCAAGGAGACCTTCGTCGCCGAGAAGCCCGACGTCGCCACCCGCAAGGCGTCCGAGCTCTGCCTCGGCGCCATCAACCCGGCGGTGCCCGAGACGATCGGCGGCTCGGCCGACCTGACCGGCTCCAACAACACCCGCAGCCCCGACCAGAAGGTGCTGAACGCCGAGAACTACGGCGGCCGCTTCATCCACTACGGCGTGCGCGAGCACGGCATGGCCGCGGCCATGAACGGCATGGCGCTGCACGGCGGCGTGATCCCCTACTCGGGCACCTTCCTGGTGTTCTCGGACTACTGCCGCCCGTCGATCCGGCTCGCCGCGCTGATGGGCATCCGCGTCATCCACGTGATGACGCACGATTCCATCGGGCTGGGCGAGGACGGCCCGACCCACCAGCCGGTCGAGCATCTGGCCGCGCTGCGGGCGATCCCGAACCTGAACGTCTTCCGCCCGGCCGACGCCGGCGAGACCGCCGAATGCTGGCAGCTCGCCCTCGAATCCCGCGAGCGGCCGAGCGTGCTGGCGCTGACCCGCCAGAACGTCCCGACCGTGCGCACCGCGATGAGCGAGGAGAACCGCTGCGCCCGCGGCGCCTACGAGCTCGCCGCCGCGACCGGGCAGGCCAGGGCGACGCTGTTCGCCACCGGCTCGGAGGTCGCGCTCGCGCTCGAGGCCCGCGTCATCTTGGAGCGCGACGGGATACCGACCCGTGTGGTATCGGTGCCCTGTTTCGAGCTGTTCGAGGAACAGCCGGCCGATTATCGCCGCGCCATTCTCGACGGCACGCCGGTGCGGATCGCCGTCGAGGCGGCCGTGCGGCAGGGCTGGGACCACATTATCGGACGTGACGGCGGCTTCGTCGGCATGAGGGGTTTCGGCGCCAGCGCCCCGTACAAGAAACTGTACGAGCATTTCGGCATCACCGCCGGGGCGATCGTGGCGGAAGCCCGGCGTATTTTGGATAGCCTGGCGCCGACCGACGAGGCCTGAGGCCCGCGGTCGGAACGGGGCGCAACGGAGTAACGAGGGAGACTTGGGATGGCTGTCAGGGTTGCGATCAACGGATTTGGCCGGATCGGCCGGCTGGTGCTGCGCGGGATCATCGAATCCGGCCGCACCGACATCGAGGTGGTCGGCATCAACGATCTCGGACCGATCGAGACGAACGCGCACCTCCTGCGCTACGACAGCGTGCACGGCCGCTTCCCGCACCAGGTGACCGTCTCCGGCGACACCATGGACGCCGGCCGCGGCCCGATGAAGGTGACCGCGATCCGCGATCCCAAGGAGCTGCCGTGGAAGGAGCTCGACGTCGACATCGCGCTCGAGTGCACCGGCATCTTCGCCGACCGCGACAAGGCGGCGATGCACCTGGAGGCCGGCGCCAAGCGCGTGCTCGTCTCCGCCCCGGCGACCAAGGCCGACCTCACCGTCGTCTACGGCGTCAACCACGACCAGCTGACGGCCGACCACAAGGTCGTGTCCAACGCCTCGTGCACGACGAACTGCCTCGCCCCGGTCGCCAAGGTGATCAACGACGCCGTCGGCATCGAGAAGGGCTTCATGACGACCGTCCACGCCTACACGGGCGACCAGCCGGTCCTCGATACGCTCCACAAGGACCTCTACCGGGCGCGCGCCGCGGCGATGTCGATGATCCCGACCACGACGGGCGCCGCCAAGGCCGTCGGCCTGGTGCTGCCGGAACTGAACGGCAAGCTCGACGGCGTCTCGGTGCGCGTGCCGACGCCGAACGTCTCGGTCATCGACTTCAAGGTCGTCGCCAGGCGCGACACCACGGTCGAGGAGGTCAACGAGGCGATCAAGGCGGCGGCGGGCTCGAACGCCCTGAAGGGCATTCTCTGCGTCACCGACCAGCCGCTCGTGTCGATGGACCTGAACCACGACCCGGCCTCGTCGACCTTCGCGCTCGACCAGACCAAGGTCATGGACGGCAACTTCGTCCGCGTGCTGTCGTGGTACGATAACGAGTGGGGCTTCTCCAACCGCATGGCCGACACCGCGGTGGCGATGGGTCGGCTGATCTGAGGACAGGCCGGGACCTGAACATGGATCGGGAACACGCCAATCCGGTGGACGTCTGGAAGCCTGGTTCCTTTCCCATGAACCAGGCCGTCGTCGAGCCGTCGGGACGGCGTGTGCATCTGACCGGCCAAGTGGCCTGGGATGCCGACGGCAATGTCGTCGGCGCCGGCGACGCCGAGAGGCAGACCGAGGTCGCGCTCGACAACATCTCGAAGATCCTGCGAGACCTCGGCGGTCGGATGTCCGACATCGTTTCGCTGACGACCTACTTCGTCCGGGACGAGGACAAGGACGCCATTTCGCGGGCACGCCAACGCGTGTTCCGCAAGGAGACAGGGCCGGTCGCGACGGGTATCCGGGTCGCCGGATTGTGGGAACCGGAGCTCCTCGTCGAGCTGACGGTCATCGCGGTCATCCCCGAGGACCGTTTCCAAGTCGCGGAGTCGAACTGACATGGCCTCGTTCCGCACGATCGACGATCTCGATCTGAACGGCCGGCGCGCTGTCCTGCGCGCCGACCTGAACGTCCCGACCCGGGACGGAGTGGTGACGGACGCGACGCGCGTCGAGCGCGCCGCCGACACGATCAGGGCGCTGCTCGACAAGGGCGCGGCCGTGCTGGTGCTCTCCCATTTCGGCCGCCCGAAGGGCAAGGTCGTCCCGGAGATGTCGCTGAAGCCGGTCGTGGCCGCCCTCGACAAGGCGCTTGGACGCCGGGTGACGTTCGTCGAGACCGACTGGCGCGACGGCAAGGCGGCGGCAGCCGCCGACAGGGCCGTCGCCGGCGACGTGCTGCTGTTCGAGAACACCCGCTTCCATCCCGGCGACGAGGAGAACGATCCCGAGCTCGCCGCCCGGTTCGCCTCGCTCGGCGACGTCTTCGTCAACGACGCCTTCTCCGCCGCCCATCGTGCCCATGCCTCCACCGAGGGCGTCGCCCGGCTGCTGCCCTCTGCCGCCGGGCTCACGATGGCCGCCGAGATCGAGGCGCTGGAGAAGGCTCTGTCGAAGCCGGAGCGCCCGGTGCTCGCCATCGTCGGCGGCGCCAAGGTGTCGACGAAGATCGACCTGCTCGCCAACCTGTCGGGCAAGGTCGACGCGCTGGTGATCGGCGGCGGCATGGCCAACACGTTCCTCGCCGCCGACGGCCACAAAATCGGCAAATCGCTGTGCGAGTACGACAAACTCGATACGGCCCGCGAGATCAGGGAAGCGGCCGGGAAGACCGGCTGCGAGATCGTGCTGCCGGTCGACGTCGTCGCCGCCAAGGCCTTCGAGGCGAAGGCGCCGCACCGCATTTGCGGCCTGGACGATGTCGCCGACGACGAGATGATCCTCGACATCGGCCCGCAGACCGAAGCCGCGCTCGAGGCGCGTCTCGCCAAGACGAAGACCGTGCTGTGGAACGGCCCGTTCGGCGCCTTCGAGCTGGAGCCGTTCGATGCCGGCACCAATGCGGTCGCCCGCACCGTCGCCCGCCTGACCAGGGCCGGACACATGCTTTCGGTCGCAGGCGGCGGCGATACGGTCGCGGCCCTCAACAAGGCCGGGGTGACCGGGGACTTCACCTTCGTCTCGACGGCCGGCGGCGCCTTCCTCGAATGGCTCGAGGGCAAGGCCCTGCCCGGTGTCGAGGCTCTTAGAAACCGTTGATGTATCGTGAGAAAGACAGGGAGTAGACGATGAGCGAACGGCTCGAGGACATCGCCCAGGCCATGGTGGCCGAGGGCAAGGGCATTCTCGCCGCCGACGAGAGCTCCGGCACCATCAAGAAGCGCTTCGACTCGATAAAGGCGGAGTCGACCGAGGACAATCGCCGCGATTATCGCGAGATGCTGTTCCGCGCCGACGCGATGAAGACGGCGATCTCGGGCGTGATCCTGTTTGACGAGACGATCCGCCAGAAGGCCGCCGACGGCACCCCGCTGGTCGATCTGATCAGGGCCGCCGGTGCCGTCCCCGGCATCAAGGTCGACGCCGGCGCCAAGGATCTGCCCGGTTTCCCGGGGGAGAAGATCACAGAGGGCCTCGACGGCCTGGCCGGCCGGCTGAAGGAGTACTACGGCCTCGGCGCCCGCTTCGCCAAGTGGCGCGCGGTGATCGATATCGCCGATGGCATCCCGACCTGGGGCTGCGTCAAGGCGAACGCCCACGCGCTCGCCCGCTATGCCGCGCTGTGCCAGCAGGCCGGCATCGTGCCGATCGTCGAGCCGGAGGTGCTGATGGACGGTCCCGTGGCCGCCCATGACGCGGAGCGCTGCTACGCGGTCACCGAGTGGACGCTGAAGACCGTCTTCCAGGAGCTGTTCGAGCAGCGCGTGATGCTGGAAGGCATGGTGCTGAAGCCCAACATGATCGTCGCCGGCAAGAACGCCAAGAAGCAGGCGGGTGCCCAGGAAGTGGCCGAGAAGACGGTGCGCTGCCTGAAGTCCTGCGTGCCGGCGGCGGTGCCCGGCATCGCCTTCCTGTCGGGCGGTCAGTCCGACGAGCAGGCCACCGAGCACCTCTCGCTGATGAACGCGATGGGGCCGCTGCCCTGGAAGCTCACCTTCTCCTACGGCCGCGCCCTGCAGGCCGCTGCGCTGAAGGCATGGGGCGGCAAGCAGGAGAACGTCGCCGCCGGCCAGCGCGCCTTCTCCCACCGCGCCGTCATGAACGGCCTTGCCGCGACCGGCAAGTGGAGCGCCGACAAGGAGAAGCAGGCCGCCTGAACGGGCGCCGGCACGGCCGCCGGCCACGCTTGAAATCGACCCGGGACCGGTCCAGCCGGCCCGGCTCCGGGCTCACTGCTTTTCGAAAGGGCGCCCGTCGGCACGTGGAGCCCGCCGAGTCCGCGTTTTTGCCGCAATCGCGGCGTAAACGTGCAAATTCGGATATGCTCCACCGTCGAACGAATCAAACGACCATGGCATCCGCGGCGGCCCGTCTCGTCCTCATCACCCCTCCGGAATTCGATCCGGCGGACTTCGCGCGCCGGCTCGCCGACGCCTTGCAGGCCGCCGAAATCTCCGCCGTGATCCTCGATCTCGCGACGGAGAATCCGGCCGCGTGGCGCCGGGCGGCCGAGGTGCTTTGCCCGATCGCCCAGGAGCGCGACGCCGCGTTCCTCCTGCGCGACAGCACCGGCCTCGTCCGCGAGGTGGGCGCCGACGGCGTGCACGTGAGCGAGGGCGCCGCCGCGCTCGACAGCGCGCTCAGTCACCTCAAGCCCGACATGATCGTCGGGGCGGGCGACTGCACCACCCGCCACGCCGCCATGCTGCTCGGCGAGCACCAGCCGGACTACGTGCTGCTCGGCCGCATGGACGTCGAGGAGGATATCCCGGCGACCTTCAATCTGGTCGAATGGTGGGCCGAGCTCTTCCAGATCCCCTGCGTCGCGCTGTGCGCCGACAACTGGTCGACGGCCGAGGACGCCACCGCCGCCGGAGCCGACTTCCTCGCCCTGCGCGCTCTGGTCTGGAGCGATCCGCTGGGCGTCGCCGAGGCGGTCCGCCGCGCCGCCGCGATCGCCGCCCGGGTCCGCGAGGAGGCTGCATGAGGCGGGCTGCGTTCGTCGCGATCGCAGCCGCCATCCTCGCCTGCTCCGGTACGCCGAGCGCCGGCGCTGCCGGCACGGATACCGCCCGTACCGATACCGCCGGCTCCGATACCGCCGGCTCCGACACCGCGGCTCTGCCCCGGCGTACCGACATCGCCTACGGTGCCTATCAGCGCGGCTACTACCTGACCGCCTTCCGCTCCGCACTGGAACGCGCCCAGAACGGCGACGCCGCCGCGCAGACGCTGCTCGGCGAGCTCTACGCCAAGGGACTCGGCATCCCCAAGGACCTGCAGCAGGCGGTGTGGTGGTACAGCCAGGCCGCCGTCGCCGGCAATCGCGAGGCTCAGTTCGCCCTGGCGCTGGCGCTCGCCCGCGGCGAAGGCACGCCGAAGGACGAGGAGAAGGCGGCCGGCTGGTTCGAGACGGCGGCCGCCAAGGGCCATGTCGAGGCCCACTACAACCTCGCGCTCATCTATGTCGAGGGCCGGGTGCGCCCGCGCGACATGCAGAAGGCCGCCACGCTCCTCCGCTTCGCCGCCGAGAACGGCCACCCGCCGTCCCAGTACAATCTCGCCCTGCTCTGCCAGGAGGGCGCCGGCGTCGACCAGGATCCGGCCGAGGCGCTGCGCTGGATGCAGAAGGCCGCCGAGGCCGGAATGCCCCTCGCCGAGGTCGAGCTCGCCATCATGCTGTTCAAGGGCGAAGGCACGGCAACCGACGAGGCGGCGGCCATCAAGTGGTTCCGCCGCGCCGCCGAGAAGGGCAATCCGGTCGCCCAGAACCGTCTCGCCCGCATCTACGCCAACGGCCGCGGCGTCGAGCAGGACGCCGTGGAGGCGGCGAAATGGCATCTCCTGGCCCGCGCCGCCGGCGCCAGCGACGTCTGGCTCGACGGTTTCGTCGGGTCCCTGACCGAAGAGCAGGTCGAGGAGGCCGACAAGCGCGTACGCAAGTGGGCGCAGGGCTTCAGCCTCGGCACGACCGGCATTTACTGAAGGCGCATTTGAAGGTGCATATCGCGCCGAGGTTTGTTAGAACCCGCGCCATCCAATCCTTCCGGTCCTGAAATCCTTGGAATACGGCGCCTTCGCGCCCCCTCTTCCGATCGGTTCCCGGCCGGAGCCATTCGCGGGCTTATCGACATGAAGATCAACGGAAACCAGATCACCCCGGGCAACGTCATCGAGCACAAGGGCGGCCTCTGGGTCGCGGTGAAGACCAACGCGGTGAAACCGGGCAAGGGCGGCGCCTTCAATCAGGTGGAGCTGAAGAACCTGATCGACGGCACCAAGCTCAACGAGCGCTTCCGCGCCGACGAGACGGTGGAGCGCGTCCGCCTCGACCAGAAGGACTTCCAGTTCCTCTACGCCCAGGGCGACCAGCTCGTGTTCATGGACCTCGACACCTACGAGCAGCTCGAGCTTGCCGAGGATTTCGTCGGCGAGCGCGCCGCCTTCCTGCAGGACGGCATGACCGTGACCGTCGAGCTCTACGACGGCAGGCCGATCGGCATCACCCTGCCCCAGCACGTGACGCTCGAGGTCGTCGAGGCCGATCCGGTGGTGAAGGGCCAGACCGCGGCCTCCTCCTACAAGCCCGCCAAGATGGAGAACGGCGTGCGCGTCATGGTGCCGCCGTTCGTCACCGCCGGCGAGCGCATCATCGTCGACACGAACGAGATCACCTACGTCCGCCGCGCGGACTGAGGCCGGACCGATGGCCCGTTCAGCCCTCCTCAACGTGATGGTGCAGGCGGCCACCAAGGCCGGCCGGGCGCTGGCGCGCGATTTCGGCGAGGTGGAGAACCTGCAGGTCTCGATGAAGGGCCCGGGCGACTTCGTCTCCGCCGCCGACCACCGCGCCGAGAAGATCCTGTTCGAGGAACTGAGGAAGGCACGCCCGGCCTATGGCTTCCTGATGGAGGAATCCGGCGAGGTCGAGGGAACCGACAAGGCGCACCGCTGGATCGTCGATCCGCTCGACGGCACCACCAACTTCCTGCACGCCGTGCCGATGTTCGCCGTTTCCATCGGGCTCGAGCGCGACGGCGAGATCGTCGCCGGCCTCGTCTTCAATCCGGTGATGAACGAGCTGTTCGTCGCCGAGAAGGGCGGCGGTGCCTTCCTCAACGACCGGCGCATCCGCGTCGCCCAGCGCCGCGACCTCTCCCAGTCGATCGTCACCACCGGCATCCCGCACCAGGGGCGCGGCAACCATCCCGCCTACCTGAAGGAACTCGCCCCGGTCATGGCGAAGTCGGCCGGCATCCGCCGCACCGGCTCGGCCGCCATGGACCTCGCCTGGCTCGCGGCAGGGCGTTTCGACGGCTTTTTCGAGCGGGGCCTGAGCCCCTGGGACGTCGCCGGGGGCATCCTCCTGGTCGCCGAGGCCGGCGGCTTCGTCACCGACTATTCCGGCCGCGCGTCCGCGCTGAACGCCGGCACGCTCGTTGCCGGCAACGCCGATATCCATCGCACCCTCGTCGACCTCCTGTCCAAATCCTGACATTTACCCGCCCGATACTGCGCTAACCTTGGACATGGCGCCCGCTCGGCGGTAACTTCGCTCCCGGGGGAATTCAGGATTCGTGCGTCTGGCGATTCGCCGGCACGAGGAACCGACGGGAGCCGATGGCGCGCAGTCAGGATCCGCACAAGCTCGCAAGCCCGCAGATCTATCTCTTGCGGATGCTGGTGTTCTTGGTGATCGCCGGTTTCATCGGCGCGATCCTTTACCCGCAGGTCTACACGGCCTTCATGTCGAACCCGGGTCTCAACGGCCTGATCATCGGCGTTCTCGTCATCGGCGTCCTGATGGCGATCCGGCAGGTGTTCCGCCTGTTCCGCGAGGTCGGCTGGGTCAACGACTTCCGCCTCGCCGATCCCGGCCTCGAGGTTTCCCGCCCGCCGGTGCTGCTGGCGCCGATGGCGGCCCTGTTGCGCGACCGGGTCGGCCGCATGGCGATCTCGGCACAGACCATGCGCTCGATCCTCGACTCGATCGCCTCCCGTCTCGACGAGTCCCGCGAGATCGCCCGCTACATGACCGGGCTCCTGGTCTTCCTCGGTCTGCTCGGCACCTTCTGGGGCCTGCTGCAGACCGTGAGCTCGGTTGCGGGAACCATCCAGTCGCTCAACATCGGCTCGGGCGACACCGGCGTCATCTTCGAGGACCTGAAGGCCGGCCTGCAGGCGCCGCTGTCGGGCATGGGCACCGCGTTCTCGTCCTCGCTCTTCGGCCTCACCGGCTCGCTGATCCTCGGCTTCCTCGACCTGCAGGCGGGCCAGGCGCAGAACCGCTTCTACAACGACCTGGAGGACTGGCTGTCCTCCGTCACCGAGATCGCCGCCACCGAGGAGCGCCCGGCCGACGTCGCTGCGGCCGCGGCCCCCGCCCCCCTGCCTCCGCTGGCCGGCGGCGACATCCAGAAGTCGATCGACCGGCTGACCCAGGTCATGTCCGAGGGCGGGCCGAACCGCGCGGCGACCGCCGCCATGGCCGATCTCGCCGAGGGCATCCAAGGACTCGTGCAGCACATGCGCTCCGAGCAGAAGATGATCCGCGAATGGGTCGAGGCGCAGGCCGACCGCCAGAGCGAGATCCGCGACCTGCTCGCCCGCCTGGCCGACCGCGAGAAGGTGTAGGGAGTAGCCCGAGATGGCGATGGTCCACGGCCGGCGCCGGCGCAGCCAGATCGACTACTGGCCGAGTTTCGTCGACGTCCTCACCAACGTCCTGCTCGTCTTCATCTTCCTGCTCTCGGTTTTCGCGCTGACCCAGTTCTTCCTGAGCCAGGAGATCTCGGGCAAGGACACCGTCCTCAACCGGCTGAACTCGCAGATCGCCGAGCTGACGGAGCTTCTCGCCCTCGAGCGGGCCGGCAAGCGCTCCATCGAGGATCAACTGGCGTTGCTGCAGTCGACGCTGACGTCCTCCGAGACCGAGCGCGACCGCCTGCAGGGCATCCTCGACGCGCAGGCCGGCGATGCGCAGGCCGCCGGCGGCCGGGTCTCGGAGCTCACCATCGAGCTCGACGAAGAGAAGCGCGTCTCCCAGCGCGCGCTCGCCCAGGTCGAGCTCCTCAACCAGCAGATCTCCGCGCTGAGGCGCCAGATCGCCGCTCTCGAGGATGCGCTGGACGCTTCCGAGAACCGCGACCGCGAGAGCCAGGCCAAGATCGCCGATCTCGGCAAGCGCCTGAACGTCGCGCTCGCCCAGAAGGTGCAGGAACTGTCGCGCTACCGCTCCGACTTCTTCGGCCGCCTGCGCGAGATTCTCTCCCAGCGCTCCGACATCCGCGTCGTCGGCGACCGTTTCGTCTTCCAGTCCGAGGTGCTTTTCCCGACCGGCTCCGACGAGATCAACGCCGCCGGCACCCAGGAGCTCGACAAGCTGGCCGCCGCCATCCTCGAGCTCGAGAACGAGATCCCCGCCGAGATCGCCTGGGTCTTGCGCGTCGACGGACACACGGACGCCCGTCCGATCAACTCGCCGCGCTTCAAGTCGAACTGGGAGCTGTCGGCGGCCCGCGCCATCTCGGTCGTACGCTACCTGATCGACAAGGGCGTCAATCCCCAGCACCTCGTCGCCGCCGGCTTCGCCGACAACTACCCGCTGGAGACCGGCGATACCGAAGCAGCCTTCGCCGCCAACCGCCGCATCGAGCTGAAGCTGACCGAGCGGTAAAGTCAGTGCCGCGTCGCCGCGCGGCGTTCGGCGAGTGTCTCCTCGTCCGTTTCGAACTGCAGCCTGGCGAGGCGCGCGTAGAGGCCGTTCGCCGCGATCAGGCTATGGTGCGTGCCCTCCTCGACGATCCGCCCCTCCTCCATCACGAGAATGCGGTCGGCGTTGAGCACGGTCGCGAGCCGATGCGCGATGACGAGCGTCGTGCGCTCCTGCATCAGGTCGTCGAGGGCGAGCTGGACGACGGTCTCGCTTTCGGCGTCGAGCGCAGATGTCGCCTCGTCGAGCAGCAGGATCGGCGCGTCGCGCAGGATCGCCCGGGCGATCGCGATGCGCTGGCGCTGCCCCCCGGACAGCGTCACGCCGCGCTCACCGACCTTGGTGCGATAGCCCTCCGGCATGGCCGTGACGAACGCCTCGACATGGGCGGCGACGGCGGCCGCGCGGATCTCGTCGTCGCTCGCGCCCGGCCGGCCGTAGGCGATGTTGTCGGCGATGCTGCCGGAGAAGACGACCGTGTCCTGCGGGACGACCGCCATGCGCCGGCGCACGGCGCGCGGATCGGCCTGGTCGATCGCCACGCCGTCGACGCGGATTTCGCCGGACCGCGGGTCGTAGTAGCGCAGAAGCAGGTGGAACAGCGTGCTCTTGCCCGATCCCGACGGGCCGACGATCGCCACCGTCTCCCCCGGCGCCACCGAGAAGGAGACGTCGTGCAGGGCCCGGTCGTCGCCGCGCGTCGGATAGGCGAAGGAGACGTGCTCGAAGGCGACCGCCCCGCGGGCCGGCTCCGGCAGCGCCTGGGGATGGTCGGGCGTACGCACCGACGGCATCCGGCCCATCAGGTCGGCGAGCCTCTCGGCCGCCCCGGCGGCGGCCTGCACTTCGCCCCACACCTGGCTGAGTTCCCCGAGCGCGCCGGCGGCGAACACCGCGTAGAGCACGAACTGGCCGAGCGTGCCCGGGCTCATCCGACCCGTCAGCACGTCGTGTGCGCCGTACCAGAGCACGGCGACGACGCTGGCGAAAACGAGGAACAGCGCGACGAAGGTCAGCGTCGCGCGCATCGCCGTCGTGCCGCGCGCGGCGTCGAAAGCCTCCTCGACCGCGGCGCGGAAGCGGCTGTCGGCGAGCGGCTCGTTGGTGAACGCCTGCAGGGTGCGGACCGCACCGATGTTCTCCGAGGCGAAGGCCGTCGCATCGGCGAGCGTGTCCTGCGCATCGCGCTGCCGCTTGCGCACCGCCCGGCCGAAGCCGACGAGCGGCAGCACGATGACCGGGATCACGATCAGCACCATCAGCGACAGCCGCGGGCTGGTGACGACCATCAGCGTCGCCGCGCCGATGCCGAGCACGAGGTTGCGAAGCGCGATCGACGCGCTCGCCCCGACGGCGGCCTTGATCTGCGTGGTGTCGGCGGTGAGCCGCGAGACCACCTCGCCCGACTGGGCGGTGTCGAAGAAATCCGCCGAAAGCCCGATCACCCGCTGGAACACGTCGGCACGCACGTCGGCGACGATCCGCTCGCCGAGCCAGGTGACGAGGTAGTAGCGCGAGGCGCTCGCCGCCGCGAGGACGAGGACGACGACGATCAGCATGGCGAAGTACTGGTTCACCATCGCGGCGCTGTCGGTGTCGAAGCCGAAGTCGATCATCCGCCGAACCGCCTGCGGCACGGCGAGCGTCGCGCCGGCGGCGGTGACGAGGGCGATCAGCGCCAGGACGACGTGGCCCCTGTAGCGCGCGACGTAGGGCGCGAGCATCCGCAGCGGGCCGAGCGTCTGCCGCTGGCGTTTGCCCCCGTTCGACTTTCCCGCCGGGGCTTCGCTGTCCGCCATGTCGTCTGGTTCCACGCGATTACGTCAGGACCCGGAAAATGCCCCAACCTTGGCCCCCCGGGCAACCCGCCCGTGTGTCGCGGGGCGGGCGGGCGTCTTTTTGGGCGGACCTATCGTGCGGAAGCCGGCTCCTGCCGGCGGTTCTGGAAGTCCGTCATGCAGTGCATGTAGGCGAGCGCCAGGAACGAGGAATGGAGCACGACCTGAAGCGGAGCCACCAGCCCCAGGAACAGCCATTGGCCGAAGAGGCTGCCGAGGGTCGCCAGGGTGATGGCGCCCCAGAGCACCATCACGGGCAGCCCTATGACACTGGACGCGACGATCAGGCGGAACGTATGCCCGCGCCCGATCGCCCAGGCCTCGCGCCATCTCAGCGCCGCGTCGATCGAGCGGGAGGGGAACCGCAGGGTCAGCCGCATTGTCCCGACCATGACGAAGGCGGCGACGCCCATCAGGGGTATCGACAGGACGAGAGCGACGAGCGGGTTTTCCTTGGTGTCGAGGGCCGCGGCCAGGAGGATCACCACGAGAACCGGCACGAGATAGACGCCCATCAGGATCAGGCCGAGCACCATTTCGTCGAGGAAGAACCGCAGCACGCGCCGCCAGCCGGGCCCAAGCGCGGTCGAATCGAATCCGGCCGGGCCGCGGATCACCTCGTTGTGCGTCACCATGATCAGCGGGATGATGCTGATCGCCGCCAGCAGCGGCCCGACGACGGGGATGATCGAGAGGACGAGGACGGCGAGCATGGTCGCCACCAGCCCCTCCGGGTGGCGCCGCGCGACGGCCGCCGCCCACAGGAACGAGCTCTTGATCGCCTGTCCGATCGGAACGTGCGCGTAGGGACCGGCCACCGGGTCTTCTCCCTGCTTTCGTCGGGGAAGGTAGCCGGAAAGCCTTTCTTCTTGATTGATCCGACACGGCAGAAGTCGTTAATGCCGGTTCCAGTCGCCGCCGGGCGGCTCGGCCCGCCCGGCTGCCCCTGCCGCTTGCCACGTCGCCCCATCCGCGCTATAGGCAGCGCCGAATTCTCTTCACATCCGCGAATGCGATGCGGCGCTTCGTCTGCGGCGCCGGGAAACAAGGTTTGAAGTCATGAAGAAAGACATCCACCCCGACTATCACACCATCAAGGTGGTGATGACCGACGGCACCGAGTACGTGACCCGCTCGACCTACGGCGAGGAGGGCTCGGTGATCAACCTCGACATCGACGTCAACACGCATCCGGCCTGGACCGGCGGCGGCCAGCATCTGGTCGACCGCGGCGGCCGCGTCTCCCGCTTCAAGAAGAAGTTCGAGGGCTTCCTCTGAGCCCTTCCGGCATCCCGACATAAAGAAGCCCCGGTCTCGGCCGGGGCTTTTTTCTGCGGGCTTCGCCCTCAGGCGATCATCCCCGAACGATCACCCCCCAAACGATCACCCCTCCGCGCCGAAGGCGGAGCGGACACGGTCGAGCTGCGAGAACACCGGGTTCTCGGCAAGCGCGTCGTCGGCGCGCTGCTGGCCGCGCAGCTGGCGGTCGAGATGGCGCACGCGCGCCTGCAGGCGCAGGCTGCGCTCGATCAGGTCGGTCAGGCCCTCGGGAAGCTCGTCGAAACCGGTCGAGCGCTCGTGGTCTTCCGGATGCTCGAGGCGGACCTTGCTCTTCTCCTCGGCGGCCTGCTTCATCGACATCTCGCCCTCGTTGACGGCGCGCTGGAGGAGCAGCCAGGACGCCATCTGCATCAGGCGGGTGGTGAGCTTCATGCTCTCGGTCGCGTAGGCCAGCCCGCCCAGACGGCTCAGCACGCGCGATTCCTTGCGGCCGGGACCGTCGAGATAGTCGGCGGTCTGTTCGAGCAGGCTCATGCCTTCACGGAACAGCGTCATGAAGTTGCCGGAGCCGGCCATCCGCTCGGCGAAATTGACCAGATCGAGCGGTGCCTGCGGAATCTCGCGTGCGTCCGTCTTGTCGCTACTCATACCCTGTCCCTGTCGTCTCGTTTTGACCGGTTTCGCAAGCAAATCGACACAAATTCGTGTCGAAATGGCACGAAACGGTCGCCTCTACGCGAATAGATGCATCGGAGATGCCAATTCGCCGGTGCGAAACGGGTCGCACGGAGGCGCTGTCAGGGTTAATCATCGCGGCTGCCGGGCGGCAGCGCAATGGCCAAAAGAAAAGAGCCGCTGCGAAAGCGGCTCAGTTGGTTAACAGGGAGGCGTCAAACAGAGTGGACAGGAGCCACTCGAGATCCAGAAGACTGGATACGCCATGTTTACCCTGTAAAGCCTAACGAAAAGTTAACCGGTATATTTTTGTTCAAGATTTAGAGAATAGACCCTCGGCCGCGTCGCGGGTCGAGCCCTTTTTCTTGATGTCGGCCTCGAGCCGCGCGATCTCGTTCTTGAGCAAGGCGATTCTCTCTTCGAGCTCGGCGATCGACAGGGCGGAAAGGTCCGTGCCGATCTCGTGGACCGGGATCTTCTTCGGGCGGTCATCATCCGGGAACATGGCCTTCCTCCTGCACGCGGCCGGGTTGCGGCGGTGGCTGTCTTAACTCTATGTCCCCCGCCATTGTCACGGAAGGCCTCCGCCGGTAATCGGGGATACGCGTTAAGGAAGGGGCACGACCATGAGCGAGTTACCCACAACCCCGCCCGCCACCATGACGGCGATCGAAATCAGCCAGCCGGGGGGGCCGGAAGTTCTGGTCCCCGCCGAGCGGCCGGTGCCCGCGCCCAAGCAGGGCGAGATCCTGGTGCGGGTGGCGGCGGCCGGCATCAACCGGCCCGACGTCCTGCAGCGCATCGGCGTCTATGCCCCGCCGGCGGGCGCTTCCGACATTCCCGGCCTCGAGATCGCCGGCACCGTCGTCGCGACCGGGCCGGGCGCTGACCGCTTCAGGGCCGGAGACGTCGTCTGCGCCCTCGTCGCCGGCGGCGGCTATGCCGAGTACTGCGCCGTCCACGAGTCGAACGCCCTGCCCCTGCCGACCGGGCTGTCCGCGAGCGAGGCCGCCGCGATCCCGGAGACGTTCTTCACCGTCTGGTCCAACGTCTTCGACCGCGGCGGCCTGAAACCCGGCGAGACCCTGCTCGTCCACGGCGGGGCGAGCGGCATCGGCACCACCGCGATCCAGCTCGCCAAGGCCTTCGGCGCGACGGTCTACGTCACCGCGGGCTCGCCGGAGCGCTGCAGGGCCTGCGAAGCGCTCGGCGCCGATCTCGCCATCGACTACAAGACCGCCGATTTCGTCGAGGTGGTGAAGGAGGCGACCGGCAAGCGCGGCGTCGACGTGATCCTCGACATGGTCGGCGGCGACTACGTGCCCCGCAACTACCGGGCCGCCGCAGAGGAGGGCCGCATCGTCCAGATCGCCTTCCTGCGAGGCTACAAGGCGGAGATCGATCTCAATCCGCTGATGCGCAAGCGGCTCACGCACACGGGCTCGACGCTGAGGCCCCGCCCGGTCGCCTTCAAGGCCGAGATCGCGCGGGCGCTCGAGGAAAAGGTCTGGCCGCTGATCGCCGCGGGCAAGGTTCGGCCCGTCATGGATTCGGCCTTCCCGCTGACCAGGGCGAGCGAGGCCCACGCCCGCATCGACGCCGACCACACCGGCAAGATCGTGCTGGAAACGGGGCTTTAGCGCCATCTGAGGAGCCCCCGGCAGGCGGCGCCACCTCTCCCCGGGGGAAGAGGCGCGGGCTCCGCCTGTGGCGCGGCTTGCGCGTCTCTCGCCTCTGCGCTTAGATGCCGGCAGGCTGGTGCTGCCCGCCGCCCGCGCCCTTTCGGGGCATGGTGAAAGCACCGATTGAACGCATTCGTCCACTCCTCGTAGAGCGGCGAACGTGTCGGCAACGCGGGCCCTGACATTCCGTTCGCCGTTGACGAAGGAACGGACAGAAAATGCGTACCCACAAAGACGCCAGGCTCATGGCGAAGGCTCTCCGTGCGGCGCTTGCCGAGGACGGGCTCGACGTTTCCCACTCGCGCGCGCTGGAAATCGTGGCACGCCAGTTCGACCGGGAGAGCTGGAACGTGCTCGCCGCCGACATCGGCGTGCCGGACGATGCGGTCCGCTTCGTCGAGACCGCGCCGGTCCTGCGGATTTTCGACGAGGACAAGGCCCGGGAGTTCTACGTGGATTTCCTCGGCTTCCGGCTCGACTGGGAACACCGCTTCGGCGACAATTTCCCGCTGTATGCTCAGGTTTCGCGCGCCGGGCTGATCCTGCACCTGAGCGGCCACCACGGCGACGGCACGCCCGGCACCACGGTCTTCGTCGCCATGCGCGGCGTGCACGACTATCGGCGTGAGCTCGCCGGCAGGCACTACAAGCACATGAAACCCGGCGTTGAAGAGGTGCCCTGGGGCCTCGAAATGACCGTGATCGATCCCTTCAACAATTCGATCCGGTTCTGCGAGCGGCCCGCGGGTTAGGCCGGGGCGGCAATTCTCCGCCGCGGCGCGGCCGGCCGTTCAAGCCGTTTGCGTCGCGGCCCGAACGCGCCTATATAGACGCCATCCCCGTGACAGTTCGAATTCGACCGGGGCGCCCCGCCGGAGGCGGTGGCGCGCAAGGGAGAAACTCATGTCGAATACACTTCTGATGCCCAAGGCCACCGCCATCTGGCTGGTCGACAACACCTCGCTCTCCTTCCGTCAGATCGCGGAATTCTGCGGCCTGCACGAGCTCGAGGTGAACGCCATCGCCGACGGCGAGGCCGCCCAAGGGATCAAAGGCGTCGATCCGGTCCTCACCGGTCAGCTCACCCGCGAGGAGATCGAGCGCGCCCAGTCCGACCCCGCCCACAAGCTGAAGCTCGCCGAACCCAAGGTGAAGATCCCGGCGACCAAGAAGCGCAAGGGACCGCGCTACACCCCGGTGTCGCGCCGCCAGGACCGCCCGAACGCGATCCTCTGGCTCGTGCGCAACCATCCCGAGCTCAAGGACGCCGCGATCATGCGTCTCGTCGGCACCACCAAGTCGACGATCGCCTCGATCCGCGACCGCACCCACTGGAACGCCGCGAACCTGCAGCCGATGGACCCGGTGACGCTCGGGCTGTGCTCGCAGATCGACCTCGACATGGAAGTCCAGGCCGCCGCCAAGGACCGTCCGGCCGAGGCGCCCGAGGGTCCGCGCCTGCTCACCCCCGAGGAGAGCCTCGCCCATACCCAGGAGCGCGAGGAGGCGGAACCCGACGAGCTCGACGCCGACGCGGTGTTCGCCAAGCTTCGCGCCATGAAGGGCGAGGACGCCCCGACCGAAGACTGAGATCCGGGAAGCGGCGGACGAGAGCGTCCGTCGTTCTCGTCTGGTCCGCTCGTTCCCGCGAAAAAGGGGACCGGCAGACCCTGTCGCGGGGCCCCTACCCCTCTTCCGCCTCGACCGTGAAGCTCAGCGACATCAGCCCGCCTTCCGCATAGACGGTCTGGCCGGTGATGTAGCTCGCGTCGTCCGAGGCGAGGAAAGCCGCGACGGCGGCGATCTCGCCCGGTTGCGCCACCCGCCCGAGCGGCGTGCGCGAAAGCGTGTCGCGGTAGAGCGCGGCGTCCGACAGCGATGCCTCCGTCATCGGCGTCCGGGTCATCCCCGGCCCCACCGCGTTGACCCGGATGCCCCACGGCGCCAGCGCCAGAGCCATCGATCTGGTGAGCATCCGCACCCCGCCCTTCGACACCGCGTAGGGCACCTGGAGGGCGCTCGTCATTTCCGCATTGATCGACGACAGGTTGACGATCGCCCCGGCCGATCCGGCCGCCTCGGCCTGATCGACCATCTGACGGGCCACCGCCTGGCCGACCAGGAACTGCCCCTTCAGATTGACGCGCAGGACGCGGTCGAAATCCTCCTCCTCGAGCTCGAGGAAATTCTCCTTGTGCAGGATGCCGGCGCAGCTGATCAGGATGTCGATGCGACCGTAGTGGTCGACCGTCTCGGCGACCATGTTGCGCACGTCGAGCCGCTCGCCGACGTCGCAGTAGACGAAGCGCGCTTCGCCGGACAGCGCCTCGGCGACGGTCTCCCCGGCATCCGCGTCGATATCGGCGACGACGACGCGCGCACCGGCCGCCGCCAGCCGCTCCGCGCAGGCGCGGCCGATGCCGCTGGCGGCGCCGGTAACGATCGCCACCTTGTTGTCGAAAGCCATGGCTACCCCGTTTCCGACTGGTTGATCCGCGCGGTCTTCGTCAGTCCGACCTGGCGACCCCGTGCTCCTTCAGCGCGGCGGTGATCTCGTCGAGGATCGCCGGATCGTCGATCGTCGCCGGCGTCTTGTACTGCTCCCCGTCGGCGATCGCACGCATGGTGCCGCGCAGGATTTTGCCGGAGCGCGTCTTCGGCAGGCGCCCGACCGTGATCGCGATCTTGAACGCGGCGACCGGCCCGATCTTCTGGCGCACGAGCTGGACCACCTCGCGCTCGATCTCGTCGATAGTCCTGGTCACGCCGGATTTCAGCACGATGAAGCCCGCCGGCACCTGCCCCTTCATGGTGTCGGCGATGCCGATGACGGCGCATTCGGCGACGTCTGGATGGCTCGCCAGAACCTCCTCCATGGCTCCCGTCGACAGCCGGTGACCGGCGACGTTGATGATGTCGTCGGTGCGGGCCATGATGTAGACGTAGCCGTCGGCGTCCTTGTAGCCCGCGTCGGCCGTCGCGTAGTAGCCCGGGTGCTCGGCCAGGTAGCTGTCGCGGAAGCGCTTGTCGTTGCCCCACAGCGTCGGCAGGCAGCCGGGCGGCAGCGGCAGCTTCACGCAGATCGCCCCCATCTTTCCGGCCTCCACCGGCTGGTGGCCCTCGTCGAGGATCTGCACGTCGTAGCCCGGCATCGGCACCGTCGGCGAGCCGTGCTTGACCGGCAGCATGCCCAGCCCCACCGGATCGGCGGCGATCGCCCAGCCCGTCTCGGTCTGCCACCAATGGTCGATCACCGGCACCTTCAGCATCTTCTCCGCCCATATGACCGTGTCCGGGTCGGCGCGCTCGCCGGCGAGGAACAGGGTGCGGAAGTGCTTGAGGTCGTACTTGCCGATGAAGGTCCCGTTCGGGTCCTCCTTCTTGATCGCCCGGAACGCCGTCGGCGCGGTGAACAGGGCCGAGACCTTGTGCTCGGAGATCACCCGCCAGAACGTGCCGGCGTCCGGCGTGCCGACAGGCTTTCCCTCGAACAGGATCGTCGTGCAGCCGTGCAGCAGCGGCGCGTAGACGATGTAGGAGTGTCCGACCACCCAGCCGACGTCGGACGCCGCCCAGTAGACATCGCCCGGCTCCACGCCGTAGACGGCGTGCATCGACCAGTTGAGGGCCACCATGTGGCCGCCGTTGTCGCGCACGACGCCCTTTGGCTGTCCGGTCGTTCCCGACGTGTAGAGGATGTAGAGCGGATCGGTCGCCGCGACCGGCACGCAGTCCGCCTTCTCGCCTGCGCTCTTGGCGGCGGCGACCGCGTCGGCCCAGTCGTGGTCGCGCCCCTCGACGAGCGGCGCCCCCTCCATCGGCCGCTGGAAGATCAGGCATGTCGACGGCTTGTGCTGCGAGACCTCGATCGCCTCGTCGAGCAGCGGCTTGTACTTCACCACCCGGCCCGGCTCGATGCCGCAGGAGGCCGACAGGATCATCTTCGGCCGGCAGTCGTCGATGCGCGTCGCCAGTTCCCGCGCCGCGAAGCCGCCGAACACCACCGAGTGCACCGCGCCGAGCCGCGCGCAGGCGAGCATCGCGATCGCCGCCTCCGGGATCATCGGCATGTAGAGGATCACCCGGTCGCCCTTCGTCACGCCGTGCTTCCGAAGCACCGCGGCGAGCGTCGCCACCGCGTCGGTCAGCTCGGCGTAGGTGTAGGTCTGCGTGGCGCCGGTGACGGGGCTGTCGTAGATCAGCGCGGCCTGGCCGGCGCGCCCGGCGAAGACGTGCCGGTCGAGGCAGTTGTAGGCGGTGTTGCATTCCGCCCCGGCGAACCAGCGCCCGTAGACGCCCTCGCCGGCGTCGAACACCTTGTCCCAGGGTTTCGACCAGACGAGATCGTGCGCCGCGTTCGCCCAGAACCCTTCGGGATCCTTCCGCCAGCTTTCGTAGACCTCGTGATAGCGGCTCGGCATCTGGCGCTCCCTCGTTTGTCGGCCCCGGGGTTTCGGCCCCCGGGACAATTGGCTCTGGCCCTGGCTCGGGTCCTTTTATCAAAAGGCGGTGCGATTGTGTCCTTGTGCCATCTCAATGCAAGCCCGGCCGATCCTGCGACTTTCGTCGCACGCCCGCCCGCACTATAAGCGCCCGGCCGCCTTCCGCGGCGGAATCGGCGTTTTCATGATCACCGACCCCCTGTTCTATCTCGCCGCCATACCCGGCGTCCTGCTCGCCGGGCTCGCCAAGGGCGGCTTCGGCGGCGCCCTCGGCATGCTGGCGGTTCCGCTGATGGCGCTCGTCATCTCGCCGGTGCAGGCCGCAGCCATCATGCTGCCGATCCTCATCTCGATGGACGTCGTCGGCCTGATCGCTTGGCGCGGCACCTTCGACAGGCGCGCGATCGCCATCGTCCTGCCCGCCGCCCTCCTCGGCATCGGCGTCGGCTGGGCGACCGCGGCCTGGGTCACCGAGGCGCACGTGCGCCTCATCGTCGGCATCGTCGCGCTGATGTTCACCGCCGACTACATGCTGGGCGGGGCGAAGCGCCTGGAGCCGAAGCCCCACAACCGGGCGAAGGGCACGTTCTGGGGCGCGGTGACCGGGTTCACCTCCTTCGTGAGCCACGCCGGCGGCCCGCCCTTCCAGATGTACATGCTGCCGCTGCGCCTCGACCCGAAGCTCTTCGCCGGCACCGCCATCATGGTCTTCGCCGTCGTCAATGCGGTGAAGGTCGTGCCCTATTTCTTCCTCGGCCAGTTCTCGACGGCGAACCTGTGGACGTCGGCGACGCTGCTGCCGCTCGCCCCGCTCGCGACGCTGGCCGGCGTCTTCCTGGTCAAGCGCGTCCGCGCCGACCTCTTCTACCGCTTCGTCTACGCGGCGCTGTTCGCGATCGGGCTGAAGCTCGTCTGGGACGGGGCGAGCGGGATCCTCTCGCAGTTGTGAGGAATTGCCTGCGATAGAAGAGCCTTAAGAATTTCGGGTATTGTCCGATCTGCTCGTCGTGCCTAGATTTGTCACATCGGCCGCGCGTCGCAACGGAAGGAGTTGAATTCATGTCGGAACGGCGCCATTTCGAAGGGAAAGTGCTCCGGGTGGAACCGAATGGCTTCGGCGTCGTCGAATTCGATGCTGGTGGAGGCGCCAACACGCATGGCATCTTCTCCAAAACGACGATCGAAAGGGCTGTTCCGTATCAGAACCTTCAGCCCGGCACGCAGGTGTCGGGCGAAGCCGAATTTGACGAGCACGAACTCGCGGCCATCAAGACGCTAGAGGTGTCTAACGGCGACTGAATGGCGGCGCACTTGTCGTGCAGATCATATTAGATCCGTCCGACACGAGCTTAGCGTCGGAAGACGTCAGTCTTCCGACGCTCCCGCCTGCTGCAAGGCAGTTCGGGTTTCTTCCGAATGTGCGAAAGTGCCTACCGGGCGACCTGGTTCTGTACGCCGCAGTGGACGCGAACGCCGTAGGCCGTGAAATTACCAGATCGCAAAAATTGGCTGGCTTCGCGGACGAGCACGCGAAGTGGACTCACGCCGCTGTGTTTCTCTTCGACGATTTCATCGTCGAAGCGATACCTGGCAAAGGGGTCGTTACCCGGACGATCTACGAAGACGTTCCCGGCAAACTGATTCGAGTTCGAAGGGACATGAAACTGAGCGAGCCGGAAAGATACCGTATCGCGCTGCGGGCCCTGAGAATGCTCGGCGATTCCTACAGCCATGTGGGCATTTGGAAACTGGCACAACGAATGTGGCGAGGGATCTGGAATGGTCGCGGCGTTCCACCCGAGGAGCAGAACCTCGTCATCTGCAGCAAAGTCTTCGCGGACTCCTACATGGACGAAAAGCGGTCGACCCTCGAAGGCTGCCCGATCAATTTTCCCGCGACACCTGCACACCTCAGTGCCACGAAGGATTTGTCTGATCAAAATGTCGGCTGGCTGAAAATAAGCTAGAGACCCAGCCACCGGGGAGAGAACCAACCGTGCCCAGTCCCTACGATCGTGATCTCGACAAGAATCCGGCGAACTACCAGCCGCTGACGCCCCTCACCTTCCTGGAACGCGCCGGCGCCGTCTTTCCGGATCACACCGCGATCGTCCACGGCAACGCGCGCACGACCTATGCCCAGTTCTACGCCCGCGCGCGCCGGCTCGCCTCCGCGCTTGCGAGGCGCGGCATCACCAAGGGCGACACGGTCTCGGTGATGCTCGCCAACACCCCGCCGATGCTGGAGGCCCACTACGGCGTGCCGATGACGAAGGCCGTGCTCAATACGATGAACACGCGCCTCGACGCCGCCATCGTCGCCTTCACGCTCGACCACGCCGAGACCAAGGTGCTGATCACCGACCGCGAGTTCGCCCCGACCGTGAAGGAGGCGCTGAAGCTCGCCAAAGTGAAGCCCCTCGTCGTCGACTACGACGATCCCGAGTTCCCGCAGGACGGCGAGAAGCTCGGCTCGATCGACTACGAGGCGCTGCTCGCCGAGGGCGATCCGGACTTCGCCTGGCACATGCCCGACGACGAATGGGACGCGATCAGCCTGAACTACACCTCCGGCACCACCGGCAACCCGAAGGGCGTCGTCTACCACCACCGCGGCGCCTATCTGCTCGCCCAGGGCAACGTGCTGACCGGCTCGATGAAGAAGCACGCGGTCTATCTGTGGACCCTGCCGATGTTCCACTGCAACGGCTGGTGCTTCCCCTGGACGCTGTCGGTCATCGCCGGCACCCATGTCTGCCTGCGTGCCGTTCGCCAGAAGCCGATCTGGGACGCGCTGGCCGACCACGGCGTGACCCACCTGTGCGGCGCGCCGATCGTCATGGCGACGATCCTGAACGCGGCGAGCGAGGACAAGCGCGACCTCGATCGTACGGTGGAATTCTTCACCGCCGCCGCGCCGCCGCCGGAGGCCGTGCTCGCGGCGATGGCCGAGAACGGCTTCAACGTCACCCATCTCTACGGCCTGACCGAGACGTACGGGCCCGCCGTCGTCAACGACTGGAAGCTGGAGTGGGACGCGCTCGAAGGGTCCGCCCGCGCCGCCCGCAAGGCGCGCCAGGGCGTGCGCTACGCCGCGCTCGAGGCGCTCAGCGTGCGCGATCCCGAGACCATGGAAGAGGTGCCGGCCGACGGCGAGACCATCGGCGAGGTCATGTTCCGCGGCAATGTCGTCATGAAGGGCTACCTCAAGAACCCCGAGGCCTCGCAGGAGGCCTTCGCCGGCGGCTGGTTCCATTCCGGCGACCTCGGCGTCATGCATCCAGACGGCTACATCCAGCTCAAGGACCGCTCCAAGGACATCATCATCTCGGGCGGCGAGAACATTTCCTCGATCGAGGTGGAAGACGCGCTCTACAAGCATCCGGCCGTTGCCTACGTCGCCGTGGTCGCCAAGGCCGACGAGACCTGGGGCGAAACGCCTTGCGCCTTCATCGAGCTGAAGCCCGGGACGAGCGCTACGGCGGACGAGATCATCTCCTGGTGCCGTGATCATCTGGCGCGTTACAAGTGCCCGCGCACCGTCGTGTTCGGCGAGATCCCCAAGACCTCGACCGGAAAGATCCAGAAGTTCAAGCTGCGCGATATTGCCAAGGATCTGAAAGGGTAGCTGGAAGCCCCGGCTTTCTGTCTATATCGCGCAATGCTATCAAGCCGGACTGGCGGGCGTGCCCGACATCTCGGAACGGGGAGGATTGAAATGAAGCCGATAAGGCTTGCGATTGCCGGCCTGGGTGCGATCGGGCTCAAGGTCGCGCGTCGGATCGATGCCGGTGACA
>JAEWYT010000165.1 GCA_023458595.1 Pseudomonadota bacterium
CCATGACGGAGAGCGGGTACGGCCCGCCCTTCACTCGGACCCGTGCCCCGGACCTGATCCGGGGCCCACGCCGCGGCGCCGGCCACGCCGTCGCCGCCGCCGCGTCGGTTCCGGGTCGAGCCCGGAACACCCGTTTTCCATGTGCGGTACGGGCGCGCGGCGAATGCCGCGGCGATCCTCCGCCCGCCCGCCGCCGTGCTATAAGACCGCCACCGTCGGCGAGGCGGATTCGCGGGAGAAAACGAACATGTCCGATACGGGAAGCGGCAGCGACGAAAGCGGCGGAACCTTCACCTGGGTCGGCGCCGTCATCCTGATAGCGATCGGCGTCGTCTTCCTGCTTCAGAACCTCGGTTATCCGGTGCCGGGCAACTGGTGGGCGCTGTTCCTGCTGATCCCGGCGCTCGCCGCGTTCGCCAGCGGCTGGCGGACCTACACCCAGGCCGGCAACCGTCTGACGGCGGCAAGCGGCGGGTCCTTCGTCAGCGGTCTCGTGCTGATCGGGTTCGCCCTGGTGTTTCTCTTCGACATCGACGTCGACTGGGGGCTGCTCTGGCCGGCGGTCCTGATCCTCATCGGCGCCGGCGCCCTGGCGCGCGGCTTCTTCAAGTAGCACGGGCGCCGGCCGGCACTGAGCCCGGCCAGGCGAGGTCTCATGCGCGTCGACCTCTTCGATTTCGATCTGCCGCCGGAGCGCATAGCGCTGCGTCCGGCCGAGCCGCGCGACGCGGCGCGGCTGCTGGTCGTGCGGCCCGACGGCACGCCGGAACTCGAGGACCGCATCGTCCGCGACCTGCCGGACCTGCTGCGCCCCCGCGACGTGCTCGTCTTCAACGACACCAGGGTGATCCCGGCGCGGCTCAGGGGCCGCCGCATCGGCCGGGGCGACTCCGAGCCGAAGATCGAGGCGACGCTGCACCGCCGTCTCGACGGCAGCCGCTGGAAGGCCTTCGTCAAGCCGGCCCGGCGGCTCGATCCCGGCGACACCATCCGCTTCGGGGCCGAGGGCAGGGTGTGCCTGCTCGGCATGCTGGACGCGCTCGTCGAGGACAAGGGAGAGGGCGGCGAGGTGACGCTGTCCTTCTCGTTCCACGGCGCAGTCCTCGACGAGGCGATCGCCCAGGTCGGCGAGATGCCGCTGCCGCCCTATATCGCCGCCCGCCGCCCGGCCGACGAGCGCGACCTCTCCGACTATCAGACGATGTTCGCAAGCGAGGAGGGCGCCGTCGCCGCGCCGACCGCGGGGCTGCACTTCACGCCGGGCCTGATGGACGCGCTCGACGGGCGCGGCATCGGCAAGGCGCTCGTCACGTTGCACGTGGGGGCGGGGACCTTCCTGCCGGTGAAGGCGGACGTGACCGAGGAGCACCGGATGCATTCGGAGGCCGGCCATATCGCGCCCGAGACCGCGGAACGCCTGAACCGCGCCCGGGCGGAAGGCGGCCGCATCGTCGCGGTCGGCACGACGTCGTTGCGCCTGCTCGAAAGCGCCGCGCGCGAGGACGGCACGATCGGGCCTTTCGCCGACGCGACGAACATCTTCATCACGCCGGGCTATCGCTTCAGGGCGGTCGACGTCCTGATGACGAATTTCCACCTGCCGCGCTCGACCCTGTTCATGCTCGTCTCCGCCTTCTCGGGACTGGAGACCATGAAGCGCGCCTATGGCCACGCGATCGAAAGCGGCTATCGCTTTTATTCCTACGGCGATGCCTGCCTTCTATATCCGCGGGAGGCCGCATGAGCGTGCCCTACGGGTTCGAGGTCAAGGCCCGCGACGGCAAGGCGCGGCTCGGCGAGATCGCCTTTGGCCGCGGCGAGGTGCGCACGCCGGCGTTCATGCCGGTCGGCACGGCCGGAACCGTCAAGGCGATGTTCCCGGAGACGGTGCGCGCGACCGGCGCCGACATCGTGCTCGGCAACACCTATCACCTGATGCTGCGCCCGGGCGCGGAGCGCGTCGCCGAGCTCGGCGGCCTTCACAGGTTCATGAACTGGCCGCGTCCGATCCTGACCGACTCCGGCGGGTTCCAGGTCATGTCATTGTCCTCGCTCAGGAAACTGACCGAGGACGGCGTCACCTTCCGCTCTCATCTCGACGGCTCGGAGCACCATCTGACGCCGGAGCGATCCGTCGAGATCCAGCGCCTGCTCGGCGCCGACATCACCATGCAGCTCGACGAATGCGTCGCCCTGCCGTGTCCCGACGAGGAGGCCGAGCGGGCGATGCGCCTGTCTATCCGCTGGGCCGAACGCTCGAAGGCCGCCTTCGGCGCCGATCCGGCGCGCGCCCTGTTCGGCATCGTCCAGGGCGGCACGGTGGAGAGGCTGCGGCTCGAGTCCGCCGAGGGCCTGAAGGCCATCGGTTTCGACGGTTACGCGGTCGGCGGCCTCGCCGTCGGCGAGCCGCAGGACGTGATGCTCCGGACGCTCGACTACACGGTGCCGGCGCTGCCCGAGGACAAGCCCCGCTACCTGATGGGCGTGGGCACGCCGGAGGACATGCTGCTGTCGGTCATGCGCGGCATCGACATGTTCGACTGCGTGATGCCGACGCGCGCGGGCCGCCACGGCCAGGCCTATACGCGCCTTGGCCGGATCAACCTGCGCAACGCCCGCCACGCCGACGACCCGCGCCCGCTCGACGAGGAGAGCGACTGCCCGGCCGCCCGCGACTATTCCCGCGCCTACCTGCACCACCTGGTGAAGGCCGGCGAGATCCTCGGCGCGATGCTGCTCACCTGGATCAACGTCGCCTACTACCAGAGCCTCATGGCCGGCATCCGCGCGGCGATCGGCGAGGGCCGCCTCGCCGGCTTCGCGGCGCAGACGCAGGAAGGCTGGGCGAGGGGCGACATCCCGCCGCGGGACTGAAACGGCGAGGATCGCGGCCCGGATGGAGGAGGCGCAATCCGGCAAACGCCTGTCCCGATGGCGCGGCCGCGCCCGCGCCCGCATTCCGCCTGCGCTCGATGCGGGCTGCCGGGTCGGGAAGCCGCCTTCGAGGGGTGTAAGCGCCCTTTAAGCCCCGACGCCGGGTTTAAGCTGGCAGCCGGTGATCTTCCACGATCCGTCCGGCTGGCGGCGCAACGTATAGACGGCGATCCAGGCCGAGCCGTCCGGACCGACGACGTCGAGCGTCTGCATGGCGTCGTCCGCGCCGATCGCGTGCTGCTCGATGAACGAGAAGGATCTCGGCCGGAACACGGGCTCGTAGCCCTGCTCCACCATGCGCATGAAGACGCCGGGGGAGGGGAATATCCGCCGGATCGCGGGGGAGGCGAACGAATAGGCGCGGGTGCCGTCGCCGGCGCGGAAGGCGGCGATCTGCGCGGCGATCACCGCGCGGATCGCGGACGCGTCGTCGGTTTCCTGCGCGACGGCGGGGGAGGAGAGGGAGGCCGCGAACAGGCACGCGAACAACAGGCCGGCAGCGAATCGGATCATCGCAATCTCCCGCACGTGCCCGGGTACGCGGGGCTGACCAGTTCGGACGTGAGGGACACTGTACCGGGAAACGCGTGATTCTGGGACGCCCTTGCCGAAACGACGGCCGCGCCCGGACGGGCGCTTGACCTGACAGAGGCCCCCACCTAGTTTGCCGCCGACCTCGGGAGCCCGTAGCTCAGCTGGTAGAGCAACTGACTTTTAATCAGTAGGTCCAGGGTTCGAATCCCTGCGGGCTCACCAATAAAATCAAAGGCTTACATAGCGTCATCTTAATTTTGATTTCGGATTTGCAGCACATTTTTAGCGCGGTCGAATGCTGCTGCAGGCGAGCCAAGAGCGCCACGAGTTCCGCCTGCCGGTAGGTATCGGCTTTAGCGAGCACGTTTTTGAACTGCGAGCGGGCGGTGCCTTTGGTGATACTGAGTGCGTCCGCCGTCGGCCGGGCTGCCAGTTTGGCCTCGGCCGGCGTAAGTTCAAATAGAGTCCAAAGTTATTCCGCAGGCAGCGCGGGCCCGTCGTTGAGGCCGCGCAGCAGGACAAATGCCGTACGCGACGGCAGGTGGAGCCAAGCCGGCGACGACGCCCCGTCCCACGGCGAGATCACTGGAAAGACGGAGGCGATAACACGGCCGCCGCAGTCAGCCGCACGCCGGCAGCATAGTCGCTACTCAGCCCGGAATCGCAGGCCGTGGCCACTGCGTCCGTGAACAAAGCTATTTTTCTCGTGTTGCTGGGTCTGACCGTTCCGGTCCGACCGAGCACCAGTACCCGGCGTCTCTACATCTCTACATGGGCGGTCGCGTTGGCGTGTCGAAGCCTGCTCTTCGCGTCAATCACGAGCGCCGGAACGCTTATTGACGACAGGCGTGCCGGAGAATGTCGTCTTCCGCGCTGACCTGGGGCCCTGAAAGTGGTCCACGCTGACGGTTAGAATCTGGCTTATTCGAGCTCTTGAAGGAGAAGAGAGTGAGCCGGAAGACGTATAAACCCGAACAGATCATTGGAGTGCTGCGAGAAGCAGAGATCAGCTTGAGCCAGGGCTAGACCGTTGGCAAGGTCTGCCGCGGCTTTGGAGTATCGGAGCAGAGCTACTATCGCTGGCGCCGCGAGTATGGCGGCGTGGAAATCAGCCAGGCCCATTGGCTGAAGGAACTGGAGAAAGAGAATGCCCGGCTTCGCAAGGCGGACTTCGACCTGACGCTCGACAGGCGGATCGGAGTTGGAGTTCCCCCGGTTCTGTGGACAGCTGAGGGCTTGCAGACTCCAGCCGTTCTTGGGCGCTCCTTTCATCGCTGACGGGTGACTGATAGCCGAGCGCCGAGTGGCGTCGACCTGGATTGTACCAGCCCTCGATGAACTGGAAGACGGCCATGCGGGCCTCGGCCTTGGTCTGGAACTTGCGCCGGTCGAGCAGCTCGCGTTCCAGCGTGGCGAAGAAGCTCTCGCACATCGCGTTGTCATAGGCATCGTCGACCGATCGCATCGACGGTCGCACGCCGGCTTCCTTGCATCTCAGGCGGAAGGCCACCGACGTGTATTGCAATCCCTGATAGCTGTGATCGATCACGCTGACCGGCCGGCGCTGGATCAATGCCATGTTGAGGGTGTCGAGCACCATCTGCGTCCTCAGGTCGTGGCCTATCGCCCGACCGACGATGCGCGGCGGGAAGGCGTCCAGTACGACGGCCAGATACAGGAACCCGGCCCAGGTCGGGACGTAGGTGATGTCTGCGACCCACAGGGTGTCCGAGGCATCGGCGTAGAAGTTGCGATCGACCAGATCACAGGCCGGGCGAACGGGGTTGTCGCGGAAGGTGGTGCGGGCACCCCTACGCCGGTTGACGCCTGCTATGCCCGCCGCTTTCATCAGCCACTCGACACGCTTGCGAGCCACATGCACGCCCTCATCAGCGAGTTCGGCGTGGATGCGGCGCTCCATAGGCCTCCTTCGAGGCCTATGGAGCGCCGTGATGCACTCGACCAGCACCGCATCGGCGTTGGCCCCGGCGCTCGGCCGGCGGCCCGCCCAAGCGTAGTAGCCGGAACGGGAGACGCCGAACGCATTGCGCATGGCGTGGATGGGGAACATGGCCTGGTTCGCCGTCATGAATTTGAGGACCGAGACGACGTCGCGTTGCTCTGAGCAAACCAGGCCGCGGCCTTTGCCAGGGTATCTCTCTCCTGTCGAAGCTGGCGGTTCTCCCTGCGAAGGCGGCGAAGCTCCTCGCGCTCATGGCTGGTCGCGCCGTCATCGCGATGGCCGCCATCCCGGTCGGCCTGCTTGACCCAGCCATAGGTCGTCGCGAGGCACGGCTCGAACTCGCGCGCCAGGGCAACGATCTGCTCCCTGAACTCGGGCGGATAAGGGTTCCTCGTTCTCGGCATGAAGACATCCGCCTCTCACAACACGGATTGTGTCCATTAAACCGGGGGAACTCCAATGTTCCACAAGACGCGGTCTATCCGTTGAACCTCGCCGACAGCGAGGGCAAGCCGCTCGACGGAGACAACAACTACGTCCTGCATTTCGAGAAGTCGGAGATCCCGCCCGTAAGCGGTTTTCGGTCCGTGCCGCTCTATGACCAGCAGGGCTACCAGGTCGCAAACAATCTGAACCGCTTTGCCGTCTCGAGCTGGATGCCCTTCGTCTACAACACCGACGGATCGCTCGATCTCCATTTCCAGAACGAAAGCCCCGGCAAGGACAAGGAAGCCAACTGACTTCCCGCGCCAAAGGGACCGTTCAATCTAACGATGCGGCTCTATGCACCGAAGTCGGCCGCGCTGACGGGCAAGTGGAATCCGCCGGCCGTGCAGAAAGTCGACACGCTGCCGCGACTGACGGCGCAGTAAGGCCCGTAACCGGGCGTCGCCGCCTAGCACTACTTTGGCAGATTTTTAGCTTTGAAGGGCCTGCTGCAGTGCGGGCATTTGGTTGGTGGCGGTTGTGCGAGCGCGTTCAGGATTGTCTGTCGAACGGCTGGGAGACTTGGCTGCGGCGGTGGACCAGGGATTCTTTTTTCCCCCTCTCGCGTACTTGAGGCGGCGCGATTGCAGGAAGGCATAGGCGATCATGGTCATCAGCGCGTGCCGGTGCAGACCCGTCCACGAGCGCCCCTCGAAGTGATCGAGGCCGAGCTCCTCTTTGAGCTGTTGATGCGCCTGTTCGCAGACCCAGCGCGCCTTGATGGCGCCTGCGAGTTGCTTGAGCGGGATATTGGCGGGAAGGTTGGAGAGATAATATTTGCGCTCGCCGGTCGAGCGATGCTCCCCGATGACCCAGACCTCCTCACCAGGCAAGTGCTGAGCGCCCATGTCGCGGATGCGCTGGGGCGGGCCGTCGGCAACCCGAACACGGACAGCGGCGAAGCGTGCCGAGAGGCGGCCCTTGGTGCCGCGCCGCCAACTGACTGTCCTCCAACGGGCTGTCTCCAGCATCTCCCGCACGGTGATCGACTTGGTATCCGGGATATGCCGCTGGCGCGGGCGACCGCGGCCGGCAACGGGGAAGATCATCGCCACGTCCGCGGGATAGACCTTTTGCTTGAACGGGATGCCGACGGCCCATTTGAGGCCGCGCTCGGTGAGCGCCTGCCGGAAAGGGGCGCTCAAGCCATATCCGGCATCGGCAAGGACACACCCGAAGCGCACCCCGGCTGCGCGGATCCGGTCAATCTCGGCCAGGGCGATCTCGGGTTTGGTCCTGTAGGCGCGATGGTCATCGGGCACACCGGCGCGATCGAGCCGGGCGGGATCGGATGTCCAGCTCTCGGGCAGGAACAGCCGCAACCCCACCATGACCGGCACTTCGCCCGAAGCCAACGTCAGCGACACCAGCGTCTGGCAGTTGGCGTTCTTGCCGAGCGCCGAGGCATATTGCGGCGCCACGCCGACCGAGTGGCGCCCCTTCTTGGGCAGCGCGGTGTCGTCGACGATCAGCCAGGCGTCGTTCCCGCCAACCTGTCTGTCGGCTTCGCCGAGCAACGCCGCTTCCAGTGGCGCGGCGTCCCAGACACCGCTCGCGACGAAATGGTGCAGTTGATCGTAGCTGACGGTGCCAGCCCGTGCCGCCATCGGCTGAACGCTCTTGCGATCGCCCGGGCCGATCAGCCCCGCGACATAGGCCGGGCACATCCGTGCCCGCGTCTTGTGCCGCAGCGCCGCAACAAACGGCGCCAGCCAGCGCTCCAGCTCAGCTTGCCAGTTCCCATCCACGGCCGGCCCCTCCAAAAGCCGACCTCCCATGAATCACCGAACACGCCTCTTGGGAATCCTCAAAATGCGCCCGCCTCCAAAAATCTGCCAAAGTAGTGCTAGGATGCGAACTCATAAATCCGTATCCATATGCGTGAGCATGCGACGAGTGTGGCGGCGAGTTCGTTTCTCGCGGTCTTTTCGTAGCGTGTTGCGACTTTTCTGAAGTGCCTGAGTTCGTTGAAGAAGCGCTCGACGAGATTGCGCCGACGGTAGATGGAAGGGTCGACCGAGCGCTGCCCCTTGCGGTCGCGCTGGGTTGGGGTATGGCCCCGACTGCCATGGGTCTCGATCAGGTCGAGAACGGCGCGGGTGGGCCCCAGCAGTGCCGCGACCGCCGCCTTGTCGGATGCCTGGCCGGGCGACAGGCTTATGGGGAGCGGCAGGTCCCGCGCATCGACCATGGCGTTGATCTTGGTGCTCGGTCCCCCACGAGAACGACCCAGGGTGTGATCCGCCCCCCTTTTTCGCCGCCGCCTGCTGATGGGCGCGGATGATCGACGAGTCGATGAACTGCATGCTGTCGGGCGACGTCTCGGCCAGGGTCTCGAAGACCCGAACCCAGACCCCGGCCTTCGCCCATCCGTTGAACCGGTTGTAGACCGTCGTGTACGGGCCGTAGCGTTCAGGCAAATCGCGTCAGGGCGAACCGGTCCGAAGCACCCAGAAGATGCCGTTGAGGACCCGACAGTCATCGACCCGCGCTACGCCGAGCGGCTTGTCGGGCAACAGTGGGCGGATCGGTTCAAACTCGAAGTCCGTCAGCTCAAAACGTGCCATCCATGCCTCCTTCGACGGAGACACTGAATCACAACAAACCTTCAATCGGAATCCCGTTTGTGAGTACACATCCTAGCGGCGAAGCCCGACTTTGACTTCAGATCCGGCGAAGACCTTTGCGACGACTGATCGCATTGCCGTTCGGAACGGAAAACACTGACGGCCGGAACTCATCTTGACCGACATCACCTACATCAGGCCGCTGGAAGGCATTGTCTATCTGGTCGTCGCTGTCGACCTCTATTCCCGCCACGTGGTCGGCTGGTCGATGCAGAGCCGTCAGACGATGGATGTGATCCTACGGGCATTGCTCATGGCCGTGTGGAGACGAAAGCCGAAGACCAGGGTGCTGATCCATTCGGACCAAGGTTCGCAGTTCACCAGCATGGACCGGGCGTCTTTCCTCCGGGCCCACGATCTGGAACATTCGATGAACCGGCGCGGCAACAGCCACAACAACGCTGTCGCCGAGAGTTTCTTCAACCTGCTCAAGCGGGAGCGGATACGGCGCTGAACCTACGGGACCCGAGCCGAGGCACGGCAGGACGTGTTCGACTACATCGAGATGTTCTACAATCCCAAACACAAACACGTGAGGAACGGGATGCTGTCGCCCGTGCAGTTCGAACAGCAGCAGAAAATGAAAACCGAGGGCGTCTAGAAAAATCGGGGCTATTCAATCGGCCTTGAGCCCCTGCTGCTTCGGTCGGGCGGGGGGCGGCATTTCCCTGTCGCAACGGATCAAGCGACGAAGACAAATTCTCGCGAGCCTGATCGCACTGGTGCGGATGCAGAGCGGAAGAGCACTCATTCTCGGCACATTGGCGGTCAAGACTAGTGAAGCTGCGGCCAAGACGAGTGTACCCTTGTCGAGTTCGAACGATGGATAGCACCCATCTTCTCGCCAACCAGCATCTGCCGTGGTTCATCAAGGCGCCCGGCCAGACCGACACACTTATGGTGGCAATGGGCGTATTCGTCGTGCTCGCCGTCGTCGGGATCGGCGTCTTCTATTTCAAACTCCACGCTCTACCCGAGCAGATGGCTCACCGCGGCCAGAAGATCCAGTACGAGATCGTTGCGGTCCTCGCACTGTTGGCGTTGTTCACTCATAATCATTTCTTTTGGGTTGCTGCCCTTCTCTTGGCCTTCGTTCCGCTGCCGGACTTCGGTTCGCCGCTAATTTCGATGGCGCAGTCGCTCCAGCGAATAGCCGATCGCTTGCCGCCCCCCGAGGCGGACGCGCGGGCGGATGCACCAGCTGAGCAGATCCAGGTGCGGTCGTCCGACGACTTTCGGACCGAAGCGGCATTGGTTCGCGACGAGTCGAACATTGTCGCCGTTCCGTCCACCGAGCGGCCGAAGGACTGAGTCATGCTCGAGCTGCTGCTGTGTTCCTCGGTGACGATCCTGCCGGACTTCCTCTATCGCCGGTTCGTGCAGGGAAAGCGCGTCGGCCGCGAGATCAATCTGTTCTCGGTCTGGTATGAGCTGCGGTGGGGCATAACGCTCTGCCTGATCCTGACCGTGAGCCTGATAACGACGATCTTCTACTTCCATCCTTCGACCAACTCCGCCACGGCAGTGTTCAGAACCGTAACCATCCTGCCCGAGACGAACGGGCGCGTGGCCGCGACGCATGTGGAAATCAATCAGAGGGTCAGAGAGGGAGACCCGCTCTTCGAGCTGGACAGTACGCAACAAAAAGCGGCCGTCGAGACCGCCCGGCGGCAGATCGCCGAAATCGACGCGGCGATGGTGGTCGCCCGGTCGCGGCTGGCCGAGGCCGAAGGTCGGATCGTCCAGGCGAGAGGTGCCCTGCAACAGGCGCAGGACGAGTACTCCACGAGGGCCGAACTGCAGCAGCGCAATCCGGGAACCGTTGCCCAGCGCGAGGTCGACAGGGCCCGCGTGGCCGTCGATACCGAACAGGGTCTGCTGGACGGCGCTATCGCCAGCCGTGACGCCGTCAACGCACAGATCGAATTCGAACTGCCGGCTCAGAAAGCAAGCGCCGAAGCGGCACTGGAAGAGGCGCAGGTGGCCCTCGGCAAGACGCGCGTCGTCGCCGGCACCGACGGGATCGTACAGCAGTTTGCATTGAGGCCCGGCGACGTGGTGAACCCAATGCTCAGGCCCGCCGGTATCTTAGTCCCGGACCGCAGGGTCACCGGGCTCGTGGCCGGCTTCGGGCAGATCGAGTCACAGATCATGAAGGTCGGCATGATCGGCGAGGTCGCCTGCATCTCCATGCCGTGGCTGATCGTGCCCGTGGTGGTGACCGAGGTTCAGGACGTCATCGCGGCAGGCCAGATCAGACCGACCGACCAACTGGTCGACGTGCAGCAGTTCGCGCGGCCAGGAACGATCACGGTGATCATGGAGCCGCTCTATCCCGGATCGCTCGACGCCTTGCCACAGGGCGGCAGCTGCATAGCGAACGCCTATACGAGCAACTACGCCGAACTGCACTCAGAGGATATCGGAGCGCTGCGCGCCTTCGTCCTGCATGCGATCGACGCTACCGGACTCATACACGCTGCGATCCTGCGGATACAGGCACTCTTGCTGCCCGTGCAGACTTTGGTGTTCGGCGGACACTGATTCCGAATTCTGGAGGCGCCGCGGATCCGAGCTAGCAAGGCGGCGGCGTACGAGGGACGCAAGTGATGAACAGCAAAGTCGAGAAGGCAGAGAAGAGCGCGAAGGCAGACAAGATCGGGATGACCGAGCGTCTAAAACGCAAGGAGTACGAGAAGCTCCTTTCCGACCTGCACGTGGAACTCGTCAAGCTTCAGGAGTGGGTGAAGGCGACGGGCGCAAAGATCTGCATCGTGTTCGAGGGGCGGGACGGCGCCGGCAAGGGCGGCGTCATCAAGGCGATTATGGAGCGCGTCAGTCCCCGCACTTTCCGCGTCGTGGCTCTGCCGCCGCCGACCGAGCGCGAGAAATCGCAAATGTTCCTGCAGCGCTACGTGCCGTACTTCCCTGCCGCCGGGGAGATCGTGATCTTCGACCGCAGCTGGTACAACCGCGCCGGCATTGAGCGGGTCATGGGCTACTGCAGCGACGCAGAGGCGAAGAAATTCCTGGCCGGCGCGCCGTTCGTCGAGAGGGCGATGGTTGAGTCCGGAATCATCCTGATCAAGTACTGGCTCGAGGTCACTCCGGAGGAGCAGACGCACCGCATCAGCGAGCGCATCACCGACCTGCGGAAGATTTGGAAGCTGTCGCCGATGGACGTGAAGTCCTACAGCCGGTGGTACGACTACTCCAAGGCGCGCGACGAGATGTTCGCGGCGACCGATACTGCCTGGGCGCCATGGCACGTCGCCTTCTCCGACGACAAGCGACGCACGAGACTCAACATCATCCACCACTTCCTGTCGACGATTCCCTACCGAGAGGTGTCGCGGGAGAAGGTCAAGCTGCCGAAACGGCAGAAGCCGAAGGGGTACAAGGAAGCCGATTTCGCCCGCAACGTCGTGCCGCAGAAGTACTGAGCCGGTGCGCCGGCCTGGTTTGACCTGGACGCCGCGCAGCGTGGTCCAGGTCATCCCTCGACCTAGTATGTGCGCGACAGCTTGATCTGCTCCAACCGGAGGATCAGTGAGCGTGTGCTGGTTCGTTCGGTCTCGTCAGTGGAGGTCTCGATCGCGGCGTGCAGCCGCACGATCTCCTCGTCGATGTGCTGCTGGCCAAGTTCCTCTTCCATGACGGCCATTTCGGCGAGGAGGGTCACGGCGTCTTCCACGATTTCGGCGAACGCGCGGCTGACGAAGAATCTGAAAGTGCCGCCATCGGCGTCGACGGCCTCAACCATGCCCGGGTTTACTAGGGTCACGAGCCGCTCGTGCCCCGGTAGGACTGTCATGTCCCCTTCCGCCCCCGGCAGTGCGATCGACTGTATGTCGCCGTCGAACAGGATCTGCTGCGGGCTGATGAGTTCGAGCCGGAACGTTGCCACGGACGCATTCCTTATGTTCAGCCGACGGTCGCCTCGGTCGGGGCGCGTCGCGGCGCCGTGCAGGCGAGCGCCCGCTAGCGGGCGGCGTCGCCCCACTCAAGGAAGAACCCGACGTCGCCCGGCATTCCCCCGGGCCAGTCGACGATCATCGCCTTGAGCCGGTAACCCGCCGGCTGCAGCCGGTCGCGCCATAGCTCGTAGGCTTGCCGCGGCCTGCCGACGAGCGTATCCGGCCAGCCGGCGAGGCCATTGTTGATCTTGCGGCCCGCATCGCTGCACAACGCGCTCGGAAAGCGCATCACCAGGAGTTCGGTGTCGCCTCGCGCGGCGGCCGTGCGCACCTTGTACAAAAGTGTCTTGGCGATCTCATGCACCCGCTCGTCCGTGAGATCGATGGGTTGGGCGAGTGTCTTTATCAGCTCTTCCTTCGCTTTCGAGGCCCTTTGCATCGCATCGACGTCCTTGGACGCCTTGGCCATCGCCGTCTTGGTCATGTAGGCGCGCAGGTCGTCGGCCGACATGAATGTCTCGTCGCCTAGTTCATGTGCTTCCGAATGCTGTACGGACCTTTCGTTCGACGATGTCATGAGTAGCGACTCCTCCGTATTCTGATGTGGCAAACTACTAAACGCGGCTTCTATGGTCGGGACCGTCCGACCGAGGATAGTATCCTGTGCAGTCTGCAGGATCGGAATCCGTTTTTTGCCGTTCGGGCGGAGAACATCGGCTTTCGGATCCTGGCGCGTTGCGGTGTCGAGCCGGCAACGGATTCTGCCGGGTCGCGACCGTGGCGCTTGATCCGTTGGGACATCGCACCCGGCAGCCCTGTCGCATTGGATCAATGCGGGGGTGGGCTGCGGGCGTATCCTTCAAAAAGCCTCTGCGCAGGAGTATCCCATGACGATTTTCGAGGATCGGGAACGGGCTTTCGAGAAGAGGTTCGTTCGTGACGAGGAAACGCGATTCCGCGCTCTGGCCTTGCGCAACAGGATGCTCGGCCAATGGGCGGCCGAGCAGCTCGGCCTTACCGGCGCGGCGGCAGACGACTATGTCGGTGAAATCACGAGCAAGGTCGCGGATGCGGCCGGCGACGAAGTCGTCGCTGTGAAGGTGCGGCACGATCTTGCCGCACGAGGGTTGAGCGTCTCGGAGCAGCAGATTCGGCATCGGATGAGCGAATTGCTCAACGAGGCGATCGTCCAAATTAGGTCGAGCGGTCCGTAGCATGTTCGCCACACCGGACCGCCGGGATGCGTGACGGAGGCTCTCGCCTGGGCCCGCAAACGTGGAGGCCGGGCTTTCGTTCGAGTTGCAAAATGCCCGCGATGAAAGTGGTCCGCCTGTCCCCGGAGGCGCGCGGTACCCTGATGGCCCTACGGACGCTCCGGGTCATAACGCATTTCGAGAACACGACTGCGGAGGAATTGGTTGCGGCGGGGCTTGCCGAACGCTTCGGACGTCAGCTCGCCATAACGGCCATCGGTCAGTCGGCGGCCGTCGCCTTTCCGGCCAGTTCCGCGAAATCAATCGCGAAGCGTCAAGGATACCCGCCGCGCATGGCTGAAGCTGCCGCGATTGAAAAAACGCAGCTACCGGCGCCTGAAGCATGTTAATCTTGATAGCTGACTTAATAATAAACATCACAATAGGGGTGGAGTTAGGGGAGAATGCCTAACAACGGTTCGCTGGGCAGGGCGAAAACCGGCAAACGACATTTATTGCGCACCCGCGATGCCAGGGCTGGCCCCAAGACTCCGATCCGCCCGGGGTTGATGCACCTGGGGGTCGTGCGACAGGTCTGGTACGTGCTGCGCGATCTGGGGGCGGACCCCGATCGGGCAATCTCCGGATCGGGTCTCGATCCTTCCCTGTTCGAAGACGGAAACAACCTGGTTTCCTTCGGTTCCGTCGGTCAGTTGCTGGTTGACGTCGTACGGCAGACGGGATGCGGTCACTTCGGAATGCTGGTCGGCGCTCGGGCCGATGCCGGATCGCTCGGCCTCGTGGGAGCGGTTATGCGGCACTCGGCCACGGTCGGCGCCGCGCTCGCCGCACTGGAAGCGCACCTGGGCATCCAGAACCGAGGTGCCGTGCCGTATCTCGAGGTGTCCGGCGACCTCGCCGTGTTCTACTTTCTGCCATACGAGCGCGGAATGGTCGGCGCCGGCCTCTATACCGAGGGCGGCGTCGCAACCACCGTGAGCGTATTGAGGGACCTCGTCGGAACCGACTGGGCGCCGCTCGAGGTGCTGCTGCCGCGCGACGCGCCACCACGGCTCGAGCCCTATTGGGGCTTCTTCCGGGCGCCTGTCCGGTTCGATCAGGAGGTTGCCGCGCTGGTGTTTCCCGCGGCGTTCCTTGAGAAGGATATCCCGGGTGCCGATCCGGACGTGCTGCGCGACCTGATGATCCAGGTGCGTTTCCTTGAAGAGGTGTCCGACCAGAGCGTATCCGACCGCCTGCGCCGGTTGATCCGCACGCAGCTCGTCAATGCCAGTTGTTCGGTCGACAGTATCGCCCACAGTCTCGATCTGAATCGGCGCACGCTGAACCGGCGTCTCAAGGCGGAAGGGACGACCGTGCGCCGGGTGATGGCGGAGGTTCGGTTCGAGGTCGCCCGGCAACTGATTTCCGATACTAGTCTCGAGCTCTCGGCGGTTGCCGCGGCGCTCGATTTCTCCGAACCGGCCGCCTTCAACCACGCGTTCAGAAGATGGGCCGGTTGCACGCCCTCCGAATGGCGTCGCCTGTGCGTGGGACGCGAAACGGAAAACGCATGTCCGGGCGAAGCCGGAGAGTCCGGCAAATAGCGCGAGCCGGGATCGGCCGATGAGATGGGCGGAAGATCTGGTGCGCTGGATGCCTGGTGTTCGCGCTCTTCGCGAATACGAAGCGGGCTGGTTGCCGCGCGACATAGTGGCGGGTTTGGTACTCGCAACCATGCTCGTGCCGGTCGGCATCGCCTATGCGGTGGCCTCTGGCGTCCCGGGCATCTACGGCCTGTACGCGACCATCGTGCCGCTGCTCGCCTATGCGGTGTTCGGCCCGAGTCGCATTCTCGTGCTCGGGCCGGATTCCTCGCTCGCCGCGATCATACTCGGTGTCGTTCTGCCGCTTTCGGGCGGCGATCCGGGACGTGCCATCGCGCTCGCCGGCGCGATGGCGATCGTCTCGGGCATCGTCTGCATTCTCGCCGGAATCTGGAAGCTCGGCTTCATTACCGAGCTTTTGTCGAAGCCGATCCGCTACGGATACATGAACGGCATCGCGCTGACGGTGCTGATCAGCCAGTTGCCGAAGCTGCTCGGCTTCTCGATCGACAGCGCGGGGCCGCTCAGGAACCTGTGGGCGATCGGAGAAGCGATCCTGGGCGGCCGGACCAATTGGGTGGCGTTTGCGGTAGGCGGAGGGGCGCTGGCCGTCATCCTGCTCCTCAAGAACAACAAGCGCATCCCCGGCATCCTGATCGCGGTCGTCGTGGCCACGCTCGCCGTCGGGTACCTCGGGCTGGCCGAGAGCGCCGGCGTTGCGGTCCTGGGCCCGTTGCCACAGGGCCTCCCGGCGTTCGAGTTCCCCTGGATCGGGCCGTCCGACATCGGTCCCGTGGTGGCCGGCGGCCTCGCCGTGTCGATGGTCTCCTTCGCCGATACGAGCGTATTGTCGCGCGCCTACGCTGCGCGCCTGCGCACCAGCGTCGATCCGAACCAGGAGATGGTCGGGCTCGGCGCCGCCAATCTCGCCGCCGGCTTCTTCCAGGGCTTTCCGATCAGCAGCAGTTCCTCCCGCACTCCGGTGGCCGAGGCGGCCGGTGCGAAGACGCAGCTCACCGGCGTCGTCGGCGCTCTGGCGGTGGCTCTGCTTCTCCTCGCCGCGCCGAACCTGCTCCAGCACTTGCCGTCGGCGGCACTGGCGGCGGTGGTGATCGCCTCGGCCATCGGTCTGTTCGAGATCGAGGACCTGATCAGAATCTACCGCGTCCAGCGATGGGAGTTCTGGCTGTCGATCGTCTGCCTCGTGGGCGTCGCGGTTTTCGGCGCCATCCCGGGCATCGGGATCGCCGTCGCTATCGCTGTCGTCGAGTTTCTGTGGAAGGCGTGGCGGCCGCACTCCGCGGTGCTCGGTCGCGCCGATGACGTTAAGGGATACCACGACATCACCCGCTATCCCGGCGCCCGGCAGATACCGGGGCTCGTCATCTTCCGCTGGGATGCGCCGCTGTTTTTCGCCAATGCCGAATTCTTCAAGGAACGGGTCCTCGACGCCGTCGCCGCGACGCCGACGCGGACACGCTGGGTGGTCGTCGCCGCCGAGCCGGTGACGAGCATCGACATCACCGCGGCGGACACGCTCGCCGAACTCACGGGCGCGCTCGAGCAGGCCGGCGTCGAGCTGTGCTTCGCCGAGCTCAAGGATCCCGTGAAGGACATGTTCAGACGGATCGGTGTCTTCGACCGGGTCGGAGAGGATTCGTTCTTTCCAACCGTCGGCGCGGCAGTCAGCAAATATCTCTCGACCCACGATGTCGATTGGGTCGACTGGGAGGACCGTGTTCCGCCGTAAGTCGCCGTGAACGGTACCGGGAATCTGCATGCCCCCACCCGGGGGCACGCTCGCGGCCGCGGGAGCGGCGTCAACGGGAAATCACGGAGTTGCAGGTCATGGAAAAAGTACCGGTTCTTCCGACCGACATCCTCAAGACGGCCGAAACGCGTGTCACCGATCTCGTCGTCCGATTGGGTTTCCTCGGGCTCTTCGCCTATGTATCGCTCACCCTTCTCCTTCCCTTCCTGCCGATATTGATCTGGTCGGGGGTGCTGACCGCGGCGCTGTATCCCGTTTACGCCTGGCTCCGCGACATGTTGTTCGGCCGGGGCGCCGTTGCCGCTTTCGTTGTGACGCTGCTCGGTGTGACGGTCGTTGTCGGGCCGATCGCGGTGCTTTCGAGCAGCCTGGTAGCGTCCCTGCAAGACATCGCCGCAGGGCTGCGGGGAGGAATGCTGGCGATTCCGCAGCCGCCCGAGGGACTTCGAGGCTGGCCATTCGTCGGAGACGAGATCGACAAGGCCTGGCGCCTGGCTTCCACGAATATGGAGAACGCACTCAGGGAATACGGCCCGTCGTTGCTCCCGGCAGGCAAGCTGGTCCTCACGAAGATCGCGGCGATCACGGGCAATCTGCTCATCCTTCTGATGTCCGTCGTCATCTCCGGCTTTCTGTTTGTTCCCGGACCGCGGCTTGCGGTGGGCCTGCGCAACTTCGCCGACCGGCTGGTGCGTCCACGCGGCGCGCACTTCGTCGATCTTGCCGGGACTACGATCCGCAGCGTCTCGCGAGGGGTTATCGGCATCGCTGCCATCCAGGCGCTGCTGGCCGGCGTCGTGATGGTCTACGCGAACGTGCCCGGCGCCGGCCTTCTCGCCTTCGCCGTGCTGGTGCTCGGCATCGTTCAGATCGGCGCCGGACCGGTACTCGTGCCCGTGCTCGTATGGGCCTGGTTGTCTCTGCCCGGCAGCACGGCGGTCATCCTGACGGTCCTGCTGGTGCCGGTGATGGTGGTCGACAATATACTGAAGCCGATCCTGATGGGGCGCGGTCTTAGCACGCCGCTGCTGGTGATCCTCGCCGGGCTGGTCGGGGGGACGCTGGGCTACGGCCTGATCGGCCTCTTCCTAGGTCCGATCGTGCTCGCGGTCTTCTACGAACTCGTCGTCGCCTGGGTTCAGCTGGAACAGGGTGACGGGACCGAAAATTCGTGACGCCTGATTGATCGGAAAGGGTCTTCGCCCCGGAGCGCCCCCATGCTGAAGGATGGACTAATGTGCTGACCTGGCTCCTCGTATTCGTACCCGTCGCGATCGGCATCGAGTTGCTCGCGCCGGAACGCTACCTGCTCGTCTTCGTCGCGTCCGCCATCGCCATCCTGCCGCTCGCAGGACTGATGGGCCGGGCGACCGAACAGCTCGCCGAGCGGATGGGCGAGGGTGTCGGCGGCCTGCTCAACGCGACCTTCGGCAATGCAGCGGAACTGATCATCGCACTTGCCGCCCTGCGCGCCGGCCTCCACGACGTCGTCAAGGCATCGATCGTCGGCTCGATCATCGGCAACATTCTCTTGGTGCTCGGTGCAGCCATGCTCGCCGGCGGATTGCGCTACCCGGAACAACGGTACAATCCGGCCGGCGCGCGCTCGCAGGCGACGATGCTGACGCTCGCCGCGATCGCCCTGATCCTGCCCGCCGCCGTCCGGCGCGTGTTTAGCTCGGAGCCTGAAGGACTCGGGACGCTGAGCGTCTCGATTTCCGTGGTGCTCCTGCTTGTCTACGGCGCCTATCTCGTCTTCTCGCTCGTCACACACACCGCGCTGTTCAGCGGATCCCACGCGGAGGAGGACCGTGAAAGCGAGCCGGCCTGGACAGTGGGCCGTTCGGTGGCCGTCCTGGCCGTCGCGACGGTCCTCGTCGCCTGGATCAGCGAGATCATGGTCCGGGCGATCGAGCCAACCGCCCACGAAATCGGCCTCAGCAACGTCTTCGTCGGAGTGTTCGTGGTAGCAATTCTCGGCAACGCCGCCGAACACGCAACCGCTATCACGGCGGCCACGAGGAACCGGATGGACCTGTCGCTGTCGATCGCCATCGGCTCGAGCGCTCAGGTCGCCCTGTTCGTCGCTCCGGTCTTGGTGCTCGCCAGCCTGCTCTTCGGCCCGAGACCACTCGATCTCGCTTTCCCCGGCGGCCTCGTGCTGATGGTGCTCCTGTCGGTACTGATCATGGGCCAAGTGGCAGGCGACGGACGATCCGACTGGCTCAAGGGTGTGCAACTGCTAGCCGTCTACGTCGTCTTCGGCCTCACCTACTATTTCATGCCGTTCGCGCCGGTTCCCTGAGGCTTCGGTACGATTTGGTTCCTTGGCGCATCACGGCCGCGCATCGAACGCCTGACCAGATCTCCGCAGATCCTCGATCGTCTTGCCGGAGCAGCTTCCCGGCCGATCGCCGCCGATGCGCTCCGCGATGCCGTCCAGCGTGATCGTTCCCGCCTGCCGGTCCGGAGAGATGTAGATCGCGTGCCCGTCCGGTCCCACCCGGGAGAAATAGTACGCCCGGTGGATATCCTCGTATTCGCAATAGATCAGGAAGGGAAACTCCACCGGTGAAACGGCACTCGTGCCGGATTGCGTGTGGCCGGACGTCGCGGCGAGTAACTGCATGGCAACAACCGTAGCCGCGGCGACCAGAGGGATCTCTCTGCGATTGGGCTTTTTCCGAGGCGCGTGGGACATGGTTTCGAGGCTCCGTGCGTTAGCCAGCTTAATACATTTGTCTAGATAGCGCGTCCGCACCGTTCAAGCATGATCTGTCATCCGCCCAGCGCGATCGTGACCGCTACCAGTATCGCTCCGAACAGTGCGACGCCCGCTCCGAAGCGCCAGTGGGGGCGCCATTCGATATGTCGGGCGAGTCTCGTTCCCAGGACGAAGAGCATGACGATCGCCACGCCGTTCGACACGCGAAGCGCCACTGACACGTCGCCGAAGACGAGGAAAGGCAGCGCCACCGGAAATGTCGAAAGAAACACCAGGAGAAAGACCACGGCGCCGCCGATCAGGTCGTCTCGCACCGGGTGAACGCGGATTTCGGACAGCCGTGAGGCCATCACCACGCTGACGATCCGGTCGAGATCGGCCGTCGTAAAGGCTGCGCCGGCCGCCTCCGGAAGGCGATCCAGCACGATCTCCCGCGCCCGTCTTGCCGGCGCCGCGGCAATCGCGGCCGCGGCACCGCTCTGTTGCCGGCGTGCGATGACCTGATTGAGAATGTACATCGCCCCGTCGACGAAGCCCCATGCAACGTTGCAGCTGATGGCGGCGGCCAGCATGGTCATCACGTCGTTCCGACTCGAGGTTGCCACGCTGATCGTGCACGTGAAAGTCAGCGCCATGATCAGGCCGAACATGATCTCTGAGAACCGATCCGCCGGATCGAGGATTGTTTCGGATCTCGCCATGGGCCGCGCTTCGGTGCGTGTGATGTCCGGTGGCCGTGGCCTATCGCGCCGTCGCCGCGGTCGGGGCTCGGCGCCGCTGCCAGACATAGACTGGGATCCCGAGCACCAGCAGCATCAGGCCGTAAAGCACCGGTTCGGCGCCGCATCCGTAGAGCGTGAAGGCCGCGAATATGAATGCGATGACCTCGATGATCGTCACCGGCGGGGCCTTCGTTGCGTGGCCCTTGCGCGCCGCCACCAGGCCGGCCGCCAAAGAGCAGAAGGCATAAGGCACGACGGCCGTCATAGTGCTCAGACCCACGACCAGGCTGTAGAAGGCCGAGAAGCCCGGCGAGCCGACCGCCTGCACCAGGACGAGGATCGTCGCGAGTGTCGCCGAGACCAGAATGCCGGACGCCGGCACGCCGCGCTCGGACAGCTTGCCGAATACCGGCGGAAACAGTGTGTCGCGCGCGGCGGCCATCGGCACCTGGCCCATGAGCAGCGTCCATCCGTTCAGCGCGCCGATCGAGGACAGGATGACGGCGATTGAGATCGCGACGGCCCCGATCGGTCCCCACATGATCTGCGCCGCGTCCGAGAACGGCGCCGTCGAGGTAACGAGTTCCTGCTGCGGGACGATGCCCATGACCGAAACGGTTCCGAGCACGTAGAGGAGCGCGGCGATGGAGATGCCGAGTACCGTCGACCGCGGGATCGTGCGAGCGGCGTCCCTGACGTCGCCAGCCGGTACCGTCGCCGATTCAAGGCCAAGGAAGGCGAACATGGTGAGCGGGGCGAGCGCCGCGCCTGCGCTGAACAGCGACGTGCTCTCGCGATCGAACGGCGTGAAGTTGGACGTATCGATGAAGAACAGCCCGATCAGCGCGATCGCCGAGAACGGTATGAGCTTCGAGTAGGTCGTGATCTCGGCGAAGATGCCGGCTTCTTTCACTCCCCTGAGGTTAATGAACACCACTGCCCAGATCGCCCCGAGGGTGAGCGCGACGATCATCGGCCGGCTGTGCAGGCCCGGAAGCAGATCGATCACCGCCCCGGCGAACGCGATCGCTATCACCGGCAGCGAGGTCCAGATCGAGATCCAGTAGCCCCACGCGATCAGGAAGCCCGGGAAGTCGCCGTAGGCGATCCGCGTGTAGGCGTAAGGTCCGCCTGTTTCGGGTGCGAGACGCGCTAGCTTGGCGAAGGTGAGGCCGAGGCAGATGGCGCCGCCGCCCATGACGATCCAGGCGAGGATCGCGAGATTGCCGTAGGGCGCGACGGCCGCGGGCGAAAGATAGAAGCCGGAGCCGACCATGTTGCCGATGATGATCGCCGTGCAGGCGCCCAGTCCCAGGCTCTTTGCGGCCCCCGCCATGCTGTCCCCCGGATGCGCCGGCCTAGAACGTGTACTTCACTTCGAAGGCGCCCGCGAAAGCGCCTTGGTTGTCGTCCGCGAGCGGGTTCGCAACGAGCGGATTGAACACACCGGCGAATGTCCCGGTACCGTCGAAGTCGACATGTCCGTAGTGAATGTCGAGCATGAAAGTTATCCTGGGAACCGGAGTCCAGGAGACGTTTCCGAAGATCTCGTAAGTCTGCATCTGGAAATCCGACGCGAAATTGAAGGCGGCGAAATTGGCGACAGCCAGCGGTGCCTCGATGAATGCGTAGCCGGCGCCTATCGTCGACGACCATGTCGGCGACCAGTTGTGCGTGAAGCTCGCCAGCACCGACCAGGCCGCGACCGTGTCGATGATGCAACCGCCCGCTGCCGGCACAAGGGTATTGCATAGACCCCAGACGACATTCGTCGCTCCAAGGAAGACGTTGTCGTTGTATTGGAAGGCGCCGTCCGTATACATGGCCATAGCGGTGAAATAGTCGCCTTCACCCGTTGCCGGAGTATTCAGGACCAGACCGGCCAGAGCCGCCCATCCGATGTCAGAGTCGGTCTGCTGGCCGACGAGCGGCGCCGGAGCTGTGCCGGCCCCGGACACCTCGCGGAACCGGTTGTTCGTCAGCGCACCAGACAGCTGTGCAGAGCCCCAGTCACCTTCCACCCTGATGTTGGCGACGGCATCCGGGGCTTCGTTGCGGTCGTTGACTACGAAGTTGGGCGCGGGCGGCGTGGCATACAGTCCGGCCGCACCGATAGACGCGGGGGTAAGATAGTCCTGGTCCTCCACTGCGACCGAAGCCGAGAAGCCGTTCCCGAAGGACTGCGTGTAACGGATCTGGTTGCGGCGCATATAGTTGTCGCCGGTAACCGTGAACGCGTCGGAATACACCGGGCTGGCGTCGAGGAACAGGAAGGTCGACCAGGTCTTGCCGAAGGTCCAATTGCCGAATTGCACAAAAGCATGGCGCAGGCCGAACGACCCGCCCGTGCGGGTATCGTTGTCGTAGGCTTCCACCTCGATGAATGCCCGGACCGTGCCGTACTCGGTCGATGTTCGCGCGTCGAAGTTTATCCGGCCGACGGCGTACATGCCGACCGTATCCGACAATGTATGCCCGTCGGGAACGATGCCGTACGCTGCACCTGTGTTGTAGATGTCCCACTGGTCTTCCGACGCGTAGAACTCGAGCAGTGCATATCCCCCCACCTTGAAACAGATGTCCGTGCCGGGCAGTTCGATGAAGCCCGTGATGTCGCAGCGATAGACTGGCTCGCGGGGCGCCTTCATGTCCATTGTCATATCGGCGGCTTGCGCCCCCGACGCCGCGAGGATCGCCAGAGCGCTCGCCAGGGCAAATCTCGTTGCAGTCATCGCCGTGGTCTCCTTCCGCTCATGCACCGCCGCACGAGGCATTTCAGTGAAATTCGACTTCCCCGGCGACCTTCGACACCGTGGTGCCGCGCGTGCGCTTCAGCGCCGCCGGGATATCGGCGAGCGCGCAGATGATCGACCGCCCGCCGGCGCGCGCGAAGTCCTGCGCCGCCTCGACCTTCGGCCCCATCGAACCGGCCGGAAATTCGAAGTCATCGAGCGCATCCGGAGTGGCCGATCGTATGGCCCTTTGTTCCGGCTTGCCCCAGTCGAGGTAGACGGCGTCCGTATCGGTCGCGATCACGAATACGTCCGCACCGATCTCCTTGGCGAGCACACAGGACGCGCGGTCCTTGTCGACGACGCATTCGACGCCGACGAGATGACGGTCGGTGCCGGGCTCGTACATGGTCGGTATGCCGCCGCCGCCGGCGGCGATCACGACAGTGTCCTTCTCCAGGAGCCACTTGATCGGCCGGATCTGGAAGATCCGTTTCGGCAGGGGAGAGGGGACGACGCGCCGCCAATAGTCGCCGTCGGGCCTGACGGTCCAGCCCTTGTCTGCGGCCTCCTTCCTGGCCGTCGCCTCGTCGTAGACTGGGCCGATGAACTTCGTCGGGTTTTTGAAGGCAGGGTCGGTCGGATCGACCTCGACCATGCTGAGGATAGTCGCGATCGGTTTCTCGAAGGGGAGCACGTTGCCAAGTTCCTGCTCGATCATGTAGCCGATCATGCCCTCGGTCTCGGCACCGAGCACATCGAGCGGATAGTCCTCGCCTTCCTCGTAGGCGATCTCTTGCAGGGCGAGCAGGCCGACCTGCGGGCCATTGCCGTGCGTGATGACCATCTCGTGGTCGAGGCAAAGCGGCGCCAGCGCCTCGGCCGCGATCTTCGCGTTCTTCCGCTGGTTCGCGGCCGTCAGCGGTTCGCCGCGTTTCAGGAGGGCGTTTCCGCCGAGGGCGACGACGATTCTCATGGTTCACCCGGCAAGCGTTGCGACAAGGATGGCCTTGATCGTGTGCATGCGGTTCTCGGCCTGCTCGAAGGCGATGTTCGCGGGGCTCTCGAAGACTTCGTCGGTCACTTCCATTTCCGAGATGCCGAACTTCTCGTATATGTCCTTGCCGACCTTGGTCTCCGTGTTGTGGAAGGCCGGCAGGCAGTGCATGAACTTGACGTTGGGATTGCCTGTCTTCTTCAGAAGCGCCTTGTTCACCTGGTAGGGCTTTAGCAGCTTGATGCGGCTCTCCCAGACGCTGGCGGGTTCGCCCATCGAAACCCAGACGTCGGTATGGACGAAGTCGACGCCTTTGACACCCTTGGCGATGCCGTCGGTTATCGTGATGCGTGCGCCGGTTTCCGCAGCCCGGGCCTTGGCCATTTCCACGACTTCCTTGTGGTTCTGGTTCTTCTTCGGGGCGACCATCCGCACGTCGCAGCCCATGATGGCGCCTAGCATCAGCAGCGAATTGCCCATGTTGTTGCGCGCGTCGCCGAGGAAGGCGTAGGCGATCTCCGTCCGCGGCTTGTCCGTATGCTCGAGCATGGTCAGCATGTCGGCGAGCATCTGGGTGGGGTGCCAGTCATCGGTGAGGCCGTTGTAGACTGGCACGCCCGCATATTTCGCCAGTTCCTCGACCATCTCCTGGCCGGCGCCACGGAACTCGATCGCATCGAACATGCGGCCGAGCACACGGGCGGTATCCTTCATGGATTCTTTGTGGCCGATCTGCGAGCCGCTCGGATCGAGATAGGTGATGTGCGCGCCCTGGTCGTGGGCGGCGACCTCGAAGGCGCAGCGCGTGCGCGTCGAGGTCTTCTCGAAGATGAGACAGATATCCTTGTCCACGAGCGCCGGCTGCTCGGAATGGGCGTACTTGGCGCGTTTCAGGTCGCGGGCGAGATCGAGTAGGTAAAACATCTCCCGTTGGGAGAAATCTGCGAGTTTCAGATAGCTCCGGCCCTTGAGATTGAACGCCATGTCGAGTCTCCCTGGTTGCGCCTAGTACGCGGGGTCGCGGAGGATCGGGCAGGTCATGCAGTGTCCGCCGCCGCGCCCGCGCCCGAGTTCCTGACTGGCGATGGTGACGACCTCGACGCCGGCGCGCCGGAGCAGGGTGTTGGTATGGGTGTTGCGGTCGTAACCAACGACGACGCCGGGTTCCAGGGCGACGACATTGTTGCCGTCGTCCCATTGCTCGCGCTCGCGTTCGAACTCGTTGCCGCCAGTGCCGACGACGAGCAGGTCCTTCAGACCGAGCGCCTCCTTGTAGACGTCGAACAGGTGCTTGTTCTCCTTCGTGATCTCAACGCCACCCTTTCCGTCGGGGCGAAGCGAGAAGCACCTAATCTCATCGACGACCTCGCGGAACGCCGTAACCTTGTCGTGGTCGAGACAGCTGAAGACCGTGTCGAGATGCATCGCCGCGCGCGACTTCGGCATTGCACAGGCGATCACGCGCTCGACGACATTCTTCGAGAAGAGCCGGTCCGCGACCTGGTTGACCGCCTGTCTCGTCGTGCGCTCACCCATTCCGATCAGGACGACTCCCTTGCCGATCGGCATGACATCGCCGCCTTCCATGCTGGTGTTGCCCCAGTCCTCGTCGCTGTCACCCCACCAGATCTCGAACTCGCTCTGGACGAAGAGCGGGTGAAACTTGTAGACCGCCCGCTGGAATAGCGTTTCGGGCTTCCGGGCGGGCCAGAACATCGGATTGCAGGTCACGCCGCCATAGATCCAGCACGAGGGATCTCTCTGGAAGAGCGCGTTCGGCACCGGCTTCAGGATAAATTCGCTTGCCGACAGCGCCTCGCGCATGATCGGCGAGATCAGGTCGGCAGGCAGGTCGTCCCGCACGACGCCGCCGAGCAGATGCCGCGCGAGGCTGTGACCGTCGAGGTCGTCCAGCCACGGCCGCAGCAGCTTGGCGAGCGCCGGACCTACGTAGTTGTCGGTGATACGACGATCGAGCACAAAGGCGCGCCCTTCGGGCACGGTATTGAAGACCTCGGTCAGGAGATCCTGGATGTCGTGGACCTCGATGCCGTGGTCCTTCATCTTGAGGACGAAGTCGGCGTGATCGGCGCGGGCTTTCTGGACCCAGATGACGTCGTCGAAGAGCAACTCGTCGCAATTGGCTGGCGTCAGCCTCTCGTGCGCGAGCGAGGGGCGAGACACCATCACCTTGCGCAGCTTGCCGATCTCGGAATGAACGCCGAGTTGCATGGTCACATCTCCGTGGATGGCGACCGGCCGGAGGCCGTGCCATTAGGATTTCTATGAATAGTGCTTCGGGGCCGAGGCATGCTATTGGATCGTCGTTGCCGCTGGCGGTTGCCCGTCCGATGCCACGCCGGATGTCACTGCGGAGAAGCTGATCGCGACCATTATGATGAGGATCAGAATGAGAAGCAGTGGAGCGACGAACCGCAGCCAGCGGTCATAGGCGACGCGACCGATCGCAAGGCCGCCCATGACGACGGCGAATGTCGGGTTGAACAGATTCACCCAGCCGTTTGCGGACTGATAGGCGGTGACGACAAGATCGCGCGGCACGCCCGCGAAGTCGGCCAGGGGCGCCATGATCGGCATAGTCAGGGTGGCAAGGCCGGAGGACGACGGCACCGCGAAAGACAGCACCACCTGGATGAACAACATGACGTTGATGAAGACCGCTTCGCTGAAGTCGGCGGCGATAGCGGCAGCGCCGTGAAGAATCGTGTCGGTGATTCGGCCGGCGTCCATGATGACCACGACACCGCGGGCAACGCCGATGATCAGGGCGACGCCGAGCAGGTCGCGTGCACCGTTGATGAACGTATCGACGAACTCGTGCTCGTCCATTCGCGAGCTGCTGTCGAAGCGGCCGACACGCCAGATCACGATCGCCATCAGCAGAAACAGCGCTGACATCTCCGCCATCCACCAGCCGAGCGCGACGACGCCGTAGATCATGATCGCAAAGGTCAGTCCGAAAAGGACAAGGATGATCGACCGGACGCGCGTCATCTCCGGAAACGCGCCGCCGCCGTCTCCCGTCTCCTTTAGGAAGTGGGCCCGGTTGTCCTCTGCCATGTCGGAGACGATCGATTTGGATGGCTCCACCTTTACCCGCCGCGCATAGCGCATTACGAACAGGATTCCCGCGGCGAGGCAGAGCCCGAGGATGACGAAGCGCAGCGCGATCCCGTCGGTGAAGGGAATGCCCGCTCCTTGCGATGCGACAACGGTCGCGAACGCGTTGAAGGTCGAGCCCAGGGTTCCGATACCCGCGCCGAGCATGATCACCGCCACGCCGGTGACCGCGTCGTAGCCGGCGCGGATGAAAACCGGAATGATGAGAGCGTAGAAGGCGAGCGTCTCTTCGGCCATTCCGTAGCTGGTGCCGCCGAAGGCGAAGGCGATCATCAGGATCGGAATAAGTACGATCTCACGCCCACTGAGCGAACTGAGCAGCCATCCGATACCGGAATCGATCGCGCCGGTCCGGGTCACCACCATCAGGAAGCCACCGATGACGAGAACGAAGAACGCGACGTCGATGGCCGCAGCGGACGAGGACCCCAGTATCCCCGGATCATACATGCCGGCGATTGGTGCCAGCAGGACGTCGAGCGGGCCCTGTGGGTTGGGGTCGACCGTGTGGAAGGTGCCGGGAATAGGGGCTTCCTTTCCAAGCGCCTCGTTGAGGGCCCGGTCGTACTCACCCGCCGGCACGATCCACGTTAGCAGCGCCACAATCGCGATCAGGACGAAAAGGATGGTGAACGCCGTTGGAAACTTGAATTTGCCCACCGCCGCCTCCGGTCCCCGGCTGCTGAAGGTCCCTTGTTTCAATTTGTCGATTGAGCCCCCCCGTGCTTGATCAATTGCGACAAATACGGGAGGAGTCGCAAAGTTATGCGCCCGTCGGTACCGACAGCATCCACATCAAAAACTTTGGGAGTGTGGAAGAGATTCGTCGATTTGACGTGGCAGTTCCCATTCGGATCCGTAGAAACCAGAAGCGGCGATATAGTTGGCCCACGGAAGGTTGCATAACGTAATATGCCGGCAGTTAAGTTGCCCCCCACGAGCCGCGGCTTTGCGAAGCGAAGCATTTCGCTCCGTCTATCTGTCAGAGGGGCCTGCCGCCTCTTGAGCGGCGTCGAGTCGCCGCCTTTTCCGGTTGCAGAGAGCCGGCGCGGCCCTGCTCGGCAGTTGCGCCGAATTAATCTCCGCGCGGAGACCGTTCGATGAGCCCCGACAGGAATGCCGCCGGTCTTGCCAGAGGGGATCGTTTTCTGAACACCAAGAGTACGCGAGGCTTGACGATCTGCTTTCTCGTCCTGCTTCTCGACGGACTCGATACTACGTCTATCGCATTCGTCGCGCCCATATTGGCACAGAAATGGAGCATTCCCGTATCAAGTTTCACGTTCGCCTTCGTCGCCACCAGTTTCGGCGCCGTGGTCGGCTATGTGGTGTGCGGTCCGTTGACGCAATCGCTCGGTTCGCGTGTCGTCGGTGCCGCCTTCGTGGCGCTGTTCGGGTTCGGAACCCTGTCGATGGCCGCAGCCTGGGATGTCACCTCACTCAGTGCCTTGAGATTTGTCTCCGCGGTCGGACTCGGGGGCGTGGTACCCATAGCCATCGTCGCCGCGAGCGATCTCGTGAGCGCACGCCACAAGGAGACAGCCGTTTTGCTAGTGGCCAGTGGCCTGTCCGCCGGCGCGGCCACCGGCGGTCTAGTTGGCGGCCCGCTCATGAGCGCCTATGGCTGGAAGGCGGTGTTCGTGCTTGGCGGGGCATTGCCTTTTTTTATATTGCCACCTTTCGTTCGACTTCTACGAGTGAACGACTCGTTGGGTGAAAGCCCTGCAACCGATAGATCAGGTGCTAGCCTCGTCGTGCAGCTCTTCGCAGATGGTCTCGCCGAGCGTACGGGCCTACTTTGGACGTTTGCGTTTCTGATTTTTGTCGTGACTCACGCGCTGATCTTCTGGACTCCGACACTTTTGTTAGAACTCGATTTCGAGCAGAATCAGGCGCCTCTCGCCACCGCCGCATTCGGGATGGGCGGCCTGATAGGCAGTGTAATGATGGTGCTATTTGTGCCAGCTTTCGGCACAAGGCGATTGCTTGCGGCCGCCTGTCTTCTCTCGATGGCATGCGTTGTTGCGGTTGGTCGGATCGATCTGTCGCCGTCGACCGTGCTGCTCCTGATCACCGGACTGGGTGCGGGAACCGTTACCGGCTGCATCGGCCAGGCTGCTTTGGCGGTATCATTGTATCCGCGAAGATTGCGGACGACAGGTATCGGCTTTGCCACCGCAATGGGCCGCATCGGGTCTTTGCTCGGCCCCGCAGTCGGCGGTCTGCTGCTGTTATTGGGCTGGCCAGCGCGTTACACGTTCATGACTGTGCTCGTCCCGTTATCTCTCGCGCTACTGGTGCTTGCTTGGCTTAGCGTCATGCTCCACCGCCCCGCGGTATAGCCACCAAATGCGGCGGCACTTACAGAAAAAGGAGTGTGAGTCGATACTTGAGTTAGCTACTCCTCGTGACGTTGCCCCCTGAAGTGCCTCGGTTTGAACTGGACTCCGTCAGAAGGAGACGGAGATGAAGAAGAACCGATACAGTGAGGGTCAGATCATTGCGGTGCTGAAGGAGCACCAGGCAGGGATTCC
>JAEWYT010000166.1 GCA_023458595.1 Pseudomonadota bacterium
TCAGCGCAAAGGCGATTTGCTCTTCGGTGTATTTCGATCTCTTCACGGCATGGCTCCTATTCCATATGGTGAAATCATGCCGGATTTCTCTAATTTAGATCGGTACTAAAAACTGGGTTAGGGTCACGGCCGCTAAATCCGGATGCTTCCAGGACTCTCAAACGAGGAGGGCTTCATGACCAGAGTGGGCGCAGTAGAAGCCGGGGCAAGTGCCGCAGCACTCGCGGCGAGCACAGATGGGAGCGGTGCGGCAGGAACAAGCGTTGCCTTGTACTTGGCGATCAGGTCATTGATGATCTCCACGGATAGACATTCGTCATGGCCCGAACCCATGTGTGCACCGCGTTGAGCCATGCCGGCGACGCGGAAACGTTCGTCGGTAAACGGGCCGCCACTGTTGCCCGGCCGAATGCTTCCTGCACCGGTGATCGTGAAACTAATCATCCCTTTGTTCGGCTCTGTCCGATTGAGCACCTTCTGATCATTAAAGTCTGGGAAGTTCCACCTCTTCCAGTCGGGGAAACCGATAAGAATGCCGTCCTGGCGCCGCTCAATCGGGTTGTCCATGGGCGAAAAGTACCGGTGTGGCGGGATGGGACTTTCAAACGCGAGGATCGCGAAATCCATCTGAGCGTTACGGTAAAGAATTTTGGCGGGCCAACTCTGCTCAGTATCCGGTCTAATCAGGCTTAGCGTTTTATTGACGACCTCCGGGGCGTCGTAATCGGTTTCAAACCGATGACCGTTCACTTCTGCGATGCCTTCGAACACGTGGTTACACGTCACGAGCAGATTCAGTTCGCGAAGGACAAAGGCGGTACCTTGCCCCATTGGAATGTCGTCTACCACTCCACGGGTGCTTTGGTACTCCCCAAACCACTCGACGACGAAGCACGCTTCCAAAGCGGTAGCATAATCCCGTACAACCGGTTCCACAGGTAGTTCCGCCGCGGTGAACGATGCGGCCGCTTGTTCCTTGCGGACCTGCGCGTTGTAGCGTTCCGCGAGCCGCGTATAGATCGAGTCGTCTTTTCCACGGACCATGCGCAGGTAGAGCAACTTTCCCCACAGCACGTTCTTCAACATCGCAACGCGGCCCGATCGATACTGGCGTTTCCACGCCTTCTGTTCATATGAAAGGCTCGCAGAAGCGGCTATTCGATCCTGCCAACCTTTCTCGGCTGCTGCGTAGCCGTTGCGTTCCCATGCGTTGAGCGCACCACGGATACAGTCGATAAACTTCCGACGTACGTTCGGAAACTGGTTGATCGTCAGACCGGTGACCTCCATTCGACGGTGCCTGTCGCTCAGTCGGGTCTTCGCTTCATTGATCGCAAAGTGGTGCTTGGTTGTGATTAGTTCCCGCAGTTCGGTGCCAAGGGCGAGATGACCCTCGTCATCTGCCTTACAGATGGCCGGAGGAAGGCTTCGGCGCGCGCGTACTATGAAGGAGAACGTGATGTCGTCAGCGTACCGGGTGTACGTCGCACGGTTGCGCCGGGCTAGATCGGTCAGGTCTCGATCCATAGTCCGGCAAACAAGGTTCGATAGGAAAGGTGAAGTCGGGGCGCCCTGAGGGAGCTTGCCATCCAAGGTGCACATGTGTGCAATGACTGTCGCAACCTGGTGGGAAAAATTAAACGGTCGGCTCGTCAGCACTCCGCGAACACGGAAGAAGGTGATCGACGGGAAAAAGTCTTCGACGTCCAGGTTGAGGATGAAATGATTTTTCCGAAATGCGTGGGCCTTGGCATTAGATACTATGCTCCGCTTGCGCACGAAGCCGTGCACGGCTGGTTTCAGTGGAGTCATTCGTTCTGTCAGAAAGGTCAAGACCTTGTACTGAAGAGCTTTCAACCGCCTACTAGGTTCGGCAAGATTGCGTGGCGAGCCATCCCGCTTTGTGATGGTGAAATGCTTATAGGGCGGCGTCGGGTAGATGATTGACGCCAACTCTGAGTATTCAATGCCCAAAACAGAACGTGAAAACAGATGCACGTCCGCACCCGTCAGCTGCTCGACTACTTCTTCGAAGCTCTGAATACCCACCTCCCATCAGAAAAGGTGTCGCCCCCCGTCCGTCTTTCTCCTGTACTGCCGCGGCATAGCGGCAAGCGGCACGGCGCGCTATTTGGGGATACCTCGTCGAAAGCCTGCGTTAAACGCGGGCCTGGTTAAGCTCCGTTAGGGGGCGACGGTCGATTGTAACTGGCTGCTTTACAAATGTGCAACGTAATCCGTCGCCAGCGATTTTTTGGTGGTGAGCCAGCTCCCGCAATGATGAGCGCGTTTGGGAGCAGAAAATTCTTCGGTAGCCAATTTGTGCTCGACCTCGCGAGCACAACCGCCTCGTCTGATGATGCCCCGAGTACTGCACCAGCGCCTAGACCTCGTCGAAGGTGATTGGTAGGCGCGCGTCGTAGTACTCGCTGTTGACCTGCGCAAAATTCGCCCAGACCTCCGCGCCGGTGATGGGCTTGCGCTCGCCCTGGATTAGCTCGATCGCTTGCCTGAGCCACCAGCCTTCCATGCGTTCGCGGACAACCGGCCTGAATCAATCACTGACGGTCTCGCTTTATGGAACCGCTTCTGGCCGATAGCGGGATGCAGGCCGGCTATTACCCGCCGGCCGCCACCCCGCCCCTCAAGCCGCATCCAACGCCTTCGCCAGCACCGTGAACATCCGTTCATCCGTGGACTGCGCAACGTTGAACCGCAGAAAATCCCCCGCGGCCAACGACTGGCTGAACGCATTGCCCGGAGCCACGATCACGCCGTCCTTGAGGCACAAGCGCGCGACAGTGGCGGCGTCCTTGCCTTCGGGCAGACGACACCACAGGAACATCCCCGCCCTGGGCATCAGCCACGGCTTGATGCCCAGCTTCTGCAGCTTCGCGGCCGTCTTGTCCATCTGCTGCGCCAGGCGCAGCCGGGTCGATTCCATATGCCTGCGGTAGCCGCTGCCAGTCAGCGTCCTGAAGATGAGGTCGGCCGCCAGCCGGCTGCTGCCAAAGGTCGTGGCCACCTTCAGATCGGTCAGGCTTTCCATCCAGTCGGACCGCACCGCGATGTACCCGCAGCGCACCGACGCCGACACCGTCTTCGAGAAACTGCCGATGTGGATCACCCGGGACAATCCATCGAACGCCGCCAGGCGCGGCGCAGGCGTGTTTTCGAAGTCCGCGAAGATATCGTCCTCGACGATCACCATCTCGGAGTCGTCCGCCAGCTTCAGCAAACGATGCGCGACCAGGGGCGAGAGCGTGGCCCCCGTCGGATTGTGTATGCCGGAGTTCGTGATGTAGAGCCGCGGAGCATGTTCGCGCAACGCGATTTCAAACGCCCGCACGTCCGGGCCGTTCGGCGTGTACGGCACCCCCACCGCCTTGACGCGATGCGCCTTCAGCAAGGCGTGGAAATTGAAGTAGCAGGGATCGTCCACCAGCACCGTGTCTCCCGGCTCCAGCAGAAAGCGCAGGATCAGATCGATGGATTGCGTCCCCGAGTCGGTGAGCATGATCTGTTCGGGCCCGGCCTCTATCCCCATGCCGCTCATCCGCCGCGCAAGCAACTGCCTCAGCGGCGCATGGCCCAGCGGCGTCCCATACTCGGTCAGTTCCGCGGCCTCGGCCCGCGCCATGCCGCGCATGGCGCGCCGCAAGCCGTCCTCATACATCCAGCTGACCGGCAGCCACCCGCAGCCCGGCCGCAAGGTGTCGGCATCCGCGGCCAGGGACTGGCGCGACACCCATAGCGGATCGACTTCGCGGTCCAGCTTCGGCCCCATCTCGGTAAGCGCCAGCGGCGCGACCTGACCGGCCACGTAAAACCCCGAGCCCGGACGCGACACCAGCACCCCCTCGGCCGCCAGCCGCTCATAGGCCTCCACCACCGTGGACACCGACACTTCCAGCGCCTTGGCCTGCACTCTCACGGAGGGCAGCCGGGCGCCAGGCAAGGCGGTGCGCGCAGCGATCCTTCCCTGGATCTCGCCCATGACTTTCTTGATGAGGGTGCCGCCACGCGCCATGGAGTTCTCCGCCGTACTGGCTTTTAATACATAACAGTTTCTTAAAATTGTACTGGATTGTGCGTGGACTCGGAACAACCGCCGTGATGTACTGAGGGCCGTATCAAGGAGCTCCAGATGGAAAAGGCCACCAGCGGCTGGGTGAACGGTTTTATCGGCGTCGTCATCTTCGCGGGCTCCCTGCCCGCGACCCGGGTCGCGGTCGCGGATCTGGATCCCATCTTCCTCACCTGCGCGCGAGCCGCCATCGCGGGCCTGCTGGGCCTCGCGCTCCTGATGCTGCTACGCCAGCCCCGGCCTTCCCTGTCCGATATTCCGTCCCTGGCGCTGACCGCCCTGGGCGTCGTCGTCGGCTTCCCCCTGCTGACGGCCCTGGCCTTGCAGCATGTCACCTCCGCCCACTCCATCGTCTTCCTGGGCTTGCTGCCGCTAAGCACCGCCATCTTCGCCGTCCTGCGCGGCGGCGAACGCCCTCGTCCGCCATTCTGGATGTTCTCCATCGTCGGCGCCGCCTGCGTCGCGGGCTATGCCGCATGGGGCGGCCTGGAAGCCTCGCCCGCCGGCGACCTGCTCATGCTCGCCGCCATCGTCGTCTGCGGGCTGGGCTACGCCGAGGGCGCCAAGCTCTCCCGCGGACTGGGAGGATGGCAGGTCATCAGCTGGGCCTTGGTGTTATCGCTGCCCGTCATGCTGCCGATCGCGCTACTGACCATGCCGGCCACGTTCGAACATGTCAGCGCGGCCGCCTGGTTTGGATTCGCCTACGTGTCGCTCTTCAGCATGCTTATTGGATTCGTATTCTGGTATCGCGGGCTTGCGCAGGGCGGGATTGCGGCGGTGGGGCAATTGCAGTTGTTCCAGCCTTTCATGGGGCTGGGGCTGGCGGCGGTATTGCTGCATGAGAATGTCAGCTGGACGATGCTGATCGTGACGCTGGCTGCGGTGGTCTGCGTGGCGGGCGCCAAGAGGTATGCATAGAGGCCCACCGGCGGCCCGTTCCTGGCGCGGGGTAAAATCCGCCTCCCATGCGCTACTCCGACTTCGACCAACGCCTCGCCGCTCTCGGCGCCCTGCCCGTCCATCGCGGCCGGGTCCTGCGCGTCTGGCTGCAAGGGCAAGCGCTCGACACCGGCACGCGGCGGCGGAGCGCCGAGCACTTTCTGCCTCTCGCGCTGCGCGACGCCGTGCCCGCCTTGACGGCGGAACTGGACGGCCTCGCCCGCGTGCGCTCCGAACACGCCGGCAACGACGGCTCGCGCTTGCTCGTCGAGCTCGCCGACGGGCAGATGGTGGAAAGCGTGCTGTTGCCGCGCGACGGTCTCTGCGTCTCCACCCAGGTCGGCTGCGCGGTCGGCTGCCGCTTCTGTATGACCGGCAAGAGCGGCCTGATCCGCCAGGTCACGAGCATGGAAATCCTCGCCCAGGTCGTGCTGGCGCGGCGCCTGCGCGCCGTGAAGAAAGTCGTCTTCATGGGCATGGGTGAACCGGCGCACAACCTCGACAACGTGCTCGAAGCCATCGACCTGCTCGGCACCGAAGGCAATATCGGCCACAAGAACCTCGTGTTCTCCACCGTGGGCGACCCGCGCGTGTTCGACGCCCTGCCCCGGCAACGCGTCAAGCCCGCGCTGGCGCTGTCGCTGCACACGACCAAGGCCGAACTGCGCGCGCACCTGCTGCCGCGCGCGCCGAAAATCGCGCCGCAAGAATTGGTCGAACTCGGCGAAAAGTACGCCCGCGACACCGACTATCCGATCCAGTATCAATGGACGCTGCTCAAGGGCATCAACGACGGCGACGACGAACTCGATGCCGTCGTGCGTCTGTTGAAGGGCAAATACGGCGTGCTCAACGTCATTCCCTTCAATAGCCTCGAAGGGGATGACTACCAGCGCCCCGATGCCGAACGCATTCATGAGATTGTCCGTTCTCTGCAACGCCGTGGCGTGCTGACCAAGGTGAGGAATAGCGCCGGGCAGGATGTGGACGGCGGCTGTGGCCAGTTGCGCGCTCGGGCTGTTGGCGGGGCGCAGGTGGTTGAACTGCGGCGCAGACGCGCTGCGAAACGGGAAGCCGCCTAGGGCAGGACGATCCCCGGCCCCCTTCGCAGAATCCAGCGCCCAGTCACAAGGGAATGCATGATAGTCATTGATCACGAGCCGCAGTGCTGGTTTCTTCTGCAAATCGCCGATGATCTTCTTTTGGACGTCAATTGCTCACATGGCGCGGTCGGATATCGCTTCATGATCCAGCTAAATGAGGACGAGCGCCGAGTATACGGAGCCGGAGGATGGCTATCTATGCGATCTGGCCGAAACCATAGATTTCTCTGCGCCGGGGGTGAAGGGTAGCCCGTCGCCCTACAAGGACCGGAACCTGCATCGTCTGCACGCCGACGCGGTCATGGAAGCCATTCATGCCTGGCGTAGCTCCTGCGCGGCGGGATGAACCATCCTTTTCTGGCCGGAGGCCGTCGTAGCGGACCAGGGTATCCCGACCCAGCGTAAGACCGTACGCGAGTCCCGAGCGCGTCTACCTTGCCCGAATCTGCGCAGCGAAATCGGAAAGCAAGCGAGTGCCCAGGTATTGCAGCAGCGCCTTTTCGCCTGCTCGCATGGCGTCAACTATCAATTGATTGGCAGCGCGTTCGACAGGGCAAGCGGGATTGTCGTTGGCAGGCCCCATGGTAAACACAGCGCCGTGGGAAATAGCTTCATAGACATCTTGCGCTGTAATCGTGTTCAACGATTTGGCGAGCGTCCACCCTCCATTGCGACCTCCTATGGAGCTAACCATGCCGGCTGTGCGCAGTGCCGCCATGGTCCGCCTTACAACGACCTCATTCGTGTGCAGCATCTTGGCGAGCGTACCCGATGTAGTCGTGCCACCGCGCAAGTCCATGTGAACCAGGACGTGCAACAAGCGAGCAAAGCGAGTGTCGCAGCTCATGAAAACCTTATTCCATAACAGTGTGAGTTACGATATTATAGACGCTCCGTAGGCTTCCCTATCAGATGGCACCATGGCTGAGCTCGAAACGCGCGATGTAAACGTTAACGGCATCAAGATCCACCTGACTGCGCTCGGTAAGGGGCCCCTCGTTCTACTGTGCCACGGCTTTCCGGAAACCTCCCATGTGTGGCGTCATCAGCTGCCAGCGCTTGCCCAGGCGGGCTTTCGGGCGGTGGCCCCGGACCTGCGAGGTTACGGCGGCAGCGAAAGTCCGTCGGACGTGGCGGCCTATACGACGATGGATGTGATCGGCGATCTGGTCGCGTTGGTCGAGAGCGAGCAAGCAGAAGATGCGGCGATCGTAGGCGGCGACTGGGGCGCCAGCATCGCATGGCAGGCCGCGCAACTGCGACACGATGTCTTTCGCGCGGTTGTCGCCTTGGGAGTTCCAATGATGCGCAGGGCTCCGATCATGCCGAGCAGACTGTTTCCAAAAACAGACTCGGCGGTGTTTTACACGCACTATTTTGGTGAGCCCGGCGTTGCCGAAAGAGAATTCGAGCGGGACGTCGGCGCAACGCTACGCGCGATCTACTGGGCGGCGTCGGGTCAGGCTGGCCCGCGCAACGACCCGAGAACGCCAAATCCGTTTGGCATGGTGGCTAAAGGGGAAGGCCTGCTCGCCTCGCTCCCAATTCCTGATGAGTTGCCGCCATGGCTTACCCAGGGCGATCTAGATGCCTTTATCCTGGGCTTCAAAACCAGCGGCTTTCGTGGCGGGCTGAACTACTACAGGAACCTGGACCGGAATTGGGCTTTGCAGGCGGCCCTGGAGGGCAAAAGTGTGGAAGTCCCCGCTTTGTATCTTGTGGGAGAACGGGACACCGGGCTGGCGATTCCCGGGATGGATCGCATCATTGAAGCCATGCCAGAAATCGTGCCGCGCCTGCGCTCGACCAAAATCATCCCTGGGGCCGGCCATTGGCTGCAGCAGGAGGCGCCGCAAGAGGTCAACAAAGCGCTAATCGAATTTCTTAAGAGCGGATCGAGCGGCTTTTCCGCTGCCTAGGTCGAGGCCTCTGCGCCTTAACCGAACTGTCCGAAAATCAGGTTGGTCCAGTCTGACACCTATTCTTGATATCGCGGGACCTCGCTACACCTCCCGCGTGGCGCGGACCGCGTCCAGCGCTGCCTGTACCCCGTGGATCGGTCGACGCTTGTTTCCCACTAACCCCACAGATCCCGCCATCCATGGATGGGCGTAGGCCACGACATCAAAGCCCTGGGCGTACGCCTCATCCGCGGCCTGCGCACAGGCCACCATGCTTGCCGCTTGGTTTCCTCCCTGGTAAAGCGCCCAGGCGCTAGGGATCAATTGGACCGTCACGCTCGCGCCGGTGGCGGCCGCATAGTGCTCGAAGAGCGCCCGGTTCGGTGCAATGCTTGCTTCGACCGCGCAGAGGACGGCAAGCTTTCCTCCGGCGCTCGACGCCGCTTTAGCCAGGGCCGTGTCTGCCCGGATGACGGGAACGTCGACGGTTCCCATGGTGTCGACTGCGGGGCCAAGCGTCGCGCATGTCACGACTACTGCGTCAGCGTCGATCATCAAGCCCCGCAACGCTTCGTGGACCAGCCCATGCGCGCTGCCCGGCGCCGACTGCTGCGCCATGGCCTGCCGCAGATCCTCGCGAGTCGCATGACGAATCTGATCTGATGACCAACCTGCTTTCACCGCCGCGAGTCCAAAGACCGCGTCATTCCCTTCCATCGTGTGCAAAAAAGCGATTTTCATACGACCAATCCTTTCGAAACAAGGTTCGAAACAGATTGTTCTATCGGCTCCATATCGCAACAAGGCCATTGGCAATACTGGTATCGACAGTTCTCCCTCCATGCAGATCGCATAGCGCTTGTGGGTGGGCAAGGAAAGCGGCGGTTCTTGGCGGAGCGCTTCCAACCCTAAGCGGCCATTTACCTTGCGCGCGACAAGCGGCAGTACGTCCATCCACAGGGCCGACGGCGCCAGCGGTAGCAGGGAAGTTGGCGGCGCAGGATTGCGTCGGTCTCAGCAGCCGGACGTGGCAAGGGCCGTTCAGGTCGACCAAGCTGCCGGTCACTGAGATTACGCTGCTGCAGGCGAATACGAGGGAATTGAACACCACTTCTAGCTCGACTGGTGCGCCGCTCTGAGCCTGGCTGATGGAAAGCTCAGGGCGGGGCAGATGAAGCGGAGCTGAGCGAGCTGAGAGGTCAGCTTGGCGCACAAATCTTGTGCAGTTAGCATCGGCCTACCGT
>JAEWYT010000167.1 GCA_023458595.1 Pseudomonadota bacterium
AGCCTCTACCGCCGCGTCAAGGACATCCGCCTTGCCCTGACGGCGATCGGCGTCCGGGCCGCGTGAGACGGTTCGGCGAGCGCGTGAGTAGGAGCCCATCATGAACGTCATTGCATCCAGATTCCCCGCTGTCCGGAAGCCGCTCACCGAGATCGATCTCTGCGGCTGGGTCGGTCAGGCAGCACCCGGCGACATCCTCGAATATCACCGTGGTTTCCTCGCGCTCGACACCATGCCGCAGGGCACGCGGCTTGCCGAGCGGGAGCGGGCGGAACTCGCCCGCGTCGCGCGCCGCGCCTGGTGGGCGGCTGAGCGCGGATTGATCCATCTCGTGCAGCGTCGCCACCGGTCGGACGATTACAGCTATCTCGCCATCGCCCGCCCGAAGCCGAAACAGGCCTCGGTATCGCTGTCCACCCTCCTGCTGGCGGAGGTGGCGTGATGGCATCTGATCGCAACAACCGCCCCAGCCTCGACGACATCCGCACCATGCCGGTCGGCGAGATCGCCAAGCTTCCGGCGGAGCATCTGGCGCTGCTCCAGGAGGACGCCGACGCTGCCCTGGATGCCGCCAAGCGGCTCAAGGAGTGGCTCGAAGGCGCGATCGCGCGTCGCTATGCCGACGCGGCAGCGATGGTGCGCCGGGCCGAAGGCAAGGACACCGGCCTCGTTCGTTTCGAGGACGGCGCCGTCGTGGTGGCTGCCGATCTCCCGAAGAAGGTCGACTGGGACCAATCGCTGCTCGCCGCACTCGTCGAGCGGATCCGTGCGGGCGGGGAGAACCCGGCCGACTACGTCGACATCGGCTTCAAGGTCCCCGAGCGCAAATACACCGCCTGGCCCACCGCGATCCGCGAGGCCTTCGCCGCCGCCCGCACGGTGCGGACCGCCAAACCCACCTTCCGTCTCACCATCAAGTCCGAGGATGCCCGATGACCAGCTCTGCTGCCCTGACCGAGATCCGCAAGCGCCACTACGCGCTCGAAGCGCTGCCCGACACCATCGTCATCCCGGTGCTCGGCGAGATCCGCCGCGAACAGGTCGTCAAGCCGATCGAGGACGCCACGCTCGACGATATCGCCTTCGCCTTGCTGGGTGTCGAAGCCGAGTTCAGCGCCGTCGGCGACCGCCTGCACGCCTTGCGCAAACTCTATGGTCTCGCCCGGCAGGCCGGCGCGCACGGGAGTGAGTGCGCGCTCGATGTCGCGTCGCGCAACACGGGAGGCCGCTGATGGCGCTGCGCATCGTCAGCGCCGACGAACGGCTGTCCGCGGCCGGCGCCAAGACCACCATGGCGATCTTCGGTCCGAGCGGCGTCGGCAAGACGTCCTTGCTGAAATCGCTGCCGCCGGCCGAGACGCTCTGCATCGACCTCGAGGCGGGCATGAAGTCGGTCCAGGACTGGCCCGGCGACAGCATTCCGGTGCGCACCTTCGCCGACGCCCTCGACATCGGCTGTCTCGTCGGCGGGGTCAATCCATCGGCCGATCCAAACGGCTTCTTCTCCGAGGCGCATTACCAGCATCTGAGCCAGACCTACCCCGATCTCGTTCAGATGATTGCGGGCAAGCGCATCATCTTCGTCGACAGCATCACCGACCTCACGCGCCAAGCCATGGCCTGGGCGAAGACCCGCCCCGAGGCCTTCTCCGACAAAACCGGCAAACCGGACACCCGCGGCGCCTATGGGCTGCTAGCCCGCGAGGTCATCGGCCTGCTCAAGCATCTGCAGCACGCGCAGGCCAAGACCGTGATCTTCGTCGGCATTCTCGAACGCGTCACCGACGAGTTCAACCGTACGACCTGGCAGCCGCAGATGGAAGGCGGCAAGGCCGGCCGCGAGCTCCCTGGCATCGTCGATCAGGTCATCACCATGAGCCTGTTCGCGCGCGACGGGGACGGCTGGCGGCATGAGCCCGAGCGCGGCGAAGAACGCCGCCTCGTCTGCCGCGCCGGCAATCCCTTCGGCCTGCCGGCGAAGGATCGCAGCGGTCGTCTCGATGTCACCGAGCCGCCCGACCTCGGCGCGCTGCTCTCCAAGATCAACGCAACCCGGAAAGGATGACGAGCCATGAGCTTCGACATGAACGACGCCGAGCCGCAGAAGAGCGGCGAACTGATCCCCGACGGCACCTTCGCCAAGGTCACCATGACCATCCGGCCGGGCGGGACCGACGGCCAGAGCGAGATCGACCGGGGGCTGCTCAAGGCCTCGAACGCGCCCGGCAGCGACGTGCTGATGGTGGATGCCGAGTTCACCGTCGCCGAGGGCCCTCACGTCCGGCGCAAGTTCTGGCAGATGTTCACCGTCTCCGGCGGCAAGGTCGACGAGCAGGGTGTCTCGATAGGCTGGAAGATCTCCAAGGGGAGCTTCCGCGCGATGATCGACAGCGCGCTCGGGCTCGATCCGCAGGACATGAGCGACGCGGCGAAGTCGAAGCGGATCCTGCGCGGTCTGGCCGACCTCAGCGGCATCACCTTTGTCGCCAAGATCAAGGTCGAGCCCAGCGACGACCCGCGCTACGCCGACAGCAACAAGCTCGACCGCGTGGTTCTGCCGAGCGAGCCGGAATGGCGGAAGGTGATGGACGGCGAGGTCCTGGCGCCGAGCCCCAGCACCCGCGCGCGGCCGAAGGCTGCGTCATCCGCATCGACCACAGCCCCGGCCTGGGGGCAGCCCGCCGCATCGCCGCCCGCGAACGCTGCGCCGGCCTGGAGCCGCCCGGCGCAGCCGGGCACTGCCACGGCAACAGCCCCGGCAGCCGCACCCGCAGCGACGCCCGCGCAGAGTGGCCCGGCCTGGCTCAACACTTGACCGTCATGACGGCCGATGAGTGGCAGGCGCACGTCACGCGCGAGGCAGCGAAGGCGATGGGACAATGGCTCGAAGGACGCGGAAGGCTTCACCAGCCCATCGCCGCTCTCACTCTCCCCGAACTGGAAGCCATGGCGGCGAACGCGATCGCGCGGTTCATCGTCCTGGCCTCGCACCGGATCAAGGATCAGCCGGACGACGCCGAGGACCTGACCCGGCTCTTGCTCGGGTAGCCGTCTGCGCCGTCTGCGGACGCGAGGCGCGGGGCTTCGGCTGCGTCCACCAGCTGCGCTGGGACCGCTTTCCCTACCACCGCTTCTGCTCGATGCG
>JAEWYT010000168.1 GCA_023458595.1 Pseudomonadota bacterium
GCGCCGGCTTCCTCCTCGGGCTGGCCGGCCCAGCGCGCGCCGAGCGCCTCGGCGATCGCCTTGAAGGCGCTGCGCTCCTGATCGTTGAGGGCGCCGTCTTCGGAGGTCGCCGGCTTGAACGGATGCAGCCTCAGGACGCGCGAGCCCTCGCCGACGGCCCTCGCCCGCTCGACTTCCCCGGCCTCTTCGGTCGCCTCTTCGACTGCCTCACCGATTGCCTCTTCGACTGCCTCTTCGGGGGCTTCCGGCTCCTCCGCGACGGCGATCTCCTCAGCGGGCTCCCGTGCGGGCTCCAGTGCGGGTTCCTCGGCGGGTGCGGGCTCTGCCGGCACGGCGGGTGCGGGCTCTGCCGGCACGGCGGCGGCGATCGGCGCGGGTCCGGCGGAAACGGGTTCAGGGGGTGCGGCTTCCGGCTCTTCGGCCGCCCCGGGTCCGGGCCCGGGCCCGGCGGGCTCCTCGGCAGGCGCCTCGGCCGGGGTCAGCGCCACCACGTCGGCGAAACCCCGGTAGCCGACGAAGGCGCGGCCCTCGCCGAAGCGCGGCAGCGCCGACAGGCGCAGTCTCGCGACCTCGCCGAAGTCCGTCGGCCAGTCGATGCGGATGTCGCTCCAGGTGTCGCGGGACTCGAGCGCCTTCGTCAGACCGCCGTCGGCGCCGACGGAAAGGGCGGCGTCGACGTCGGCGATCGACCGGCCGATCACGTCGGCGGACCGCGTCCCGACCAGCGCGGAGAACCCGGCGCCGACCTCGACGAAACGGCCCTCCGCGTCGAGCTGGAAGGTGAAGCGGCGAGTGTCGGGAAGCGGGCGGGCGACGGGCGACGGCGGGGCGGCGGGGGCGGTGTCGACGGGCGGCGCGGGGGCGACCTTCGCCCCGCCGCCGTCCGCGGCTCCCGTCGCGGCGGTCGCGGCAGGCGCTTCGGCCTCCCCCGTCTCCTCGGGCGCCTCGGTTTGCGGAAGGCCGACGATCAGCGAAAACCGGCCTTCCGGCGTCGCGATGTCGATGGTCCCGGCGCCGGCCGGCTCGGCCGTGCACTTGACGGCGGCGCGGTTGCGGCGGACCTCGCCGGATTCTCCCTTGAGAATCAACGGCGTTTCCAGCGGGCCGAACGCGGCGCGGAACCGGTCGGCGAGGCCCGGCCGGGACGTCGGCTTCGCGCCGGCGACGACGAGAACGACGTTCAATCCGAGGTCGGCGAGCAGGCGGCACCGGCAGGGGACGGAGATATCCTGCAGCCCGACGAAGAAACGCAGAAGCTGCAGCCGGGTCGCACCGTCGCGCGGCAGGCTGCGGCCGAGCCGGGCGAGCTGGGCCATGCCCGGCCGGGCCATGTCGAACCGGCGGGCGGCGAGCGCCTCGAAGCCGGTCTCGTCGAAGAAGGCGATGCCGGCCGCGCTCGAAAGCAGGACGCGGCCCTCCTCCACGTCCCACACCCATGCCGGCGCCTCGCCGAGGACAACCTCGGCGACGCCGGGGGCGCGCAAAAGCACGGACTCGTCGAGCCGGCTGCTCATGTCGGCATCCAGTTCCAATCCCGCCAAACCGCGGGCCGCCCCGTTCCCGACCCCCTCGAGGAACGAAGTACGGTCCTGCCGCCGCACAAGCCTGCCGACCCGTCACATAAGGTTGTTATAATAATAAGTTAGGAGGGGCGTCCAGCAGCGCCGGCCCCGAAGGGCCGCGCCAAGCGCGGGAATGGTTAAATCCCACAGGCCAGCGTGGACGAACATCGAATGGAGACCAACGTGAGCGACAAGTTCGATATCCCCAACACCATGCACGACTTCGCCGGAAGCAGCGTGGAACAGGCCCGCAGGGCCTTCGAGGACTACCTCGCGGCGGCGTACAAGGCCATCGGCACGCTGGAGACGTCGGCCGCGAACGTGCGGGAAAGCGTACGCGCCCTCGGCGCCGACGCGATCGCCTTCGCCGAGGAGAACATGGCGGCCAACTTCGACTTCACCAAGCGCATGGTGGCCGCCCGTTCCATCGAGGAGATGGTGAAGCTCCAGTCCGGGTTCATCGAGAAGCAGATGGCGACCTTCACCCGGCAGGGCGAAAAACTCGCCCAGACGGTCACCGGGACGGCGGCCAAGGCCAAGCCCGCCGGCAACTGATCGCTCTCGACTTTTGCCGCGGCGGCGGATTTTGTGCATCGCAATATTTTCTATTGCATTGCACAATAGCGTTGCCTATATTGACGTCAGGTCCGGCGTGGGGGCGAGGAGGCAGACCGCTGCTGCGCCGGACACCCCGATTTTCCAGGCACCGGCGGCTGCAGGCCCGCCTGCCGATAGTGTGAAAAGGACGCTCGACATGACCGCCATCAAAGCCAAGGCCGCTCCGAAGGCCGCCCCCAAGGCAGCCCCCAAGGCTGCGAGCGTGAAGAAGGAAGTCGCCGGCTTCTCCTCGCTCGAGATGCCCACCGCCTTCCGCGAGATCGCCGAGAAAGGCGTGATGCAGGCGAAGGAAGCCTACGACTCCTACAAGTCGATGGCCGAAGAGGCGACGGACGCCCTCGAGGACACCTTCGCGACCATCAACAAGGGCGCGACGGACTTCCAGTCCAAGGCGCTCGGCGCCGCCAAGGCCAATTTCAACGCCTCCTTCGACTTCGTCGAGAAGATGCTCGGCGTGAAGTCGCTGTCCGAGGTCATCGAGCTGCAGACCGAGTTCGCCCGCAAGCAGTTCGACTCCCTGACCACGCAGGCCAAGGAGATCCAGGATCTCGCGAGCAAGGTCCAGGCCGAGACCGTCAAGCCGTTCAAGGACAGCGTCGCCAAGGCGATGACGCAGTGGAAGTCGGCCTTCTGATCGGCCGAAGCGCGAAAGCTCTCACCACGAATGAAAAGCCCGGCTGGCAGCGGCCGGGCTTTTTGCCGTCCGGGGCCACGAGCCCGCTCGGCGGCCCTTGCACCGGCAAGGCTTTGTCCGTATTTACAGCGCGGTCGCCCGTGCAGCTGTAGCTCAGTTGGTTAGAGCGCCTGATTGTGGATCAGGAGGTCGCTGGTTCGAATCCAGCCAGCTGTACCATTCCAATCGTTTCCCCGTCTCTCAAATCGGCAGGTGGACCGGCGCGGACCGTGCGCGGCTGAGTCAGCGCATGGCCTGGGCATTCATCTCGGCGATCAGGGCCTGGATGTCGGGCACACGGATCCGCCCGTACTTCTTCTCGATCAGGCCGTCGCCGGCGAGTGCGTCGAGGATGCGGCTCACCATGTTGCGCGACAGCGACGCCATCTCGCCGAGTTCCTCGTGGCTCGCGGCGATCTCGACGCCGTCTTCCGTCGTCATGTCGTAGATCGCGAGGCGGCACAGCGTGGCGAGAAGCCGGCTGCGCCCGTCCCTCGGCATAAGGCAGGCGGCCAACGCCAGGACATTGTCGACGTGACCGACGGTTATCTCCGCGATCCGGCGCCACGTGACCGGATCCACCCTTGCCATGGCCTCGACGGACGCCTCCGAGACGAAAAGCACCTGGCAGTCGGTCCGAGCCGTGATGCCCACGCGGCGCGGGGTCCGCGAGATCAGCGCCGCATCCCCGACCCACCATCCGGGCCGCGCCACCAGCGCGAGCATGGGCGGGAACGGCCCCGGCGCGATCAGCACTTCGAGCGTTCCCGAGGCGAGCCCGAAGATGCCGCCGTGATCGTCGCCCAGTGCGTAGAGGGCATTGCCCGCGGACACTTCCCGCAACTCGGCCTGCTGCAGAAAACGACCGCGAAAGGCCGACGGCTGCCGCGACAGCCAGCCGACCGAGGAAACGACCGATTCCGCTTCAATCCGATTCATATGAGCCGCCTCAGAAAATGCACTCTAATGTGCATTACTCCGGAAAGCCATGTGCTACCAAATCGAGACTGTACTCGGACTTGCCGACTGAACTCAGGTTAACGGTCGGCCCTTGATCGTCATTGAGAGCGGTCTTGGGGTTATTTTCCTGTTTCGGGATATTCACAATCGCGACATCCGATATTTGCATTTTTGCAGGAGCCAGCTCCGGTCAATGGGGAAACTAAAAAAGCCCGTTTCAGCTCCTTGAACTGAAGAGGGCGCAGAACTTTCGATCCGAAGTAGACATCGACGGCAAAAAGAGGAGGAACCATTCAATGAGACGACTGCTAGTCGCCGCGGCGACGGCGATCGCCATCGGCGGTCCGGCCTGGGCGCAGGACGCGGCAAAGCCGAACATCCTCGTCATCTGGGGGGACGATATCGGCACATGGAACATCAGCCACAACAACCGCGGCATGATGGGCTACCAGACCCCGAATATCGATCGCATCGCGGACGAGGGCCTGTCCTTCACCGACTACTACGGGCAGCAGAGCTGCACCGCCGGGCGCGCCGCCTTCATCGGCGGCAACGTGCCCGTGCGCACCGGCATGACCAAGGTCGGCCTGCCCGGCGCGCCGGAAGGCTGGCAGAAGACAGACGTGACCATGGCGACGGTGCTGAAGTCGCAAGGCTACACCACCGGCCAGTTCGGCAAGAACCACCAGGGCGATCGTGACGAGCATCTGCCGACGATGCACGGCTTCGACGAGTTTCTCGGCAATCTCTATCACCTGAACGCCGAGGAGGAGCCGGAGAACCGCGACTATCCGCGCGACATGGTGCTCGCCAACGGCAAGACCTTCCTGCAGCAGTTCGGCCCGCGCGGCGTGCTGCACACCTTCGCCAACGCCGACGGCACGCAGACGATCGAGGACACCGGCCCGCTCACCAAGAAGCGGATGGAGACGATCGACGACGAGACCGTCGCCGCGGCCAAGGATTTCATCATCAAGGCGAACCAGGCCGGCACTCCGTGGTTCGTCTGGTGGAACGGCACGCGGATGCACTTCCGCACGCACGTGAAGGAAGAGCACACCGGCATCTCCGGCCCGAGCGGCGACGAGTATCACGACGGCATGGTCGAGCACGACATGCATGTCGGCCAGCTGCTCGACCTGCTCGACGAGCTCGGCGTCGCCGACGACACACTGGTGCTCTATTCGACCGACAACGGCCCGCACTACAACACCTGGCCGGACGCCGGCACGACGCCGTTCCGCTCGGAGAAGAACTCGAACTGGGAAGGCGCCTACCGCGTTCCGGCGTTCGCGCGCTGGCCCGGCCACTTCCCGGCGGGCAAGACGCTGAACGGCATCGTCGCCCACGAAGACTGGCTGCCGACCTTCGCCACGGTCGCCGGCGCTCCCGACATCAAGGAGCAGCTCAGGGAAGGCATCGACCTGAACGGCCGCCACTATCGCAACTACATCGACGGCTACAATCAGATCCCCTACCTGACCGGAGAAGCGGACCGGTCGCCGCGCCACGAGTTCTGGTACGTCAACGACGACGGACAGATCGTCGCCGCCCGCTACGAGGACTGGAAGGCCGTTTTCCTGGAGAATCGCGGACAGGCCTTCGAGGTGTGGCGCGAGCCCTTCGTCGAGCTGCGCGTGCCGCTCCTGTTCAACCTGCGGCGCGATCCGTTCGAGAAGGCGCAGCACAACGCCAACACCTACAACGACTGGTTCCTCGAGCGGCCGTTCGTCATCACGCCGATCCAGGCGCTGGCGGCGCAGTTCCTGAAGACGATGAACGACTATCCGCCGAGCCAGTCGCCCGGCTCGTTCAACCTCTCCAAGATCGAGGAGCAGCTGAAGCAGGGCACGGGCGGCAGCAACTGACGTCGCGCCTCAAACGATCGGGTTCGGGGCCACCGACGGTGGCTCCGGCCTATGTCATCTCCCTGGCGCGCCGGGCGTTCCAAGGGGACCGGCAAGGGATCTTCGTGCGGTCGCAGCGATCGGCGTACCTGCCGGCGATCTCCGTGATCTCGCGCAGGAGCCCCTCCTTCAGCGTGATCGGCTCGAGGCCGAGCTGCAGCAAGCGGTCGTTGCGTACGAAAAGATCGTTTTCGTCCGCCTCGTTGCGCGGGTTGGCCACGAAGTCGACGCTCGCGCCGGTGATCTCGGCGATCATCTGCGCGAGGTCGCGGACGCGGTGGGTCTCGGTCATCTGGTTCAGGATGTTGACCCGCTCGCGGCTCTGCGGCGGGTTCTCGACGGCGAGCTGGATGCAGCGCACCGTGTCCTGGATGTTGATGAAGGCACGCGTCTGGCCACCGGTGCCGTGCACGGTCATCGGATAGCCGACGGCGGCCTGCATCAGGAAACGGTTCAGCACCGTGCCGTAGTCGCCGTCATAGTCGAAGCGGTTGATCAGGCGCTCGTCGAGGCGGGTCTCCGCCGTCTGCGTGCCCCAGACGATGCCCTGATGCAGGTCGGTTACCTTCAGCCCGTCGTTCTTGTTGTAGAAGGCGAAGAACAGCTGATCCTGCGTCTTGGTCATATGGTAGATCGAGCCGGGATTGGCCGGGTAGAGGATCTCCTGGTCGACCAGGTCGCCCGCGTCGGTCTCGACCTTCACCTGCAGGTAGCCTTCCGGGATCTTCATGCCGGCCGAGCCGTAGCCGTAGACGCCCATCGTGCCGAGATGGACGAGATGGACGTCGAGACCGGATTCCACGATCGCCGCGCACAGGTCGTTGGTGGCACCGAGATTGTTCCGCACCGTGTAGCGCTTGTGCCACGAGGACTTCATCGAATACGGCGCGGCGCGCTGCTCGGCGAAATGGACGATGGAGTCCGGCTTCTCGTCCTTGATGAGCGTCAGCAGCCGGTGGTAGTGCTCGCCGACCGTGAAGCGGTGCACCGGGATCTGCTGGCCGGAAATCTCCTTCCAGGCGGCGACGCGCTCGCCCAGGGGTCGGATCGGCGTCAGCGAGTCGACCTCGAGCTCGACGTCGATCTTGCGGCGCGACAGGTTGTCGACGATCGCGACGTCGTGGCCGAGCTTGGAGAGATGCAGCGCGGTCGGCCAACCGCAGAAGCCGTCACCGCCCAGAACGATGATCTTCATGGTTCCACCATTGTTGCGTTTGGCGCGAGAGGCGACATAGCGCAGCTTTAATCACAATCCGCCGGCTTCGTGCAATCGGCGCCCCTACTAGCGTCGGCCCGGCCCTGCAACGCCGCCGTCGTTGACATCGCGCACCGACCCCGTCATGACCTCCCCGTCCTCGGGCAGGGACAGGAGAGGAAAACGGTGGCTACGGATCTGCAGCGCGTTCACGATGTCGCCCGTTCGGTCGATGCCGAGCGCTGGAACGCCATGCTCCAGGCGAGCGCGGAAGGCGCAGCCGCCGGAACGCCCGATCCTTCGCTGCCCGGCTTCCCGCCGGACGATATCCAGTTGCGGTTCAACGGCCGCCCGGCGGTGAAGTCCCTGAGCCAGGCCTTCGACCTCTATCGTCTGACGATGCGGGCCTTCCGCGAAAACGGCACGCCGCGGCCGGACTCGCGTTTCCTCGACTTCGGCGCGGGCTGGGGGCGCGTCTGGCGCTATTTCCTGCGCGAATTCGCGCCCGAACACATGGCTGCCTTCGACGTGAACCCGAAAATGGCGGATTTCTGGTCGCAGTCGATGCTGGGCGCCCGGCTCGACGTCGGCACGCCGTTCCAGCCGCTGCCGTACTGGGACGGCACGTTCGATCTCGTCGTCTCCAACTCGGTGTTCTCGCACCTGTCGCTGAGGCTCAATATGCATTCGGCAGGGGAGTTGCGCCGCATCATGCGGCCGGGCGGCGTCTTCGTCGGCACCACGTTCGGGCTCACGCACCTTCGGCTGTGGCGCTCCTGGCAGGAGCAGCCCGATTCCTGCAACGAGCGTCAGCGCAAGCTCGCCTCGCTGAGCCCGGACTACGGGAAGGAAATCGACAGCTTCGAGCGGGGCGGATTCGTCTATTTGCCCGCCAATCCGACGCGTCCGCTCGACTACGAGAACACCGCCTTCTCCGGCGAGTGGATCCGGGCGAACTGGTCCGACTGGTTCGAGCTTCTGGATTTCATCGAAGACGGCACGATGCAGCCCGTGTTCGTGTGCCGGGCGCTGCAGTAGGAGGCGCCGTTCCGCCCCCGCCCCGCCGGACATGCGCGCCAGAAAAGACCCACGTTCCGGCGATCGTGCCGTTGCTCGAGAAGCCCGGAGTTGCTGATGACCGCCGGAACCCTTCTTGTCCGTCTCCTGACGGTGCGCGTTTCAACTGGCCGGACCGCTACGGTTCGACGGCGATGCGTTCGACCTGGTCGGCAAGCACCTATTGGTTTGCCGATCGAGACCGTCCCGGACGCCCTCCGGGACGGAGGGTGCCGGGCCGATCGCGTTCTGCCCTTTCATTCGCTTCCCGGGCCGTGGTAAGGGGGCCCGTGTCTTCGCGGGCCGCGGTCAGATATCGGAGCGAGAACCCTTCAGCCAGGCATGAACAAGCTCAGTATCAAAATGGTCAGGCGAGAGCTGGGCGGCATGATCCGTGAATACGGACTGGCGACCGCCGTCGCGCGTCTTGGTCTGGCCGCCTACAAGTCGGTCAAACCGCTGAACCCGGAGCTTGGCGACATCGTCCGCCGATACGATCTGGTGCACGACGAATGGTACCAGAAGACCAATCCGGACGTGGACTTCAGCAATATCACCCCTGTCGATCACTACATCGAGAAGGGGTTCCGCCAGGAAAGGTCGCCGCACCCGCTGTTCGACCCGGAATTCTACCTGGGGGAATACCCGGACGTGGCCCGTTCCGGCATGCCATCCATCGTACATTATCTCCTGTTCGGCGGACGGGAATGGCGCCCTCCGCATCCCGCCTTCGACATCGCAAACTACAGGAGACACTACGAAAGCCAGATCGACCTGGACGAGGTTGCGGGCGCCTTCGTCGATTTCTGCGCGTCCGAGGACCGGCTCGAGGCGTTCAGCTTCTTCGACCTGGACTACTATCGAGACTTTGCGCCCTCGGCGGCGCAAACGCCGAACGGCTACCTCGTGCACTTCTTCGTGGATGGCCTCGCGTCGGGCTACGATCCGCATCCGTTGATCCAACTCGACAAGCTCAGGTCCTCCGCTGCCGGACGCGACCGGAAGGACATCTTCTTAGCGTTGTTCGACGCCACGAAGTCCCGGCCGATCAATTCGCCGCATCCCGCCTTCGACAGCGGATTCTATGCTTCCCAGCATGAGAATCTGCCGTGCCACCCGGTCGTCCACTATCTGCGCAACTGGGAAACGGAGAACGTCTGGCCGAACGCGATATTCAGTACCCGGTACTACAGGTCGCAGCTCGACCAGGACCGGATCCGGCCGGACCCGCTGACCCACTACCTGTCCGAGGGGCAGTACGCGGGAATCGAGCCGAACTACTACTTCGACACGGCCGCCTACAGGGCGGCCTACGGCCATCTGTTCGAGCCGGGCGAAGATCCGATCGTGCACTATCTGAAGCACGGTTCGGACCCGAGCCTCGAGCCGGGCGAACGGTTCTGCCAGCGCTACTACATCTCCCGCAATCCGGAAGTGCTGACCAAGCGGATACCGGCCCTGGCGCACTACCTGCACACGGGGCGCCTGTTCGGTTCGACCCCGGTTCCCCCGGCAGCATGGCTCGACGTGACCGCCGGCCTCACGCCCGAGGAAATCGCATCGCAGATCCGCGAGTGCGCGCGAACTACCGGCAAGCCGCTGGTGTCGGTGATCGTGCCCGCATATCAGAACATCGAGTACACGCTGCGCTGCCTGCACTCGGTCGTCACCTCGCCCGACAAGACGCCCTTCGAGGTGATCGTCGCCGACGATGCCTCGCCGGACGGCAGCGGAACCTTCCTCGAGAAGATCCTGGCCGGAATACCCGGGATACGCGTCCTCGTGAACGAGGCCAATCTCGGCTTCCTGCGCTCGTGCAACGCGGCAGCCGCGAAGGCGCGCGGCGAGTATCTGTTCTTTCTGAACAACGATACCGCCGTCATCGACGGCTGGCTCGACGAGCTCGTCGACACGTTCCGGCGCACGCCCGGGACCGGCCTCGTCGGCTCGAAGCTGCTCTACCCCAACGGACTGCTGCAGGAAGCAGGCGGCATCGTCTGGGAAGAAGGGGCGGCGGCGAACTTTGGACGCGGGGACGATCCAATGCGCCCCGAATACAATTTCGCCCGCGATGCGGACTACGTGTCGGGCGCCGCGATCCTCGTCTCCCGCGCGGCATGGAAGGACGTCGGCGGCTTTTCGGAAGAATACGCGCCGGCCTACTACGAAGACACGGACCTGGCCATGAAACTGCGGCGCGCCGGCAAGCGCGTGATCTATCAGCCGCAGTCGCAGGTCGTTCATTTCGAGGGGATATCGTCGGGCACCGACATCTCGAAGGGGATCAAGCGCCACCAGGAGATCAACCGCGAGCGGTTCTCAAAGAACTGGAAAGATGTTCTCGCAACGCAAGGCCGGAAAGGCGACACGAGCCGGGCGTGCGTCGACCGGAGGGCCAGGGCGCGAATCCTCGTCTTCGACTGGGACACGCCGCGGCCGGACCGCGACAGCGGTTCGGTAACAGCCTTTCACGTGATGAGCATCCTGTGCTCGCTCGGCTACCGCGTCACCTTCGTGCCGGAAAACCTCGAATGGGGCGGCAGGCACGCGCGTGCCCTGCAGCGGCTCGGGGTCGAAATCATCTGCAAGCCGTATGCTACGAGCGCGAAGAAGTATCTGCTGCGGCACGGCGGCGAATTCGACCTGGCAATCCTGTCGCGGGCCACCCACGGCGGACGTATCCTGAACGAGTTCAAGGCGCTGCATCCCCACGTCCCGACCGTGTTCGACACGGTCGATCTCCATCATCTCAGGCTGCATCGGCAGAACGAACAGGAGCGCTCCAACGAGCTGCAGCTGGTCGTGGACGACATGAAGGCCGTCGAGTTCTCGGCGGTCCAGAACGCGGAGGCGACGATCCTCGTGTCGTCGTACGAAGCCAAGTACCTGCAGGACGAGATCGGCCCGTTCCCCCACATCGTCCTGCCGCTGATCTATCCGCCGGTCGAGTCCAAGTCGCCCTACGAAAAGAGGGCGGATATCGCCTTCATTGGCGGCTACAAGCACCCGCCGAACATCGATGCCGTCAAGTATCTCGTCGAGGAGGTCTGGCCGGTGTTCCGGGAGCTGAAGACCGGAGCGTCGCTTCACATCATCGGCAGCGACATGCCGCCGGAGTTCGCCAAGTACGCCGCCGACGACATCAAGATCATCGGCTTCGTGGCCGATCTCGAGGACTACCTCGGCCACGTGAGGCTCACCGTGGCGCCGCTGCGCTACGGCGCCGGGGTCAAAGGCAAGGTCGGCAATTCGCTTCGGCTCGGGGTCCCGTGCGTCGCCACTCCGGTCGCCGCGGAAGGCATGGGCCTCGAACCGGACAAGAACATCATGGTGGGCCGCACGCCGGAGGAAATCGCCGTCGCGCTGCAGACCGCCTATACGCATGAGGACGTCTGGACCCGGCTCTCCGACGCAGGCCAGAAGTACGCGAACCGGGAATTCGGCATCGAATCCGCCCGGGCGAAGCTGGCCGCTCTCTGCGCCACCTTGATCCACCGCGACGACGCCAGGGCCGATTTCCAGACGAGCCAGGCGGCCAGGACCGCCAGGAAGCCGCCCGCAGAGAAGAGTGCCGCCGAATGATGAAGATGTGGGGAGCGAAGAAGGACGACGTATCCCGCTGGGGCCGCGTCGACGCCTACCTCAACGGTCCGTTCAAGGAGATCGGGGGTTGGTGCATCCCGTTCCTCTGGCAGGGAATTCAGCCGCTGGTCGACGCGATGACGGAAGAAGGCGAAGTCGGCCCGGTCGCGGAGATCGGCGTCTACCACGGGAAATTCCTGATCGGCCTCGTCGACAGCGCCGGCGCTGCGGCGAACAACTACGCGATCGACGTGTTCGAGGACCAGGAGTACAACCTCGACAAGGCGGGCAAGGGCGACCTCGAGATATTCCGGAACAATCTCGCTCTTTCCGGCGTCAGCGACTCCCGGGTGACGATCCGCAAGGCCGACTCGCTCGCCCTGACGAGCGAAGACGTTCTGGAGATACGGCGGCAAACCGGCGGATTCTCGCTCTTCAGCGTCGACGGCTGCCATACACCGGAACACACGATCAACGACGTGCGCATCGCGATGGAGCTCACGCGCCAGAACGGCGTCATCTTCGTGGACGACTATTACAACGTGAATTGGCCCGGCGTTCAGGAGGGGATATCGAAGCTCTACTTCTTCGACGCCCCGCGGTTCGTGCCGCTGCTTTTCATGAGCAACAAGCTGTTCCTTTGCCACTATTCGGTTCACGCGAAACGCCTCGCGACGTGCGAGGCCTTCATGCGCGAGAACCACCCGACCACGAGGCTCAAGCGGGTGAGCCGCTTCGGCTATGACGGCCTGAGCGCGATTCCCGATCCCGCGGGCCATCGGTATCTGGTCACCTAGCAGTCCGTCCCAAGGTCACCAATCCGCCCGAAATGCTCCACAAGCTGGATTTTCCGATCGAGATTCCAGTCCACGTGCGGGCATCTTCGTGTACTGTAAAAGGTTAACAAAGGGAGCCGGCCCGCAAGGCCGCGGGAGAGGTTGATCGCATGAGTGCACAGTCGGGCGCCGGTCAGGATGCGACGAACCGGCCGGTCGTCGTTCACTATCACCTTTTCAAGAACGCCGGGACGTCGGTCGACGCGGCCCTGCGCTCGAGCTTCGGCGGCGCGTGGGCGGAAAAGGAATTCGCCCCTCCCGACGGCGGCGGCATGCGTCCGAACGCCGAACAGATCGGCGCATTCATCGCCGAGAATCCGAACCTGTCGGCGATTTCCTCGCATACTGCGCTGCTGCCGGTTCCCGTCGTCAAGGGCGTGGATGTGTATCCGGTACTGTTCATTCGCCATCCCATCGACCGGATGCGATCGGCATACGAATTCGAGCGTCAGCAGAAGGCCGACACGTTCGGCGCACGGCTCGCCAAGGAAACCGACATGGCGGGCTACATACGCGCCCTCCTCGATCTCGGAACGCATCGCGGCGTGCGCAACTTCCAGGTCCTGCGCCTCTCCTTCAACGAGAGCGGAGCGGCAGGCAGCGAACTCGATCGAGCCCGCCGCGCCGTCGACTCCCTGCCCTTCGTCGGCCTCGTCGAGGCTTTCGAACAGTCCATGCTGAAGATGGAAACCTATCTGAAGCCGCGCTTCCCGAATTTCTCGTCCCGGGTATTCCGCAGGAACGTGTCCCAGACCATGGGCAGCACGCTTGCCTCGCGCCTGTCGTCGATGTGCGAGGAACTCGGCGACGCGCTGTACGCGGAACTCCTCGACTGCAATGCGGACGACATGGTCATTTTCCAGATGGTGTCCGAACGATACGACTTCGCGATGCAGCAGGTCGCCTGAAGTCGATCCGGTCGAGGACCGCTCTTCGCGACAACGCGTTATTTTTCGAGGTTCAGGTGAGCCGTGGAACGTTCTATCTTCACGTCGGACCGCCGAAGACGGGAACGACCGCCGTACAAGGTGTCCTGCGCGGCGGGGGCGCGGCGGGGCTGACCTATCCACAGACCGGACAGTGGAGCGACGGCGCGCATCACAAGCTTGTTTTCGCCCTCGCCGGTGCAAGGAAACGCGGCGACACGGACATTCCTCCGATCGACGACCTTTCGGCGCCGCTGATCAAAGAACTGGAGGCCGCAGAAGGGGACGTCCTGATCAGCAGCGAGCTGTTCGAGCCCGACACCAGCGGCCGCGCGTTCCTCGAACGATTCGGGCCTGCGATTGCCGAGCGATTCGACCGGATCGTCATCGTCATTGCCGTACGCGACCCGCTGGAACGGGCCGCCTCGTTCTACAATCAGGACGTGAAGGATCCGGTCGTCGGGGAGACCCGCGCGCCCGACCTCTATCTTCTGGAAAAGCCTTTGCGCTTCGCGCTGATGCCCCTGATAGACCGCTGGTCGCAGTTCTCCGCGCAGCTGCTGGTGATCAACTACCACCCCGCGGCGTCTTTCGTCTCCCGGTTCCTCAAGTCACTCGGCCACGGTGACGTCGCCTTCGCGGAAAGTACCTGGCAGAACCGCTCCATGAGCGGCAAATCCGTTCTCGCACTTCTGGCGGCCAACCGTCTGCTGACCGAAATGAAGGACCGCGAGGCCTTCTTCGCGTCGCTGCGGAACGATGCCGCCTTCCGCGTCTGGAAGGGGGCGTCGTTTCCGTTCTCGGCCCCCGCCACCGAATCGTTCGAGCGCGTTCTGCGCCCCGACATGGATGCGCTAAGACGGGAGTCCGGCGTCGATCTCGTATCCGCGCACAGGGCGCCACCGCCGCGCTTCACGCTGTCGCACGAAGAAGTCCGCCAGATATGGCATCATCTCGACAAGCTGCCGGGAATCGACGCGCTGCGCGAGGAAATGGAGGAACTCATCGACGGCTTCCGGGCTTCCGTGCCGGCCTAGCCATATAACGCTTTCGAACGGGCTCTCGCCGGAAGTCGAAACACTTCCCCCGTGTCGCGCTCGCCTATTGATCCACACGGCGTTGCGCGTCATACCTTCGGCGATACACGTCGAAATCGCAGACGAGCGTCGAACACGATCCCGGAAACGACCTTGGCTTCCGACAACTCCACCAATCCGGCGTGCGGACCGGTCCTTTGACCAGAATCGTCCACGCGATCATGTGCGGCGGGTCGGGAACGCGGCTGTGGCCGTTGTCGCGGCAATCCTGCCCGAAGCAGTTCCTGACGCTTTTCGGCGATCGCTCTCTGCTGCAATCGACGGTCGACCGGCTCGACGGATTGCCGCTCGCCGTCCAGACGATCGTCATCGGCAACGAGGACTACCGCTTCCTCATGGCCGAGCAGCTGAGATCGACGTCGGGCGCGGCCGAGATCGTCCTCGAGCCCGAGATGCGCAACACCGCACCGGTCGCCCTGGTGGCGGCGCTGCGGGCGCAGGGGCTACTCGGCGGCGACGGGCTCGTTCTTCTGTCGCCGGCCGATCACATCATCGCCGACACGGCCGCCTTCTATGAGGCGATCGAACGGGCCATTCCCGCGGCAAAGGCGGGATATCTCGTGACGTTCGGCATCAATCCGACGCATGCGGCGACCGGCTATGGCTATATCGAGGTCGGCGGAGCGCTCCCCGAAGCCGGCGGCGTCGCCCGCGCGACGAGCTTCCGCGAGAAGCCGGATCGCACCACGGCCGAGGCCTTCCTCGCGTCGAGGGCCTTCCTCTGGAACGCCGGGATCTTCCTGTTCGATCCCGCCGCCCTGCTCACGGCAGCGCAGACGATGTATCCGAGGATGGCGGCAGACTGCCGGGCGTCCAGCGATGGCGCCAGGCCAGACCTCGATTTCGTGCGGCTCGACGCGGAAGCCTATGCGAGGATCGAGACGATATCCTTCGACCACGCCTTCGCCGAGAAGCTCGAAGGCAAGGTTGCGGTCGTGCCGGTCACCATGGGCTGGTCTGACATAGGCTCCTGGAGCGCACTCTACGATTCCCGCGTCGATGCGCCGGAGGGAAACGTCGTCGAGGGACCCGCCGAGCTTTTCGATTGCGCAGGCTCGCTCGCCTTCTCCGACGGCCCGCTCGTCGTCGCGCAAGGCGTCCGGGACCTGGTGGTCGTCGCCAACCACGACGCCGTCTATGTCGCTCCGCTCGCCCTGAGCGAGGGGGTCAAGGACATCGTCGCCACCCTGGACGCGTCGGGGCGCGCGGAAGCTGTGACCCACGCCCGCGTGTTCCGACCCTGGGGCTGGTATCAGGTCATCAATCTTGGCGAGGGTTTCCAGGTCAAGGAGATCGTCGTCTATCCGGGCGGCCGGCTGTCGCTACAGTCGCATGAGCACCGTTCCGAGCATTGGGTCGTCGTCCGCGGCACGGCGCGGGTTACGGTCGACGAGGAGGTCAGGACGCTGCATGCCAACGAGTCCGTCTACATCCCGGTCCACTCGCGCCACAGGCTCGAGAACCCGGGCGAGGCGCCGATGCATCTGATCGAGGTACAGACTGGCGGCTACCTCGAGGAAGACGACATCGTCCGCTACGAGGACGCCTACGGACGGGAATGACCGGGCCGGCCGTCTTCCGTCCCGGCCAGCGCATTGATCGAAACGCTTGAAGGCCCTATCAAATCCTCGATTCCAAGCCTCGGCGGGCTTGTGCGAAACGGAGATCAGTTGCCCGTCCGGAGATTTCAGGCGGCCGAACTCGGTCAGGGGTACAGTCCGAACACCATGAAACTCGAGCTGAACCTCTATCGGGTCGCGGTCTATATCCTCAAGCGGCTGGCCCACAAGAAGAACGATATCGACCGCATCCTGATATCGGAAAGCGGCCTGTTCGACGAAGACTTCTACCGTGCCGCCCATCCCGACATCCGGGACGAGGAAGACCCGCTCCTGCATTTCATCATCGCCGGCGCCAACGAAGGGCGGCGGCCGAACGCGCATTTCGATACGCGGTTCTACGCGGACTCGATCCGCAACGACCGCGAATGGAAGATCAATCCGCTGGTCCACTACCTGCTGGTCGGGCGGGGCCAGGGCCGGCCGGTGGAAGACCCGCGCGACACCGGTCCGGAGTCCGCCGAGGCGGTGATCCGTGCCAGCGGTCTCTTCGACGAGGGCTACTACCGAGCCGAATACCCGGATGTCGCCGGCCTCGACGACGTTGTCGCCCACTACGTTTTCTACGGCGCCCGGGAAGGCCGGAAGCCGAACGCCGATTTCGATCCGAAGTTCTACGCGCGGATCTACCAGGACGTTGCCGAAAGCGGCCTGCAGCCGTTCGTGCACTACCTCAAGATCGGCCGCGCCGAGCAGCGGCTGACGAAGGCGACCGGCGAGGGCGGCGCGCCGTCCGATGCGCGGGTCAGCGGCGGATACAGGCCCGGCACGGCGACGCCCTACTTCGAGGAGGCGCGGCCGGTTTCCGCGCCGCCCAAGATCGACGCCCTCGCCTTCTACCTGCCGCAGTTCCATCCCTTCCCGCAGAACGACGCCTGGTGGGGCAAGGGGTTCACCGAGTGGACGAACGTCACCAAGGCCGAGCAGATGTTCACCGGCCACCTGCAGCCGCGCCTGCCCGGCGATCTCGGCTTCTACGACCTGCGCCTGCCCGAGGTCATGGAGGAGCAGGCGAAGCTCGCCCGGCGGTTCGGCCTCTCCGGCTTCTGCTTCCACTACTACTGGTTCGACGGCACGCGCCTGCTCGACCGGCCGCTCGAGAACTGGCTCGCACGGCCGGATTTCGACCTGCCGTTCTGTCTGTGCTGGGCGAACGAGAACTGGACGCGACGCTGGGACGGGCAGGAATCCGAGATACTGATCGCCCAGAACCATTCCGCCCAAGACGACCTCGCGATGATCGCCGACGTCGCCCGCTACATGCGCGATCCGCGCTACTACCGGGTCGCGGGTAAGCCGCTGTTCGTCGTCTACCGGCCCGACATCCTTCCCGAACCGGCCGTCACCATCGAGCGCTGGCGGACCTATTGCCGCGATAACGGCATCGGCGAGGTCGTCGTCGCCGCCGCCCTCACCTTCGGGCTGCAGGATCCCGCCCCGCTCGGTTTCGACATCGCGGTCGAGTTCCCGCCGCACGGCTATTCGGTGCCGAAGAACGCCTTCGGCGACACCGACGCGGCCTCGTACGGATTCGAGGGGCTCGTCATCGACTATCGGGGCTATGTGAAGAACGCGGTCGAGATGAGGTTCGGGACGGATCTCGACGTCGTCCGCACGATCATTCCCGGCTGGGACAACACGGCGCGGCGCGGCGCGCGCGGCACGGTCTACGTGAACGCCTGGCCGGACCGGTACCAGACGGCACTGTCCGAAATCGCCGCCCGGGCGGAACCGGTGCTCGGCGACCGGCCGCTTGTGATGGTCAACGCCTGGAACGAATGGGCCGAGGGCGCCTATCTCGAACCGGACCGTGCGTTCGGCCACGCCTTCCTGAACGCCACCGCGCGGGCGCTGAGCGGCAAGACTCATGGCCGCCTGCTGCTGCCGGAGGGCATGCTCAGAGACGTCGATTTTCCGGGGACGGAAGTGTCGCGCTATGTGATCGGCGAGGGTGCGACGGCACTTCACGCTCTCGTCATGCTCGGCCGCGAGGTCCTCGACTACGACATGGTGCTTCTGCCAGGAGGGGAAGCCGCGCCCGCCGCCGGGGAACGGATCGCCGGGGCGGTCGCGCTCCTGCACGAGAATCCGCTGATCGGCGCTGTCTCATTCGGCGCGGAGGCGGCGTCCCCCTTTGAAGCGGACCAGGCCCTTCTCGTCGAATGGGGCCATCTGGTCGGTCTGCCGGTCAGTGGCGACCTCGCGCTCGGACCGCGGTTCGGTGACCCGACGCTGGTCAGGACCGGCGCGCTTCGGCCGATGCTGAAGGCGGCAAGGGCTTTCGCGACCAACTGGATTGCCGATGCGCAGCGGCGGCAGTTCCTCGACGCCTGTCTTGGCACCCTGTGCGAGAGCCAAGGCTACGCCGTCGTCCGCGACGCGGGCGAGAGCTGAACCGATCGAGGGCCCGGGACCACGGCGACCGATGAAGATCTTCCTGCATATCGGCAACTACAAAACGGGCTCGACCGCCATCCAGTCGTTCTTGTTCCAGAACCGGGAGAGGCTACGCGAGCTCGGCTACTACGTTCCGGAAACCGGACGGATCGGCGACGCGCACCATGCCTGGGCCGGCACGTTCTCGGGCCGGCCGGGTTCGCCCGCCGATCCCGACACCCTCTATGGCGACATCCGGGCGGAGCTTGCCGTCTGCGGCTGCGACAAGGCGATCGTCTCCACCGAGACGCTGTTCAACGGCATGCTGCCGAAAGAAGTCGTCCGGCGGCTGCCCGGCCATGAGATCGTCGTCGTGGCGTATCTGAGGCGGCAGGACGAGTTCGCCTCCGCCTTCTACATGCAGCTCGTCAAGCATCCGAACTTCATGGAGGCGAACCCGCCCGACCTGTCGCGGTTCCTGAAGAAGCAGGGCGCCATCGACTATCTGCGCATCCTGCGCCAGTGGGCGGAGGTCGTGGGGCAGCAGGCGACGATCGTCTATCCCTACGAGAAGTCGCAGCTGCCGAACGGCCTGATGGCGGACTTCCTGAACCGCATCGGCATCGCGCCGGACGCGTTTCCGGCGGGCACGGAGGCACCTTCGGTCAACGTCACGATCGAAACCGAACTCATCGAGTATCTCAGGATCGCCAACGGGCTCGGACCGTCGCAGGACGAGCACGCGAGGCTGTTGCACGCCCTGACCGAGATCTCCCGAAGGTGGAGGGCGGAAGGCGCCTTCCACCGGCGTAACGTGTTCTCGCCGGCGCAGCGCCGCGAGCTCCTGTCCGTGTTCGAAGACGACAACCGGGAGATCGCGCGGCAGTTCGTCGGCCGCCCGGAGGGCGTGCTGTTCGTCGATCCGCTGCCGGCCGATGATCCGACCTGGACGCCGATGGCGCTTTCTCCAGAGATACACGCGCGGATCACCGCGGCCCTCTGGCTGGGTCCGCGGCAAAATCCCGCGCAGGCTCCCGCGATCGGGGCTCCTGCGCGGCAGCGTCCGCTGCACCGTCGGATCGGCAGGCGGCTGCGTCAGTCGCTGATGAGCCTTTCCAGGACGCGCCGGTAGATTTCCTCGTTGCGGGCGTTGGCGAGCTTCACGAGGCGACGCTCCGGCGTCCAGTAGGGCAGGTCGACACCGGCGAATTCGGCGATGCGGAGGACGTGCGCGCGCGGATCGGCGAGGATCGTCTCGTACTCCATCATCAGCGGCTCGATTCCCCAGCGTAAGAAGAAGTAGAGCCACTTCTCGTTCTCCGCCGCGATCGCGCTGATTTCGGCGATGACGCTGTCGACGTCGACGATTGCCGCGCGGTTGTAGTCGTCCTCGTAGGTGACGACGTTCTTGCGCAGGAAGGTCGGCGAGGCCTCGTCCCGGACGGCGTGGGTGATGCCGGTCTGGCGCGCCATCTCGCGGGAGATCGCCTGCTCGGTCAGGTTGATCCGCCGGAGCCAGATGAAGCGCGCGTCGGCGAACAGCGCGCGGAAATGGGCGAAGGGCTGTGCAGCGTCCTTCGCCGGCGACTGCCCCGCCGCCTCGGCGAGGCGCGCGTCGATGTCGCCGAGGTAGCTCATCATCACCTTGACGGCGTAGACGCCGTTCGGCGTCGAGAACCTGGCATGGTCGGCCTGAAGCCGCGCCGGCCAGTCGGGCGTGGCGACGGTGTTGAGGTAGGGAAGGAAATGCTCGTTGGGCAGGCCGAGATGCCCGGTCGCGCGCATGTCCTCGCACAGCAGGGTCGAGCCGCTGCGCTGGGTCGCGCAAATAACGATGTCTCGGGTCATTTCGGTCCACGTGTCTCTGGCTGCGCCCTTCGGGCCCACGCGCCTCAAGCGCTATAGCCCGTCGTCGTCCCAGGCCGCAACCGTGCCGGCCGGCTCTTCGTGCAGCTTGGTTATGCTTGCGACAACCTGCGCGACCTCGGCGTCGTCGAGCGGGGGATGGCAGCGCATCCTGTTCCAGGCGAGCATCAGTTCCAGAGCCACCTCCGGGTCGACACCGTGCCACAGGAGATGGCCGGTGAGCGAAGCGATCGTCGCGTTGCGCTCGCCTTCCGGCACGCCCTCCCGCACGAGCCGGCGCCAATCGCCGAGCGCGCGGCCGGCACGGGCGCCGCTCAGCGCGCCATAGAGCCAGCGCGGCAGCGGCGCGAGCGTCATCTCGTCGGGCGAATGGCCTTCGCGCCAGACATAGGGGTTGCCGGAGGGATGGATCGACGGAGGGGCGACGATGTAGCCGCCGTCGCCGCGCAGATCGACGCCCTGCACGAGACCTGCCCGGTTCCTGAGCGGGGTGCCCGGATGGGCGAAGTAGAGGTGGCGCCCACCGCCGCCGCTGATCGCCTCGACGGTAGCCGGCAGCGGACCGTGGCGGCGCTCAAGGCGCTCCAGCGCGTCGCCGCCGCCATGCTCGGGATCGACGTCGATCACGATGAGGTTCGAAATCTCGCCGGTCACGATGCCGACATTCGCGTCGGGCCAGCGGCGATACCAGACCTCGACCTGCTCCTTCGACGGCGCCTTCGACTGCAGCGCCTCCCACCTCAACAGCGGGCGCTTCTCGCGCGGGCGCACGGGCAGAACCGACCAGCCGCGGGCGAGATACCGCTCGGCTGCCTCGAAGGTCGGCGAGGGCTTCGGGCCCGGCGATTTCGTCATCCTGCCTCCGTCGTCCGTCCACACGGAGCTTGCCCATTGGAGCAGACGGGAATCCCCCTCCACCGGGGCCGGGCCGTGCCACGACCTTACGTCCGACCCCGCAATCGACATAATTGCCGATTGAGATTGGGGCGACCAGCCGGGAAGGAGGATCCCATGACAATGCTCAAAGTGATCGAAGTCCTCGCTGAATCGCCGAAGAGCTGGGAGGACGCCGCGCAGCAGGCGGTATCGGACGCCGGGAAGACCGTGCGGAACGTCAGATCGATATACATCAAGAACTTCGAGGCGAGCGTCGAGAACGGCAAGATCCAGAAGTATCGGATCAACGCGAAGATCTCGTTCGTCCTCGAGTAGCGGCCCCGCCGGGTGTCCGGACTCTGCTGGGACCTTCGCTCGGCATTGAAAATTTGACCCGACGAACGCTCAGCACGCGCCGCAGCGCGTGAGGGCGCCTGCGAATTCGACCGCTGCGGGAGCAAGGCGGCGAAGGGATACCGGCGGGCGGTCCTCGATCTCCCGCAGGAGCTTGCGACGGAAGGCCTCGGCGAAGTCGCGATAGTCGTGTACCGCCATGACGAAGGCGCCGTCGCCGACAATCACCTCCCTGCGGTAGTAGTCGTCCAGGTCGGGTACGTCGTTGAGAATGGCGAGGCCGTTGACGGTCACGCCGCGACCGAGCGCCATGCCGCGCGCATCGGGAAGAAGCAGCACGTTCTCTCGCGGCGGCGTCTCGATACCGTCGCCGGAGACGTCGACCACCCGGCGCGTGCCGGCGATGCCGTTGCGGTCGGTCATGCGGATCGCCTCGGCGATGCCGGAGCCCAGCCCCGTGCCGCCGCTGACGAGGCGGCGGAACGTCTCGATCTCCCTCGCGAACGTTTCGGCATCCGCCGGTCCTTCGATGACGTGCCAGTCGCCCTCGTCCTTCCTCAGCGTGGCGTCGGCCCAGACGATCGCGGCGATGGCGATGCGGCCGATCGGACCGGCGGCGATCGCCCGCTGCACGTCCGGGTCGCGGATTGCGCTGGCGATGCCGCCGAGCTGCAGGGAGAACTCGCCCGGATCGACGCTCGCCGAGGCGTCGATGGCAAGCACGAGCTCCAGGTCCACCGCCGTTTCCGCGTGCGGGGAGGCGGGGAGAAAGAGCAGCCCGAAGGCGAACGCCGTCAATGGGAGCCGCAAGGTCCGCATGAATGCCAGAGTGCCACGTCCGGCCGCCGCATGGCCACTGCGCTCAAACACCCCCTTGACCTGACGGCCCGCTTGGGCTCGGCTCCCCCGCACGCTGGACCAGCGCGGAAACGCTCATGAGCACGAACAAGAACCGCCTCGACCCCGAAACGCTCGCCGCCCAGGCGCTTGGCCTTATCGACCGGGAGACCGGGGCGGTCGTGCCGCCGCTCCACAGCGCCTCGACATTCGCCCGCGACGAGGACTATGCGTTGATCGGCCCGCACATCTACAGCCGCAACAGCGCGCCGACGCTCGCCCACGCCGAGGAGATCGTCGCCGCGCTCGACGGCGGCGCCGGCGCGCGCGTGTTCGGCTCGGGCCTTGCCGCCTTCGCCGCCCTGACGGAGACCCTCCGACCCGGCGCCCACGTCGTCGCGCCTCGGGTCATGTACTATTCGGCGCAGGACTGGCTGCGCCGGCTCGCCGCGCGCGGCCGCATCGGCCTCGACTTCTACGACCAGACCGATCCGCAGACGCTGAAGGACGCCCTCAAGCCGGGACAGACAGAGCTTGTGTGGGTCGAGACGCCTGCCAATCCGACATGGGACGTGATGGACATCGCCTTCGCCGCAGAGACCGCGCATTCGGCCGACGCGATCCTCGGCGTCGATTCGACCTGCGCGCCGGCGCCCACCACGCAGCCAATCTCGCTCGGCGCCGACATCGTCCTACATTCGGCGACGAAGTACCTGAACGGCCACTCCGACCTCACCGCTGGCGTTCTGGTGACGGCGAAGGACGACCGGCGCTGGACGGACATTCACGCGATCCGCAACCTGACCGGCGGCGTGCTCGGCGGGTTCGAGGCATGGCTGCTGATCCGCGGCATGCGCACCCTGTTCGTGCGTTTCGCCCGCCAGTCGGAAACGGCGCTGACGCTCGCCCGTCACTTCGAGGGTCACGGCCGCGTCGCCGGCGTGCTCTATCCGGGTCTCGAGAGCCACCCGGGCCACAAGATCGCGGCGAAGCAGATGACCGGCGGCTTCGGCGGCATGCTGTCGATCCTGGTTGACGGCGATTTCGAGGCCGCGCGCCGGGTCGCGACCCGCACGCGGGTGCTCGTGCCGGCGACCTCGCTCGGGGGCGTCGAGAGCCTGATCGAGCACCGGCGCTCGGTTGAAAGCCCGGAAAGCACGGTGCCGGACAACCTGCTGCGGATCTCGGTCGGACTGGAATCGGCGGGCGACCTGATCGCCGATCTGGAGCAGGCGCTGAAAGCCTAGCGCCTTTTGGCGCATGGCCAAGATCCGGCTAGACTCCGGTCATGACCGATCTGAATCTAGACGAGATGGCGAGACAGCTGCGCGACGAGCTTGCCGAGCTGGAGGAGCTCAGTGAGGCGAGCTTGGATGCGCGCGGCACCGTGGCCCTCGACCAGCAGAGCGTCGGGCGGTTGTCGCGAATGGACGCCATGCAGGGGCAAGCCATGGCGAAGGCGGCCGAACAGCGCCGAAGAGCACGCATCTCCATGATCAAGGCGGCGCTGCAGCGTATCGCGGACGGCGCCTACGGAGAGTGCGAGGAGTGCGGCGAGCGTATTCCCGCCGGCCGGCTCAGCGTCGACCCGACGGTGACGACTTGCGTGGGCTGTGCCTCGGCGCGGTGATCTCCCGGCCTTGCCGGATCCGACCGATCCTGCCATCTAGATTCCCGTTCCACCGCCTGCCACCGAGGAAGATGCCATGCCCATCGTCTCCACCGTCGAAGAGCTCGAAGCCATCTACGGCGAGCCGAGCGAAACGGCGACGGTCAAGGTGGCCGACCGGGTCACGCCGCACTACGCCGCCTTTATCGAGGCTTCGCCCTTCGTGACGCTGGCGACCGGAGGGCCGGAGGGGCTCGACTGCTCGCCGCGGGGCGACATGGCGGGATTCGTCCGCATCCACGACGAGAAGACACTGATGATGCCCGACCGGCGCGGCAACAATCGCGTCGACTCGTTGCGCAACATCGTGCACGATCCCCGCGTCGGTCTTCTGTTCCTGATCCCCGGCTCCGGTAGCACATTGAGGGTCAATGGTCGCGCGGTCGTCTCGACCGATCCCGACCTGCTCGAATCCTTCAAGATGGACGGCAAGGCGCCGCGCTCGGTGATCGTCGTCACCGTCGAGGCCGTCTATTTCCAGTGCGCGCGGGCGATCGTGCGCTCGGAACTGTGGAATCCCGAGAAGCACATCGATCCGAAGAGCCTGCCGAGCGTCGGCACGGTGCTCGCCGAGATGAGCAAAAACCGTATCGACGGCCAGGTCTACGACGAGGAATGGCCGGAGCGGGCGAAGGCATCGCTGTGGTAGCGAGCCGGCGTTAGATCGCCCACGCGCTCAGATCGCGAGGTATTCCTGACGCAGGTCGGCGTCGTCGAGCACTTCCTGCGCGCCGCCGTCGAAGACGATCTGGCCCATGTCGAGGATCACCGCGCGGTCGGCGAGATGAAGCGCCGCGATCGCGTTCTGCTCGACGATCACGGTCGTCAGCCCGAGTTCCTTGATCTGCTCGACGATCTTCTCGATCTCGCGGACGATGACCGGCGCCAAGCCCTCGTAGGGCTCGTCGAGCAGGAGCAGCTTCACGTCGCGGGCGAGCGCCCGGGCGACCGCCAGCATCTGCTGCTCGCCGCCGGACAGCGTGACGCCCTCCTGTTTGCGGCGTTCGGCAAGACGCGGGAAATGATGATAGAGCCGCTCGATCGACCAGCCCTTCGGCTCGGCGATCTGGGCGAGTTGGAGGTTCTCCTCAACGGTGAGGCCCGGGATGATCCGCCGATCCTCCGGCACGAGGCCGACGCCCTCGCGGGCGGCCTGGAACGACGACATGCGATGGAGTGGCTTGCCGTCGAGCCAGATCTCGCCCTGCTTCAGCATCGGGTCGTCGGCGCGGGCGACGGTGCGTAGCGTCGACGTCTTGCCCGCGCCGTTGCGGCCGAGCAGCGCGACGATCTCGCCCTTGCGGACCTGGAAGCCCACGCCCTGCACGATGTAGCTTTCGCCGTAATAGGCGTGCAGGTCGGCACAGGAGAAGTAGGCCGGCTCTGCGGCGGCGGCTTTCTCCGTCTGTATTTCGGTCACGGTCATCATGTTCACAGGTGCGCGCCCCCGAGATAGGCTTCCTGAACCCTCGGATCTCCCTTGATATCATTCGGGAGCCCTTCCGCAATAACCGTGCCCTGCGCGAGCACGGTGATCTTGTGGGCCAGCGAGAACACGACATGCATATCGTGCTCGATGACGATCTTGGTGATGCCGCGTTCGCCTATCTTCTTGAGTAGGTCGATAGTGTTGTTGGTGTCGGCGCGCGACATGCCGGCCGTGGGCTCGTCGAGCAGCAGGAGCTTGGGATCCTGCACCAGACACATGGCGAGTTCGAGCCGGCGCTTGTCGCCGCGCGAGAGGCTGCCGGCAAGCATGTCCTTCTTGGACGCGAGTTCGACGTCCTCGAGGATGTGCAGTGCCCGCTCGCGAACATCCTTTTCCGAGGCGACGCTTCCCCAGCCGTTGATCCTGAACGCGCCGTCGCGATGGGCGAAGGCGGGGATCATGATGTTCTCCAGCAGCGACAGTGCCTCGAAGATCTCGGGCGTCTGGAACACGCGGGAGACCCCGGTCTGGTTGATCTCGTAGGGCTTCAGGCCCAAGAGCGACCTGCCGTTGAACATCACAGTGCCGGTATCGGGCACCAGTCGGCCGACGAAACAATTCAGGAGCGTCGACTTGCCGGCGCCGTTCGGGCCGATGATGGCGTGGACGGTGCCCTCCTCGACGTCGAGATTGACGTTGTTCAGCGCCTGAAGGCCGCCGAAACGCTTGTTGACATCGGTAACCTGGAGAATGCCCATGGCTGCCCCCTACTCCGCTGCGGCCGGCAGGGCGCCGGCCTCCTCGGGCGTGGCGCCCCCGCCGCCGCGTCTGCCGAACAGCGCGGCAAGGCGGCGGAACCCTTCCATGATGCCACCGGGCAGGAAGATCACGATCAGCATGAAGAGGACGCCGAGGGTGAGCTGCCAGCCCTCGCCGACGAACAGCGAGGTCACCGACACGACGAAATCCTGAAGCCCGGAGGGCAGGAACGAGAAGAAGTGGTGCAGGGTCGACTCGTTGAAGGCGGAGAAGATGTTCTCGAGATACTTGATGAGCGTGGCGCCGAGCACGGGGCCGAGCAGCGTGCCGGCTCCGCCGAGGATCGTCATCAGCACGACCTCGCCCGAGGCGGTCCACTGCATGCGCTCGGCACCGGCGAGCGGGTCGGTGACGCAGAGCAGCGCCCCGGCGAGCCCCGCGTACATGCCCGAGATCACGAAGGCGGCGAGCGTGTAGGGGCGCGTGTTGAGGCCGGTGTAGTTCATCCGGTTCTGGTTCGACTTCACCGCCTTCAGCATCAGGCCGAAGGGCGAGCGGAAGATGCGCATCGAGACGAAGAACGCGACGATCAGAATGACCGCGCAGAAATAGAACCCGGCGTAGCCGGTGAGCTCGTGGCCGAAGAAGTCGGGGAGCAGAACGCCCTGCGGCTCGGCCCGGCCGAACATCCGGTCGAGGAGGCGCGGATCGCTGTTGAGGACGCGAAGGCCCGTCTCGCCGTTGGTGATCGGGGTCAGCACCGAATAGGCGAGGTTGTAGCACATCTGCGCGAAGGCGAGCGTCAGGATCGAGAAGTAGATGCCGGCACGGCGCAGGCTGACAAAGCCGATCGCGAGAGCGAACAGGCCCGAGAGCACGATGCTCGTCAGCACGGCGGGGAGCGCGTTCATGCCGAGCAGCTTGAAGGTCCAAACCGCCGTATAGGAGCCGACCCCGAGAAAGGCGGCGTGGCCGAAGGACAGGTAGCCGGTGAGGCCGAACAGGATGTTGAAGCCGATCGCGAAGATGCCGTAGATCGCAAACTTCTGCATCAGGTCGGGATAGCCGGCTCCGATCGGCGTGAGCCAGACCGGCATGGCCAGCACGGCCGCGGTGAACACGAGCACCAGCACGGCGTCCCGCATGGTCGAAGCCTTTGCGTTCATTGCGTTCGAGGCTCCGGTCTCAGGTTTCCATCACGCCCTTGCGGCCCATGAGGCCACGCGGACGCACGAGCAGCACGACGACCGCCACCAGATAGATGATGATCTGGTCGATGCCGGGGAAGATCGCCTTGATCTCGTTCATCGAGGCGAAGGATTGCAGGATGCCGAGCAGGAAGCCTGCGGCCACCGCGCCGCCGAGCGAGCCCATGCCGCCGACGACCACGACCACGAAAGAAAGGACGAGGAAATCCATGCCCATGTGGTAGTCGGGCGACAGGATCGGCGTGTACATGACGCCGGCAAGGCCGGCGACGATCGCGGCGAGCGCGAACATGATGGTGAAACGGCGGTTGATGTCGATACCGAGAAGACCGACGGTCTCGCGATCCGCCATGCCGGCGCGAACGACCATCCCGAAGGTGGTGTACTGCAGAAAGGCGAAGACGCCGCCGATGACGGTCAGCGAGAAGAGCAGGTAGACCATGCGCCACCAGGGATAGACGACGGCGCCGGGGGTCAGGCCGATCATCGCGCCGAAATCAATCATGCCGCGCAGGTCCTCCGGCGCGGGCTGCGGGATCGGGTTGGCGCCGAACAGCTGCTTTATGATCTCCTGCAGCACAATCGCGAGCCCGAAGGTCACGAGGATCTGCTCGGCGTGCGGACGCTTGTAGAAGAAGCGCACGAGCCCGCGTTCCATGGCGAGCCCGACGATCAGCATGACCGGGATCGCCACCAGGATGGAGACGGGGACGGAGAAGTCGACCAGCAACCGGCCGAAGTCGCCGAACCAGCTTTCGATAAGCGACGTGCGGATTTCGAGGGGCGTGCCCCATGCGGTCGTCTGGTTGGGGTCGACCGTGACGCTCTCCAGCGACAACAGCTTGTTCACGGTCACGGCGCAGAAGGCACCGAGCATGAAAAGCGCGCCGTGGGCGAAGTTGACCACGCCGAGCGTTCCGAAGATGAGCGTCAGGCCCAGCGCGATCAGAGCGTAGGCGCCGCCCTTGTCCAAGCCGTTCAGGATCTGAAGTAGAATCGCATCCATTGCCCGTACCCGTCCCCGCCGATATCGAGCGGGTTTGCCGACCGTATTTCGCCGGCCGGGTCCGCCTCGCGACGGATCCCGGCCGGCAGAGCCCCATGGCGAGAGGCTAGATCAGGCGCCGTTGTTGCACTGGCCGAGCTCGCCGCCGGCGAACATCGGATTGTCGGGCTCGTACCAGGCTTCTTTGGCAGGCACTTCCTGTACGACCTCGAGCAGGTCGTACTTGTCCTTCGGGCTCTCCTTGCCGCGCACGACCAGCACGGGCTTGAAGCACTGATGGTCGGCGGCGCGGTAGAGCGTCTGGCCGTTGCCCATGCCGTCGAACAGGAAACCCTTGTTCGAGGCGGACTCAATGCCGGGGAGCGAATCGCCGCCCTCGAACGCCTTGGCGACGGCGCAGGGCTCGAAGCTGCCAGCGCGCTCGGCGGCGTCGGCGTAAAGCAGCGCCTGCACGTAGCAGGTCTGCGCGGCCTGGCTCGGCGGCGTGCCGTATTTCTGGCCGAACGACTTCGTGAAGGCCTTGGTGCCCGGATTGTCGAGCTTCCAGTCCCAGTTGGCGGAACCGAGAATGCCCTTCACGTTCTCGCCGGCGCCCTGAGCCATCAGCTCGGAGTACAGCGGCACTACGATCTCGAAGGTCTTGCCGTTGACCTGCTTGTCGCGCAGACCGAACTGCACGGCCTGGGTCAGCGAGTTGACCATGTCGCGGCCGTAGTGGTTGAGGATCAGCACGTCGGCGCCGGAGTTCAGAACCGGCGTGATGTACTGCGAGAAGTCGCCTGCACCGAGAGGGGTGCGCACCGCAGCCGCCGTCTTCCAGCCCAGCGCCTCGGTCGCCGCCTTGATCGACTCCTCCTGGGTCCAGCCCCAGGTGTAGTCGGCGGTGAGGTGGTAGGCGGTGCGCTCGTTGCCGTACTCGTCCCTCAGCACCGGGGCGAGGGCGGCGGCGGACATGTAGGCGTCAAAGAAATGGCGGAACCCGTTGGCGCGCTTATCCTTACCGGTCGTGTCGTTGGAGTGCGTCAGGCCGGCCATGAAGATGACGCCCATCTCCTGGCAGAGCGACTGCACGGCGACGGCGACGCCCGACGACGATCCGCCCGTGATCATGATGGCGCCGTCCTTCTCGACCATGCGCTTGGCCGATGCGCGCGCCGCATCGGACTTGGTCTGCGTATCGCCGGTGACGAAGGCGACCTTCTTGCCGAGCACGCCGTTACCCTTCAGCGTCAGCGGCTTCATGGTGTTGAGCATGCCGCCGTCGCCCTCGCCGTTCAGATGCTCGACGGCGAGCTGGTAGGCGCGCAGCTCGTCGGCGCCCTCGTCCGCATACGGCCCGGTCTGCGGCACGTTGAAGCCGAACGTGACGGTCGAGCCCGTCGGCTCGTTCAGGTAGGCCGCGCGCGACTGGCTGGTGAAGATCGTCGGAAGCGCCAGGCCGGCGCCGACAGCGGCGGTGCTCTTGAGGAGCGTGCGTCGGTTGATGGTCTTGAAACCGCTCATGTGGGGTCCTCCCTAGGAAAGTCGGCTTTTTCGATCCGCGGTTGTGGTGAGTTCTCTCATACGCCTGGAACGCTGACCGATTTTTGAAAAGAACACAATAAGCCATTGATCTAACAAAAATATTCTGTAAAATTCCTAAATCTCGCGAGTGCAAAAAAGTAAATATTTTACATCGCAGCGCAGCACGGAACGGCAATTCCCCTGCCTTTCCAAGGCTGTCGGCCGACGACGGGAAGGGACGGGCTGCCATGGCGACGACCATCGTCGGACTGAAGATCCGCGAAACACGGCGCGCGCTCGGCTTGTCGCAATCGGAACTCGCCCGGCAGATGGGAATATCGCCGGCCTACCTGAATCTGATCGAATTCTCGAAGCGCAGAATCGGCGGCAAGCTCCTGAAGAAGGCGGCGGACCGCCTCGGCCTGTCGCCGTCCGATCTCGACGGCGCCTCGGAACTCAGGCTCGTCCACGAACTGCGCGAGATCGCCGCCGATCCCGCGCTGCGGCCGTCGGAACTCGAGCCCGATTCGATCGAGGCGTTCATCGGAAGGTTTCCCGAGTGGGCGAGCGTGCTGGCGCAACTCCACCGCAGCGAGCGGGCGAGCCGCGAACTCGCCACCGCCCTGTCGGACCGGCTGACGCACGACCCCTATCTCGGCGACATCGTCCACCAGATGCTGACGCACATCTCGGCGATCCGCTCGACCTCGGAGATCCTCGACGAGATAGCCGACATCGCGCCGGCGCGGCGCCAGCGCTTCCATCGTGCGCTCGCGGGCGAGAGCCGCCGGCTGACAGACGTCGCGCAGGCGCTCGCCGGCTATTTCGACAAGGCGCACGCGACCGGCCGCTCGGTGACGCCGGTCGAGGAGATCGAGACGTTCCTGCTCGCCCACGACAACCGCTTCCCGGAGATCGAGGCGGCGGTGGACGACCTGCGCGGGACGATCGCGAAGGGTGCCGACGTGCACGATGCCGACATGATCGCGGCCCTCGAAGGACGCGGCTACACGATCATACGGGAGACGGGACCGGACGAGACGCGCGACGGCGCGGATAGGACGCTGACACTTCCCTTCGGCGCCGTTCCCGGCGCAGTCGTCGAGCGGCTCTCGGCCGCGATCGTCACCGAGTTCCTGGCCGACTCGATCGAGACCGCGCTCGCGGCGCGGCCCCGGGACACCGGAGCGGTCGCGCGCCGGTACATGGCGGCGATCCTGAGGACCTACGCCGCCGATACCCTGCTGCTGCCGGCCGTCGCCTTCCGCGATACCGCCGAGCGGACGCGTTACGACGTCGAGGCGCTGGGGCGGACGTGGGGCGTCGGTTTCGAGCGGATATGCCGGCGGCTGACCGCGGTCTGCGGCGGGGAGTTCCGGGGGCCGCGCTTCGCCTACCTGTCGTGCAACGCGGCGGGGTCGACAGTGGACCGCCGGCCCGTCATGGACCTCGCGTTCCCCCGCCACGGCGCGGCCTGTCCGCTGTGGGCGATCTACCGCTCCTTCGCCAGGCCCGAGGTCGTCACGCGACAGGTCGCCGCCTTCGCCGACGGACGGAAGGTGCTGTTCGTGGCCCGTGCGCGACGCACCGGTCCCGTCGGCTTCGACCAACCCGCAGACCATGTCGCCGACATGATCGCCATACCTGCGGATCAGGCAGGGGCGGTCGTCTACGCGGACGGCCTCGACCTGAGCGCCCGCGGAAAAGCCGACCCGATCGGCGCGAACTGCAGGATCTGCCCGCGCGTCGGCTGCCGCCACCGCACCGACGACCCGCTGGTCGGCCGGCTGCTGGACTGAGCGCGGCGCCGCGCATCCGTCTCCCGCGGTTCTCATACGAAATTCGCACTCGCAATCGGCGAGCCCGGCGTCGTAGTCTTCAGGGCAAAGATCAAGAACAGGCGCGGCGAACATGGTGGGACCGCATCGGAAGACACAGTCTCGCCGCCTGAAATGATCCACGAAGAGGGGAAACGGCCTTTGGTCAGTCGCGTGCTGATCGTCGAAGACGAAGTGAACATCGTCGAGTCGCTGTCGTTCCTTCTGGAGCGGGAGGGCTTCGAGGTGACCTCGGTTCTGGACGGCGCGCAGGCGTTGTCGTTCATCGATGAAAATCGGCCGGACCTCCTGATCCTCGACGTGATGCTGCCCGGCGTCGACGGCTACGAGATCCTGCGGAAGATCCGGGCGAACGCGAAGCTCAAGGACATGCCCGTCGTCATGCTGACGGCGAAGATGCAGCAGCACGACCGGCGGACGGCGGAGCAGATCGGCGTCAACGCGTTCGTGACGAAGCCGTTCTCCAATGCGGAGGTCGTCTCGATCGTGAAGAACCTGTCGTCATGACGGACACGCGCGATCCCGATCTCGACCGGCGGCGGTTCTCGGACACGGCGATCGTACTGCCGCTCGCCGGCACGTTCCTGCTGATGCCGCCGTTCATCCGGGTATTCGTCACCGGGACCGACATCGCCGGCATCCCAGTCGTCGTCGCCTATCTGTTCGCGGTGTGGTTCGCGCTGATCCTCGTCGCGTGGCGGCTCGCCGCGCCGCTGCGCGACTCCATGCAGACGGACACGCCCGGCGCAAGCGACGGCGAACCGCCGGAGGCGTGATGCTTTCGGCCAATCTTCTCCTCTTCGTTTGCCTGTCCTATGTCGCGCTCCTGTTCCTCGTCGCCTTCGTCGTCGACTGGCGCGCGCAGCGCGGCCGTATCGGCTGGCTGCAGTCGCCGCTCGTCTACACCCTGTCGATCTCGATCTACTGCACGTCGTGGACGTTCTACGGGGCGGTCGGCTCGGCGGCGCGCTCCGGGCTCGAGTTCGCGACCATCTATCTCGGGCCGACGCTCGTTTTCGTCGGCTGGTGGTGGCTCTTGCGCAAGCTCGTGCGCATCGGCCGCGTCCACCACATCACCTCGATCGCCGACCTCGTCTCCTCCCGCTTCGGCAAGAGCCCGACACTCGCCGTGTTCGTGACGCTGATCGCGGTCATCGCCACCACCCCCTATATCGCGCTGCAGCTCCAGTCGGTGACGCTGAGCTACCGGGTCATCACCGGCGAGACGGGCGAGGTCGGTGCGCATGACGGCGTGACCGCGTTCTGGGTCGCCGCCGGAATGGCGCTCTTCACGATCCTGTTCGGTACACGCAACGTGACCGCCAACGAGCGCCATCACGGCGTCGTCGCGGCGATCGCGGTCGAGGCGCTCGTCAAGCTGTTCGCCTTCGTGGCCGTCGGCCTGTTCGCGATCTACGGCGTTTCCGGGGGCATCAGCGAGACCTTCAGCCGGATATCGCCGGAGCTCCTGCATGCCCAGGACGTGTTCGGCGGCCGCTGGGTTGCGCTGACCCTTTTGTCGGCGACCGCGATCATATGCCTGCCGCGCCAGTTCCAGGTGACGGTCGTCGAGAATGTCGACGAAAAGCACCTGGCGACCGCGTCGTGGCTGTTCCCGCTCTATCTGGTGCTCCTGTCGATCTTCGTGCTGCCAATCGCAGCCGCCGGACTCGCCAGGATGCCGTCCGGCTCCAACACCGACATGTTCGTCCTCACCCTGCCGCTGTCGGCGGGCCAGGAGGGGCTTGCGACCTTCGCCTTCATCGGCGGCTTCTCCTCGGCGACGTCGATGGTGATCGTCGCCGCGATCGCGCTGTCGACGATGGTGTCGAACCACATCGTCATGCCGGTCGCGCTCAAGGTCTCGCAGTCGGACTACTACACGAGCGGCGACGTGCGCCGCCTCCTGCTGACGAGCCGGCGCGTCAGCATCGCCGTCATCCTGATGCTCGGCTTTGTCTACTTCCGCCTGACCGGCGGATCGGAGGGCCTTGCCTCGATCGGCCTCATCGCGTTCGCCGGCATCGCGCAGGTGCTGCCGGCCGCCGTCGGCGGCGTCATGTGGCGCGGGGCGACGCGCTACGGCGCGCTTGCGGGCATGATCGCGGGCTTCGCCGCCTGGGCCTACATGCTGCTGATTCCGAGCTTCCACACCGAGTTCGCGTTCGTCGCGACGCTCGTCGACGACGGGCCATTCGGCATCGGGCTGCTGAAGCCCCAGGCGTTCCTCGGCCTTTCGGTCGCCGACGCGCTCGTCCACGCCCTTTTCTGGAGTCTTGCGGCCAACACGGCGCTGTTCGTCACGGTCTCACTTGTGACCCGGCCGACACCGCTCGAGCGGCTGCAGGGCGCGCTGTTCGTCGACGTTTTTCGCACGCGTCCGGGCGAGCCGCGGATCCTGCATCGCACCGCGCCGGCTGAAGACCTGTTCGTGCTCGCCCAGCGCATCCTCGGGGCGGAGCCGGCCCGCGTCCTGTTTCAGGATATCGCCCGCTCACAGGGCCTACGCGGCGGCCTGCCGGTGGCCGACGACGCCTTCGTGTCGCGACTCGAGCGCGAACTCGCCGGATCGGTCGGCGCGGCCTCCGCACACGCGATGGTCTCGCAGGTCGCCGGCGGCGGCACTATCAGCCTGACGGAACTGATGAAGATCGCCGACGAGACGGCGCAGATTCTCGAGTACAGCCAGCAACTAACCCAGAAGTCGGCCGAACTCGAAAGCACCGCCCGGCAACTACGCGACGCCAACGAGAAGCTGCAGAAGCTGTCGGCGCAGAAGGACGACTTCCTGAGCCAGGTCAGCCACGAACTGCGCACGCCGATGACGTCGATCCGTTCGTTCTCCGAGATCCTGCTCGAGACGCCCGACGTGAAGAGCGCGCAGGCACAGCGCTTCCTGACGATCATCAACGAGGAATGCCTCAGGCTCACGCGGCTGCTCGACGAGATCCTCGACCTGAGCTTCCTGGAAAGCGGCAAGGTCTCCTGGAAGCTCGTCCCGGTCGACGCGGAGGCAGCGCTCGACCGCGCCCTCGATTCCATCTCCGTGCTCGCCGCCAGGAACGGTGTCGAGGTCGAAGCCCGCGAGAGGGCGAATGGCACCACGGTGATGGCCGACTTCGGCCGACTGACGCAGGTGTTCCTCAACATCCTGAACAACAGCGTGAAGTACAACACCGTGGCCTCGCCACGCATCGAGGTGAAGAGCCGGCGGGAGAACGGTGCCTACGTCGTGACTATCGCCGACAACGGGCCGGGCATCCCCGATATCGACGCGGAGACGATCTTCTCGAAATTCGGCCGTGGCGGCGAGCGCCAGGAGGTCGGCTCGAGCGGCCTCGGACTGGCGATCAGCCGCGAAATCCTGCGCAAGTTCAAAGGAGACGTGGTTCTGCGGCCGGGGCGGCCAGGCGCCACCTTCGAGGTCAGGCTGCCGGCGGCCGATTGATCGGGTCGCGATCTGACGGCACGTCAGAAGAAGGCGTGCGGGACGAACAGCACCAGACCGGGGAAGAAGACCAGCACCGCGACCAGGCCGACGACGGCGGCGACGAAGGGCAGCGACTCCTTCACGTAGTCGCCGATGCCGGTCTCCAGCAGGCTGCACACGGTGTACATGGCGACGCCGACCGGCGGCGTCATCGAGCCGAGGGTGACGATGACCATCATCAGCACGCCGAAGTGGACGGGATCGATGCCGATGTGGGTGATAATCGGCACGACGATCGGCGTCAGCAGCAGCACCAGCACCGTGCTCTCGATGAACAGGCCGGCGACGAACAGCATCACCAGGATGATGATGAAGACGACGTGCGGATTCTGCGAGACGCCGAGCATGACGCCGGCGATGTCCTGGGGCAACTGCTCGAAGATGATGGCGTAGCCGACCATGCCCGACATGAGGATGATCAGCATGATCATGCCGATGTCGCAGATCGCGTCGTCGAACGCCTTCATGATGCCGGCGAAGCTCAGCTCGCGATGGACGAACAGGCCGACGACGATGGCGTAGACGACGGCGAAGGCACCGACCTCGGAAGGCGTGAACAGGCCGCCGCGGATGCTGATCACGAGAAGAACCGGGAAGGCCAGTGCGTATTTCGCCTCCCAGGTCGCCCCCGCGACCGCCGCGATCGTCGGCTTGACGGCGTCCTCGGCACGATAGCCGCGCCGGCGGGCGATCAGCCAGGCGGTGACCATCAGCACCAGCATCATCAGGAGCCCCGGCACGATGCCGGCGAGAAACAGTTGGCCGATCGAGACGTTGCCGACGTAGCCGTAGAGGATCAGGCCGAGGCTCGGCGGGATCGTCGCGGTGATCAGCGAACTGATGGCGATGACGGATGCCGTGTAGCCCTTCGAGTAGCCTTCGGCATGCATCGCCGGCCCGAGCACGCGGGCTTCCATCGCCGCGTCGGCAACCGCGGAGCCGGAGACTCCGCCCATCAGCGTCGACAGGAGAATCGACACCTGTGCCAGGCCGCCGGCCATCCAGCCGACGGTAACGCGGGAGAAGCGGAACAGGCGCTCGGTGATGCCGCTCTCGTTCATCAGATGCCCGGCCAGCACGAAGAACGGCACGGCGAGCAACGGGAAGCTCTGCGAGACGGTGGCTACCTGCTGCACGCCGATCGAGGTCGGCAGCATCGGCGAGAGCACGAAATAGAGGAAGCCGGCAAGACCAATAGTGAAGGCGACCGGCAGGCCGAGCAGGAGCAGGACGAAGAAGAGGCCGGCGATCCAGATCACAGGCCCGCTTCCTCGTCCGGCGCCAGCCGCGAAAAGACCAGCAGCTTCCTGCCGCCGCTGCGGTAGAGCGCCTCCCAGGCATTAACCATGACCGTAGTTGCAAGGAACACGCAGCCGACCGGCACCGCGATCGTTACAAAAGCGTAGGGGATGCCGCTGTCGCCGAAGAGGCGCTCGCGGTTGAGGAGCGTCAGCTTCACCCCCTCGTAGGTGAGCGCCAGCAGGAAGGCGACAACCGCAGCCGCCAACGCCAACTCGATCCCCAGGCGGGCACGGTAGCTCAGGGCCCGGATCAGGAGATCGACGCCGAGGTGGGTCCGCCGGCGAAGCGCGCGGTTCGCGCCAAGGAAGCACAGCCAGATGAACAGGAGTTGGGCGAGATCGACCGACCAGATCAGTGGATGGGAGAAGAACCGCATGATCGCGGCGACGAAGACCAGGACGACGATCGCCGCCAGCATCAGGGTGCCAATGGTCTTCTCGATCCGGGAATAGGCGGTGTTCACGGTACGACCGTCCGCGGACTGGCTCGGGCGAAGTTTGGCGGCCGACGGAGCCGGCCACCACACAGTCGGTGGAAGTCTACGGACTATTGAGCCGCAATGGCACGCAGCTTGTCGCGCAGTTCGCCGTAGCCGAGGGTATCGTAGACGGGCGCGGTCGCCTCGCGGAACGGGGTGACGTCGATCTCGGTGATCGTCACGCCCTTCTCCTGCATCTTCTTCTCCAAGTCAGCGAGAGCGGCCTGCGTGCCGTAGGAGGCGATGTCGCCGGCCTTGAGCGCCTCTTCGCGAAGGACCTTCTGGAGATCGGGCGGCAGGCTGTCGAACCAGGCACCACTGGTGACGATGCCGGTGATCAGATTGATGTGCCCGGTCTTGGTGATGTACTTGATCACCTCGTAGAGCTTGGAACCGTAGGTCGCGGGGTCCTGAGCCTCGGCGCCGTCGATGACCTTCTGCTGGAGGGCGCTGTAGACTTCCGTCCAGCCCATCGGGGTCGGCGTCGCACCCATCGCACGGATCGTCTCCATCCACACCGGCGCGCCCGGCGTGCGCATGCGCACCCCTTCGAGATCGGCGGGAGCCGTGACCGGCTTGTTGGTCAGGAGGTGACGCTCGCCCTGCCACCAGTTGAACGACAGGATCTGCAGCCCCGCAGAGTCGTGGAGCTGCTTCACCCAATCCTCGAACATCTCCGAGACAACGACCTTGCGGATGCCCTCGTAGCCGCTCGCCAGGAACGGCGCGCCGAGGACGCCGAGTTCCTTCACGTAGACGGCAAGGCGGCCGCCGTCGACGACGACGGCGACGGGCGCGCCGGCGCGGGCCTGCTCGAGAACGTCCTCATCCTTGCCGAGCTGCGAGCTCGGAAAGAGCTTGACCTCGATCTTGCCGCCCGACCGCTCGGCGACGTTGTCGCGGAAGGCCTCGAGACCCTTGTAGAGCGGATCGTCGGTGGACAGCGCCGTGTTGACATTCAGCGTGTAGTCGGCAGCGTTGCCGGCCCCGGCGCCAACTCCGAGCGCCACTGCCGCAACGGCCGCAATCCTCAGGAAAGTGCGCATGATTTTCTCCCTAGTCCGTCGTAAGAGGCCATTTGCCGAGTTATTATCGACATTGTTGACAGACTAGTATGGTAGTATGATAGGCCCTGTCAAGGAGGACTTCATGGCGGGCGAAACGCTGCCGATTGCACCGATTGCCGCGAACGAGGCGCACCCGACGATCGCCACGCGGGTCTACCGCGCGCTCCGGGAAGCGATCGTCACCATGCGCCTTCTGCCGGGATATCCGCTGTCGGAAGCCGAGGTGGCCAAGCAGATGGGAACCTCGCGCCAGCCGGTGCGCGAGGCCTTCATCAAGCTCTCCGAGATCGGCCTCGTCGACATCGTCCCGCAGCGCGGCACCTTCGTCGTGAAGATCTCCGAGCGCGACGTCTCGAACGCCCGCTTCATGCGCGAGGCGATCGAGGTGGCGATCGTCCGGCGCGCCTGCGAGACGGCGAGCCGGGCCGACATCCTCGCCGTCCAGAAGCTGATCGACGCTCAGGTCGAGGCCGCCGCTGCGTCGGACCAGAAGCGGTTCCTCGAGCTCGACGACGCCTTCCACCAGGCGATCGCAGCGAGCGCCGACTGCCTGCTGGGCTGGCGCATCATCGAGGACCTGAAGGCGCAGATGGACCGGGTGCGGTTCCTGAGCCTGCCGCAGGCGACCCCGATCGAGACGCTCATCGACCAGCATCACCGGATCGCGAATGCCATCGCCAAGGGCGACGCCGATGCCGCGGCCGCCGCGATGCGCGAGCATCTTTCGGAAATTCTGAAATCCCTGCCGAAACTCGCCGAGAGCCGGGCCGAGCTGTTCGCCGAACCGGAAACGACACCAAGGATCGCCACAAGGTCCGTGCCCTAGGATGGAAACGTGAAGATCGTCGATGCACGCGTCATCGTCTGCTCGCCGGGACGCAACTTCGTCACCCTGAAGATCGAGACCGAGGACGGCATCCACGGCATCGGCGACGCCACGCTGAACGGCCGCGAGCTGTCCGTCGCGAGCTATCTCGAAGACCACGTCGTACCGCTGCTGATCGGCCGCGACGCGCGGCGCATCGAAGACACCTGGCAGTATCTCTACAAGGGCGCCTACTGGCGGCGCGGGCCGGTGACGATGACGGCGATCGCCGCCGTCGACGTGGCGCTGTGGGACATCAAGGCGAAGGCGGCGAACATGCCGCTCTACCAGCTCCTCGGCGGGCGCAGCCGCGACGGCGTGCTGGTTTACGGCCACGCCAACGGCCGCACCCTCGACGAAGCGCTGAAGGACGTCGCGAAGTACCGCGACGCCGGCTACCGGGCGATCCGCGTGCAATCGGGCCTGCCGAACTTCGAGAAGGTCTACGGTGTCGGTAGCGGCGCCTATCACTACGAGCCGGCAGCGCGCGGCATGGCGCCCGAGGAGACGTGGTCGACAGCCGATTACATGCGTTTCATCCCGGAGGTGTTCGCCGCGGTGCGCCGCGAGTTCGATCCCTCGCTGCACCTCCTCCACGACGTCCATCATCGCCTGTCGCCGAACGAGGCGGCGCGCGTCGGCCGGGACCTCGAGCCGTACCGCCTGTTCTGGATGGAGGACCCGACGCCGGCGGAGAATCAGGAAGGCTTCCGCCGGATCCGCCGCGCAACGACGACGCCGATCGCGGTCGGCGAGGTGTTCAGCTCGGTCTGGGACGCCAAGACGCTGATCGAGGAACAGCTGATCGACTATATCCGCGCTACGATCGTGCATGCCGGCGGCATCACCCATCTGCGCACCGTCGCGGCGTTCGCCGCGCTCAACCAGGTGCGCACCGGGTTCCACGGCGCCACGGATCTCTCGCCGGTCACGCTCGGGGCGGCTGCGCATTTCGACACGTGGGTGCCGAACTTCGGCATCCAGGAATACATGCGCCACGAGCCGACGACCGCGGAGGTCTTCAAGCACGACCACCGCTTCGAGGACGGCTACCTGATCGTCAGCGAGACCCCCGGGCACGGCGTCGACATCGACGAGAGCCGGATCGCCGAGTTTCCCTACGAGCCCGCCTATCTGCCGGTGAACCGGCTGACCGACGGCACCCTCTGGGACTGGTGAGCAGCCCATGTCGCGCCTCGATCCGGACAGGTTGTTCTCCCCGGAGCCGCGCGAGCGGGCGATCGCGCGCGAGCTCTACGAGGGACTCGCGCGCGTGCCGATCCTCTCGCCGCACGGCCATTGCGAGCCTGTCTGGTTCGCGGAAGATCCCGCCTTCCCCAATCCGGCCGAACTGCTGATCGTCCCCGACCACTACATCTACCGGATGCTCTATTCGAAGGGCGTCGACCTCGACGCGCTCGGCATCCCGCGCGCGGACGGCTCGCGCCCCGACACCGACCCGCGCGAGATCTGGCAGACCTTCGCCGACCACTGGCACCTGTTCCTGGGCACGCCGACACGGCTGTGGTTCGACCATGTGCTGGTCGAGGTGCTCGGCATCGAGGAGCCGCTGGCCTCCGAGAACGCTCAGGCCGTCTACGACCGGGTCGACGCGGTGCTGCGGGAGCCCGGCTTCCGGCCGCGCGCGCTCTACGAGCGGTTCAACGTCGAGGCACTGGCGACGACGGACGCGGCGACCGACAGGCTCCCCCACCACCGCGCGCTGAAGGACGATCCCTGGCCAGGCCGCATCCTGCCGACGTTCAGGCCGGACGCCGTGACCGATCCGAGCCATCCCGCCTTCGAGGCGGGTATCGCACGCCTCGCCGAACAGGCCGGCAACGACCTCTCCTCCTTCGCCGCCTATCTCGACGCGCTGCGGGAGCGGCGGGCCTTCTTCATCTCGCTCGGGGCGACCGCGACCGACCACGGCACCGAGACGCCGATGACGCTGGACCTCGACGCGGCAAGCGTCGAGCGGCTCTATCAGGGCGCGCTCAAGGGCCTGCTGATGGCCGACGAGGCGGCCGCGTTCCAGGCGCACATGCTCACCGAGATGGCGCGGATGAGCCTCGACGACGGCCTCGTCATGCAGCTCCACGCGGGCTCGATGCGCAATCACAACGGGGCGCTGTTCCTGAGCCACGGCTTCAACGTCGGCGCCGACATCCCGCGCGCGGCGAACTATGTCGACGGGCTCAAGGTCCTTCTCGACGCCGTCGGCAACGACCCGCGCATGACGCTGATCGTGTTCTGCCTCGACGAGACGGTCTATGCGCGCGAGCTGGCGCCGCTCGCCGGTCACTATCCCGCCCTCCTGCTCGGACCGCCCTGGTGGTTCCACGACAGCCCCGAGGGCATGCTGCGCTTCCGCCGGCAGGTGACGGAGACGGCCGGCTTCTTCAATACCGCCGGGTTCAACGACGACACGCGCGCGTTCCTCTCCATTCCCGCGCGCCACGACGTGGCCCGGCGGATGGACTGCCGCTATCTCGCCGAGCTCGTCGCCGATAGCCGCCTCGGCATGGATGACGCCCGCATGCTGGCGCACGAGTGCGCCTACGGGCTCGCCAGGCGCGCCTACAGGCTGTGACCGGATGACCGGACGCATCGTCCATCTCGGCGTCGGCAATTTCCATCGGGCCCACCAGGCCTGGTACACGCAGCGCGCCAACGAGACCGCGGGAGAGGGCTGGCGCATCACCGGCGTCTCGCTGCGCCGTCCCGACGTTCGGGACGCCCTGCGCGCTCAGAATTACGCCTACACGCTCGAGATCGACGACGGCAGCGGTCCCGCCTACACCACGATCACGGTGATCGACCGCATCCTCGTCGCACCCGAAGATCCGGGTGCCGTGATCGCGGCGATCGCCGATCCGGCGACCGCGATCGTCACCCTGACCGTCACCGAGAAGGGCTACACGCTCGATCCGGCCACATGGCGATTGCGGGCCGACCATCCCGATGTCCGAGCCGACCTCGAGGCGAGCCTGCCGGCGACGGCCGTCGGCATGCTCGTCGCCGGGCTCGCCGCCCGGCTCGATGCGGGTGCCGGCGGACTGACGGTACTCTGCTGCGACAACCTGCCGGAGAACGGCAAGGTGCTGCGGCGGGCCGCGCTCGATTTCGCGCAGATGAAGTCGGCCACGCTCGCCGGCCGGATCGAGGCGAATTTCTCGTTTCCGTCCAGCATGGTGGACCGGATCACGCCGGCGACGACCGACGAACTGCGCGCCCGCGTCGCCGCCATGATCGGTCGAAAGGATGCCGCGCCGGTTGCGACCGAGGGCTTCAGCCAGTGGGTGATCGAGGACGATTTCCATGGACGCCGCCCCGCCTGGGAGACGGTCGGCGTGGAACTCGTATCGGACGTGCGCCCCCACGAGCTGCGCAAGCTCAGAATGCTGAACGGCGCGCACTCGACGCTCGCCTACGCGGGAACGCTGGCGAGCCATGCCTACGTGCACGAGGCGGTCGCCGATCCGAAGCTGAGGGCGCTGGCGCGCGGCGTCATGGACGAGGCGGCCGGGACTCTTCCCGAATCGGTGCGCGCGACCGCACCGGCCTACGCGGACGGGCTCATTCGCCGCTTCGAGAATCCGGGGCTTCACCACGCGCTGATCCAGATCGCCATGGACGGCAGCCAGAAAATCCCCGTGCGCCTGCTCGCACCGCTGAAGGATCGGCTCCGCGCGGGCCTGCCCTCGCCTTCCATGGAGGCCGGCATCGCCGCCTGGGCGGCCTTTGTCTGGCGCCAGACGCGCGATGGCGTTGCCCTCAACGATCCACTCGCAGACGCGCTCGCGGGCGCCAGCCGGGGCCGGGATCGGGAGAGCGCCGCGGATTCGCTGCTGCAACTCGAGGCGGTATTCGGGACTTTCGCTCGGGACTTCCCGGAAAGCGTCGAGCGAATCCGGACGGCCTACCGGTAGATCTTCTCCGGCAGCCACATGGTGAGCTCCGGGATGAACGTCAGCAGCAGAAGCACGACGAGCAACGGCACGAGGAACGGCGCCGTCGCCGTGACGCAACGCTCGAAGGGCACCTTGGCGACCTTCGACAGCACGTAGAGCACCATCCCGACGGGCGGCGTCAGCAGGCCGATCATCAGGTTCAGGATCAGGATGATGCCGAAGTGGACCGGGTCGATGCCGAGCGTCACCGCGACCGGCAGGAGCACGGGGGTGAGGATCGTGATCGCCGCGATCGTCTCCATGAAGCAGCCGATGACCAGCACGATCAGCGTGATCAGCAGGATCAGCGCGACCCGGTTCTCGGTGATCGAAAGCAGGCCGTCGGCGAAATGTAGCGCCACCTGATTGGCGGTCAGGATCCAGGCGAAGATCGTCGAGGCCGCGACGATCAGCATGATCGCAGCCGTCGTCTCGACCGTGTCCATCGAGACGCGCAGGATCTTCTTCCAGTCGAGCGAACGGTAGACGAAGAGACCGAGGAACATCGAATAGGCGACGGCGGCGATGGCGGCTTCCGTCGGCGTGAAGACGCCGGCGATGATGCCGCCGATGATGATCGCCGGCGTCATCAGCGGCAGGAAGGCATGCAGGAAGCTGCGGAAGAACCAGGAGATGCTGAAGCGGGCGTCGCGCGGGTAGTCGCGCCGGCGCGCGTACCATGCGACCATGACCATCAGCGATATCGCCATCATGAAGCCCGGGATGAGGCCGGCGGAGAAGAGCTGCCCGATCGAGGCGTCGGCGATGACGCCGTAGACGACGAGCGGCAGCGAGGGCGGGATGATCGGGCCGATCGTCGACGAGGCCGCGGTGATGCCGACGGCGAAATCGGTGTCGTAGCCAGCGTCGCGCATCGCCTTGATCTCGATGTTGCCGAGGCCGCCGGCATCCGCCACCGCGGCGCCGGACATGCCGGCGAAGAGGACGCTCGCGCCGACGTTCACGTGGCCCAGCCCCCCGTGCATCCAGCCGACCGTCGCGCGGGCGAAGTTGAAGATGCGCGTCGTGATGCCGGCCGTGTTCATCAGGGAGCCGGCGAGGATGAAGAAGGGCACGGCGATCAGCGGAAAGGAGTTGATGCCGTTGACCATGTTGGCGAGCACGATCATCGGCGGCATGCCGTTGGTGGCGACGAAGGCGAGAGAGGCGAGCGCCAGCGCGGCGGCCACGGGAACCCCGATCACCATCAGCACGAACAGGAGCAGAATCATGAGCAGGATGGACATGCCGCCGGCCTTCAGTCGCTGGTGAGATGGCTGTCGAGATCTGCCAGGAGCTCTCGTGGCGTCTGGCGCCATCTGCGCCAGGCCCACATTCCCGCGTAGATCGTCATGATCGCGAGCGCGACGACGCAGATCGTGTAGATCCACGCCTTGGGGATCGGCACGGTCACCATCTTCTGGCGCGTCTTCTGCGTGAGCTCGATGCCGATCCAGGTGAGCGTGCCGTAGATGCCGAAAGTGATGACCGTGGAGACGACCGCGAGCACCTTGGCGTAGGCCGGCGGCAGCAGCCGCAGCATGAATTCGAGGGCGATGTGGCTGCCGCGCCGGACCGCGCTGACCGAACCGAGGAAGCAGACGAGGATCAGCAGGTAGCGGGCCGCCTCTTCCGTCCAGGCGAGCGAGTCGTTCAGGACGTAGCGGGTGAAGAACTGGAGGAAGACGACGATCGCGAGGATCCAGAAGACGACAATCGCCGGCGCGTCGATCCACCGGATGTCGGCGATGGACGTCTCCGTGTCTTCGATGACCACCGTGACCGGCGGATCGCCGACGGGCGTGTTGGGGGTACGCCCGCCGGCTTCTCCACTGTCGTGACCCATGCGGGTCTGCCCCTTGTTGCCGCTGTGATCAGTTGGCGAGCGCCTGCATGCGATCGAACTGCTCGCGGGTGTAAGGGACCTTCGACTCGTCGGTCAGGATCGGCAGGACCGCCGCCTGGAACGCCGCCTTGTCGACCTCGTTGACCTGGATGCCCTGGTCGCGGAACCACTGCACGAGGTCCTTCTCGGCCTGGTTGATTTCCTCGGCGCACTTGGCCGCGGCTTCCTTCATCACGCCTTCGACGACACCGGCGTCGTCGCCGATCTGATCCATCGCATTGCTGGAAACGACAATGATCAGCGAGTTGCCGATGTGGCCAGTCAGGTTGATGTTGGACTGGACCTCGTAGAACTTCTTGAACTTGATCGTCGGCAGCGGGTTCTCCTGCGCGTCGACGACGCCCTGCTGCAGGGCGAGGTAGACCTCGGCGAAGGCGATCGGGGTCGGGTTGGCGCCGACCGCGTTCGGGAACATCACCATGACGGGCGAATCCGGCACGCGGATCTTCAGACCCTTCATGTCCTCGGGCTTGGTGATCGGGAACTTCGAGGTGACGTGGCGATAGCCGTACCAGGTGATCGCCATCACGGTGTGCCCGGTCGCCTCCTTGTAGCCCGCCGACAGGTCCTTGAAGAGATCGCTGTCGCGATACTTCTTCCAGTGGTCGTAGTTCTTCAGCATGAAGGGATAGTCGGAGATCGCGATCGGACCGTAGTCGCGCTCGGCGAAATTCGGGCCGGTGAAGATGATGTCCACCGAGCCGATCGTCAGGCCTTCGTTGATGTCGGACTCGTTGCCGAGCGAGGACGCCGGGAACACGGTGATGTTCACGCGCCCGTCCGTCTTCTTCTTGATCTCGTCGGCCGCCCACATGGCGCACTGGTGATAGGACGAGCCCTCTTCATAGACATGCGCCCATTTCAGGTCCGCCGACAGCGCGGCGGTCGCCGAGATCAGCACACCCGCCGCCACCGTCGAAACAAGCGCGATCGTTCTTCCAATCATCTGTTCCTCCCTGATCCGATTGGACCCAACGCCCATTCGGGCTTCCGTTTTCGAATTATCTAGTATACTAGATATATCTGATATACGAGTAATGACCGCACTGCAAGCGGCAATCGCGGCCGACCCCGCCGAGAGGGGTCGGGAACGGAAACGACAGGGACACGGGAAAGGGACAGCGGTGCTATCGTCGTCGGCGATTCAGATCCCGCTCGATCCCACCCGGAAGCAACGACGTCGCATGAAGACCGCCGAAGACACCGATCCGACCGGCGCCTCCCCTCGCACCCGAAAGCCGCGCGCGCCCAACGCCCCGCCGCCGTCCAACGGCCATCCAGCCGCGCAGGCCAAGGAGAAGACGTCCGACACGGTCTACCGCGACCTGCGCCGGCAGATCATTTCCATGGAGCTCGTGCCGGGCACACCGATCGTCGAGAAGGAGATCACCGCGCGCTACGGCATCAGCCGCACGCCGGTGCGCGAAGCCGTGCTGCGGCTCGCCGAGGAGCGGCTCGTGGACGTCGCGCCGAAGTCCGGCACCTTCGTTGCGCGGATCCCGCTGTCGGTGCTGCGCGAGGCGCTGGTCGCGCGGCGCGCGCTCGAGGAGGTCACGGTGCGCGCGGCCACCGAGAAGGCGAGCGAGAGCCAGCTCATGGAACTGCGCGCCGTCATCCAGCGCCAGCGAGAGATGGCGGAGAAAGGAGACGAGGCGGCTTTCCACCGGGCCGACGACGCCTTCCACGCCGGCATCGCCGCGGCCGGCCGGCTGCCCGGCATCTGGGACATCATCCAGCAGATCCGCGTGCAGGTCGAACGCTACCGCCGTCTCACCCTACCGCAGCCGGGCCGCATGCGCCTCGTCGTCGAGGAGCATTCCGAGGTGCTCGACGCGATCTCGCGCCGGCAGGCCGACGAGGCGGTCGAGAAGATGATCCTGCATCTCAACAAGCTGCGCCTCGACATCGCGGTGTTCCGCGACCTGTGGCCGGACTACTTCGTCCACGACCCGGCCCTCGACGACGAATTCGACGAATGAGCCGAACCGCTCCGCGCAAAAGGGAAACGATCGATCCGATGACCACGATATCCGTTCGCCAGGCGGTCGGTCCCGAGCGGGCCCGCGCCCTTGACACAGCGGCGCTGCGCGAGAGCTTCCTCGTCGAGGACCTCTTCGTCTCTGGCGAGATGCGCATGACCTATTCGCATCTCGACCGCATGGTGCTCGGCGGCGCGGTGCCGACCGGCGGGACGCTGCGGCTGGAGACATCGAAGCCGATCGGCGCCGACCCGTTCCTCGCCCGCCGCGAGCTCGGCGTCTTCAACATCGGCGGACCAGGGGCGGTCGTCGTCGACGGCGAGGCCCACGCGCTCGACTGGACCGACTGCCTCTACGTGCCGATGGGGACCGCCGAGGTCGGCTTCTCGAGCAGCGACCCCGCCCGGCCGGCGCGCTTCTATCTCCTCAGCACGCCCGCCCACCGCGCCTGCCAGACGCGGCTGATCCGCAAGGACGACGCCATTTCCCACGAACTCGGCAGCCAACCGGACGCCAACCGGCGCGTCTTGCGCCAGTACATCCACCCCGACCGCTGCGATTCCTGCCAGCTCCTGATGGGCGTGACGACCCTGGAGGACGGCAGCATCTGGAACACCATGCCCTGCCACACTCATGACCGGCGCTCGGAGGCCTACCTCTATTTCGACCTCGCCCCGTCCGCCCGCGTCTTCCACTTCATGGGCGAGCCTGAGGAGACGCGCCATCTCGTCGTCGCCAACGAGCAGGCGATCCTGTCTCCCGGCTGGTCGATCCACTGCGGCGCCGGCACCTCGCGCTACGCCTTCGTCTGGGCGATGGCGGGCGACAACCAGGACTTCGCCGACATGGACATGGTCGCGATGGAGACGCTGAAGTGACCGCCGGCCCCTTCGGCCTCGACGGGCGAACGGCCGTCGTCACCGGCGCCAGCACCGGCATCGGCCAGGCGATCGCCGCCGGGCTCGCGCAGGCGGGCGCGCGGATCGTCGCGATCGGGCGCTCGCCGATGGACGAGACGGCGACGATGATCGGCGAGGTCTCGCGGTTCCACGCCGTCCACGCCGACCTGTCGCGGACGGAGAGCCTGCAGGGGGTCGTCGACGAAGCGGTCGAATGGGCCGGTCACATTGACATCCTCGTCAACAACGCCGGCATCATCCGGCGCAACGACGCGCTCGACTTCACCGAGGCGAACTGGGACGCGGTCGTCGACGTCAATCTGAAATCGGTGTTCTTCCTGACCCAGGCGGCCGCCCGCCACATGCTGACGCGCGGCGGCGGCAGGATCGTCAACGTGGCCTCGCTCCTGTCGTTCCAGGGCGGCATCCGCGTCGCCTCCTACACGGCCGCCAAGAGCGGCCTCGCCGGCCTCACGCGGATTCTCGCCTGCGAATGGGCGGCACGCGGCATCAACGTCAACGCGGTCGCGCCGGGATACGTGGAGACCAACAACACCGCGGAGCTGCGCGCGGACCCGGTGCGTTCCAGGCAGATCCTCGAGCGCATTCCCGCCGGCCGCTGGGCGAAGCCCTCCGACATCGCCGGGGCGGTCACCTTCCTGGCTTCGGACGCGGCGGCCTACGTCCACGGCGTCGTCCTGCCCGTCGACGGGGGCTGGCTGGCGCGATAGCGACGCTGCGGTTCGCGCCGAACCGTCCCCGACGCCGTATCGGCGAAGCCGTATCAGTACGGCGGGTTCACCACCACGTAGCCCGCCTGCGAGCCGGAATAGCGCTCCTCGTACCAGACGTCGCCGCAGACATAGTACCAGACGCCATTGACCTTCTGGTGATGGCAGCCGGACGGCAGGGCATAGACCATCGAGCCGACGGCGGCGGCGGTCACGGCCGCCGCGGTGCCTATCGCCACGCCGCGCGCGACGGGATAGCCGCGGCGGACATCGACGTCGACGTAGGTCGGCCGGTAGGCGGGGCGGTTGACGTTGACGTTCCGGTTCACGTTGACATTCCGGTTCACATTCGCGGTCCGGTTCACGCTGACGTTCCGGTTCACGTTCGCGGTCCGGCCGGCATTGCGACTGACGTTGGCGCTGCGGTGGACGCTGGCGCTGCGGTGAACGCTCGCGTGGGCACCGCCGCGCACGTTGCGCGCCTCGGCGTATTCGAAGTGGGCCAGCAGGACGACGGCCCCGACGAGGGCGGCGGACAATGCGGCACAGGCAGTACGTGTCAATCGGGTCATCATGCCCTCCCTCACTGCGCCGAATCGGACTGGGTCACCGCGGACGCGGGCTGGATGAGGATCTCGTAATCCTCGTCCTTCGGGGTGAAGACGAAGTCGCCGTCCGCCATACTCGCGCCGGTATCCCATGTGAGCGTCGCCTCGTAGCGCGGGCGGCTTTCCTCCGATGTCGTGGTGATGACGAGCTTGCACGGAAGCGGCGGATCTTCCGAGCGGATCCAGATCTGCCAGTCGACGCCCTCCTGCCGGAAGGCGTAGTGGTCGCAGGCGATTCCATCGACGCTGCTCGGACCGACGACGAAAGCGTCGGTCAGCGCGTCGACGTCGTCGGAGTCGGTGCCCCACAGGAAGAGGTCCGCCAGGGGGACCTCGAGGTCGTAGTCCAGCGCGGCAACCTCTATCGTTTCGCGGATCGTCGGCGGGGTGTCGACGACGCCGAACGCCCCGGTGATGGGCGAATAGACCGTCACCGTCGTGCCGTCGTAGAAATACTGGCGCTGCCGGCTGTCGGAGGTCACGTCGAGGCGGAGCCTGTCCGGGCGGCGCGCCTTCAGCTCGAGATGCGAGGCGAACTCCACGTTCTGGCCGGTCTCGGTGATGTCGTCGCGCGTCGTGTCCGCCGACAGGGCGAAGCTCTCGAGACCGCTCAGATAGGCCCCCATCTTCTTGACCGCATCGACGGCCTCCGTCTCCATCGCCGGCGCGGCGGCACCGGCCTGCTGGGCCGAGGCGGGCGCGTGCCACGCGACGATCATTCCCGCGGCGAGCACCGACGATGCAACTTCAAGAGCCATGCGCATTGGCGCCTCCCATGTTCCCCGTCGGCCCGGTCGCACCGATCGTTCTCCGGCTGGACCGCCGGGCGCGCTCGCACACGCTTCCCCGCGGCCGCAGGCTCCGACGGCTTCGAATCATAGCAGCCGGCGCCGCGCCGAATTGTGAAGCCGGCAACAATTGTCCGCCGAAATTCTGTTTGTTGCAACGAGCCGGGAAGAATGGTGCCCAGGGGCGGAATCGAACCACCGACACCGTGATTTTCAGTCACGTGCTCTACCAACTGAGCTACCTGGGCGTTCCGGGCGAACCCGCCCGAAGCGCGAGAAGCGCCTGAGCGGATGCGGGAAGCCGGCGGGTTATAGGCAATCGATCCGGCCCTGTCCAGCGCATGCATCGCGAACCGGGCGGCCTTCGGACAAAAAGGACTTCCCGCGCCGCAGGCGGGGCCGCGGGCCAAGGCTCAGGCCTTGCCGAAAGGCTCTCCGGCGTCGGGCGGGCCGCCGTCCTCGTCCTCGTCCTCGACGACGGGGATCGCGTAGGAGCCCGACAGCCAGCGGTTCAGGTCGATGTTGGCGCAGCGGCGCGAGCAGAACGGGCGGTGCTCCTCGACCGCAGGCTGCCCGCAGATCGGGCACTTCTGCGTTCCCGGCGTCTCCGCCGTCACCTTGCGTTCAACCACCTTGCCCGTCCTTCAGCTGTATTTGAGCGTGATGCCGCCATCGACGACGAGCTCGATGCCGGTCACGTATCTGGCCTCGTCGCTCGCCAGGAACAGCGCCGCGCGGGCGACGTCCCAGGCATCGCCCATGTGGCCCATCGGCACCTGCGCGTCGCGCACCCGCCACATCTCCTCGACGTCGCCCGCCGCGTAGGTCGCCGCCAAGCCCGCCGACTTCTCGACCATCGGCGTCTTCATCAGGCCCGGCAGCACCGCGTTCACGCGCACCTTGTCGCGGGCGTACTGCACCGCCGTGGTGCGGGTCAGGTGGTTGAGCGCCGCCTTGGTCGCGTAGTAGGTCGCGTAGGGCACGCCGGTATAGCGGATCGAGGCGATCGAGGAGATATTGACGATCGAGCCGCCGCCCTGCCGCACCATGTGGGGAATCGCCTCCTTCATCGCAAGGAAGGCGCTCTTCAGGTTGACGTCGAAGACCCGGTCCCACTCGGCTTCCGACAGCTCGACCACGCCGCCCACCTCGGCGATGCCGACATTGTTGTCGAGGACGTCGAGGCGGCCCCATTCGCGCATCACCGCCTCGACGGTCGCGCGCACGTCGGAGTGATCGGCGACGTCGCAGGCGACGTCGATCGCCTCGCCGCCTTCCGAGCGGATGACGTCGACGGTCTCCTTCGCCGCGTCGGCGTCGATGTCGGCGCACATCACCTTGGCGCCCTCGCGGGCGAAAAGCACCGCGGTCGCCTTGCCGTTGCCCCAGCCGGGGCCGACGGAGCCCGCCCCCATCACCAACGCGACCTTGCCTTCGAGCCGTCCGGCCAACAGCGTCCCTCCCCGTGCCGATATCGTCAGGCGAAGAGCTTAGCGGCTGAAGGCCACATCCAACAACACGCCGCCGCCGCCGGCGGGCGGGGCGGAGACGGTGAGGCGCATGCCGTTCGCCCCGGCAAACGACAGGGCGACGCTCGCGACCGTCCTTCCGGCGGCGCGCACGTCGAGGGCGTACCTGTCGCCGCCGGCCGGGCCGCCGGCGAGATCGCCCCTCTCCTCGGCCTTGAGGCTCGTGCTGTTGCGGTACCAGATGCCGCCGAGCCTGTCGGAGGAGGCGCCGGTCCTGATGAAGGCGACGAGCTGGCCCTCGCCGGTCGACGACCTGCAGGTCGCGGTGATCTTCAGGGCGTCGGCGGTGAAGGCGTTGGTCGCACGGCAGGAGACCGGATCGGGCTTCTCGGCCGCCGTGTCGCGGGCCGTGCCGGTGCCCTTCCAGGCGCCGACCGCGCGCTCGAGCGCCATCGGCCGGGTGTCGGCGAGAGCAAGGGGAACGGCGGCAACGGCGATGGCGGCGGCGAGCACGGCCGGGGCGGCGAAGGGGCGCATCGGAAACCTCGAACGACTTGGGGACGAACGGCAGGCAGATAGCCGAAATCGCCCCCCTCCGCCAGCGCTCCCGCGGCGCGAGGGCCGGTGCAGCGCCCGCCGCTCAGGCCGCCCCGCCGCGCGCCTTGTCGCGCTCGCGCAGCTCCGTCTTCAGGATCTTCCCGTAGTTGTTCTTCGGCAGGGCGTCGACGAAGACGTAGTCCTTCGGGCGCTTGAAGCGGGCGATGTTGTCGAGGCAGAGCCGGTCGAGCTCTGGCGCCCCGGCCTCGCCGACCACGTAGGCGACGACGACCTCGCCCCATTCGGGATCGGGGCGGCCGATGACGGAGACCTCGCGCACGCCGGCGTGGGTCAGCAGCACCTCCTCGACCTCGCGCGGATAGATGTTGGAGCCGCCGGAGATGATCATGTCCTTGGAACGGTCCTTGAGCGTGACGAAGCCGTCCTCGTCCATGGAGCCGACGTCGCCGGTGTGGAGCCAGCCGTTGCGCAGCGTCTCGGCGCTCGCCTGGGGGTTCTGCCAGTATCCCGGGACGATGCAGTCGCCGCGGATCAGGATCTCGCCAGTCTTGCCCGCGGGCAGCGGCTCGTCGCCGCCTCCGGCGACGCGTATCTCGCAGGCGGAGTTGGCGATGCCCGCCGAGCCGATGCGCTCGAGCCAGCGGGGATGGCCCCGGTCGGCGATGATCTCCCTCGACAGGACCGTGCCGGTCATCGGGGACTCGCCCTGGCCGAAGATCTGCGCGAGGCGCGGGCCGAAGCGGTCGAGCGCCCTCTTGACGTCCTCGACATACATGGGCGCGCCGCCCCAAACGAGGGTGCGCAGGCCCGAAGGGTCGACGTCGCCGCCGTAGTCGACCATGCGCTTGATCATGGTCGGGGCGGCGAACATCGAGGTGCCGGGCCGCGCCGCGACGAGCCCGAAGATCTCGTCGGGCTCGAAGCCGCCGGACTCGGGCACCGCGTTCAGCGCGGCGCGGCAGACGTGCGGCATGATATAGATGCCCGAGCCGTGACTCATCGGCGCCGAATGCAGGATCGTGTCGCCGGGCATGGTCGGGTCGACGTCGACGAGATAGCCGAAGGTCATAGCGGCGATGTTGCGATGGGTGATCATCGCGCCCTTCGGCCGGCCCGTGGTGCCCGAGGTATAGAACAGCCAGGCGAGCGCGTCCGGTGCGGCGTTGGTCAACGGGGCGCCCTCGGCGCGGAACAGGTCCTCGTACTCGGGCGAGCCGATCTCGATCAGGTGCTTCAGCGCGGCGGGACGGTGCTCGGCGATCGTCCCGGCCTCCTTGGCGGTGGCGAAACAGACCGCGGCGCCGGCATTGTCGAGCATCCAGGCGAGCTCGGCGCCGTGCAGCTTGGCGTTCGCCGGGACGGCGGCCAGTCCGCCCCACCAGATGCCGAACATGCATTCGACGTACTGGGCGCAGTTCTTGGCGACGATCGCGACGCGGTCGCCGGGCTTCAGGCCGATCCGGGCGAGGCCGGCGGCGAGCCGCGAGGCGCGGTCGGTCAGCGCCAGGTAGTCCTGATGGACCGAGGTGCCGACGGCGACCGCCGGATTGTTTGGAAAACTGCGACCGGCGCGGGCCAGCCAGGATGCGACGTTCATCCTCCCTCCGACTGTGCGGATTTCACGATCGCCTACTTATACAGGGCCGCTCAGCCAGTTGAAGTAGACGGGATAACCATCGCCGTGCAGCATCGAGACGGTCTCGTAGAGGGGCAGGCCGACGACGGCGGTGTAGGAGCCGATCAGCTTGACCACGAAGGAGCCGGCGAGGCCCTGGATCGCGTAGCCGCCCGCCTTGCCGCGCCATTCGCCGGAGGCGAGGTAGCTTTCGAGTTCCTCGCGGCCGAGGCGCTTGAAGCGGACCCGCGTCTCGACCAGCTTCTGGCGGATCGCCTTGGAAGGCGTGACCACGCAGACGCTCGTATAGACCTTGTGGTTGCGGCCCGACAGCAGGCGCAGGCAGTTCGCCGCCTCGTCGACCATCTCGGCCTTCGGCAGGATGCGGCGGCCGACGGCGACGACCGTGTCGGCGGTGACGATGAAGGCGCCGGCCATGTCGGAATCGCGCTCGGCCTGGCGCAGGGCGATCTCCGCCTTGGTGCGGGCCAGCCGCTTCGCCAGCGTGCGCGGCGTCTCGCCCTTGCCGGGCTTCTCGTCCACGTCGGCGGGGCGCAGGAAGTCCGGCTCGATGCCGGCCTGCTGGAGGAGGGCCAGACGGCGCGGCGAGCCGCTGGCGAGGACGAGTATCGGGCGTCCGGTCATGTTGGTGTCTGTCCGTTCAATGGATATCCGGGGGGACGTCCGCGGCGGTGAAAGCGATCCGCCCAGAACTTGTTCGTATCAACGGCCTATTTGAAACGGTAAGTGATTCGCCCGCGCGACAGATCATACGGCGTCATCTCGACGAGCACCCGGTCCCCGGCCAGCACCCGGATGCGGTTCCTGCGCATGCGCCCGGCGGTATGGGCGATGAGCTCGTGATCGTTTTCGAGTTTCACCCTAAAAGTCGCATTCGGCAGAAGCTCGTTCACAACCCCCGGGAACTCGAGAAGCTCCTCCTTCGCCATCACCCGTCTCGACCAACCGACGAAAGCCCGCGCAGACGTTAGCGGATCACAGTGGGGTTGTGAACAGGAAGCGCGCGTTCGGCAGGGAGGCGGACGCTGCCCAAAAGGGGGAAGGCGCACCCGCCCGTCGCCGGATGCGCCCACCGTTCTCGTCGGCCCGCCGTCCGGTGCCCGACGCACCAGGACTGTGGCGAGCGACCGGATCAGAACCGGTAGGTGACGCCGGCGCCGATGAGCCAGGGATCGATGTCGACATCGCCGGTGACGACGCCGAGCGCCGGGGCGACGGCGGTGACATCGGCGTTCAGGAAGATCTTCTTCACGTCGAAATTGATGCCCCAGTGCTCGTCGATCATGAAATCGACGCCCGCTTGGAGGGCCCAGCCGAAGGAATTGTCGAGGTCGAAGCTCGTGAAAACGCCCTTGGCTTCCTGATTGTAGAAGAAAGTGTAGTTCACGCCGGCGCCGACATACGGCTTGATGCCATTGGCGAGGTCGAAGTGATACTGCAGGGTCAGCGTCGGCGGCAACAGCCATGCGCGGCCGATCTTGCCGACGCCGGCTATGGTCCCGGCGCCTTTGACGTTGTGCGGCGTCGTGCCGAGGACCAGTTCGGCCGCGAAGTTATCGGTGAAGAAGTAGGTGATGTCGAGTTCGGGGACGATCGAGTTGGAGATATCGACGTCGCCGCCCGCGATCGCCGCACCGTTCAGCGCGAGCGAGGCCTCCTCGTCCGGCACGACCCCGAGACCGCGCACGCGGATCATCCACGGGCTCGTGGTCGCGACGATCGTCGGCGCGTCGGGCGTCGGCCACTGACTGATGTCGGCAGCGCCGGCCTGGCCGGCAAAAGCCGATATCGAGACGACGGCGAGCGACGAAATGGCGAAATGGCGTAGCATGTGGTCTGCCCCTTCCTCTCCTGTGTCCTCGGCCTCTACTCGCAGACGGCGCACACATGCCGATTGATCAATGTCAAACAAGCAGGCGACCCAGCTCAATTGCACCTCCATGTTGCAGCAAGGGCACGAAAAGGTTCGTGGCTAAGAAGCGGGGCAGGCTGCCCTGCTACTCCCTATCCCGAAGGGGGCGGCTGCCAGCCGAACCGCTGCTTGACGCGCTGCATCAGGATGTCCCTCACCCGTCGGTAGGCGTCGAGCTTCTGATCGCGGCTGCCGGATGCGACCGTCGGGTCCTCGGTCGGCCAGTATTCCGCGTCGAAAGCGTTGGTGCGCGTGAGCTCGAGCGCACGGTGATGGGCCTCCGGCGCCAGCGAAACCACGAGATCGAAGGACGTGTCGGCGAGGTCCTCGAAGGTATGCGGCCGGTGGCCCGACACGTCGATGCCGATCTCCTCCATCACCGCGGTGACGAAGGGATCGGGCTCGCCCTCGCGCACGCCGGCCGAGGCGACGTAGATCGAATGGGGAAACAGATGGCGCGTGATCGCCGCGGCCATCGGCGAGCGCACGGCATTCATGCCGCAGGCGAACAGCACCGCAGACGGCGGCCTCGGCGTCCCCCCGGACACAGGCTAGCCTTTCCAGTGCAGGACGCAGATCAGGGTGAAGAGCCGGCGGGCGGTGTCGTGGTCGACCTCGATCTTGCCCTCCAGCCGCTCGGTGAGGATGCGCGAGCCCTCGTTGTGGATGCCGCGCCGGCCCATGTCGACCGCCTCGATACGGCTCGGGCTCGCCGTGCGGATCATCTGGTAGTAGCTCTCGCAGATCATGAAGTAGTCCTTCACGATACGCCGGAAGGGGGTCAGCGAGAGGATATGGGTGACGACCGGTTCGCCGGTCTCGTCGCGGATGTCGAAGACGAGCCGCTTCTCCTGGATGGACAGCTTCAGCCGGTAGGGGCCGCGCTCGGCGCCGTCGAGGGCGAAGCGGTTCTCTTCCAGCAGGTCGTAGATCGCGACGGCGCGCTCGTGCTCGATGTCGGGCGGGCCGCGGCCGATCGAATCCTCGTCCAGCTCGACCGCGACCAGCCGATCCCGCGAGCCGCTCATGCGCCGGCGTCCGTCATGACCCCTCGCCCGTCGAGGGCGTGTCGTGGGCGGGCACCGAGCTCGTCGACCAGGCCGGGCCGAGATCGGCCATCCGCGCTTCGAGGCACTCGACTTCGAGGCGAATCGCCGCCCCGCCGGAGAAGATCAGCTCGACCGCCCCGCCCGGCGCATTCGTCTCCTCGAAGCGGATCGCGAGCAGGTTGAGCACCGCATCGGGATTGTCCTGGCGGATGCCGCGCCGGCGCACCGCTTCCACCCGCTCGAAATGCAGCGCGGTGCGGCGGCGCTGGTGGGTATTGTCGCGGGCGGGATCTTCGGTCCGGTCGAACCGGTTGACGATCAGCACGAAGCGCTTCTCGGCCGGCAGCCAGGCGAAATCGCCGACGCGGGCGACCGCGTCCTGCATGTGCGCGGAGAGGACCTCGAGATCGTCGGTGTCGAGCGCGAAAAGCTTGAGCTGGCCCATGTTTCGTAACGTGGCGGCTTCGTGAACGGGCGTGAGGTCCGGCAATACCGGCACATCAGCCTTCTGTTAGCGGCTCGTGGGGAGGCGCGCAACGGCGCACCCGCCCCGATATCGGGGCGAGAGGGCCCCGGTTCAAGCGCCGAAGCGCATCGATCGCCTCAGCTTTCCTCGCGCGGCGGGCCGTCCGGTTCTTCTTCCCCTGCGGAACGGCGGGCACGGCCCTGCGCCTTGCGGCGCGCGAGGTTCCGCCTGAGCGCGGCGGCAAGGCGCGCCTTGCGCTCGTCCGCCGTCTCCTTGATCGCCTTCCAGGAAGGCCTTGCGTCGTCGCCGGTCATGCCTACTTCTACGCGACGCCGGTGGCCGTTTGGAAGCCTTCCGGGACGGCGGGCGGGGGCGCTTGCGCTTCAGGCCCCCCTGTGGCAGTTTCCGCCCGCTTCACCAGTGCCCATGTAGCTCAGTGGTAGAGCACTCCCTTGGTAAGGGAGAGGTCGCGTGTTCAATCCACGCCATGGGCACCAGTTTTCTCCCCAATCCGGACATATTTTCTCCCCGCTGCGAACCAACTGTGCCTCTACACGCACAGTCCGGCGGCAAATGGGGACGGACGCGGCGCTTTTCGCTCCTGTGGCAACCTTCTGGCAAGATTCGACCGGTACCCGCAGGGGACGAGAAGGAAAGGCGATGGCCGGCATGTCACTTCGTCGAACCGCGATCGGATCGCTCGCAGGCGTCGCGGCTCTCGCGGGCCCCGCGTCGGCGACGCTCGCGAGCGACCTTCTGAACGCCGAGATCACGAAAACGGGCGACGATTCGTACGTCGCCAGGGTCGAGACCAACCTCCCCGCCGGCTGGGAGGCCGAAGCCGGCGTGGACTTCGGCGTGTCGAAGGCGAACGGAACGGGCTCCCGGCCCGGTCTGGAAGTCCCCTGGGTCCAAACCTCCGAGCGGCCGACGGTTGCGTGGAGCGCGGTGAAGGCACCGGTGCCGGCCTGGCTGCTCGGCGGCGAAGCGACCGTGCGCGCTCAGGTCGATCCGCAGTCCGACACGGCCGGCGTCGTCGGCAGCGTCACGCACAGCCGGGCGCTCGGGGACCATGTCACGGCGAGCCTGGTCGACAGCCTGGCCGTGACCGACACCGGCGTCGGAACGCCGGAACGCGGCCAGACCTGGGAAGCCAATCGCTCGCTCCGGCTCGAAATCGCTCCGACGGGGACCGCGCTGATCGCCCGCGGCCAGGTGCTGGGCACCGATCAGAGCGTGCATACGTACCTGAGCGCGGAGCAGCCGCTCGGCGGCGGGCTCGATCTCACAACCTCGCTGAGCGACGTCGAGACCGGGGAACCGGCGCTGAACGTCGGGGCGAGGCTGAACCGCACCTGGTGAGGCGGCCGGGCCGGGCGCTCTTGAAAGCGCGCCGCTGGTCCTTATCTGACATTGGACCCCCGGACAGACAGGCAGGCTTGCGCGGACGTCACCGCCGCAGCCTCCGGGACGCGGCCAGCACGGATGAACTGCGGCCGCGTCCGTCCCCGCCCGCTGACGATCGCGGTCGGGATCGCCGGGAGTCGGAGCTGACAGCGTAGCGCGCCGGCCGTACGGCGCTGCTACCCTGTCGCCGCCTCCGCCCTTCTCACCTCGGACAACGCTTCGACGGAACGACGATCGCCCCTCAGGCCGCGCAGGTCGGCGATGTTGGTGCCGTGTAACGCCACCGGCATCTCGACACTCGGCGCGCCAACTCCGTGCCGACAGCGAGGAACGGCCGCGCGCACCGCTCTGCCTTATGGAAACGCGGGGCCCAAGCCATCGCTTCGGACGATAGTCAGGTACGGAAGCGCGGGCGCCTATAGCGCGTCGAGCTGCATCGCGCGGTTCGCATAGGCGAGCGGCTCGCCCAGCGCGACGGCGGCGAGGACCTCGAAGCGGGCTCCCGGTTCGCGCTCGACGGCCAGCGCGATGCGGTCGACAACGAGCGCGCGGCCGATCATCGGCTCGAAGAAGGCGATCAGGATGTCCTCGAGGCCGTCCGCGCCGATTTCCGTCGCGCGCCCGGTCAGCGTGATGTGGAAGCTCGCCTCGTCGAAGACGTACGGATAGCCCCAGCGCTCGAGGTTGGCTTCCTGGCGCTCGCTCAGGCCGGCGGCCCTGCGCCGCGCAATCTCCGCCTCGGTCAGGGGGGCGCGGAAGTCGTCGAAGGCGCGCACGGCACGGGCCGACAGGTTCTCGACCTGCTCATTGCGGATCGCCGGCATCATCGCGAAGAATCCGCGCAGATTCCTCAGCGACAGGACTGGAATGCGCACCGGCGTCACCGACCGGGCAAAGGCGCGCAGCGTCTCGACGAGTTCGGCCTCCTCGCGACCCTCGGCAAGACGGAACGGCGCCTTCAGCGTGGCGTGCAATCCGTAGCGGGCCGGCTCGGCGACGAGGTTCGCCCATGCGCCCGCCTCCAGATCGCGGATGACCGGAGCGGCGAAGGTGGTGCCGGTCTCGACGTCGTAACCGAGCCAGCGCGCGCCGAACTCGGCGAACTCACCATCGGGGTCGGGAACGAAATAGATCGCGTAGCGCAACGCATTGCCTCCTCAGGCGATTCACATGGTCTGGCTCGGACGCGAACCGACCGTAACGCCTATCCGCGGACCGTTACAGAGCGATGACAGGCACGCCGGGCCGAAGGATTGCGGCGCCGGCGGAAAGCTGGCCTAAGATCGGGACGAGAAAGGGCCGTCGCAATGCCTGGACAAGCCGACTTCGACACGCTTCTGCGTCGCGCCTCGGCGGCGATCGGCGCGGGCGACTGGGCTGCGGCCGAGACCGCGCTCGCCACCTGTCTCGAGCAGCGGCCGGGCGAGCCGTCCCTCGCCTACAATCTGGCCCTGGTTGAGAAGAAGCTCGCCAAGACGACCGAGGCAGAGCAGCGGCTCGCCGCCCTGCTCCTTCGCGCACCGGACCACTCCAATGCGCGCTTCGAATATGCCGCAGTCCTCATGGACCGCGGCGCCGAGACAGCCGCGCTGGCCGAGTTCGAGACCTATCTCGCCGCCGTTCCCGACGATCCGGACGCCTGTCTGAACGCAGCGCGGCTGTGTCTCCGGCTCGAACGGGCCGCCGACGCCCTCGCCAACGCCGAAGCAGCCGAAAAGCTGCGACCCGGCGATCCCGCGATCGGGCTCGCGCGGGCGGAGGCGCTGCGAGATCTCGGCCGGGCAGGAGAGGCCCGGGCTCTGTTCGGCGTCCTCTACAGGACCGTACCGGCACTGAGGCTGGCGATCCTGAAGGCGATGAGCCAAGGCAGGACGGGGCGTCTGCCGCTGAGGACCGCGCGGCTGTAGAGGCCGCGTATCTGAGCCGGCTTGACTTTTATCAATTTATAGTAAGAATTAGTTAGTATGTCGGTTTAACTTATGTTTTCAACGTATTTGCTTGATATTGTCTCAATTGCAAGCTGAACCAGTTCTTCCAATACGGTGCTTTTCTCGTATCTGTTTTGCCGGGAGCGCGCACCCATAGCTTCCGGCATTCCCGTGTTACTCTATACCACTCATGTATCGACTCGATATTACTTTGGATGTTAACCAATGTTTTAATCTCGCCCGCTAGATGAATGTGGAATCAGGAAGATCCAGGCCGACGGGATTGCGCCCCGCGGCTTCATTTGGGGGAAGACATGAACGCCTTTTCACTCAGAAACGTCCTTCTCGCGATCACCGGCCTGCTCGGGCTGGCCGTGATCGTGCTCGCCGGCCAGCTCGCCTTCGACATGGCCGAACAACGCTCGGCGGCGGAGCAGACCGAGCGGATCAACGGGATCGGCGACCTGCTGCTCGGCAGCGCCGGCGACTGGGCGGTCGAGCGCGGCGTCAGCATGACGGCCCTCAGCGCCAACGAGCCCGTCGGCTCCGACCGGCGCGCGTCGATCGACAAGCAGCGCCAGTTGGCGGACGCGAACATGCGTACCGCGATGGAGCGGCTCGCCGGCTCCGAAGCCGATCTAACGGCCACGGAAGATGCGTTCGCGGTGGTCAAGGCGCTGCGACCGGAGGTCGACCGTGCGCTGCAGGTGCCGCTTTCGCAGCGCGATCCGCAGCTCGCCGACAAGTGGCTCGGGGCGATCACCGGAGCGATAGAGGCGACCCAGGCGCTGCGCCGGTCTCTGGAACTGTCACTCGACACGGCCGAGGCGCGGATGGCGCAGTATCAGCGCATGAAGGACGCCATCTGGGTGATGAGCGAGTACGCCGGCCGCGAGCGTGCAAGCATCGGCTCGGCGATCGTCAGCGGCCAGCCGATGACGGCGGAGTTCCTGGAGACGGTGGCGAACCGCCGGGGCCGCGTGGAATACGCTTGGGAAACCGTCCAGGCGATCGCCGACAACGTGCCGATCTCGCCGGATGTCACCAGCGCCATCGAGTCGGTGCGGCAGCAGTTCTTCGGCACTCTGGGCAAGACCCGGCAGGACATCCTGGCGGCGGGCGCGGCCGGCCAGCCCTACCCGATCGCCGCCGCCGACTGGATCGGTGCGGCTACGGGCGGCATCAACACGGTCCTGGCGCTCAGCGCGGCGACCGGCGCTCTGATCGAAACGGTTGCGACCGAAAAGGCTGCGAACGGCGCCCGTTCGATGATCGTGAGCCTCGTCGTCCTGGGCGTCGCGCTCATCGTCGTGGGCGGAGCTTTCTGGCTGATCGTCAGCCGGGTGACACGTCCGCTCGAATCGATGCGCGCCGCCATGGCCTCGCTCGCCGACGGCAACAAGGAAATCGAGGTGCCGGGGCTCGGCCGCCGCGACGAGATCGGCGCCATGGCGGAAGCCGTGGACGTCTTCCGCCAGAACGCGATCGAGATGGAGCGGTTGCAAGCCGCCCAGGCGGAGCGCGACAGGCTCGCCCAGGAGGAGAAGCGCAAGGCGATGAACGATCTCGCCGACGCCTTCCTGGCGAGCGTCGGCGGCGTGGTGGAGATCGTCTCCTCGGCGGCGGGCGAGATGGAATCGACCGCCCAGTCGATGACGTCGACGGCCGAAGAGACCAACAACCGCGCGATGACGGTTTCGGCGGCGGCGGAGCAGGCCTCGACCAACGTCAACACCGTCGCCTCCTCGGCGGAGGAACTGTCGAGCTCGATCTCCGAGATCAGCCGGCAAGTGCAGGAGGCCGCGCGCGTGGCGGCCGCCGCCGTCACCAACGCCGAGCAGACGAACGCCATGGTCGAGGGGCTCGCTAACACGGCGCAGAAGATCGGCGACGTCATCGATCTCATCAATACCATCGCCGAGCAGACCAACCTCCTCGCCCTCAACGCCACCATCGAGGCGGCGCGGGCGGGCGACGCGGGTAAGGGCTTCGCGGTCGTCGCCCAGGAGGTGAAGACGCTCGCCGGCCAGACCGCCAAGGCGACGGAAGAGATCGGTCAGCAAATCTCGAGCATCCAGTCGGCGACGAGCGACGCGGTCACGGCGATCCGCCAGATCGGCGCGACGATCACGTCGATCAACGAGATCTCCTCGACGATCGCCTCGGCCGTAGAGGAGCAGGGCGCGGCGACACAGGAGATCGCTCGCAGCGTCCAGCAGGCCTCTGCGGGAACCGGCGAGGTCAGCGCCAACATCTCCGGCGTCAGCTCGGCCGCCAGCGAGACGGGCAGCTCGGCGGCGCAGGTGCTCGCCGCGGCCCGCGAGCTGGCCCAGCAGTCCGAGCGGCTGCGCGGCGAAGTGCACGGCTTCGTCGAGCGCGTCCGCGCCGCCTAGCGAAATTGCCGAAGATGGACCGGGCCCTCCGTCAGGGGGTCCGGTCCAGCAGGTAGATCACGCCGTCGAGCATGATCGCGAGCCGCCGGCCGGCGGCGTGATAGCCGAACGAGCCGGTGTCGCAGTCGACGCGCAGCGTCTCGATCTCCGGCATGTCTTCCATCGGATATTCCTGCTCTCGCGAAAGGGCTCGTGAATGGGCGGTGCTCAGGCCGGTCCGATGCGGAACGACTTTCGATAGAGGCCGGGGTCCTCGGAAAGCCCTTCCTCGACGGCGCGGTGGGCGCCGAGCCGGGTCTCGTCCATGACCTCCGTGACGATCTCCATCGCCTCGCGCGGTACCGGGATCGCCTGGGCGACCGGAGTTCCCTTCGGCAGGACACCCTCGAAATCCGGATCGGTCCATAGTGCCGGGAAATGCACGAAGCCGTCGCAGAAGCGATCGCAGTCGACCAGGCCGGCGAGCGTGCGGAACGGCAGGTCCTCGCGGTTCAGCGGATGGACGAACAGCACGGACCAGCCCTCCGGCGCCTGAAGCGCCCAGAAGTTCGTGAACTTGACGACGAACTGCTTCGGATCGACCGGAAGCGGCGCTCCGGTCGCCTGCTCGGGAACGTGCAGGCCGACCGGCGATCGGGTGTGGCGCAGACCCGGCACCCGCGGCGCTTCCCAGTCCCAGCTGAGTTCGCCGTCCCTCACCACGATGTCCGCGGCCAGCGGCATCAGTACCCCCGCCGACAGCGCGTCGATCAGCGGCGGACAGTGCTTGAGCGTGCGCACCTCGACGCCGCCGAGCGTATCGCTGGCGGCTGTCGAGGGCATGCGTTTCAGCCAATCCGGAATCTTCGTACGAGCGCGAACCGGCTTCGGCAGGATATCCTCGAAGCCCGGCAGGCAGCGAAAGGTCAGGCGCATTCGTCGACACTACGCCGGGACGCCGCTGCGGCCAAGCGCCGCGCCCTGCGGTGCGGACGACTACGCCAGTCGTCATGGCCGCGACCAAGCAGTGCGCCAATGTCGAGCGAGCCCGTGCCGCCGAGCAGATGCACGCAGGATCGTGGCTTGCCGTCGGGCCGATCGCAGATATTTCCCAGCGCCGCAAAGACTACCTTCCACGAGAAGCGGACGAATAACGCGCGGAAATTGATATTTGCCGAAACGGCTCCGTTTATTCTGCTATTATTCTCTATTTGGAATATATATTGATTAAATCATGCTATTTAATCCAGTTTATTAGCCGAAGAACAGCTCAGGCTTAGTATTAGTCGGATAATTTACTTTGTATAAACATCCCGGAACGAACCTCGCGCCATGTCTGTGCGTCGAGGGCGATCACAGATCGTACGGGCTCTCATTGGGGAGGCGGCCTTGAAACTGCTGTCACTGCGCAACATTTCGCTGGCGATATCGGGCATCCTCGGACTCGGCCTGATCGGGCTGCTGGGCCAGATTGCCTTCGACATGGCCGGCAGGCGCGCCGCCGCCCAGGAAGCGGTCCACGTCAACACCATCAGCGATCACCTGCTGGGCAGCGCCGGCGACTGGGCAATCGAGCGAGGCGCCACCGTGACCGCGCTCAACGTGCGAGAGCCGATCGGCAGCACGCGGCGCGCGCTCATCGACAAGCAGCGCGGGCTCGCCGACTCGCAACTGCGAACGGCACTGGACATGATCGACCAGAGGAGCAAGGAAACGCGCGATGTCGCAAGTGCTTTCGACGCCGTCGTCGGGCTGCGGGATGACATCGATCGAAACCTCGGCCTGCCCGGGGAGAGCAGGGATCCGGCCCTCGGCGCGAAATGGTTCTCCGCCGCCACCGAACTGATCGAGTCAACGCAGAGACTGCGGCGGCGGATCGAGATGACGCTTGAGGCGGCGGACCCACGCCTGCAGCACTTCCAGCGCATGAAGGACGCTATCTGGGTCATGAGCGAGTATGCCGGCCGCGAGCGGGCCGCGATCGGCGCCGTGATCGCCGGCGGCAAGCAGATGTCGGTCGAAACCCTCGGCAGCATCGCCGGCCACCGCAGCCGCGTCGAATATGCCTGGGAATCAATCCGGACGGTTTCCGAGAACATCTCGGTCTCGGCCGACATCGCCGCGGCGCTCGACGCAGTCCACAGGGGTTTCTTCGGCGCGCTCGGCGATACGCGGCAGGCAGTGCTCGCGTCGGCCATGGCCGGCACGGCTTATCCGGTATCGGACGAAGAATGGATTTCGGCGGCAACTGCCGGAATCGACACCATCCTCGACCTCAGCACCGCGACCGGTACGCAGATCAGGGGTCTGGCTGCCGAGATCGCGGCGAGCAGCAGCCGCATCATGGTCACCGGCCTGGTTGCACTGGGCGTCGCAATCGTCGTCGTCGCGGCTGCGGTCTGGTTGACCGTCAACCGCATCGTCCGCCCGCTGGGGTCTCTGCGCGCAGCCATGTCGTCACTGGCCGAGGGGTGCCACGATATCGAGATTCCCTGCCTCGGCCGCCCTGACGAGATCGGCGCCATAGCCGACGCGGTGGAGGTGTTCCGCGAGAACGCCATCGAGGCGGCCAGAAGCCAGATCGAGAAGGAGTATCGGAACAGGGCGGCCCAGGAGGAACAGCGCAAGGCGCTGCTGAACGAACTCGCCGAGTCGTTCCTCGGCAGCGTCGGCGGTGTTGTCGAGATCGTTTCGGCCGCGGCGAACGAAATGGAGTCGACCGCCCAGTCGATGGCTTCGTCGGCAGAGGAGTCCAATAGCCGCACTCTGATCGTTTCAGCGGCCGCCGAGGAGGCATCGGCCAACGTCAACACGGTCGCCTCCTCGGCGGAGGAGTTGTCGAGTTCGATCGTTGAAATCGGCCGGCAGGTTCAGGAAGCCGCCCGTGTGACGTCCGACGCCGTCATCGCTGCGGGGTCCACCAATACCGTGGTCGAGGGGCTGGCCGAGACGGCGCAGAGAATCGGAGAGGTCATCGAACTAATAGACACGATCGCGGGCCAGACGAACCTGCTTGCGCTGAATGCGACCATAGAGGCGGCGCGGGCGGGCGATGCGGGCAAGGGTTTCGCGGTCGTCGCCCAGGAGGTGAAGGATCTCGCGGGACAGACGTCCAAGGCGACGGAAGAGATCGGCCAGCAGATCGGGTCCATACAGGCGGCGACGGCCGAAGCGGTCGGCGCGATCCAGCGGATCGGACAGACGATCCTATCGATCAACGAGATCTCGGCGACGATCGCGTCCGCGGTCGAGCAGCAGGGCACCGCCACGCAAGAGATCGCGCGCAGCGTTCAGCAAGCGTCCGCCGGGACCACGGAGGTCAGCTCCAATCTCACGGTCATCGGCGCTGCCGCGAGCGAGACCGGAACCGCTGCCGCCAACGTCCTCGACTCCGCGCGAAAGCTGGCCAGGCAGTCGGAACGACTGCGAAGCGAGGTCGACAGCTTCGTCGAGCGCGTCCGAGCAGCGTAGGCCGCTTCGCCAGAGGTCCCGGAGCGGGGCATTCGCGCCCCGCCCATCCGTCTCCGGCAACCCGCGCCGGCATTCCCCCTAGCGTGCCATCCGCGCCTTGCGGTCGCGTTCCTTGAGGATGACGTAGGTGGTCGCCGCGAGGATCGTCAGCGCCACGAAGATGACGCCGATGACGTTGATGACCGGCGAGAGGCCGAAACGGAATCGCGAGCCGATCTCGGTGACGAGGGTCCAGTTGCCGCCGATCGCGAAGACCGTCGTGTTGTAGTTCTCGATCGACTGCAGGAAGGCGATCACGGCCGCGGTGAAGATGGTCGGCGCCAGGAACGGAACCGTGATCCGCCTGAACACCAGAATGCTGGAGGCGCCGAGGTCGAGGGCGGCTTCCTCGAGGCTCCTGTCCTGCCGCTGCAGCCGGGCGAGGAACATCAGCATCGAATAGGAGGCGATGAAAGTCGACTGGGCCATCATCGCGATGAACAGGCCGCCGGGCACCTCGAAGTTGCGCCAGAAGATCAGCGTCGAGATGCCGAGGATGATGCCGGGCGTCAGGATAGGCGACACAAGCACGCCGTAGAGAAGACCGTTCCAGCGGGACTGGAGCCGGGTCAGGATGAACGCGCCGGACAGGCCGAGCGGGACCGAAACGGCGATGACGCCGAGGCCGACGAGGATCGAATTCCAAAGCCCCTGCAGTATGCGCTGGTCGCCGGCGAGCTCGCCGAACCATTTCAGCGTCCAGCCGCGCCACTGCGTCACCGAGGGGTAGTCGTAGGCGTTGAAGGCGGCAAGCGTCATCACCAGGAGGGGGGCGAACAGGTAGATGAAGAAGATCACCAGGTAGACGTTGAGGACGACGTCGGCCCAACGCCCTTCACGCGTCCTGCGGACCGGGGTGGCGGGTGCTGCTGCGGTGGCGGCGGTCATCGTTCTGCCCTCTCGTCTCACCGGGCGATGTCGCGCACGCCGACGCGGAAAAGCATCATCATCAGGAAGATGAATGCTATGCAGACGATCAGGAGCGTGAAGGCGTAAGCGGCCCCGACGTTCCAGTTGTTGGACTCGAAAAACTGGCGATAGATCGTCTGGCTGAACCAGTCGCCCGACGTGCCGCGCGTCATGATCTGCGGCACCGAGTAGGAGCCCGCCGACAGCATGAACGTCATGATGCAGCCGACCGCGATGCCGGGCTTGGCGTGCGGGATCGCGACCCGCCAGTGGATGCGCCAGCTCGACGCGCCGAGGTCGCGGGCGGCCTCGAGCTGGTTGCGGTCGAGCGTCTCCAGCGTGTTGTAGATCGGGAAGACCATGAACAGGATGTAGGCGTAGACCATCGCCACGAAGACGGCGGCCGGCGATTCCAGGAACGGGATCCACTCGTGCCTGGCGAGGTCGGTGATGCCCATCCAGTCGAGGAAGGTGTTCAGCACGCCCTGATAGTCGAGGATCATCAGCCAGGCGTAGACGCGCAGAAGCTCGTTGATCGCGTAGGGGATGATGAGGCCGAGCATCAGGAAGGCGGCGGCCTGGGGCGTCGCGACCTGGGCCACGGCGAAGGCGATCGGGTAGCAGACGATCAGCGCGAGCACCGTCACCAGCGCGGCGTAGAAGATCGTCCGGACGAAGATCTTGAAGTGCAGCCCCGACATGCGGGTGTAGTTCGACAGCGTGTAGACCTTCTGCGGCGCCTTCTCCTGCGCTTCCAGCTCGGCGATCTGGTCCTCGATCTTCGAGATCTTGTCCTCGATCGCCGGCTTTTCGGCGTCCGAAGCCTGGTGGGCGTCGAACTGCAGGAGCGAGATGTCGTTGTAGAGCCGGTCGATCTGCAGGGAGAGCTGCGTCGACTCCTGGCGGACCCACAGCGAGCGCTCGACCATGAAGAGCTGGGGAATGACGATCATCGCCAGCACCCAGGCCGCCGTCAGGAAGACGAACAGCCAGGTCAGGGTTCGGCCGTAGGTGCGGACGAGCGCGTTCATCGGCTCAGTCCCGCGCCAGTTCGCCGGCGGGCAGCACCAGCGCATCCCCCGCTGCGAAGCCGATCCGCTGCTCGCCCTCGAGATCGCGGCCGGCCGCGCCGGAATTGACGATGTGGACCATGATCTCGCCGTCGTCGCGCTTCAGGAACAGGTTGACGAACGGGCCCTCGAGATCGCGGCGATCGACCTTGGCGGAGACGACGTTGTCGAGAGCGACCCCGTTCAGGAACTGCATGCGCTCGGGGCGGACGAACACCATCGCGTCGTCGCCCTTCGACAGGCCGTTGCGGACGCGGCCGCGCAGACGCCCGTCCGGGCCCTCGACGACCGCGAAGCCGCCGGCGACGTCGGACACTGTGCCGCGGAAGACGTTCTGCTCGCCGACGAACGTCGCGACGAAGGGCGTCTGCGGATCGTCGTAGAGGACGTCGGTCGTGTCGACCTGCTCGACGCAGCCGAGATTCATGACGGCGATGCGGTCCGACATGGTCAGCGCCTCGCCCTGGTCGTGGGTGATGTAGATGAAGGTGACGCCGGTCTTGCGCTGGATGGACTTGAGCTCGGCGCGCATGTGCTGGCGCAGCTTGAGGTCGAGCGCCGACAGCGGTTCGTCGAGGAGGAGCACCGCCGGTTCCACGGCGAGGGCGCGGGCGATCGCCACGCGCTGGCGCTGGCCGCCGGAAAGATCGCCCGGCAGCTTGTCCTCCTGGCCGCGAAGGGCAACGAGATCGATGAGCTCCATGGCCCGGTCGCGGCGCTGCCTCTTCGGGACTCCGCGCGCCTCGAGACCGAAGGCGACGTTCTCCCAGACCGGCATCAACGGAAACAGCGCAAGGTTCTGGAAGATCAGCGCGGTCGGGCGGCGGTTCGGGCCTATGCCGGCCATGTCCTCACTGCCGATCAGCACGCGACCGGTGGTCGGCTCCAGGAAGCCGGAGATCATCCTCAGGATCGTGGTCTTGCCGCAGCCCGACGGACCGAGGATGGAGAAGAACTCGCCGGCGCGGATCTCGAGCGCCGTCTTCTGGACGGCCGTGAAGTCGCCGAAGACCATCGACACGTCTTCGAGTACGACGTTCTTTCCCTTTCCCAGCATCGCAGTTCCCCCTCGAACCCACGATCATCTGTAGCCCCGGCTCGTGACGTTCACGCGTCACTGCGGCGGGACCGTCAGGCGCTCCGGGTCGCGAAAGGATGCCGCCGGGCCCTCCTTCCGGCCGGAAGGAAATCGGGGCCGCCCCGTTTCGGGGGCGGGCCCCCACCGCACAGGCGTTCGTGAACGTCTCCACCTACTCGGTGCGCCGCGCGC
>JAEWYT010000169.1 GCA_023458595.1 Pseudomonadota bacterium
CGGTGTCCGAGGGGCGTATCTGGATATGGTCGAGGACGACGGTGACGGCATTGGCCCGAAAGCGCCCGTCCCGGATGGTTTGCGAGCGGCGGACGCCCGCCGGGAAATCGGGTGTTCCCGATTTCCCTTTCCTTTGCTGACGACATCGGAAGCATCCGATGTCGTTCGAGCCCGCCTTGGCCGATGCCCGGCATCGCCCTGCGCCGCTCTCGACGCCGGATCGCCTCGCCGATCGCAAACAGAATTGTTTCTGTTTGACCATCACTCTAGCCCGCCGAGACGCCCGTGCCGATCGGGCAGGCGACGCCGGTTCCGCCGAGGCCGCAGTAGCCGCCGGGGTTCCGGGCGAGATACTGCTGGTGATAGTCCTCGGCGAAATAGAACGCGCCGGCGTCGACGATCTCGGTCGTGATCGGGCCGTAGCCCCTGGCCCCGAGCGCGGCTTCGTAGTCCTTCCTCGAGGCCTGCGCGGCGGCGCGCTGGGCCTCGCTCGCGACATAGATGCCGGAACGATACTGGGTGCCGACGTCGTTGCCCTGGCGCATGCCCTGCGTCGGGTCGTGGCTCTCCCAGAACGTCTTCAGCAGCGTCTCGTAGGAGATCACGGCCGGATCGAAGACGACGCGGACGACCTCGTTGTGGCCGGTCATGCCGGTGCAGACTTCCTGATAGGTCGGGTTGGGCGTGATGCCGCCCAGATAGCCGACCGCCGTCACCCAGACGCCGGGCAGGTTCCAGAACGCCTTCTCGGCGCCCCAGAAGCAGCCGAGGCCGAAGGTCGCGATCTCGAGACCGTCGGGATAGGGACCCTTCAGCGGCCGCTCGTTGACGAAATGGGCCCGGGCCGTCGGGATCGCCTCCGGTGTGCCGGGCAGCGCCTCGGCGGGCGTCGGCATGGACATGGTCTTCCTCGACAGAAACATGGTCGCCTCCATTGGCTCGCCGGCGCCGGAGCGTGCCGGCGCCGGGCGATCAGCCAACTTCGAGTTCCGAAAGCTTGAGGACGCGCTTCCTGCGGCCGGCCAGCATCAGCAGCGCGCCGAGAATACCGAACACCGCGAATCCCGGCGCGTTCAGCACCCGCTGGATAATCTGTTCCCAAAGGAACGGGCCAATGCCGTCGACGACGGCGGCCTCGGCGGCGATCAGGGATTCCGGGCTGACCGACGACCACATCTCGCCTAGCGGCGTCATCACGATCTCGCCGGCGGCTATCGTTTTCGCCCCGTCGACGACGAAGGCGACGAGCGCACCGGCCAGGAGCCAGAGGCCGACAAATCGGGAAAGGAAGCGCAGCATCGCGCGATCCTCTGAAAAAAGCGATCGTCCCTACATAGTCCGGCAGGCCGCCGCGGCCAAGCGTCTCTAATCGGCGTTCACGGCAACTTGCGTCGGAGGCGATACCCGGTGTATTTCGGCCGTTCGTTCCCGACGGAGGGGTGGCCGAGTGGTTGAAGGCGCACGCCTGGAACGCGTGTATACGGGAAACCGTATCGAGGGTTCGAATCCCTCTCCCTCCGCCAGTTCCCATCTTTCGGAAATTCTCTACAGCGTTGGTGCCGGCGCCAAATCTGCCGGGAAGGGCGTGTCTTTCAGCCTGAACCTGTTGACGATCGGCACGCTAAATACGCGGCGGCTTTTCTCCGATCGCCTCCCTTTCTCCATACCTGATGACTTCGCCGAGAAAGTACGGATTCGGACGCTCCTAGAGTTGCAGCGTTTTTGCCTGCGCAATAGGTCCGTAATTTCGAAACCGTCCCGCTGGGCAAGTGGCTTCCCAACTTCGACTTCTGCTGTTTCGTTGGAATGACGTTAAACGTCCGAAGTGGGCGGAGCGCGGTCGTTCGCTGCGAGTTGGACGAATGGCCAAGTTTGGGCCGATTGCGGTCGGTCCGCTAACGGCGGGCCACAAAAATGTGCGGACCTACGGTTTTCGGCCGACCATGTCCACTACGGCCCAAAACGACCCCCAAAATCCACAACAGTAAGAGTATTAGGCTCAGGACTCGGCGCCACGGAGGTGCCCGAAATGTAACCTAGCTCCGCTGGAGATTCGTTGCAGGGTCGGTCCCGGCGGAGGACGTTTGCCCTTCCCCACGGGGATCTCTCTCTCGAGAAAATGCGCCAGATTCGTCGTTGACGCCGTCCTTTGGTCGCGCTGCCCTCAATAAGGACCGCCATATCATTCTGTGGGTGTCTTCATGAAAGTGTTCTGGTCTTGGCAATCAGATACCCCCGGCAACATCGGACGGTTCTTCGTCCGTGACGCACTGCGGGACGCAATTGAGAAGCTTCGCGCAGCGCCCGACATCGAAGAGCCCGACCGAACCGAGGCTCGCGAATCCCTGCATCTGGATTCCGACCGCCAAGGGGTCTCCGGTAGCCCTGATCTTGCGGCACTCATCATGGAAAAGATCGCCGCCTCGACGGTCGTCGTTGCGGACGTAACACCCGTCGGAACGACACCGGGCGTTACCAACGGTCGTGGCGAACAGGTAGGCGCACCCAAGAAATTGATGAACTCTAATGTTGCGATCGAAATTGGCTACGCATTGCACGCGCTAAGCGATCGACGCCTTCTGATGGTCTGCAACTCCCACTACGGTGATCGTGCAGACCTACCGTTTGACTTGGCACACAAGGCCGGTCCGGTGTTCTACCGATTGGCACCTGACGCCGATCGCGAAGCGATTGCCGCAGCTAAGTGCACATTGACTGGCGAGTTTGTGACGCGCCTGCGTGACTATCTCGACGCCGCTCCGACTTCGCTCGTTCCTGAATTTCAAGCGACGCCTTCAACCTACATCCCAGCGGCATATTTTCCAGTTGGCGCGACACTGGCCACGATTGGAACTCAGGAGATCGACGAGCTCGTCTACAGCTATCAGACGGACAAGCTTTGTTTTTTGCGTCTCATTCCAACCCGGCGTCTCGACAATCCTTTGCCGCGAGCTCGGCTTCTTAAGAAGGTCATGTACGCGCCGTTGCTGACACCGCAGGCCTCTGGGGCGATGACGGCGGATAACGAATTTGGCGCGATCCGGTTTGAACCGGCATCCAATCCGCCACGCGGACAAGCTTGCCTCGGCGCTTCAACCCAGGTCTTCCGGAACGGTGAACTTTGGGCAGTTGGCGGAAAGTTTTTTATTACGGAACGCGGGTGGAGACCTGCGCACGTTCCAATTCCGCTTTTACCGCTTTCGCCATTTGAAAATGCGTTCCATCGAACCCTGCGGCTTGCGGTCAATTTCATGAGCGAGCATCTAGACCTCCAGGTACCTTGGCGGGTCGTTCTGGGTGTCATTGGGTTGGCGGGCGTCCACTACGGCGTGAATGATGATGCAATCGGGCCGGTACATCAAAACGAGGTCATCTTCGACGCCACCTTGAACTCAGCGACAGATGCCGCGGTCACAACGCTTGCAGTCCAATTCTTTGAGGAGGTCTACGACGCCTCAAGTTATCAACGTCCTGCCGGCCTTCATGGCTTTCCCCCAGTTAGCCCTTAGGCCGTCTCGGCGCCCTGCGTGGACGCCGTCCCTCGATCAGGTGCGGCTTCTACCGGCCAACTCAAATTCGAGGAAATGTCAGGATGGCGCGGTTCGTCCTCCGGAAAGCCGTACCGGTCCCGAGTCTCATCAATGACCGTCAACGCGTCTCTTGCGAGCCCGGCAATCGCGCCGCCTTCGCAGACCGCGGCGAACAGCGCCTTGCGAAGAGGTGGCGCGTTGATCGGATAAATCCCGTAATACGTTCCTTCGTCGTTGTGATTGCGCCGCGCCGTAACGGCATGCTCGATTGCCATGCGAAGCGTGCCGTCCACCCGCCCGCCACCCCGTCGGCGGATCATCGCCAGCACAGCGTTGCCGTCCGCTTCTTCCGCAAAGATGCGCTCGACCAATGCGTTTGCCGGCCCGGAAAGACCAGCCTCATAGCGTTGGGCGAGTTGTTCGCGCAGTGCAGTGTTGTCGGCGACAAGCGGCGCAATGCTTCGCGCTGCATGCCAAGCTTCAACTTTTTTGGCGGTGGTGCCCGCCGCTTGGCAGAACTCAATAAGGCCGAGCACCATTTCCGGCTCCCGGCGGTTCAAGACCGCATGGAGCCAACCATAGTGCTCCACGATGCGCGGATCGCGGCGGCCGAGCTCGAACAACAGTTCCATGCCCTGAGGGTCAGGCGTGTCGCCGAGACCATCGATCATGCCCTCGAGATCGCTGATACGATAATGGTCGTCCGGCAGCAGGTTGAAGCCGTCGAGCACAGCGGCCGGGCGGTCCGACACCGGCAGCAGCCGCAGCCATTCATTCAGCTCGAAGCGCTGCTGTTGGGCCACCCACCATTCTCTATTCGAGCGCTCGACCCAATCGGCAACGCCGCTCAAGATAAGGTCAGCAGGCACCATAAAGCCGGCCGCCGCGAGCGCATTCAGGAAATGCAGCTTCTTCGAGGGCGGTAGCGGCAAAGCGAGGAGGCGACGGGCTAGATCATCATGGCCACCACACGGCATCATGAAGGCGGTGGACGCCAACTTCAACGCCTGCAACTGATCGTGCTCGGTCGAACCGGGCCCGATCAGCGATTCCACAATGCCGAAAATCGTGGCTGCGTCTTTGCTGCAATCCTTCGCCGTTGCCGACGCATATTCCGCGCGGCGCTCCTTGAGGTTTGAGAAGTCTGGCCAGTGCATTCGAAATGGTTCTTCGCGGGGCACAGGGGGCTGCGCAATCAGACGCACGCCGATCGCCGCTTCCGCGCCGAAGTCAGGATCGGTGAGCTGGCCGACCAGGTATTCCTTTGCTCGTTCACCACCAATGGCGACGAGCGCCTGGCGCAGCTGCAGGTAGTGCGGGTTGTGCCTTGTGGCCTCAAGGTCCGCCTTGGAATGGGTCTCGTCGTATTTGGCCCGTGCGGCGCGGTAGCGAGCCACGTCCTTTTCATGCACCCGAACGAGGGCTTCAATTTCACACTCATCGGCAACACGCTGGAGCGCGCCAACAATGGTGAAGCACTGCCATGGCAGCCATGCATTGCTCGCCACAAACCGCTCCGCCCAGCCGACCGCCATTTCGGCGATGGCCCTCTTCATCTCGGGGGGAAAATCGCCGCTCGCGCCGCGACGATTGCGGCCATGACCGCTCAGCAAGTCGGCGAGCGCAATGACGGTGTCGACGTCGGTCTCGTTGGCATGGCGAAGAAGCGCCTCACCGAACGACGTTCCCCGCGACATCTGAATGAGGTCGCGGAGCCCCCAGTAAGCATCCACGCGCGGCTGTGCCGCGGGGTCGGTCCGCTCGCTGGTGGTTGGCCGCTGCGCCAGGAGCCGATCGATCAGCTCACCCACGGTCTTGGGACCTGCGACGAGGATCGCGTCGTTCCGCTCGCGCCGCGCCGTTGGCTGCCGAAGGGCGAGTTCCGCGACCGTTCCATCGTCGACAGCGTCGAGCTGCTCCAGCAACTCTTCCGCGCCGAACGGAAGCTTCTTCCCGGCGGCCATGCGAGCGAACATGCCGCGTGCAACGGCATTTGTGTCGCGCTCCATGAGATTTTGCAGGATCGCGGCCCCGCGATGATCCGTTGCCTCGAAATCGGCTTCGGCGATCAGCGAGACGACCGCTTCGGCGTCTATTTCTCCCATTCCGGGGTGACCGAGCAGCGCCAGCCGCTCGAGTGGAATTTTCTCTGCCGCCAGCATTTTGTGGCGGGCGGCAATGATGCGCTCAACGACCGCGGAGTCGTCGAACTCCTCGTCGTATCCGTGACGCGCGAGCTCAAACCAGATGTCGTCGGGCGCGTCCTTCAAGGCCAGCGCGGCAAGACTGGTGCAGCGTCGAAACAGTAGGGAGCCGATGACGTCAGCCCGAACCTTTGAATCAGGCTCGTTGGCCGCCAGATTCGCCGCCAGCGTCATGCTGTCGAAGTCGCCGTGGGAGGCGAGTTCTCCGAGCACGTGTAGACGCACTTCACCGGTAAGAGCCGAAAGCTTCGTGGCGGCATCGGGGCCGAGGACGCCGGAGCGAAAACGGCTGGCGGCCCGCATTGTTTCCAGATGCGTATTGGAATCCGATGCGCTGATGAGCGGCCACACCTGCGGCGCGAAGTCTCCACGACCCGTCGTGACCATGAAACGTACCGCCCGATCGACCGTGCCGGGCCGATGCCAGCGCTCAACAAACTTGATGACCTGATGCTTCACCATGTTCCAGACGGCATCGGGCGACCGGAAGATCATCTCCGCCGCCAGGATGGGGTCAACGCCCAGGGTCCAGATGATGACGGCCGCCGCCGCATTCTGTTCAGCGCTTGAGCCGCTGCCGAGTCGCTCGACCGCGAACAGGAGCGTCTCGGTCCAATCTCGGCGATCAAGAATATCGGCCGCAAACAACGCCATACGCTCCGGCTTGCCCGCCGCCTCAACAATCATGTCTTCCACGCGACGCGAGGCGTACCATTCCTGGAACTGCTGGTGGTGGAACATGACGGTGCGCCCCGATCGGACCAAAAGGTGGTGGGCGACCAGCGCATCAATCACAGGTCCCGGCAGGAGCTTGTCGCCAATCTGTCCAGCTGCTCGCAGGCGCTTGAGCTCCTCGGAAATCGCCGCGCGTGCCTCCGCGTCCGAGAAGCCGACCTTGCGCGCGTGCGACATCGCCATCGCGAGGCCGGTCAGCAGTTCCGCGTGGACTCCTTCGAGTTCGATCCTGAGTATCTGTGCATGGGCGGCTTCGATGCGGGCCACGAAGTCGTTCAGGACCTCGTCCTTCGTCTCAGGAAGGTTCCCCGTCGGCGAATTCTCAGCGAGCGCGGTTAAGTAGAACGGGATGGTTACGAGATCCTGCAAGCCGTGCGTTCGCCACGCTCGCTCCATAAGGTCGGTTCCGCCGTCTCCAACAATGGCTCGCGCCAACTCAAGTTGCTGGTCCTCCGACAGCGGTTGCATGTCGACCCGTCGCCCGTTGAAGGGCGCGTCGTCAGCTTCCTGCCGCGTTGTTCCGGCGAGTCGCAACTGCGGATAGTCCCGCCGCAGCTTTTTGACAAAAGCTGCCGCTGCTACGCGCGCATCAGCATCGAGCTCGTTCCAGCCATCGAGAAGGATGGCCAAACGACCGGAGACGGCCAGAGCCTTTAGGCGGCCGGGGTCAATTTCGTCAAAGCTATTTCGAGTGGCAACCTCGGCAATGAAGTCCACGCTGGTGTTGACCGACCACTCGTTGAGCGGAACAATGATCGGAACGAACGTCCGCGCTTCAACCAGTGCCTCCGCGATCTGAGTTAAAGCCGTAGACTTTCCGGTGCCGGGAGGAGCTGCGATCAGCATCTCGCGCTCGATCGACAGCCCGGCCGCCAGACCCGCCGCGGTTACCAGTTCACCACGCTCTTGGCCCTGGATTGCGAGGCTGATCGCGATGGGGTGCTTCGGGTAAGTCTCCAGGCTCATGAACTTTGCCAGATCGGCAGCGGCTGCCGTCCAAACTCCGGAGTCAGCGCCAGCGGATTCCGGATTGGAAGCTGTCACCAGCCGCCCCGTCGATACCTCCACGAAAGCCCGATCCTGCGCCGTACGCTTCCAGTCATGGAGAAGCTCGACTGTGTAATGAGCCGGATCTGAATCGATCAGCTTGCCGCAGTTCTGGCAGAGCCAAATCCCGTTTCCGGCTGCGGCGCGCTCCTCGGCAGTTAGGGTCGCTCGATAGCGCGGCCCTCCCGGGGCCGCTGCGGTGATATGGGCTGCCTGGCCGACATTGACGATCGACTGACCTTTTTTGGCGGACCCAATGGTCGGCCGACGGCACCCAGGGTTCGAGCAGCGGTTGCCCACTTGGTCGCGAAGAAACTGAATCGTGGCCTTCGTAAAGTCGTGTCTCAAGTTGTAGCCAACATGTGGTGTGGTCGAATGAACAAGTATGCGATCCGGACACCTCGCGACAACTCTGACCCGTCGGGTCGAACTTTTCCACCTAGAGTCGGCGAGAAGAGCGATGGCGGCGAACAGCCCGGAAAGTCCGCTATGGGGCGCAAAGCGGTCGTTCACAGAGAAATTGCTGGTTGGCAGCACCTGCAAAGAGATGACACCACGTCGACGTCCATGCTGTCCGTATCAGGCACCTAGATCAGCCGAGATACTGCCCCTCGTACCCGACCTTCGGTCCGTAGGTGCGGATGATCTGCATCGGATCGAGGGCCTGCTCATATCCCGGTTCGCCTTCTCGGAGCATGTAGATGACCATGGCGTTCCTGGGCTTGCTGGATTGAATGGTTTGGGGTGGGGAATACGTTCCGAAGGTCGAACCTGACCCATAGATGTTGTTTCCGATCATACTGCCCTGGACCGTGGTGTTGGATTGATAGGTCCCAGGCAGGACAGTCGTGTCGATCTTTTCCCAGTCAGCCTGGTCGAGAATCAGGAACCGCTGGAATCCGTTGTCCAGGGTCAGCACCGCGCCGCGAACAAGCGTGATCTCACGCACCTGCGCGGGTGAAGTATAGCCGTTGCCACGCGTTTCGACGCGGTAGGCGTTGTTGGCAAGGGGTATCTCCGAGAACCCGCCCATGAGCGAGTCCGGCTGGTACTTCGTGCAGGCTGAAAGTGCGGCAGCCGCCACTGCCAGAATCACAAGTCCGATTGCCCTCATCATAAACGCCCCACATCGACCGCAGGTTACACAACTGCTGATATTTTATTTATGGTAGCACGTATCAGAGCGATCACTAGTCCGTATCGGCGCGAGGACGAATGCAAGATCGAAGGGAGCAGATCGTAGAGCTGCGGACACAGCTCGCCGCAATCGAAACTAAAGCCGACGAACTTGGCTTGGATACGCTGGGCTTCCTGATCGCTATGGCTCGGGCCGAATTGGAGACGCACCTGTCGTCACCGTCTCTCACCAACCTCGGCCAAACGGCCGAAGACAATTGAACCTGCCGTGGTTTGTTCGAGCGAACGGGACCAGGCCCGCATAGGTCCATCAGATACGTTCCGATGCAGTGTGAGCAGACATTTCCAACATCAGCCTGCGACGGTCCAACTCAAAGAGGAAGGCGGCATGATCCAAGAGGATTGGAAGCGGTTAGCGGTGCTGACGATCGCCGTACTCACTGGCTGTCTCGGCGTGGCGCATGCGACCGACACGATCTCCGGAAAGGTCGAGATCGTGGATGGAGATACGATCGAGATCGCCGGCGCCTCAATCCGCCTCTACGGCATCGACGCTCCTGAGGCTGGCCAGAAGTGTGGTGACGCCAAGGGCGGAAGTTGGCCGTGCGGCAACGAAGCAACCACGGCGATGGCTGATCTCGCCGAGGGGAAAGAAGCCGAGTGCCAGATCCTTGGAAAGGATGACTACGATCGGTTCCTCGGAATCTGCACGGTCGATGGTGTGATCATCAATGAGCGCATGGTCGCCGACGGATACGCATGGGCATTCATCAAATACGCCGACGACTATGTCGGTATCGAACAGCAATCGCGCGCGGCGAAGGTCGGCGTATGGCAAGGCCCGGCCAAAGCCCCTTGGGACTACCGAGCGGAGCGGTGGGTTGTTGCGGAGCAGGAAGCTCCGAACGGCTGCCCGATCAAGGGCAACATCTCGAGCAACGGGAAGATCTATCATCCGCCGTGGTCGCCCTGGTACGCGCGGACGAAAATCGACTTGTCGAAGGGCGAGCGCTGGTTCTGTTCTGAGCGCGAAGCGATTGACGCGGGATGGCGGGCGCCGAGGTGGAAGTAGAGACGCCGCTGTGTGGTGTTGCGCGGACGGGGAGCCGACATGCGGCATTTCTATTGGGGGGATCAATGAACCTGAACGACTTGCTGAGTCATGACGGGATCGACCCGCGCGACGTCATCGTGATGCGGCATCGACCCAAGGAGCCGAAGCTCAACCGGGTTCTTCCCTGGCTGGTTGTCGAGCGCCCAGAGCTGTTTAATGCCTATCAGCAAACGCAGGGCGAGAAGGTTGAGAAGGCGATGCTTGGCGCCAAGTATGTCGCCTCTTTCATTCGCCACGATGCCGGGAGGGCACTGTTCGTCGGGCTCTATCAGATTGGCGAAACCAGCCCGCTTACCTTCGAGGGGTTTTTCAAAGTTCCGGCCCTCGCGGAGCTGAAGAAATACGGCATGATCGGAATGACCAAAGAAGGTCGTCCGACATGTCTCTGGTTTGACCTGCGCCTCACCGATTTCTGCAGTCCGTGGATTGGTAAACTGCTCGTCGGTTGGCCGCCACCAGAGCGGTCTTGGTGGCGCAGATCCCATCGCAACGATATTCCGATACAGGCGATTTTCGAGGACAATGCCCTCGTTGCCTCGATGCCTCAGTGGGACCAGCTTATCCTCAGTCTGGATGACATCGCTGTTGTGCCAACACGGTGGCGGTACACGCTGTCACAATGGCGCGGAATCTATTTCATCCACGATCAGTCAGACGGAAAGGGATACGTCGGTTCGGCCTACGGACGCGACAACCTCCTTGGTCGTTGGACTAGCTACGCGACGACCGGACACGGCGGAAACCGTCTGCTTAGAGATCGAGATCCGAAAAACTTTCAGTTCTCGATCCTGCAGCGTGTGTCGCCGGATATGGACGCAGACGATGTCATCCGGGTCGAAGCCTCCTGGAAGGAGCGATTGCATACCCGAGCGCCCAACGGACTGAACGACAATTGAAGCGTTGAAAAAGAGGCGCGGGACTCGACGTGCATACCCACGAAGCTAGCGACATCGAATGGTCTCGCTTCGCCGCAGAGGCGACCGCGCCGTGACGCAAGAGGGTAGCGCACCAGAAGAGCTCACCTTGGCAGGCGGGCGGTCGTTCTACTCCGCCACGGTCAGCGATTTTCTGACGGAAGATGTGAACGCGATTGTCGGCAGACTCTCCAGTCGTCATGTCGCGTTCCACGCGTCAGCAGAAGCAACTCAGATCCGAGCATGGGAGAAGGAAATCGCGATCCTTCGTACCGCTCTACGAGAGTTGGGGCCCTCCGTCGGTGCGTGGTCAGTTCTTCTTGAGTCACCACTTCTGCGGCTCGGCAAGCGCCTTGATGCAGTCGTCCTCACCCGCGGCCCGATTGGTGTCATCGAATTCAAGATCGGAGCGACGGGCTACGACTCCGGGGCACGTGTTCAGGTCGAAGGGTACGCGCACTCGCTCCGCGACTTTCATGAAGTTTCGCAATCAAGATTGATCGTCCCAATCCTCTGCGCTGATCAAGCTGCGAGCCAGCCAATCAATCTTCACGTGTTCGAAAGCGTAGCCGATACATTGCTCACGAACGCGTCGACATTGGTCGATGCGCTGGCCGTACTCAAAGGTCGCGAACAGTTCGATGCGATAGCGCTTGATGCTACGGAGTTTGATCAATCTCCCTATCGCCCGACACCGACGATCATTGAAGCCGCTCAAGCTCTCTACGCTGGACATCAGTTTGCGGAAATCGGGCGGGGGGACGCTGCCGATGCCGAACTCCAATCCGCGGCCAACGTCCTTTGGTCTGTCGCCGCCGACGCCGAGGCCGCCAAAGGCAAGGTGATTTGTTTTGTTACCGGTGCGCCGGGTGCTGGCAAGACGCTGCTCGGACTGGACATGGCCCTAAAGAGTCGGTCGAGCCAGAGCCCCGCCGCATTGCTCTCGGGCAATCGGCCGCTTGTCCACGTCCTTACTGAAGCGCTCGCAGCCGACAGTGCTGCACGAAACAAGTTCTCGAAAGTCGAGGCCAAATACCAGGCGGTCACGGCAATTCAGAATCTGCTCGGATACCTCAAGGAGCACACCGACGGTGCTGCGCCACCAGAGCACGTAATCATCTTTGACGAGGCCCAGCGTGCCTGGGACGCGACTGTCGGCCAAGAGCTAATGGGTCGTCCGAAGTCTGAGCCAGAGCTCTTCTTGGACATTCTCGATAGGCTGGAATGGAGCTGCCTCGTTTGCCTGGTTGGACCAGGCCAAGAGATCAATCGAGGAGAAGGAGGTCTGGAGCTTTGGGGCCAATCATTGGCTCGAGCTGCGGCCGCCGGCCATGCGTGGAAAATCGTGGCGGCTCCGCCCGCCCTCGATGGTGGGCCCGAGGTCACTGGCCCTGGCCTACTTGCTGGGGCTATCGGCTCCAATCTTGAAATTGTCAGGGAACCTCGACTTCATCTTGCCAACGCGATCCGTGCCTACCGCAATCCGCTACACGGGCAATGGGTCGCGGCACTCCTGGAAGGCGATTTGGTCGGAGCCAAATCGTCGGCTGATCGAATGGACGTTCCGCCCGCGTACCTGACCCGTGATCTCGAAACGGCTAAGTCCTGGCTTCGCGAGCGGCGACGGGGCGGACGCTCGGTTGGTCTCCTAGCGAGTTCCGGTGCGGTTCGCCTCGTTGGTGACGGCCTGCCACCAACACCGAGGTCGAACGAGCTTGGTCCGATTGGTCATTGGTTCCTCAAACCGTACACGGACTTTCGAAGCTCCGGCGCACTGGAAACGCCGTTGAGTGAGTTTGGATGCCAGGGATTAGAGCTGGACTATGTCGGGCTCTGCTGGGGCCGCGATCTGATTTGGTCGGGCAAGAATTGGGTGCCACGGATGATGCGCGCACCGCGCTGGCAGGTAATTCGCGACGTCGCCAAGAAGCGGTTTCGATTAAATGGCTACAGGGTACTGCTTACCCGCGCCCGCGCAGGTCTAGTCATCTATGTTCCTTTGGGCAGCGAGGATGACGATACGCGTTCGCCCATTGAGGCGGACGAAACGGCACGAGTGCTTGAATCAGCAGGGTGCCAATGGCTGAGCGACTGAAGCTGGCAATGTAGTGCGTGGGACGGGCGCGAAGTACTCCCGGCGTCTACCTAATTCCCTTGGCTATCACCGAGCGCAGGATATTTCGGATCAGATGATCCGCATCGTTCGCCGGGACCAAGGCTGATCCGATTGAGCGTCTACTGGCTACTCGTACAAATGATATGAGCGGTGAACTTCGCTCCGCTCTCCGCCACGTCGGGCCGTGGCACCGTATTGTTGGATGCTTCCGCTGCGAATTCGATCTTCGCTGTGCGTAGGAAAGCGCGGAGGACTTCAGCTCGAATTGCGAAATTCACGTTTTGAGGTAACGCGCCCGAATTCTCGACGACCTTCAAATCGTCCAAGCGAGCAGAGGCCACACCGACCACCCGACCTGTCAGGTCCAATACGGGCCCGCCTGAGTTCCCAGGTTGTATTGGGGCCGTAAGCTGGAAGTAGCGAGTGTCACCCCCGACGCCGGAAAGGCTACTCACTTGTCCTGATGTGACGTTGAGCGCCGATCCCAGGATGTTCGCGAGCGGGTAACCCAGCACCACAACATCCGAACCGATGCGAAGTGGCAGCACCTGAAGAATCGCAACGGTAACAGGTGGTCCATTGATCACTTTGATCGCTGCTAGGTCATTGGTCCTATCAATATGTATCAAGTCGGCGGTGCCATAGTTTGGCACCTCGATTTTTTCGCATTCGCCGGCAACATGAGCGTTGGTGATCATCACACCGTCCGACGTTACGAAGAATCCGGTGCCGCCATAGAATGACGGTTCCTTGGTCTCTCGTGGAGGATTTGCTGGACTTGTCTCGGAGGGGGTGGCCGGTGCGGCCGCGTAGGCTTCCGCATCCCACTCTCGTTCCATGAAACTTGTGCCGGTGCTCAAATAGGAATCGTCTGGAATCGCTCCCGCCAAGAGCAATTTGTCGAGCACTTCCTGTGCGACTGCGCGCGACCCTGCTCCAATCGTGATGGCAAACCGCCCATTGCGCGTCCGAAAGACCTCGGTGTGCTTGAAACGCTCAGCGTATTCACGTGCAAGCACTATTGCAGTCGATCGATCGATACGGCTCGCCACAACGATCCAAACATCGTCTTCGGTTGTTAATGGTCCCGAACCGGAAGGTGGCGCAGAATCGGCATCAAGGTCGAAAACAGAGTCGGCAAGTGCCAGCACGATCCCGTCGATACCCGGGGACAAGTTTGGCGACCATGTAATGGTCACGCCCCTAGTTGAACCGGGCATTCGGTGCATGCGTGTATAAAAGGATTTGCCCGCGTAATTGCCGGTCACGACAAAAAAATAGTCCTTGATCCGCTTGTATGAAATACTTCGGCGCGGGTTCTCGCTGCTGAGACGCTCATAGAGTTGTTCGTACGACAATTCATCATAAGGCATAGCCGTAGTCTCGAGGACAAACTCTTCCGAGGCAGCTTGCCAACGCGTCCCGCGCCGAGTGTCAATTCGAACAGGCGCCAGCTTCGTAGGCACGCCAACCTTCACGCGCGCACGAAGATCCTGAATAAATTCAAGCCCGACGGTCCGCATCCTTGATCCGGCTATAGCATCAAGGATCTTCTGCTGGGCTGGCGTAAGAACACCGTCGGGCGGAAAGCCGTTGGCGGACTGAAATCGTTGGATTGCCTCAAATGTTCTCCGACCGAATTCGCCGTCGGTCATAGCCACGTAATGGCCAGTCCAGGTAAGCTCCCACTGAACGAGAATTCGATCTTGCACGTCTCGCGACAGGAAATTTGCGCGCGATCGGCTGTAGTCTGCCCAACCGGCAGTAGCGGTCAGGCACCAGACTACCATGGCGATGAGTACGCGACGGACCACAGCACATCCCCAGCCGACCGCTAATTTAGACACCGTCAGGCACAGTAGGTTAAGATATTCACTGCCCTTAGGAGAAGCGCCAAGAGCAATTAATGTTATCGCATACCGAGAAATTCGGCGAGTTCATCGCCGGATGCCTCGCTTTTCTAGAATTTAGCACCTCTCACGTTCCATGGCAGCGTGTATCGGCGAATAAGTCCTTCTTCTAGACCGGCCGCCGAATTGATGGGTAGTCCATTCCATGTCATGGGGTCTGGCATGGCAAGATAGACATCCACAATCCTACCGGCCGCCAATTCCGCTGCTATTAAAGGGTTGATCCGAGCATTCGTCTTTTGTCCAGGATCGCCTCGCCGGTACTGGTACATGCGCTGACGAAAAGTGCCCTGAGTGACGCCGATATACTGGACCACGCCATCTATGGCGAAGGCATAGACTCCCGGTTCCTTCGGTGCAGGTATTTCGAGCTCGATACCGTTATCGTTCGCAATCCAATTGCCCAGGCGCGTGAAGCCTGCTTGGACCAACATCTCGGCAGTCAACGGCTCCGGTTTAGCTTTCTTGCTTTCTGGGCCGCTTGAAGTAGAGGCGCCACGCTGAAGTCCTTCGCGTGTGCCAGCATCGTGGAGCACCTTGCGGACGTGCTGGTAAGCAATGCCGAGGAACTCTGCTATGTCTGTGCGCAAATAGCCCTCTGCGGCGAGGGCGCGTATTTTGGCGGATTTCGTCGGCAAGTTCTCGACAACTACCGACATGGGGCGCGGTGAGGGCATCGGTTTTCGCCTCTCATTTGGACGACAGACAAACTACCGAGACCTTCAACGCCAGGACCAGTTCAAGCAACAACGATTTTCGGATCTCGTCGGTCTATCGTTTGGCGCCTCGAGGATGAGCTCAGACGGTCGCAACGAGCTTATCGAAATGCTGCTCGCTGACGTTCCCACTCCGCGGGAGACGGTTCCAAGAGGACCTTGAGCGTCACCTTTTCCGACTGCCGTCCATCGAGGATCGCCACGACGATGTCGGGGGCTAGCAGCGTCAGCCGCAGGACGCGGCTGACGTAGGAACGATTGAGCTGCTCTGCGTCGGCGAGTTCAGCGATCGACCCGTACGCACCGCTGTCGAGCAGGCGATGCCATCGGAAGGCGCGGGCGAGCGCCTTGACCATGGTGTTGTCGATGCGCGGTTGGCGGCGCCAGGTTTCGGGCGCGTTGGCGGAGCCATCCGGCGCGACCACCACTTTGCGACCGCCCCGACGGGCGAAGGCGATAGGGACGCGAAGCGTGACGGTTTCCTCACCGCGCGCGATGATCTTCGGCCGGCTTGTGCTTGAGCAAGTCATCAAGCCGCTACTCCGGGCCGGTTGCTCTGAGATTGCTGCTGCTCTTCCCTATCCTCGCCGCGCAGGTCCTCAAGCAGGCTTCGAATGCCGGCGGTGCGCAGGCGGATGTCGAGGCCGTTCTCGTGAACCTCGACCCGCTCGACGAGAAGGCGAACAATGCGGGCCTGCTCGGCGGGGAACAGTTCGGCCCAGAGATCATCGAAGGAGACGAGGCTCTCGCGCACTTCGGCCTCGGCGATGTCGTGGCCATCCTGGCGCAAGGCGCGCCAGACGTCGACGATCACCTCCGGCGACTGGAGGACGGCCCGCATTTGGTCGATGACGGCGGCCTCGACTGCCGCGGCGGGAACGCGTGACACCGGGCTCTCGGCCACTTCGCCCTTCAGTACCTTGGCGCAGACGTAGTACCGGTAGAGCCGCCCGCGACGCCGGGTGTGGGTCGGTGTCATCGCACGGCCGCAGGCTGAGAAGATCAGGCCCTTGAGCAGTGCCGGCGTCTGTGCCCGGTTGCGGTTCGCCCGCTTGCGGGGGCTTTCCTTCAGGATCGAATGGACCTTGTTCCATAGGGACCTGTCGATGATCGCCTCGTGCTCGCCCGGATAGACGTCGCCCTTGTAGGCGACCTCGCCGAGAAAGATGCGTCTGGAGATCAGCTTGTAGATCGAGCCCTTGTCGAAGAGCTTGCCCCGCTTGTTTCTGACGTCCTCTGCGACGAGCTGCCGGGCGAGCACCGTGGCCGATCCGACCTTGGCGAAGCGCTCGAAGATCATGCGCACCTTGGCGGCTTCCGCCTCGTTGACGACGAGCTTGCGGTCCTTGACGTCGTAGCCGAGCGGAACTGTGCCACCCGTCCACATGCCGCGGCGCTTCGAAGCCGCGATCTTGTCCCGGATCCGCTCGCCGATGACTTCGCGCTCGAACTGGGCGAAGGACAGGAGGATGTTGAGCGTCAGCCGGCCCATCGAGGTGGTGGTGTTGAAGGACTGGGTGACCGAGACGAAGGTCACCTGGTGGCGGTCGAACACCTCGACGAGTTTGGCGAAGTCCATAAGTGACCGGCTGAGGCGGTCGATCTTGTAGACCACCACCACATCGACGAGCCCCGCCTCGATGTCGGCGATGAGCCGTTTCAGCGCGGGGCGCTCCAGCGTCGCTCCGGAGATGCCGCCATCGTCATAATAGTCCGGCACCAGCGTCCAGCCCTCGGCGCGCTGGCTCAGCACATAGGCCTCGCAGGCCTCCCGCTGAGCGTCCAGCGAGTTGAACGCCATGTCGAGGCCTTCCTCGGTGCTCTTCCTCGTGTAGACCGCACAGCGCGTCCGGACCAACGGTCGCTGGTCCCGCGGTCGCGGGTTTGTAACGTTCCGGTTGGAGGCCCGACGATCGGCACCACTGTCGCGGCTGGCGCCGCGGCCCTTCTTCGAGCGGATGTCAGCCGTTGCCGCCATCACGGTCGCGCCCTGTTCCTGAGCCCGAAGAAGGTCCAGCCGTTCCAGCGGGTGCCGGTGATCGCGCGGGCGATCGAGGACAGCGACTTGTAGGGCTGCCCCTGATACTCGTAGCCGTCGTCGAGTACGGTCACGCAGTGCTCGACGCCCTGCCACTCGCGGATCAGCTTCGTGCCTGTGATCGGCCGATCGTCGACCCGGATGCGGCGGGTGACCGCATTGCCACCGTCGAGCCGCTCGCCGAGGGCCTGCAGGCGCTCGATGGTCTCCTTCCTGAGCCCGCCGTATTCAAGTTCCTGGATACGGTAGGCGAGCCGGCTTTCGAGGTAGCGGCGATTGAAGCGCGGCGGCTCGGTGTCAAACAGCTCACGCCACTGCTTGCGCAACTCCGCTGTCGGCGTTGTCTTCAGCTTCGCCAGCCGCGCCAGCACGCTGTTGGTCATTCCTCATGCCTCCCGAGGCTCTCCGCAACCGGGTCCGCATGCACGCTCTGGTCGGCGGTGAAGTCCAGCGAACTCTCTCCGCATTCGCCGCTCTTCGCGCTTGACTGCCGGGCACTAAGGCGGAGCACACCGACGGCGAGGATCTCGGCGAGCTCGGCGCGGAGTGTCGCGTTGGATTCGGCGCAGGTGTTGGACTCCATACGGAACGACCGCATGGCTATTCGTCCGCGTCGGGCTTCTTGAGGTTCTCCTCCTCCCACGCCTCGACATCGGAAAGGCGGTAGGCGACACGCCCGCCGATCTTCAGGTACGGCGGTCCCTTCTTCTTCCAGCGCCAGCGCTGCAGCGTGCGCTCGCTGATGTTCCAGCGCTTGGCGAGATCAAACTCGTTGAGGTGGCGTGGCTCCATAGCAGGCGTCTCCGTGCGTTGCGCTCGATTGCGCCGGGCAGCCTGCTGATGCGAACGGGATCCGTCGTCCGCCTCGGGTCGGGATTGCGTGGGGTTGGTGGGTGCCTTGGAAACCAAGGCAAATTCATCTGAGTGTGGATGGGGTGGGGATAGCTACTTTGTCCAACCGGGCTTCAGACGTACCCGAAGCCGATAGTAGCCGCGGCCATCCGATTCGATCAGCGTCCGCCAATCTTTCTTGGAGCTGAACAGCTCATTGATGTTGCGCGAAGCGGATCCTGCTTCCGCGAGCATGACCTTTCCGAAGCGCCATGGGTTCTGGGTTCCCGCCGCATCGTGGAGGATCCTGATAATATTCGCCTGAATATCGCCGAACGTGTAGTCCTGCCCCAGCACAGTGGCGTGCCGGAAGCGGGCATCGTGGATGATTCCATCAAAGGGCTCCGTGTCTCCGATATCGGCGGCGTCCCCGTTGAGCCGCTTCAGCTCTTCTTCGACCCAGTGCGGGATTGAAGTCACGTTTCTCGGGATCGCGCTTATCTGCGCGATTTCCAGATTCTCGAACACCTGACTGCCGCCGGCAGCATCCTCCATTTCGTAGTCGATATCGAGCTCGCACCAGAGGCTCTTGTGGATCACAAAACGTCCGTGGTGCGGATCGGGTATGTCGCCAGTGGTCGTGCCGACCAACTGTGCCGACTCGAGTTTTTCCACGAGAGCGCTGTCGAGAGGTTCCCGGCGTTTGACGTACTCCCGATGCCGCAGCTCGTGGGGAGATCGCCCACCTTCTGTGGATATGCTCTCCCGCGCATCGGCATACTCATTCATAGCCGCCCAGGCATCGGGATCCGACCAGCGTTTGAGCGCCTCTTCGGGTGTGAGTCCCCTCGCGGGCCGACCATCCGAAATCGCCATTGCCTGACCTCCCGATGATTCGCTCCAATGTCCCGGCCGGGACATTCACGGCCTCAAATTTCTGTTGACGTGCGAAGAGCTTAGAAACAGAGCGCAATCGGCGACTGTAGACGCCAGTCCTTCGCCCGCCCACGATTGTACCAGCTTCAAACGTGGCACTGCTGTTCCCAGGCAGGCCCTGTGGATGACGGAACCATGGCGTCGCCATCGCCGCTCCAAACCGGACTGCTTCCCGACGCCCTCGATACGTTGATCGCGCACAAGGCAATCAGCCTGTCGGCGGACTTGTCCACGAACGACAAGCGCGTTGCGTCGGCCATCATCGACCACTTCAATCGAATCGATGGTCGATGCGATCCAGGCGTCGAGCGTCTCGCGGGCCTCCTCAATATGAGTGTCCGAACGGTCAAGCGTGCAACCGATCGGCTCGATGATCTCGGCCTCATCGAATGCACCCGTCACGGCGGCCGTTCGAACCGCAATTCCTATCAGCCCAACTGGGCGAGGTTCCGCCAACTCGACGGGGCATGGAAGGAACTGATGGCGAAGGACAGCGCGGCGCGGCGGAAGGTGACAAACGGCGCTCGGCAACGTGACACCGAGTGTCACCTGGCAGAGGACAGGCCTGTCACCCAAACCCTTCTAAGGAACCAGTCCAAAGAACCCGTCCCGGACGCGCGTCGCGAGCAAGACAACAGTCGTCCTTGCAAGCCGAACGTCTGCAATGGGCCAGCAGGAACGGAAAAGAGGCAGAGTTTCGATCCCCTTCGGTCGCGGCTGTTCCCGACACCCGCTTCGAGAGAGGTCGCCTGGGCGGCCGCCGAGCGGCGTTGGTCAGACGATCTTAGAATGCGCTTCGCCCGCACCGCCGATGTCTACGTGGCGATCATCGACTGCATCGACGCGAAGTTCGGCGACCGGATCACGGAGGCAGAACTCAAACGCCGCGGCTCCGGTGTCGGATTCCTTCTCGACGAACTGCGCCGGCGCGATCTTCTGGACGCGCTCGGCATCGAGCATGTCGGCAGCAAAACCGGCGACCACGACGATCGGAAGCCGCGCCAATGAGCACGTCGCTGGTTCGGCATCGCGATCACTCCCTGCCTTGCCCGGCGATGCCGCAATGCGGGGGGGGGGGCATATCTCTGGGGCGCTCTCGCTCTCAGACCTGCGCCCCTCTCATTCGCAGATTTTTTTCTCCTGCTCCGAATTTCCGGACGGAAGCGGATTTGTCCGATTTCGGAAACCAGCCCAATCGTCGCCGTTTCGGGCCGGTTTGCACGGGGGGAGGGCCAAAGTTCCCGATTTCTCGATCGCGGACCGGTGGCCCAGCGATCTTTTTGGGGGCGCAGGTTTCGGAAGAGCTTTTTATTTGCGTCCAGCGGACCGGCACCTTCGAAGCAGCCCTCGCTCCCGAAAAACGTCGCGAAATTCAGGTGGGGGGGGGGTAGCTGATGGCTAGCACCAACACGAAACGGTCCCGTCGCAAGCCGGCCAAGGAAGCCGAGGCGAAGGGCAACCTCTCGGTCTGCTATTGGCCGGTCGACCGGCTCATCCCCTACGGCCGCAATGCCCGTACCCATAGCGATCAGCAGGTCGCCGAGATCGCCGGCTCGATCCGCACGTTCGGCTTCACCAATCCGATCCTCGCCAGTCCCGACGGTGACGTCATCGCCGGCCACGGGCGACTCGCCGCCGCGCGCCGGCTTCGGCTGAACGAAGTGCCGGTCATCGTCCTGGACGGCCTCTCGGAGATCGAGCGCCGGCAGCTGGTGCTCGCCGACAACCGTATTGCCCTCAACGCCGGCTGGGACACCGAGATGCTCAGCCTTGAACTGAAGGACCTCTCCGATCTCGGTGCCGACCTGTCGGCGCTCGGCTTCACGCAAGCCGAACTAGCGACGGCGCTCAATGGTTCGACCGCGGGCCTCACCGGCGAGGACGAGGTTCCGGAGGTAGGGGACATCGCGGTCACCCGGCCCGGCGACATCTGGATCCTGGGCAAGCACCGCCTCGCCTGCGGTGACTGCACCGACCCGGATGCGGTCGCCGGACTCCTCGGCGACGTGAAGCCGATGCTGATGGTCACCGACCCGCCCTATGGCGTCGCCTACGATCCGGAGTGGCGGCACCGGCAGGGCGTCAGCAAGTCGAAGCGCACTGGCAAGGTCCGCAACGACGACCGCGCCGACTGGCGTGAGGCCTGGGCGCTGTTCCCCGGCTCCATCGCCTATGTCTGGCACGGGGCCCTGCACGCGACGACGGTAGCCGAGAGCCTCGAGGCCGATGGCTTCTCGATCCGCGCGCAGATCATCTGGGCCAAGGACCGCATGGTGATCGGGCGCGGGGACTACCACTGGCAGCACGAGCCGTGCTGGTACGCGGTCCGCAAGACCGGTAACTGGACTGGCGACCGCAAGCAGACCACGGTCTGGACGATCTCCAACCGGAACGAGGACGCGGCGACCGTCCACGGGACCCAGAAGCCGGTCGAATGCATGCGCCGGCCTATGCTCAACAACTCCAGTCCTGGCCAGGCGGTCTACGAACCGTTCATGGGAAGCGGCACGACGCTGATAGCAGCCGAGTCCTGCGGCCGGGTCTGCTTCGGCATCGAGATCGACCCGATCTACGTCGACGTCGCCGTCCGCCGCTGGCAGGCCTTCACCGGGCAGGTCGCCACGCGAGAGGCCGATGGGAAGACATTCGACGAGACCGCCGACTCCAACGCCATCACCGACACCGAGGAAGACTGAGATGCGCGGGCGCAAGCCGAAGCCGACCAAGCTGAAGGTGCTCACCGGCAACCCCGGCAAGCGCCCTCTGAACTACAACGAGCCGCGCCCCGAGCCGGCAATCCCCGACTGCCCGCCCGAGCTGAGCGAGGCCGCCCAGCGCGAGTGGAACCGCCTCGTCGGCGAGCTCTCCAAGCTCAACCTGCTCACTCATCTCGACCGGGCCGCGCTCGCCGCCTACTGCAACGCCTACGCGATGTGGGTCGAAGCCATCGAAGCGATCCAGAAGTACGGTTCGATGGTCAAATCGCCGACCGGCTATCCGATCCAGTCTCCATACGTCGCCATCGCCAACCGCCAGGCGGAGATCATGTTGCGAATCTCCGCCGAGTTCGGCTTCACGCCGGCAAGCCGCGGCAGGATCGCCGCGCCGCCCACGGAGCAGGGGGAGTTGTTTGACGCTAGAGCAGAAACTGAGATTCCTTAGACTACGGTCCAGGATCCGCTGGAATCCATTGCACGCCCGCTACCTCTGACATCTATGCGCAGCACCAATGATCTACGGCAGAATCACCGAGGCGCCCGCGGTCTTGCGCTGCTCGAGGTCGTCCTGCGCGCGGCCGGCATCTTCGAGCGGATAGGTCCGATTGACCTTCACCTTGAGGATGCCGTCCTGCACCATGCGGAATACGTGGGAGGAGACGTCCGCGAGCTCGGCCGGCGTCGCGATGTAGTGGAAGAGCACCGGCCGGGACAGGGTTAGCGACTTCTCGCTCAACTGCGCGACCGTGAACCCTTCGACGGGGCCGGACGACTGTCCGAAGTTCACAAGGTGCCCGCGAATCGAGAGGCAGTCGAGTGAGCCGAAGAAGGTATCCCGACCGACGGAATCGTAGACCGCGGAGACGCCGGTGCCGCCCGTGATCTCCTTCACGCAGGTCACGAAGTCCTCCAAGGAATAGTCGATCACGTGCGTGCAGCCGGCGTCGCGGGCGATCGTCGCCTTGTCGGAGCCGCGGGCGGTTCCGATGACCGTTACCCCCAGGTGCCTCGCCCATTGGCAGAGCAACTGGCCGACGCCGCCGGCTGCGGCGTGCACCAGTATCGTGTCGCCGGCCCGCACCTTGTGGGTCCGGAACAGCAGATACTCGGCGGTCATGCCCTTGACCATGATCGATGCCGCCGTGCGGAAATCGATCGCGTCGGGAAGCTTCACCAGGTTATCGGCGGCGATCAGCCGTTCTTCGGAGAACGCGCCGTAGGGGCGGCAGGCATAGGCCACGCGATCTCCCGGGGCGACGTTGGTCACGTCCGGTCCCGTCTCGAGGACGACGCCGGAGGCCTCGGCGCCGAGCACCAGCGGGAGGAGATGCTGGACCGGGTACAAGCCGGACCGGACATAGATGTCGTGAAAATTGACGGCGATAGCCTCGTGCCGGACCTTCGCTTCGCCGGGACCCGGAGACCCGGTCTCGATGTCCTCAATCGCAATGACGTCCGGCCCGCCCGTCCTGCGGATGATCGCTGCCCTGGCCATTTCTCCCCCTTTTCGCGCCGCGCATCCCTATTGTCGTCATAATGGGGTTGCATCTCGAAACTGAAACGTTCCATACTTTAAATAGGGCAACAATTCCCTCAAATCCATGACGATCTTCCGGCGGATTTTTGGGGATTAGTATGAACTGTTTCATAGCGGACGCGAGCGCAGCACGATGACAAAAAGCGATCTGAGCGGGCTCAATGCCTCCCTGCTCCACGATGCGATCGAACGGATCAAGGGCCATACGGTCAGCGAGGCGCTGTGCTGCCCGAACCTGCGGCCGATCGCGCCCCAGCAGGCGTTCGTCGCGCCCGCCCATACGCTGCGGCTCAGCCGCGCGATCGATCTCGATGGTGGCGAGCGCGGCCGGGTCATGGGCGCCTACGACAGTGCGCCGGGCAATACCATCGTGGTGATCGAAGTCGTCGGCAATCTCGGCGGCGGTGTCGTCGGCGACGTCGTCGCCCGCAGGCTGAAATATCTCGGGGTGAAGGCCGCGGTCGTCGACGGCTGCATCCGCGACGTGCTCGGGATCGGCCAGGTCGGCTTTCCGGTCTGGGCGCGCGAGATCAGCATGGCCGGCATGGTGCCGAGCGAGGTCCATGTCGAGGTCGGCGTCACCGTCAATGTCGACGGTGTCGCGGTCAGCCCCGGCGATCTCGTCGCCGCCGACATGGACGGTGTTTTCGTCTGCCCCAAGGCCTATGTGGAGGATGCCTGCGCGCTCGCGCGGGACTTCCTGACATCGGAAAGCAAGACGCACGAGGGCGTGGCTGCCGGCAAGACCATCATCGAGGCCTATCCCTCCAAGTCCAAGGCGGCCGTTCCCGGCGCCTAGGAATTCAGATGACGGCGCAGAAGAGCTTTCCCGGCCGCTATTTCGAGGATTTCTCCGTCGGACAGGTTCTCCGGCACGCCGGTGCGCTGACCGCGACCGAGGGCATGGCGTCGCTCTACCGCGTCTTCTCCGGCATCCGCTTTCCCGCGCAGTGCTCCGAAGTGTTCGCCACGTCGCTCGGTTTCCGGACCGCGCCGCTGGACGACATCCTCGTGTTCAAGATCGCCTTCGGCCAGACCGTCTCCGACATATCGATGCGGGCGGTGGCGACGCTCGGCTATGGCGGCTGCGTGTTCGGTGATCCGGTCTATCCCGGCGACACCATGGAGTCGGAGACCGAGATCGTGTCCCTTGAGCCCGGCCCGACGACCGATACCGGCCTCGTCCGCGTGCGCACCGTGGCGCGCAACCAGTATGGATCCGTCGTCGTCTCGTTCTTTCGCTGGGTCACGGTCCGCCGCCGCGAGGAGGCCGCGCAGTCCCAGCCGCTGTCGCCCGATTCCCTGCCGGCGCCGGTCGGGGCCGACCGGCTGCATCCGGTCACGGATCTGTCGATGGAGGGTTTCGATACCCGCGTGACCGGCTCGGAATTCCTCTGGGACGATTACGAGGTCGGCGAGCGCATTGATCATGTCGTCGGCTGCACGATCGAGGAGAGCGAGGCGATGATGAGCGCCAGGCTCTACCAGAACGTCGCCCCGCCGCACTACGACGCCCATTTCATGGCCTCGATGCCGTTCGGCCGGCGCATCGTCTTCGTCGGCCATATCGTTGGTCTGGCCCGCGCGCTTTCCTACAACGGCCTGGGCAACGTCTTCCGCGTCGCCGCGATCGATCGCGCTCGCCACCTGCAGGCGACGCCGGCCGGCTGGACGGTCTACGCGTGGACGCAGGTCATGGAGAAATTCGCATTGCCGGGCAGCGACGACGTCGGCGCGTTGCGCCTGCGCACGATCGCGACCAAGGACCGGCCGTGCGGTTATTTCCCCGCCGCGCCGTCCGAGGGGCCGCCCGGGGACGTTCTGCTCGAACTCGACTATGTCGGCCTCATTCCGCGTCGCGTGGGTCGGGCCTAGAGGAGTGTTGCCATGAGTCTGAAAGATACCGCCGGCCTGAACGCCTCACTGGTGGCCGACGCCATGCAGCGCGTCGGCGGCATTCCCTATGTGCGGAGCCAGCAGCTCGCGGGCTTCCTGCCCCAGTCTGGCCGGCCCGCGATCGGCCTTGCCTACACGGTCCGGGTGCGCTTCGCCAAGGAGCGGAAGGGCGACGAGAGGGCGCGCTGGTTCGATGCGATCGACAACGCTCCCGCCGGAGCGATGTTCGTGATCCAGGCCGATGAGGACGTCGGCGCGGCGGTGTTCGGCGAGATGGTCGCGCTGCGGCTCCACAAGCTCGGCCTCGCCGGCGTCGTCGTCGACGGGATGGCGCGGGATATCCTGCAGCTTCGCGAGATCGGGCTGCCGTTCTGGACGCGGGCCACTTCGCCGACGGGCATGGTGCCCGACGATGCGGATACCTCGCCGGCGGTCACGCTGGATATTGACGGGGTGAGCGTAGAGCCCGGCGACTTGATCGCGGGGGACGCCGACGGCGTCATGGTGTGTCCGGCAAGCAGGATCGAGGAAGTCCTGTCCGTCGCCCGCACCTATCGCGATTCCGAGACACAGACGATCACGAAGCTCCTGAACGGGCAGGCGCTGATCGACGTCTATCCGAGCAAGACCTCAATCGACATCGCAAAGAGCTCTTAAGAAGCTCTTTGAGTCTGGCGGCACCCGACGGCCTAAAGCCTTGAAGTCGGAATTGCAAAGCCCCGCGGGTCGCGATGTCCCCGCGGGGCTTTGTCTTTCTCAGGTCGGCTTTACTTCGTGCAGCCGAGCTCGCTTGCCGGCGGCATCACGTCGGCGCTGGAATAGGTGCGGTCGGCGACCCACGAGTAGTTCACGCCGAAGAGCGGCGCGTCCAGCTTCTGTATCGTCCCTTCGAACAGCGTGTTGACCGCCTGCTGGTCGGGCTGGCGGAACTTGACCGTGCCGTTGAAGTTCTTGAACTCCGTGTTCGCCAGGGCATCCCGGATCGCTTCGCGCGTCGGCTCTTCGGTCGTTGCGATGGCGTCGAGGATGATGTTGGTGACGGCGATCTGCTGCAAGGTCTGCTGCGAGGGCGGCTCGCCGTTCGCCTCGTAGTAGGCCTGGGCGATGTCGTGGGCCTCGGGCAGGGTGAAGTCGGTCTGATAGGAGGTGCTGATCAGGCCGACGCCGTCGTCTCCTAAGGTCTGGATGGCATCGAGAAACGGCAGGCCGACGGGAAGGAAGACCTTCGTCTGCTTGAGCAGGCCGAGCTGGTTCGCCTGGTTCAGGAACTGCGACAGCGGTGTGCCGAAGTTCACCGGCAGCCAGATCGCGTCGGCGCCGGAGCTCAGCGCCTTGTTGATCACCGGCAGCCAGTCGGTGGTGTCGAGGGCTGCGAGGTTACTGTCGATCACTTTCGCGCCGACCTTGGCGAAGGTGCTTTCCATGCCGTGGCCGTAGGCGGAGTCGGAGCCGATGATGTACCAGCCGTTCTTGCCGACGTCGGGATTGCGCTCGAGATAGAGCTTCATGGCGTTGATCATCGACGTGATGTTCGGCGCGACGCGGAACGTCCAGTCGTTGCAGAGCTCGCCGGTTATGTTGTCGCCGACATTGTTGCCGTCGATATAGGGAATCTCCAGGCGGCCGGTCTTCAGGGCGCCGCTGATGGCGGCGGCTTCCTGGCTGTAGCCGACGCAGGTAATGGCGCGAACCGCGTCCTCGCCGGCCAGCGCCTGCGCCTTCTGCAGGGCGTTGGCGGGATCGCCGGCGGTATCCTGCAGGTTCAGCTTGATCTCCCAGCCATTGATCTCGGGACGCTGGTCCACCGCGAATTTCGCGCCCGCGCTGAGGCGGTTGCCGATCGGGGCGGCGGCACCCGACAGCGGCGTGATGCAGCCGATCTCGATGACGCCCTTGCTGCCCGCCGCCTGCGCGTGCTGGGTACAGACGGCGATTCCCAACAATCCAAGTAGGGTGAAAACAGTCCTCTTCATGAGCCTCTCCTTATGCGACTGGCGTGGGTCCCAGGCTCGAGGCGGAACGTCCGCCAAGGCTGAGTATCGATTCCGCGTAATCAGGATCGGCGCGAAGCTCCGCCGAAGAACGCTTCTCCGTTACGCGGCCTTTCTCGAGCACCATTGCCTCCGTGCTGATGCTCAAAGCGAAATTCAGATGCTGCTCGACGGTGATCATCGTCACGCCGGAGGCCGCGATATCGATCAGCGACTTCTCGAGTTGGCCGATGACCGACGGCGCCAGGCCGAGGGAGGGTTCGTCGAGCACGAGGATGTCCGGCTCGTTGGCAAGCGCGCGGCCGAGCGCCAGCATCTGCTGCTGGCCGCCGCTGAGCGTGCCGGCGGGCTGGGCGGCGCGTTCCCTCAGCACTGGGAACATCTCGTGGATCCGTTCGAGCGGCCAGACCGAATTCGCGACCTGTCGCCGGGCGACACGCAGGTTCTCGGCGACCGTCAGGCCGCGGAACAGTCCGCGCCCTTCGGGCACATAGGCATAGCCGCGCGCCACCACCGCGTGCGGCTTTCCCATGCGGACGGCTTCGCCATTGATCCGGATGCTGCCGGTCCATCGCGGCGACTCCGAGCCGACGAGGCAGCGCAGCAGCGAGGTCTTGCCCATGCCGTTGCGGCCGAGGATGGCCATCGAGGTGCCGGCCTCGATGTCGAAGGAGATGCCGTGCAGGACGGGCACCTGATCGTACCAGGCGTTCAGATCGCGGACCTCGATCATCGGTACCCCCGGCGCATGTAGGCCGCGGCGACTGCCTCGTCACGCTGCACTTCCTCGGGCGTCCCCCGGGCGATAACATTGCCCTGGTCGAGGACGATGATGTGATCGGAGATATCGAGGACGAAATCGATGTCGTGCTCGATGATCATCAGCTTCATGACTTCTCTGAGCTGACGGACCAGGGCGGCGATCTGGGCCGTCTCGGCGAGATCCATGCCGGCGGTCGGCTCGTCCAGCATCAGAACGGCGGGCGAGGCCGAGACGATCATGCCGATCTCGAGGAGGCGCTGGCTGACATGGTTCAGGCTTTCGGCCGGCGTGTCGGCGAAGGCGGAAAGGTTGAAGGCGTCGAGGAGCTGCTCGATCGAATGCCACCTGCCGTCGGAACCGAGGTCGCGCGCCATCAGCGTGAAGTGCTCGCGCGGCGTCAGCCGCCGGAATATGCCCGTGTGTTGGAAGGTGCGCGCGATGCCCATCCGCATGCGCTGGCGCATTCGCGTCCCGGAGATGTCGGTGCCTTCGAACTCGACCGTGCCGTCGTCCTGGGGCAGCGCGCCGCACAGGAGGTTGAGCAGCGTCGTCTTGCCGGCGCCGTTGGGTCCGATGACGGTGGTGACGGGCGCCTGGGCGCCGAGCTCGATCGACACGTTACTCAGAGCCTGGACGCCACCGAAGCGCTTCGACAGGTTGATGCCGTTCAGGACGGGGGCGTTCATGCGCGCCTCCTTCGCCGGTACCAGCCGACGAACTCGACGATTCCGGGGACGACGCCGCGCGGCGTGAAGTAGACGAACAGGACGACGAGCACGCCGATGAACATCTCCCAGTGCGCGACAAAGCCCGACAACCAGTGCTGGAGGTAGGTCATGGCCATTCCCGCGACGAAGGGGCCGATGAGGGTCCCGGGGCCGCCCATCAGGAGCTGGATCATGAAGTGGCCCGACAGGACCCAGTGGACTTGGCTCGGGTCGATCGCACCTTGCAGATAGACGAACAGCCCGCCGGCCGATCCGGCGATCGCGCCGCTGATGGTCATGGCGACGACTCGGTGCGCATAGACGTTGATCCCGGCGGCTTCGGCGCGCAGCGGGTTGTCGCGCACGGCCTGCAGCGCCAGGCCGTATCGCGTCCGCACCACCTGCTTGAGGATCAGGAAGATTGCGAAGGCAAACAGGACGGCGACATAGTAAAGCGCCTCCGTCCGAATCGGGATGCCGAAGAATTCCGCCAGCGGCAGGGCGACGAGGCCGTCGGTGCCGCCCGTCACGTCGCGGAGCTGAACGAAAAGGAACCGGACACTAGAGGCGAGCGCCAGCGTGCCCATGGCGAAGGCGACGCCTTCCAGCCGTCCGAGCAGAAGCCCCCAGAGGCAGCCAAGCACCGCGGTGGCCAGCGCGGCCAGCGGCAAGCCGATGAGAATTTCGGTGCCGACATATTGGAGCGCGAACCCGGCCATGTAGGCGCCGAAGCCGAATAGGGCGGCATGGCCGAAGCTCATCATGCCGCCGAAGCCGAAGACGTAGTCGAGGCTCATCACCGCGATGCCCATGGTCACCGCCAGGCACAGGAGTGAGACGGTGCCGTGCGAGACGCCGAGCATCGGGGCGGCGATCAGCGCGAGCGTCACGACTATAGCGACGACATAAGAGGTCGGCAGACGGCGAAAATCCGCCCGGCCCGCCGACCGACTCGTCGCGGCGGGAGCGGTCATATCAGCACCCTCCCTTCACGAAAGATCCCGCGGGGCTCGAGAACCAGCACGACCAGCATCAGTAGGAAGACGAGCATGTTCGACCAGGCGGCGATGTAGGCCGAGCCGACCGAGGTCAGGATGCCGACAAGCAGCGCGGCGACGACGGTGCCGCGCAGGCTGCCGAGGCCGCCGACGATCACGATGACGAAGGCGTAGATGACGATCTCCTCCATGCCAACCACCGCCGAATAGAGCGGCACGCTGACGACGCCGGCGAAGGCGGCGAGGCCGCTGCCCGTGGCGAACACGATCCGGAACATGCGCTCGACGTCGATGCCGATGAAGGAGGCCACGTCCGGGTCCTCGGAGGAGGCGCGAAACTTGAGGCCGATGTCCGTTCGGTAGAGAACGGCGAGCAGGATCAGCGCCACGGCTAGCGCTATGCCGCCGGCGGTGAGCTGATAGCGGCCGATGCGGACCCCGAGGATTTCCCAGAATCCCTGGAGGAACACGGGGATGTCGATGTAGTGGCTGTTCGTTCCCCAGATATCCCGGATCATGTCGGTCAGGATGAGCAACAGCCCGTAAGTCAGGATGAAAGTCATCAGCTCGGAGTGATGACGCACCTTATGGATCACCAGGTGATCGAGGAACACCGCGAGCGCGGCAACGACCAGGGGCGCGACGATCATTGCCCCGAGCAGTCCGATGTAGGGGGCGAGCGTGAAGCCGACGAAGGCGCCGAGGGCGTAGAAGGCGCCGTGCGCGAAGTTCACGACGCGGCCGATCCCGAAGACGACCGTCAGTCCGAGCGAGATCAGCAACAGGATCAGGCCGTAGGTGACGCCGGCGACGAGCTGCCCCATCAACTCCGCCATGACTCAGCTCCGAAGATCGCCGGACCCGGCAGCAAACCATCGGACGGGGGAGCGCTCACCGCCGGCGCCGGGATGTCTCCCGGATCGTTGCAGTAGCGGTCATCGGCCAAACCGCGCGGCAGAAGCCATCCGGGTGAAATACCAATCCGATGGGACGCTCGACCTTCCAATGACACCCCCCGACAAGGTTTGCAGAGCGTCTTATAGTAACGTTTCATTCTCCGATTTCAAATAGATTATGGCGCTTGATTCACCCACGGTTACGTGAGAGCGTGCGCTAATTATGCTAACGTTTCATATTGGCGGAAACGGACGGTATGCGGGAGTTCGGCTTGTCGACGGCGGAGAGTTCGGGTGCGATCTGATCGCCGCACGCGGTGGGAGCGCGCGGTGGGCGGCGCCTACAGTGTCGCCGACCTGCGCTCGCGCGCGCGAAAGCGACTGCCGCGCCTCGTCTTCGACTATATAGATGGCGCGGCGGACCAGGAGCTGACGGCGTTGCGAAACGTCGCGGCGTTTTCCGAGATAGAGATTCTGCCGCGCATGCTACGGCCGACGCCTGATTGCGACGTCACCGTGGAGATCTTCGGCGAACGCCTCGCGCTGCCCGTCCTCATTACCCCGACCGGTTTCACCGGCATCATATGGCCGCGCGGCGAGGCAGTCGTCGCCCGGGCCGCGGCGGAGGCCGGCACGATCATGGTCGTGAGCGCGGCGTCGAGCCTCAGCCTGGAGGAGATCGCCAAGGCCTCTCCCGGGCCGAAGTGGTTCCAGCAGTTCATTTACCGGGATCGCGACGTTACGCTCGATCTCGCCAAGCGTGCGGCCGCGGCCGGATACAAGGCCCTGGTGCTGACGGTCGACGTGCAGGCGCCTGGCAATCGCTATCGCGATCTCCGCAACGGGTTCACCGTTCCGCCCCGGTTCCGGTTGGCGAGCGGCTTCGACATGATGCGTCGGTTCGGCTGGCTGCGTCAGATGGCGACCCAGCCGCAGGTCTCGTTCCCGAACTTCAAGGGATACGGGCCGTCCGGCGTGGTGAGCATTGCGCAATGGCTGAACAGCCTGATCGATCCCACGGTGACGTGGAGCGACCTGGAGTGGATGCGGCGCAATTGGAAGGGGCCGCTGGTGCTCAAGGGTGTCATGCATCCCATGGATGCCCGCCGTGCACTGGATATCGGCGTCGACGCCATCATGGTTTCGAACCACGGCGGCCGCCAACTCGATACGGAACCGGCGACCGTCGACGTGCTTCCGGGAATTGCCGAGGCGGTCGACGGCCGCGTCCCCGTCATCATCGACGGCGGCATCCGCCGCGGCAGCGACATCCTCAAATGCCGTGCGCTGGGAGCATTGTGCTGCCTCATCGGTCGTCCGTATCTGTGGGGTCTCGGGGCGGGCGGCGAGGCCGGCGTCGCGCGCATGTTCACGATCCTGAAGGACGAACTCGAGCGTGCCCTCGCGCAGGGCGGCTGGAACCATATCGCCGATGTCGGGCGCGACGACGTGGTGCTGCGCCGCGACTTTCCCTGGCCGCCGCAGCGGGAGGAAGAAGTCGTCCTTTCGTCGGCGCAGCCCCAGCAGGAGGCCGTCTAGCATGGCGCGGCCGACCCGGTTCAGACCATCCCGTCCCGATCCCGCCGCATGCCGGCCTGGGGCGGGTCCGAAGCGTCCGCTAACAGGTGCGACCAGATGAGTATCCTTCAGGCCCCGGATTATGACGACCACGAGGAAGTCCATTTCTTTCACGATCCGGAGTCGGGACTGAAGGCGTTCATCGCTTTTCACCGCCGTCTCGGCCCGGCGCCGTCGGGCGGCGGTATCCGGATGTGGCCCTATGTGAGCGAGCAGGAGGCGATCGCCGATGTGCTGCGCCTCAGCCGGGCGATGACCTACAAGCTCGCGGTCTCAGGCATCCGCATCGGCAGCGCCAAGTCCGTCATCATCGGGGACCCCCGCAAGGACAAGTCGGAGGCCCTGTTCCGCGCCTTCGGACGCGTGGTCGAGTCTTTCGGCGGCCGCTACTTCTGCGCCGAGGACGTCGGCATCTACGCCGAGGACCTCGCGATCATCGCCAAGGAGACCGATCACGTGGTCGGGCTGCCGGGGCAGGATCCCTCGCCTGGCACGGCGAAGGGGATCCTCGTGTGCCTGCGCGCCGCGGTGGCGCATCGGCTGAAGCGCGACACCCTTCAGGGCGTGTCCGTCGCGGTGCAGGGGCTCGGCGACGTCGGATTCAACCTCTGCCGGCTGTTGCATGAGGCCGGCGCCCGGCTGGTCGTGTCGGATATCGTCCCGGAGCGCGTGGCGCGCGCCGTCGCCGAATTCGGGGCGACGGCCGTCGATCCCGGTGACATCATGTCGGCGGATGTCGACGCGCTCGCACCGTGCGCGCTGGGCGAAGTGGTCAACGACGAGACGATCGACGATATCCGCGCGACGGTGATCTGCGGCGGGGCCAACAATCTGCTCGCCGAACCGCGCCACGGAGAGATCCTGGCCGCGCGGTCGATCCTGTTCGTTCCGGATTATCTGTCGAACTCCGGGGGCGTCATCACCGTGGCGGCGATCCGTGGCGGCCAGTTCGCCGCCGATGCCGATCCGAAGATCGAGGCGCTCTACGACCGGTGCCTCGAATTCTTCGCCGAGGCGGAGCGCGCCGGGATATCAACCAACACCGCGATCGAGAAATTTGCCGACCGGTTGATCGAAGAAAACTACGGCGTCCGCCGGACTGCATAAGACCGTTCCGCATGACCGCACAGCCAAGGAGAACATCATGACCCGCGTCAAGCTTCTGAAGCGCAATGAAGTCTCACCCGCAGCGCTCGAATATTACGATCAGGGGCTGAATTACGGCTCCTTCGCAAACCAGATCGCGGTGCTGGCGCACCGCCCTCCGATCCTCAACAGCGTCTTCAAGATGATGCTCGAGATCCGTGAGGAAGGCATCGTTCCGCGCGAGTATCTCGAGGTCGCGCTGGTCGCGGTGTCCCAGTTGAACAAATGCACCTACTGCGTCTCGCATCACACGCCGATGCTGATGACGGAAGCCGGCCTTACGGCGGAGGGCGTCGAGCGGCTGCTGCAATACGAGGATCATCCCGAGCTCGACGATGCGCAGAAGCTGATCGTCGAATACACGATCGCCCTCTTCAACGACCACCACCGCATCCGCGACGAGATGTTCGAGCGTCTGCACCAGTACTTCGACGACGCCCAGATCGTCGAGCTGACATTCCGCATCACCTTCGGGATCGGTCTCAACCGACTGAACGACGTTCTGCAGATTCCGATCGAGGACGGCGTCACGGTGCTGGACCAGATGGCCCTGGTCTAGGGCGCAAGGCGCGGCGGCGGGGCACAGGAGTCGCGCAGTATCACCTCTGCACCGAGCACGATCCGCTGCTTTGGCCGGTCCCGATCGGTGTGCAGTCGCGCGATCAGGAGCTCGGCCGCGTACTGGCCGATGCGGGCGGGATCCCAGCGAAAGCAGGTCACCGCCGGATTGATCATGGCCGCGAGGTCGGAATCCCCGCAGGAGGCGATCGAGATGTCGCGCGGCACCGACAGGTCGCACATCTTCACGGCCTGCATGACGCCGGGCAGCTCGTTGACCGAGATGATTATGGCGGTCGGCCGGTTGGCGCCTGTCAGCATCAGGTAGGTGTCGCGGAAGCCCGTGTCGACGCGGTTCTCCCGGTCCAGGACAAGCGTCGGGTCAGCGATCAATCCGACTTCCGCGTGCGCACGATTAAATGCCTTGATCCGGTCCCGTCCCGGCCGCGACTGATGCGGTGGAGTAAGGATACCGATGCGCGTGTGGCCGAGATCCAGCAGATGCTTCGTCAGAAGATAGCACCCTCGGTCCTGATCGCTGACCACTGTGTCGAACCAATCCCCGAACTCCCGCTCCATCAGCACGATCGGCATTTGAGCATTCTTCAGGGACTCCGGAACCGTCTGTTCGTCGTCGTAGATCACGGTACCGATCAATCCGTCGACGCGCCGCTGCAGCAGGAATTCGAACAGCCGCTTCTCGTGCCGCAACTGGTCCCTGTGGCTGGTCAGAACCATCCCGAAGCCGGCATCGCTGAGAACCATCTCGGCGGAGCTGACCATGGAGGCGATGACCGGATGGGAGATATCCGAGATGGTGCAGCCGACGATTCCCGTACCGCTACGCCGCATTCCCTGCGCCAGCGCATTGGGCTGGTATCCCAATTGCCGAATCGCGTCCTGGACACGGCGTCGAAGGCGATCCCGCACGGTAGCGTCGTCGTTAATTACTTTCGACGCCGTGCCCACCGAAACGTTTGCGATGCGGGCGACGTCCTTGATCGTAGGTACTTTTGCTCGGGGTGGATTTTCGTCCGTCATACGCCCCCTGCTCGCCTTACTTGTGGTTTGTGGTGTCGTTCAATCGTTTGAAATTGGGCGCCATCTGCACTCGACGTCAAGCTGTTCGGTTGTTGCCGAAAGGATATCGCGACTCTCGACTTCGAGAGTCCAGACCTTCGGCATGGCCTAATAGGCAGTATTCTGCCCGTAACGGTGTGGTGTTCGGCGCCAGCTATTGCGTCAAACACGTTGCGGTAACCCGGGCCGCTTTCTGATTTCGACAGCACCTGCCATACGAGTTCTATAGGGCCTATGCCGCAAATCGAAATCGAAGATTGCAATTCACTGCAAAAAGGGCGCCTTCACGCCAGCGCATTCATATGGGTCTACGGCACCGATGCGCCGGTAGTTGAGCTCTTCGTCGGCGAGGCGACGGTGCGTACGGGGGCTCGGCGGGATCGACGCTCGCGAGTCATTAGCGACATACCGCACCAACGGGTGCCTTGACAAAGAATATCCACGTCAGCACCTGACGTTGCCCCCAGTTTGCCCTCACTCATGACTGGACTCTGTTCTCGTTGTGGTCCCTCCGGGACCGGGTTGCAAACTCGTTCGGGGTAAGGCCACCGAGGCTCGTATGAGGCCGGCAGGCGTTA
>JAEWYT010000170.1 GCA_023458595.1 Pseudomonadota bacterium
CCCCCGACCCCTCCCCACAAGGGGGAGGGGAGGCGACGCGGCACGGCCTTCTTCCCCCTCCCCCCTCGTGGGGGAGGGTCGGGGAGGGGGCGCGGAGCGAGCATCGCGAGTGAAGCGTGCGGCGTTCGCCGCATCCGGCGCAAATTCAAGAAACCTCCGGGAGAACCTCAAATGACCGCACCGGCTGACAATCTCAGGATCAACGGCGAGCGCCTGTGGGACTCGCTGATGGAGATGGCCAAGATCGGCCCCGGCGTGAAGGGCGGCAACAACCGCCAGACCCTGACCGACTCCGACCGCGAGGGCCGGCTCCTGTTCCAGACCTGGTGCGAGGCGGCGGGTCTCGCCGTCACGATCGACACCATGGGCAACATGTTCGCCCGCCGCGCCGGCGCCGATCCCTCGCTTCCTCCGGTGGTGCTCGGCAGTCATCTCGACACCCAGCCGACCGGCGGCAAGTTCGACGGCGTGCTCGGCGTGCTGGGCGGCCTCGAGGTGGTGCGCACGCTGAACGACCTCGGCGTCAGGACGCGCCATCCAATCGAGGTCGCCAACTGGACCAACGAGGAGGGAACGCGCTTCACCCCGGCGATGGTGTCGTCCGGCGTGTTCGCCGGCGCCTACACCGAAACCGAGGTCTACGGCATCGTCGACCGCGAGGGAAAGACATTCGGCGACGAGCTGAAGCGCATCGGCTTCATTGGCGACGAGCCGGTCGGCAAGCATCCGATCAAGGCATATTTCGAGCTGCATATCGAGCAGGGGCCGATCCTCGAGGCCGAGGGCTGCGACGTCGGCGTCGTCACCCACGGCCAGGGCCAGCGCTGGTTCGACATCAAGCTCACCGGTTTCGAGAGCCACGCCGGCACGACGCCCATGCCGCGCCGCCGCGACGCCCTGGTCGGGGCCGCGAAGATCGTGCTCGCGGTCAACGAGATCGCGCTGTCGCACGCTCCCAACGCGGTCGGCACGGTCGGCGTGCTCGATCCCTATCCGGGCTCGCGCAACGTGCTGCCCGGCGCGGTGACGATGACGGTCGACTTCCGCCACCCCGACGACGCGGTGCTGCTCGACATGGCGACCCGCCTGCGGGCCGCGCTCGACAAGGCCTGCGCGGAGGGCAAGCTCGAGCAGGAGGTGAACGAGGTCTTCTACTATCCCCCCGTCGCCTTCGATACCGACTGCGTCGCCGCCGTCCGGCGCGCTGCCGAGCGGCTCGGCTACAAGCATCGCGACATCGTCTCGGGCGCCGGCCACGACGCCTGCTACATCGCCCGCGTTGCGCCGACCTCGATGATCTTCTGCCCTTGCGTCGACGGCATCAGCCACAACGAGGACGAGGACATCAGCCCAGACTGGGCGGCGGCGGGGACGAACACGCTGTTCCATGCGGCCGTCGAGACTGCGGAGATCGTGGGGTGAGCGTGATGCGGACGGCATGGCCCGGCGGCGTCGGCGGCTGGCCCTCACCCCGACCCTCTCCCGCGAGCGGGAGAGGGAGCGGACGGTGCATGTGGCACGACGGTGGAACAGGTCGCGGCCAGACTCCCTCTCCCGCTCGCGGGAGAGGGTGGGGTGAGGGTCCGCGCCCGGGGCGCTGAGACAGGACGACAACGGGAGAAGCCATCATGTCCACAGTCATCAAGGGCGGAACGGTCGTCACGGCCGACCTGACCTACGAGGCCGATGTTCTGATCGAGGGCGGCAAGGTCGCCGCGATCGGCAAGGGGCTCAAGGGCGACGAGACGCTGGATGCGACCGGCTGCTACGTGATGCCCGGCGGCATCGACCCGCACACCCATCTCGAGATGCCCTTCATGGGCACCTACTCCTCCGACGACTTCGAGAGCGGCACCCGCGCCGCGCTCGCCGGCGGCACGACGATGGTCGTCGACTTCGCGCTGCCCTCGCCGGACCAGTCGCTCATCGACGCGCTCGGCATGTGGCACAACAAGTCGGGCCGGGCGAACTGCGACTACTCCTTCCACATGGCGATCACCTGGTGGGGCGAGCAGGTCTTCGACGAGATGGAGACGATCGTCCGCGAGAAGGGCATCAACACCTTCAAGCACTTCATGGCCTACAAGGGCGCGCTGATGGTGGACGACGACGAGATGTTCGCCTCCTTCCAGCGCTGCGCCGAGCTCGGCGCCCTGCCGCTCGTCCACGCGGAGAACGGCGACGTCGTCGCCCAGCTGCAGGCGAAGCTCCTGGCCGAGGGCAACAACGGCCCGGAGGCGCACGCCTATTCGCGGCCGGCGGAGGTGGAGGGCGAGGCGACCAACCGCGCCATCATGATCGCCGACATGGCCGGCGTCCCCGTCTACATCGTCCACACCTCCTGCGAGCAGGCGCACGAGGCGATCCGCCGGGCGCGCCAGAACGGCATCCGCGCCTATGGCGAGCCGCTGATCCAGCATCTGACGCTGGACGACAGCGAATACGCCAATGCGGACTGGGATCACGCGGCGCGGCGCGTGATGTCGCCGCCGTTCCGCAACAGGAAGCACCAGGACTCGCTGTGGGCCGGCCTGCAGTCGGGCTCGCTGTCCTGCGTCGCGACCGACCACTGCGCCTTCACCACCGAACAAAAGCGATATGGCGTCGGCGACTTCACCAAGATCCCGAACGGCACCGGCGGCCTCGAGGATCGCATGCCGATGCTGTGGACCCACGGCGTCGCCACCGGCCGGCTCACCATGAACGAGTTCGTCGCGGTGACCTCCACCAACATCGCCAAGATCCTCAACATGTATCCGAGGAAGGGCGCGATCCTGGTCGGCTCCGACGCCGACATCGTGGTGTGGGACCCGGCGAAGGAGAAGACGATCTCGGCCAAGACCCAGCAGTCGGCGATCGACTACAACGTCTTCGAGGGCAAGCACGTGAAGGGCCTGCCGCGCTACGTCTTGAGCCGCGGCCTCGTCTCCATCGTCGACGGCGCGGTGAAGACGAAGGAGGGCCACGGCGAGTTCGTCGCGCGCGAGCCCTTCCAGGCGGTCAACAAGGCCCTGTCGCAGTGGAAGGAACTAACCGCCCCGCGCAAGGTCGAGCGCACCGGCATTCCGGCGAGCGGGGTGTAGGTGGTGGCGCGAAGGCACACGGTCGTCTCGTCCGCACGGACCCTCACCCCGACCCTCTCCCGCACGTGGGAGAGGGAGTTCGGCCGCGATCGGTGCGACGACCTTGCCTGGGGCACGGTCCGCTCCCTCTCCCGCGTGCGGGAGAGGGTCGGGGTGAGGGCCTGCGGCCTCTCCGCATCGCTCGAAGTCGCAGCCCTCGGCAGGTGCCCATGACGGCAGCGCCGAACGTCGTATCGGCCAAGGACCTGTCGCTCACCTTCGAGACGGCGGACGGACCCGTCCACGCCCTGTCGAACATCGACCTGACCGTCGAGCGCGGCGAGTTCGTCTCCTTCATCGGCCCGTCGGGCTGCGGCAAGACCACGCTCCTGCGCGTCGTCGCCGACCTGGAGCAGCCGACCGGCGGCACGATCACCGTCAACGGCGTCAGCCCCCACGAGGCGCGCTCGAGCCGCGCCTACGGCTATGTCTTCCAGGCCGCAGCGCTCTATCCCTGGCGCACCATTGCCCGCAACGTCGCCCTGCCGCTCGAGATCATGGGCCTGTCCAGGGCCGAGCAGCAGGCGCGCATCGAGAAGAACCTCGCCCTCGTCAACCTGACCGGCTTCGAGCGCAAGTTCCCCTGGCAGCTGTCGGGCGGCATGCAGCAGCGCGCCTCGATCGCCCGCGCGCTCGCCGTCGAGCCGGACCTGCTGCTGATGGACGAGCCGTTCGGCGCGCTCGACGAGATCGTCCGCGACCACCTCAACGAGCAGCTCCTGCAGCTCTGGGACAAGACCGGCAAGACGGTGATCTTCGTCACCCACTCGATCCCCGAGGCGGTGTTCCTGTCGACGCGCATCGTCGTCATGTCGCCGCGGCCGGGCAGGGTGCACGACATCGTCGTGTCCGACCTCCCGCGCGAGCGCACGCTCGACATCCGCGAGACGCCGGAATTCCTGAAGCTTGCACACCGCGTCCGCGAGGGCCTGAGGGCGGGGCATAGCTATGACGATTGAGCCAGCATGTGCACCTCTTGCTCGTCATCCCGGCCGGAGCGCAGCGGAGAGCCGGGATCGGAGAGCCACGGCGGCGGAGGGGGTTCCCCGATCCCGGCTCGGCCGGCGGCCGTCCGGGATGACGACGGATGAGCCAGTGTTCCCGAACCTGACTGTCGGGCTGGAGAACGAGAGCCGTGTCTGCTTGGGTCTACATTATGGCGTCTCGGCCGTTCGGTACGCTTTATACCGGCGTGACCGGCGATCTGCCCCGCCGCATTCACGAGCATCGGGAAGGTCTGGTGCCGGGCTTCACGACGAAATACGGCGTGAAGATGCTGGTGTGGTACGAACGCCACGAAACCATGCCGTTGGCGATTGCGCGCGAGAAGCAAATCAAGCGCTGGAACCGCCGCTGGAAATTCGAGCTGATCGAAACACTCAATCCCGAGTGGCGAGATCTTTTTGGGCAAATGAACAAATAGCGATCCGCAACGAACCTCTTCCTCGTCATCCCGGCCGGAGCGCAGCGGAGAGCCGGGATCGGAGAGCCACGGCGGCGGAGGGGGTTCCCCGATCCCGGCTCGGCCTGCGGCCGTCCGGGATGACGATGGACAGGCATCCGGTTCTTCTGCGAATGCGGGCCCCCGCATGAGCAAAGACGGCGACGATCGCGGCTTCTTCCTGGACCGGGTCGTCCCGGTCGCAGCCGTCGTCGTCGCCATTGTCGTCGTCTGGTACGTCGCCGCCGTGTTCCTGAACGCGCCGTTCCAGCGCGACACCTACGACCGCGCCGGGCAGGCCTACACGACGGCCGAGCTGGTCTCCGCGACGCTGAACCAGGAGCGCCCCGTGCTGCCGACGCCGCATCAGGTCGGCGAGGAGCTCTACAAGACCGTCTTCCAGCTCGCGCCCACCTCGAAGCGCAGCCTGGTCTTCCACGGCTGGGTGACGCTCTCCTCGACCCTGCTCGGCTTCGCCATCGGCACCCTGCTCGGCATCGTCCTCGCCGTCGCCATCGTTCACAGCCGCAACCTGTCGAAGTCTCTGATGCCGTGGATCATCGCCTCGCAGACGATCCCGATCCTCGCCGTCGCGCCGATGATCATCGTGGTGCTGAACGCGATCGGGCTGACGGGGCTGGTCCCGAAGGCGATGATCTCGACCTACCTGTCCTTCTTCCCGGTCGCCGTCGGCATGGTGAAGGGCCTGCGCTCGCCGGACCCGATCCATCTCGACCTGATGCGCACCTACAACGCCAGCCGCGCTCAGGTGTTCTGGAAGCTGCGCGCGCCGGCCTCCGTCCCCTTCCTGTTCGCCTCGATGAAGATCGCGATCGCGATCTCCCTCGTCGGCGCCATAGTGGGAGAGCTTCCGACCGGCGCGGTCGCCGGCCTCGGCGCGCGGCTGCTGGCGGGCTCCTATTACGGCCAGACCATCCAGATCTGGTCGGCGCTGATCGCCGCCGCCGTCCTCGCCGCCGTGCTCGTCGGCATCGTCGGGTTGATCAACCGGCGGGTGCTGCGCCGCATGGGGATGGCGCAATGAGGAAGCTGTCGCCGCTCCTGACCGCCGCCGCCGTTCTGGCGCTCGCCGCCGTGCTGCTGCCGGCCTCCCGCGACGGCTTCGGCGTGATCGACCTGCCGACGCTAACCGGCTCGGCGGCGGCCATCGTCATCGCCGCCGTTCTCTCCTTCGCCACGCCCGCGCTCACGATCGCCGCGCCGGCGATCGCCGCCCATCTCGCCGCCTGGTACCTGACCGGCACGGTCGCGAGCCTGTCGGGCAACACGGGCCTGGGCTTCTGGTGCCTCGTCGTCGCAGCCTGGCTCACCGCCTGGCGGCTGACCGACGCGCTGTCGGCGCTGGAGCCGCGCGAGAAGACATGGCGCCGGCTGATCGGCGTCGTCGTGCCGGTCCTGTTCGGCCTGTGGATCCTGATCCTGTGGGAACTGATCGTCCGCGGCTTCGCCGTGCCGCAGGTGCTGCTGCCGGCGCCGAGCCAGATCTGGGCGCGGCTCGCGAGCTCCGTCCCGACGATTGCCGCCGACTTCCGCCAGACTTTCCTGAAGGCGGTGCTGATCGGCTACGTGCTCGGTTGCGGCACGGGCTTCGTCGTCGCGATCCTGGTCGACCGGGTGCCCTTCCTGCGCAAGGGGCTCCTGCCGATCGGCAATCTCGTGTCGGCCCTGCCGATCGTCGGCATCGCGCCGATCATGGTCATGTGGTTCGGCTTCGACTGGCCCTCCAAGGCCGCCGTCGTCGTCGTGATGACCTTCTTCCCGATGCTGGTGAACACCGTCGCCGGCCTGGAGGCGGCCGGCTCCATGGAGCGCGACCTGATGCGCACCTACGCGGCGAGCTACTGGCAGTCGCTGATGAAGCTGAGGCTGCCCGCAGCCTTGCCGTTCGTCTTCACGGCGCTCAAGATCAATTCGACGCTGGCGCTGATCGGCGCCATCGTCGCCGAATTCTTCGGAACGCCCATAGTCGGCATGGGCTTCCGCATATCGACCGAGGTCGGCCGCATGAACATCGACATGGTCTGGGCGGAGATCGCCGTCGCCGCGCTCGCCGGCTCGGTCTTTTACGCACTGGTGGCGCTCGTCGAGCGCACCTTCACGTTCTGGCATCCGTCCTACCGCTGACGGGACGGGGCCCAATCCGGAGGAGTGGAATGAAGAAGCATCTCATGACAACGCTGGCCGCAGCCGCGCTCGCCCTCTCGGCGGTCGCCGCCAAGGCCGAGGACAAGGTCGTCCTGCAGCTGAAGTGGGTCACGCAGGCCCAGTTCGCCGGCTATTACGTCGCCCAGGACAAGGGCTTCTACAAGGAGGCCGGTCTCGACGTCGAGATCAAGCCGGGCGGTCCGGACATCGCCCCGCCGCAGGTCATCGCCGGCGGCGGCGCCGACGTCATCATCGACTGGATGCCGTCCGCGCTCGCCTCGCGCGAGAAGGGCGTTCCGCTCGTCAACATCGCCCAGCCGTTCAAGAAGTCCGGCATGATGCTGACCTGCCTGAAGGAAACCGGCATCACCAAGCCGGAGGACTTCAAGGGCAGGACGCTCGGCGTCTGGTTCTTCGGCAACGAGTATCCGTTCCTGTCGTGGATGGCCCATCTGAACATCCCGACCGAGGGCGGGCCGGACGGCGTCACCGTTCTCAAGCAGGGCTTCAACGTCGATCCGCTCCTGCAGAAGCAGGCCGACTGCATATCGACCATGACCTACAACGAGTACTGGCAGGTCATCGACGCGGGCATCAAGCCCGAGGACCTGATCGTCTTCAAGTACGAGGACCAGGGCGTCTCGACCATGGAGGACGGCCTCTACGTGCTCGAGGACAATCTCAAGGATCCCGCCTTCGTCGACAAGATGGCCCGCTTCGTGGCGGCCTCGATGAAGGGCTGGGAATGGGCGCGCGAGCATCCCGAGGAGGCCGCGGCGATCGTTCTCGACAACGACGCCACCGGCGCCCAGACCGAGAAGCACCAGGTCCGCATGATGGGCGAGATCAACAAGCTGACCGAGGGCTCGGACGGCACGCTCGATCCCGCCGACTACGAGCGCACCGTCGAGATCCTGCTCGGCGGCGGCTCCGATCCGGTCATCACCAAGAAGCCGGAAGGCGCCTGGACGCACGCCGTCACCGACAAGATGTAGTCGACGCGGGACCCCGCGATTTCGACGACATGCGAGGGGGCCTTCGGGCCCCCTCTTTTCGTTGTCGGAGGGCGGACGATCTATGAAGGCGCGGTGCTCGCGGCCTCCGCCATCCGGCGGAGACGCGTCGACGTCTATTCGCGCGTGGCGAGGCACGGGTCGAGGATGACCTGCTCCGGCCCGGCGCGCTGGTATCCGCCCGCGACCACGGCGAAATCGCCGGGCTGCATGCCGTTCGTGTCGTAGGTCACGCACATGACCTGGGTGCCCGGTGCCCCGCACAGGATGATATGGGCGAGCGCGCCGTCCGAGTGGACTTCGGAAAGCCTGCCTTCCATCGCCATGGTGATGCGGACGTCGGTCTGCGGGGCGCGTGCGGCCCAGTGGGCGATCGTCTCGCAGGTCGCGGGCGTGTCCGCCCAGCCTTCGCCCTCGCGGAACGGGCTCTCGGGATCGCAGCACGCCTGCGCCCGCGCGCCGGAGGCCGTCAGGAGAACCGTCAACAGCGCGGAAAATGCGTCGCGCCTCGGCTTCAAACCGTCCTCGCGAAGCTGCTCATGCCCGGGTGAGCCTCGACATGCCCATATCAAGATGGCCGCATTCGGGCCCCGCGGTGAAAGCCGGCCGAACGGTGGCCTCTACCGGTGGGCCAGGATGTTCACCAGCTTGCCGAACGGATCGCGGACGAAGAAGCGCCGCACGCCCCACGGCTCGTCGGCCGGGCCGTACTCGACCGCGAAGCCCGCGTCCGTCATGCGCCTCAACGCCTCGTCGACGTCGTCGACCTCGATCGAGAGGTCGGGCACCGGGGCGCCGGAGCCGCCTTCCGTCATGAAGCTGATCTGGGTTCTGGCGGTCTCGTCCGATCCGTACGTGGCGATCCAGCCCAGATCCATGAGGATGTCCAGTCCGAGCACCGCGCCGTAGAAGCGCTCGGCCGCCGCGATGTCGTTCGTGGTGATGTTGGCGACGACGCGCTTGACCTTCATCGTGCGACCGTCCGGGTTCAGGAGGCGAGGGCGAGCCTGCGACGCTCCGACTTTACATGAGCGAGCGCGCAGATGCCGAGCCAGTCCGGCAGGCGCCGCCGCGCCCGCGTCGCCCCGTCGACTTCGAGGCGCCCCGTATCGAGGGCGTGGCCAAGCGAGATGTCGCCGCGCCAGATGTAGATCATGTCCGGCAGGCTGACCGTCAGATGCAGGTCGACCTCATGGCCGGGATCGTCGACGCACATCTCGCAGGCGCCGTCCGCGTTGATGAACCACCAGTGACGCTGGTTCGCGGGCCGGTCGTGAAAGTCGAAATGCACGACGGACCGCTTCGGTCCGAACGCGTCGGGACGGACGCCCTTCTCGAGCGCCCATAACAGCAGCCCCAGGTCGATCTCGTGCTCCCGCAGTTCCCGCCGCGACCATTTCTGTCCCCATATGCCGAGCGCCTCGACGATCGGGGCGAAATCCTCTCCCGCCGGCGTCAGGTGATAGGTCCAGCTGCGCCCGGTGTCCGAGCGCCGCCGCTCGACGATGCCCTCGGCCTCCAGTTCCTTCAGGCGCCGTGACAGGATCGTCGGGGATGCCAGCGGCACGCCGCGCTGCAATTGCGCGAACCGCGTCGAGCCGGTCGCAAGCTCCCTCAGGATCAACGCGGTCCAGCGTTCGCAGAAGACTGCCGATGTCGACGCCTATCACGCCCATTTCCTGGCCCGGTCCGGTCGTCTGCACGTGAAGCGCGACTACCTGCTGACGATAGGCCGGCGGAAATAGCCGGTTCTCGCCGATGGACCGGGAGCTTCGGACAAGGGGCCCCGGGCCCCCCGTTCGTCCGCCGGCCTGTCGAAACTGGGCATAACCGCGAAATGCGGGATGCGCCTGCCGGTCATCTGGTGCATAGAAACAGGGACGGACCCAAGAGATGCACCCGGAACCGCCCATGGCCCACGTCACCGTCGTCGACCATCCCCTCGTCCAGCACAAGCTGTCGCTCCTGCGCGACAAGAACCGCTCGACGGCCGGTTTCCGGCGGCTGATCAAGGAAGTCTCGCTGTTCCTCGGCTACGAGGTGACGCGCGACCTGCCGATGACGACGGTCAGGATCGAAACGCCGCTCGCCGAGATGGATGCGCCGTCGCTCAAAGGAAAGAAGCTCGTCTTCGCCTCGGTCCTGCGCGCCGGCGAGGGCATGATCGAGGGGCTGATCGAACTGGTGCCGTCCGCCCGCATCGCCCATATCGGCCTCTACCGTGATCCGAAGACGCTCAAACCCGTGCAGTATTATTTCAAGTCGCCCGACGACATCTCCGACCGTCTCGTCATCGTCGTCGATCCGATGCTGGCAACGGGCAATTCGGTTTCCCACGCGATCCAGCTCCTGAAGGACAAGGGCGCCAACAACCTGCGCCTCCTGTGCCTGCTGGCCGCGCCGGAGGGCATCGCCGCGCTGCAGGAGCGCCACCCCGACGTGCCGATCTTCACCGCGGCGATCGACGAGTGCCTGAACGATCACGGCTACATCATGCCCGGCCTCGGCGACGCCGGCGACCGCATGTTCGGGACGAAGTAGCAAGACCACGGTTCTTCCCCCCTCCCCCACGAGGGGGGAGGGGCGACTGCGGCAACGCCTAGCTCAGTCCCTGGCGCCGCCGAGCCACTTGTAGACGATCCCGCCGAGCACGCCGCCGATCAGCGGGGCGACCCAGAACAACCAGAGCTGCGCCAGCGCCCAGCCGCCGACGAACAGCGCCTGGCCGGTGGAACGGGCCGGATTCACAGAGGTGTTGGTGACGGGGATCCCGACGAGATGGATCAGCGTCAGCGCAAGCCCGATCGCCAGCGGCGCGAAGCCCGCCGGCGCCCGCTTGTCGGTGACGCCCATGATGATCAGCAGGAAGAAGAAGGTCAGCACGATCTCGGCCGCGAGCGCCGAGCCCAGCGGATAGCCGCCCGGCGAATGCTCGCCGAAGCCGTTGGCCGCGAACCCGGTCGAGAGCGCGAACTCCGCGTGTCCGGAGGCGATCACGTAGAGCACGAAGGCCGCCACGATCGCGCCCGCCACCTGGGCGATCCAGTAGGGGAGGATGTCGGAGGTCGGGATGCGCCCGCCCGCCCACAGTCCCAGGGTGACGGCCGGGTTGAAATGCCCGCCGGAGATGTGCCCGACCGCATAGGCCATCGTCAGCACGGTGAGACCGAAGGCGAGCGCCACCCCGGCGAAACCGATGCCGAGCTCGGGGAACGTCGCGGCGAGCACGGCGGAGCCGCAGCCCCCGAAAACGAGCCAGAACGTTCCAAGGAATTCGGCACCGAGACGATTGGCCATCGGCATGGCAATTTCTCCCCTTGCGTGATTCGGATTGTTAGACAGGCAATATTGCCCGCAAATCTCACGCGGGGATAGGTATCGCGCGCCGCTTCGGCGTGAGACGTCCGGCGCTACCGCGTCAGCGCGCTCCTCCGCTCGATCCGGGCGAGCACGTATTCGAGGCCGGCGTTCAGGACGTAGTAGATCACGCCGGCGGTGATGTAGAACTCGAACGGCCGGTAGGTCTCGCTGATCGCCTTCTGCGCCGACAGCGTCAGCTCCATCACGCCGATGATGGAGACGAGCGAGGATTCCTTCAGGAGCGCGATCATGTTGTTGCCGAGCGCCGGCGCGACGTTTCTCAGCGCCTGGGGCACGACGACGAGGCGCATCGCCTGGAAATGCGTGAGGCCGCTGGCCCGGGCGGCCTCGTACTGACCCGGATCGAGGGCGGCGATGGCGGCGCGGATGACATCGGCGTTGTAGACGGCGAAATGCACCGACAGGGCGATGACGCCGGCGGTGAAGGCGGAGAGATCGATGCCGATTTCGACGAGGCCGAAATAAATGAAGTAGAGCTGCAGGAGCAGCGGCGTTCCCATGAACACCCACATGAAGAAGGAGACCGGCGCGACGATCAGCCGGCGGCTGCTCAGCCGCGCCAACGCCATGCCCGTCCCAACGGCCACCGAGACGACGCCCGAGACGACCGTCAGCATGACCGTCCAGAACGCCCCGAGCGCCAGCAGCGGCGCGTATTCGGGAAGCTGGTAGAAGTTCAGTCCCATGCCTCAGCGTCCGCCCATGGTCATGCGTTTATCGCGTAGCGCCTGTCGAGCGCGGCGATCCCGCGCGTCACGACGGTGACGATGACGAGGTAGAAGAACGCCGAGAGCGTGAACATCTCGAAGGGCTTGTAGGTCGACGAGATGAACCGGTGGGCGGTGTAGGTGAGTTCCACCACCGAGATCGCCGAGACCAGCGCAGAGCCCTTGACGAGCGCCACCGTGTTGACCCCGAGCGGGCGGATCATCAGCCGGGCGGCCTGCGGCAGGATCACCTTGAACATGGTCGGGACGTACCTGAGCCCGAGCGCACGGGCGGCGTCCCACTGGCCCTTCTTCACCGCGACGATGCCGCCGCGGATCGATTCCGACATGTAGGCGCCGATGTTGAGCCCGAGCCCCAGCACGCCGGCGGCGAAGGGCTCGAGGTTGAGGCCGATCTGCGGCCCGCCGAAATAGATGACGAAGAGCTGGACGAGGCACGGCGTGCCGCGAAAGACGCTGACATAGGCGATCGCGGGATAGCGCACGAACCGGTTCGGCGACAGCTTGCCGAGTGCCCCGGCAAGCCCCATCGCGAGCCCGAGCACGCAGGCGAGCGCCGAGATCTCGACCGTGACCAGCGCTGCCTGCGCGAAGAAGATCCAGATCTTGGAGATCAGCGCGATATCCATGGGATCTCAGGCCCTCACATCGACGGATCGCTTCGCGGAAGCCGTGGATGGCCGGGACGGGCCCGGCCATGACGGACCGCGGGGCGGCGTCGGCTGCCCGGACCGTTGCCGGCCCGTTGTCCGCTTCCGACGTTCGAGGCCCGCATCCCGAGGCGGTCGCCGCTGTGACCGTCTCTAGGGGCGAGGGCAGGCGCCTCGGCGATCCCGGCCATCCTTCGAGACGCGCCTTCGGCGCTCCTCGGGAGGAGGGCCGAGCGCATGGCCCGCGCCGCGCGTTGCCGGGAACCGTCGTCTGGCACCCGCCCCTCCATCGTCGTCCCGGACGGCCGAGGGCCGAGCCGGGATCGGACCTGCCGCCGCGGTCGTGCCGGGACCCATCCCGGCTCTCCGGCTTCGCCTGAGGCCGGGACGACGCCCGAGAGGGCGAGCTTCCCCGCAACCGCACTCTCTGCTTTCATCCCGAGGAGGTCGCCGCTGCGACCGTCACGAAGGACGAGGGCGGGCGCGTCGGCGATCGCGGCCATCCTTCGGGACGCGCCTCCGGCCCCCCTCGGGACGAGGGCCGAGCGCACGGCTCGCGCCGCACCTAGCCGGGAACCGTCGTCTGGCACCCACCCCTCCATCGTCGTCCCGGACGGCCGAGGGCCGAGTCGGGATCGGACCTGCCGCAGCGGTCGTGCCGGGACCGATCCCGGCTCTCCGGCTCCGCCTGCGGCCGGGACGACGCCCGAGAGGGCGAGCTTCCCGGCAACCGCGCTCCGCTCTTCAGGCCCCCGAGGGCCCGCGCCAACCGGCAGCCCTTCCATCGTCATGCCCGGGCTCGTCCCGGGCATCCACGAGCAGCGGCTGCGGCCGGCATCCGCCATCAATGATGGTCGACGCGCTTCGGCATGGGAAGCGCGCGGATCTCGCGCACGAGCGCGATCGTCGCCTCCACCGCGGCCTCGAAGAACTTCGCGCCCTGCTCGGCGTCGGCGACGGTCGGGTCGCCCATCGTGCCGTCCGGCGTCATCGCCGACCACCAGCGCATCAGCATCGCCTTCGCCCCGCCGGCGAGGTCGAGATTGAAGAAGCGGCTGTCGGGATCGTGGATCACCTGGGCGACCGCCCTGTCCATCTGCACGTTGTCGGGATCGTGGTGCAGGTAGAGCGCCGTCTCCAGCTCGCAGGCGTGCGCGATGCCGCCCATCGGCGAGCGGCGGATCGCGTTGATCGCCTCCGCGCTCAGGGTCCAGTGCGAGGCCGAGACGCAGATCACCTCGGTGGCGATCACCGTCTTGCGGGCGGCCAGATCGATCACCGGCGCGTTGGAGCCGTGGCTGTTGAGGATCAGCATCCTGCGGAAGCCGTGGCGGGCGAGCGACTTGGTGATGTCGGTCAGGAACGCGATCAGCGTCTCCGGCTCGATGTGGATCACGCCGGGAAAGTCGAAATGGTGGGCGTTGAAGCCGTAGGGGATCGTCGGCATCACCACCACCTCCTCGGGGAAGCGGTCGGCGAGTGCGCCGACGAGGCGGTTGACGATCAGGGTGTCGGTGTCGAGCGGCAGGTGCGGCCCGTGATCCTCGGTCGCCGCGATCGGCAGGATCGCGACGCGATCCTTGTCGCCGTCGCGGATCTCCTCCCACGTGTTCTTGTCGTAGATGGCCTTCATGGTGTCCTTTGCCTCACACGCCTCGACGCAACGCCGCTCCGCTCGCGCCCGGGCCTGGCGGGCCGGTCACGAGCGCAAATCTCTCCCTCGTCATCCCGGACGGCCGCCAGGCCGGGCCGGGACCGGAGAGCCACCGCGCGCAGATTCGGCGGCTCGGGGGCTTCCCGATCCCGGCTCTCCACTTCGTTCCGGCCGGGATGACGAGGGGAGGGGCGATGGTCCGCCGGAAAGGACGGGCGCCCGACCCTGGAGGAGCCCGGGCGCCCGCGGAGCCTGACGGTCAGCGGATGTCCGCGCCGACCCATTCGAGGGCGATCTTCTCGTAGGTGCCGTCCGCCATCATGTCGTCCAGCGCCTTCTGCATCGCCGCCTTGAGCTCGGGATTGTCCTTGCGGATGGCGATGCCGACGCCGACATTGCCGCCTTCGAGATCGGGCAGCTCCATCTGCCTGATCGGCGCGTCCGACTTGCGGATCGCGACCTGACCCGGGATCGAGTCGATCACGATCGCGTCGACGCGGCCGTTCTCGAGCTCGAGCAGCAGTTCCGGCAGCCCCTTGTAGGTCTTCACCGTCCAGCCGCCCTGCTCGTTGGCCCACTTCTCGTGCGTTTCGCCAAGCGTGACGCCGATGTTCTTGCCCTTCAGGTCGTCGACCGTCTTGGCGGCCGAATCCTTCGGCACGAAGATCGCGCGGCCGGCGGTGTAGTAGGGACCGACGAAGTCGACGACCTCGAGCCGCTTCGGCGTGATCGACATCGAGCCGACGATGGTGTCGAACTTGCCGGCGATCAGGCCGGCCAGGATGCCGTCCCATGCGGTGGTGACGATCTTCGGCGTCACGCCGAGCCGCTTGGCGATCTCGCTGCCGATCTCGACGTCGAAGCCGACGACCTCGTTCTTGTCGTTGATGAGCGAGAAGGGCGGGTAGGCGCCGCTCATGGCGATGCTCATCTCGCCGTTCTTCTTGATGGTCTCCAGTTCGTCCGCGGATGCGGGTGCTGCCATGAGCGTGCCCGCCATGAGCGCCCCGGCCGCGAGCGCGGTCAGTCTTGTGAACATGCTGAAAGTCCTCTTTTCCCCGGAAGGTTTCTTAGTTCCGAAGGGAATTGAGCCGTGCGGGGCCGATATCAGTCAAATAGATTATGACTATCCCCAAAATCGATCTGGTTTATGATCGGGCGGCGCGGGGACGGCATGGGGCTATCCTGGGGCCTGCCCCCAGGCTCCGTCATGCCGGGACGAGCCCGGCCATGACGACGGAGGGGGCGGGTAGAAGGCCACCTCCCGATCGTCATCCCGGCTCGCGCCGCGCTTGGCCGGGATGACGACGGAAAGGCACGTGGATGGACGACCCCTACGGCATCGACCTGTTCAATCTCGATCCGACGGTCTGGCAGCTCGACTGGAACCTGCTCAGGACCTTCATCGTCATCGTCCAGGAGCGCTCGATCACGCGGGCGGCGAACCGGCTGCTGTTGTCCCAGCCGGCCGTCAGCGCCGCCCTGAAGCGTCTCGAGGACAGGCTCGGCGCCCAGCTGATCGAGCGCGGCGGCTCCAACTTCCGGGTGACGGAGGCGGGGCGGGTGCTGTTCCGCCAGTGCCTCGAGCTCTACGGCGAGGTCGCGCAGCTTCCCGCGATGATCGCGGCGGTGAGGGGCAAGGTTTCCGGCACGATCTCGATCGTGCTCGCGTCCAACACCGGCTCCGGCATCTTCGACACAGTGCTCGCCGAGTTCCACCGCGACCACCCGGACGTGGCCTTCACCCTGACGATCGCCTCTTCCGCCCAGGCCGTGCAGGCGGTCGCCGCGAAGGTCGCGACCGCCGCGATCTGCTACGCGCCGCGCAAGCAGTCGGGGCTCGACTACCAGCACCTCGCCTCCATGCCCTTCGGCCTCTACTGCGGCCGCGGCCATCCGTTCCACGGCCGCGAAGACCTGACGGTGGACGACCTTGAGGGCAGCGACTTCGTCTCCTTCCAGCCCGCCCGCCTCGGCGACGACATGTGGTTCAACGACATGGTCCGCCTGCGCCAGCGCATCGGGGCGAACGTCGTCGGCCATTCCTTCAATATGCGCGAGGTCTACCGGATGGTGATGGCCGGCTTCGGCATCGCGCTGTTCCCGGTCCCGGCCGTGTCCGGCTATGTCGCGGGCGGCGACCTGTGGCGGCTGCCCCCCCTCGACGAGGCGCCGACGGCGGACATCTACGTCGTGACCAACGCGCACACGACCCGCAGCCTGCCCGAACAGCTCTTCCTCGACGCCCTGATCGCGCGTATTGCCGAGACGCCGAGGGAGAAGCGCCATCTCGATTGGGAGAGGACCCCCGGCCTGCCGCCGGACTGAAGGGGACGCCGACGGGCAAGCCACGGTCGTTCCCGTCGCCCGCTCTGCCCATCGAGGGAGGGCAGCCGAAGCTGCGGGAGCGGTCTTCTCCCTCCGCCGCGATGGGGGCGGGTCGGGGGAGGGGCGGGGGAGAGGGTGGAGCGACGGGTCAGCGGGGGTGGAGCGACAGGTCGCAGCGCCTCCGACGGCACGGGATACGGCCCGCCATCATAAAATCCGTTGCTAACGGCCATTCTCTTTATCTATTTGCCTTATGTCCGCACCCCCGGAATATGCCCGAATGAGCACCCAAGAGCCTTCAAATCTCTTCTACCAGTCCCGTTCCCGCCGCCCGCTGCTCGACCGCGCCGAGGGCGTCTACATGTGGGATGTCCACGGCAAGCGCTACCTCGACGGCTCGTCGGGGGCGATGGTCTCCAACATCGGCCATTCCAATCCCCGCGTTCTGGCCGCCATGCGCGACCAGATGGACAAGGCGACGTTCGGCTACCGCCTGCATTTCGAGAACGACCCGGCCGAGAAGCTCGCCCGCCGCGTCGCCGGGCTGATGCCCAAGGGCCTCGACCGCGTGTTCTTCGTCTCCGGCGGGTCGGAAGCGGTCGAAAGCGCGCTGAAGCTCGCCCGCCAGTGGGCGGTGGCGACCGGACAGGCGAGCCGCTGGAAGGTGATCTCGCGCTACCCCTCCTATCATGGCTCGACGCTCGGTGCGCTGGCGGTGACCGGCATGGCGCTGATGACGGCGCCGTTCTCGCCGATGCTGCGCGAGATGCCCCGCATCCCCGCCCCGACCTGCTACCTCGACCGCGACCATCTTTCGATGGAGGAGAGGGGGCTGCGCTATGCGGAGATGCTCAGGCAGGAAATCCTCAAGCAGGGACCGGAAACGGTGCTGGGCTTCATCATGGAGCCGGTCGGCGGCGCTTCGACCGGCGCCCTGGTCGCGCCCGATCCCTACTACGCGCGCATCCGCGAGATCTGCGACGAGTTCGGCATCCTGCTGATCTACGACGAGGTGATGAGCGGGGCAGGGCGCACCGGCCGCTTCATGGCCGCCGAGCACTGGGGCATCCGCCCGGACATCGTCGTCGTCTCGAAGGGCTTCGCCGCGGGCTACTCGCCGCTCGGCGCGATGGTCGCCGACCGCGCGCTGGTCGAGCCGGTGCTCGATCACGGTGGCTTCATCCACGGCTATACCTACGCCGGCAACCCGCTCGCCTGCGCCGCCGGCCTCGCCGTCCTCGACGAGGTCATGGACCGGGACCTGATGGGCAACGCCGCGCGCATCGGCGATCTGCTCAAGTCCGAGCTGACCGGCCTGATGGCGCGCTATCCCTTCATCGGCGACGTGCGCGGCAAGGGCCTGCTGCTCGCCTTCGAGCTCGTCTCCGACCGCGAGACGATGGCGCCGCTGCCGGTGAAGCACGACGCCTACATCAGGCTCGTCGAGCACGCCTACGAGCGTGGCCTCATCATCTATTCCCGCCGCACACGCGGCGGCCGCGAGGGCGATCATTTCCTCGTCTGCCCGCCGATGATCACGACGCAGGAACAGGTCGGCGAGATCATGGAAAAGCTCACCGCCTCCCTCGACGCGCTGACCGAGGAACTGGGGTTGCCGCGGGGCAACGGGTGAGGGGTCCCGGCGGCTGAAGTTGAATCAAAGTCTGAACCGCGCCGAACCGAAATCCCGACCTGGGGATGAATCGGTTTCTCAACAACTTGACGTAGGTTGGACCGAATTATAGCGCGCAATTTCAAAGGGTTGGATGAAGAACCGGACTCGACCGCCGAGCGGGTTGAATCGGCGCTTTAAGAACGGGAAGGACGCTCGGAGGTTCTGTTATTGGTTGAGCCCGAGGTCCCGCTGGCGCTTCTTCGGCAGGCCGAGCGAGACGAGCCGATGGGATTCCTTCAGGTACGACTTCAGGTCCTCGTCGGGCAGGCCGGGATCGGCGTAGTGCTGGATCCATTTCATCCCGCGCGAGGCGAGATAGGGAGCCGGGCGCAGGCCCGGCTGTTCCCGCAGGATCTCGAAGGCGAGCGGGCCGACCTTGAAGGTGTAGCCCGGCTGGCCGTCGCCCCACCCGCCGATCGCGAACACCTTGCCGCCGACCTTCCAGACATGCGATCCACCCCACTGCATCACGTAGGTCGTCGCCGTCAGGGCGCGGCAGAAGCTATTGAACTCGTCGTAGGTCATCGCGCGAAAGGTACGCCGGAATGAAGGTCGTCTACAACGAAGCCCAGAAGCGGCACTACCCGAAGAACTTCGTTTCGAGCGGCGTCGTCACCGCAAACCCGGAGCAGCCCGAGCGGGCCGATCGGCTGCTCGCCGGCGCGCTCGCCGCGGGGCTGGAGCACGAGCCGACCGTCGACCAGGGCCTCGCGCCGATCTCGGCCGTGCACACGCCGGAGTACGTCGAGTTCCTGATGAGCGCGCACGAACGCTGGAGCCATCGCCCGAACGCGTCGGCCGAGGTGATCCCGAACGTCCACCCCGTCCGCAGCCGCTCCGGCTATCCCCGCTCCGTCGACGGACAGGCCGGCTACCACATGGCCGACACCGCCTGCCCGATCTCGGCGGAGACCTGGGAGGCGGTCAGGCTGTCGGCCTCCACCGCCGTGCAGGCGACGCGGCTCGTGCTCGCCGGCGCGTCGTCCGCCTACGCCCTGTCGCGGCCGCCCGGACACCACGCCTTCGCCGATCTCGCCGGCGGCTTCTGCTACGTGAACAATTCCGGCGTCGCCGCGCAAGCGCTGCGCTCGGTCCACGACCGGGTGGCGATCCTCGACGTCGACCTCCACCACGGCAACGGCACTCAAGGGGTGTTCTACGATCGCGCCGACGTGCTGACCGTTTCGCTCCACTGCGACCCGGCCCGCTTCTATCCCTTCTTCTGGGGCTACGCGGACGAGCGCGGCGAGGGCGCCGGCGACGGCTACAACATGAACCTGCCGCTGCCGCGCCATTCGCCCGACGACGTGTTCCTCGAGGCGCTCGATCGCGGTATCACCCGTATCCGTGCCTACGCGCCCGGCGCCCTGGTGATCGCGCTCGGCCTCGACGCCTATGAGGGCGATCCCTTCGGCGGCCTGCGCGTCACGACCGATGGCTTCGCCCGCATCGCCGAGAGGATTGCGGGCCTGAGCCTGCCGACCGTGATCGTTCAGGAGGGCGGCTACCTGACGGACGATCTGGCTAAGAACCTGACGAGCTTCCTCACCGGGTTCGGGGCGAAGCACAAGGTTTGAGCTCGGACTCGCCGGTTCTCCCCAGCTGTCATTGCCGGGCTCGTCCCGGCAATCCATACGGCCTGCGCCGACGACGGTGTTCATGGATGCCCGGAACGAGTCCCGGCATGACGGCTGAGTGCGGAGGGCGGCCGTGCCCCGCTGACCGTGCATTCCGCCTGCCGCAGCCGCTGCACTGGGCCCCGGATCAGGTCCGGGGCGCGAGGTCCGTTATGTGTCGCCGGCCTTGCCCCCTGCGAAGCCGCGTGTCCCGGCCTGACGCGGGACCCCAGGGGCAGCACGGGCGACCTACTCCGCTTCCATCCCCGCCGCCGCGAACGCGACGATCCGCGCGGTGATCGCCTCGGCATCGGTCAGGTCGATCTCGCCCTTCGCCAGCGCCTCCAGCCGGCGCAGGTTGTTGTAGATCGAGTGCAGCGTGCCCATGGCGAAATGGAACCGCCAGAGCAGCTCGGCGCGCGGCAGACCGGGAAGTATGCGCGACAGGGCGGCGACGAAGCGTTCGAGGTGGCGCACGTCACGCTCGATCATCTCGCGCATCTCCGGCGGACCGTCGAGCGCGGCGCGGGCGACGAACTGGACGTAGATCGAGCTGCCGCCGTCCTGGGTCTGCTCGGCGAAGGTCGCCCGCACCGGGGGCGCGAAGAGGGCATGCAGGACGTCGTGCAGAGGAACCGGATCGCTTCCCGCGCGCGCCTCCGCCTCGCGCAGGAGCCGCGCCCGCTCCCGGTTGATCGCGCGGCTGCCGCGCCGGAACACCTCGAGCAGAAGCGCGTCCTTGGAGCCGAAGTGGTAGTTCACCGCGGCGAGGTTGACGCCGGCTTCCGCCGTCAGCGCCCGCATGGTGACGCCGGAATAGCCGTGGACGACGAACATGCGCTCCGCCGTGTCGAGGATCAGCGTGCGCGTCTCCTCGCCGCGGGGGGCGGCGCTCGCGGCGCCCTTCGGCGCGGGCTGCTCTTCGTTCGCGGGGTCAGCCACCGGGCCTGGTCCTCATGTCGCCGGCGACCTTTCCGTTGTCATGGCCGGGCTCGTCCCGCCCATCCACGGCTTCCGCGTGGCAAGGGCCGTTCGTGCATGCCCGGAACAGGTCCGGGCATGACGACGGATGGGGTGTGCCGTGGAAGCCGGCGCGGTGGCAACGGGGCCTGGATCAGGTCCAGGACACACCGTCGCATTTGACGCATGGCCGTGCCTTGAGAACAAAGGGGTGCCCCGGACCTGATCCGGGGCCCATAGGGCGGTTGCCGCCGGGTACTGTTCCAGCCCGATAGAACCGCGCCCGGTCGCCGTCACAGCAGATAGACGCTGCCATCCCCGCCCGTCTTCGCCGGGTCGGTGTTGCGGTACTTGCGCAGCTCCAGCCGGGCCATCTGGTTGCGGTGCACCTCGTCCGGCCCGTCGACGATCCTGACGGTGCGGGCATAGGCGTAGGCGTTCGACATGATGTGGTCGGCGACGCCACCCGCGCCGAAGGCCTGGATCGCCCAGTCGATGACCTTGATCGCCGCATGCGGGGCGGCGACCTTGATCTCGGCGATCTCGATGCGGGCCTCCTTGTTGCCGACGGTGTCCATCTTCCAGGCCGCGTGCAGCGTCAGCAGGCGGGCCTGGTCGAGGGCGATGCGGCTCTCGGCGATGCGCTCCGACCAGATCGACTGGTTGGCGATCGGTCCGCCGAAGGCTTCCCTGGCTTCCAGGCGCCGGCACATGCGTTCGAGCGCCCGCTCGGCGACGCCGATGATGCGCATGCAGTGATGGATGCGGCCCGGGCCGAGGCGGCCCTGCGCGATCTCGAAGCCGCGCCCCTCGCCCAGCAGCATGTTGGAGGCCGGCACCCGCACGTTGTCGAAATCGATCTCCATGTGCCCGTGCGGGGCGTCGTCGAAGCCGAACACCGGCAGGTGCCGGACGATCCTGACGCCGGGATGGGGCAGCGGCACCAGGATCATCGACTGCTGCTTGTGGCGGTCCGGGTTGTCGGCGTCGGTCTTGCCCATGACGATCAGGATGCGGCAACGCGGGTCGCCGGCGCCCGAGCTCCACCACTTTCGCCCGTTGATAACGTATTCGTCGCCCTCGCGCCGCATCTCGGTCTGGATGTTGGTGGCGTCGGAGGAGGCGACGGCCGGCTCGGTCATCGAGAAGCCGGAGCGGATCTCGCCGTTGAGCAGCGGCGTCAGCCACTGCGCCTTCTGCTCGGGCGTCCCGTAGCGCTCGAACACTTCCATGTTGCCGGTGTCCGGCGCCGAGCAATTGAACATCTCCGGGGCGAAGTGGCTGCGCCCCATGATCTCGCAGAGCGTCGCGTATTCGACGTTGGTGAGACCCGCCCCGTCCTCGGATTCGGGCAGGAACAGGTTCCACAGGCCCTGCTCGCGCGCCTTCTGCTTCAGCTCCTCGAGCAGCGGCAGTGCCGCCCAGCGGTCGCCGCCCTCGTCGATCTGGGCGTAGAGCGCCGGCTCGTTCGGGTAGACGTGCTCGGCCATGAAGGCGAGGAGCTTCTCGCGCAGCTCCTTCACACGCGGCGAATAGTCGAAATCCATGGCTGTACCTCCAGGCTGTGATCGCTCGTCCTCGGTTGGACGGACAGTAATTCAAACACGTGTTTGAATTCAACTCCGCAGTTTTACGGATGGGCGGCCGAAAGCGACTCTCCCGCTTGGCGACCGGCCCCCGACGCGCTAATCACCCCGCATGGATATTCCCGCCCCCGAACCGATCGACCTGGACACGCTGGCCGCGAGGGCCGGTACGGTCGTCGGCACCTCCCGCTGGCGCGTCATCGACCAGGCGATGATCGACGAGTTCGCCGACCTGATCGGCGACCACCAGTACATCCATGTCGATCCGGAGCGCGCCAGGCAGACGCCCTACGGCACCACGGTCGCCCATGGTTTCCTGTCGCTCTCGATTCTCGGCGGATTGGCCGGCGAGGTCATGCCGCGCATCGCCGGCAGCGTCATGGGCGTCAATTACGGTTTCGACCGTGTGCGTTTTGTCGCGCCGGTCCGCTCGGGGCGCAAGGTGCGCGCGATTCTGACGCTAAAAGAGCAGGACCGCGTCGATCCGACGACCGTTTCGCTGCTGTTCGAGGCGATTCTGGAGGTCGAAGACGAGGACAAGCCGGCGATCGTGGCCCTGTGGCTGGTGCGTTCCTATCTCGGTGCGCCCGCCCTCTGATTGGAATTGCGCCGCAAAAGGGAATATATGTCGGAATGCAGGGGCGACGCCGGGTATGTCGCTTCTCGTGCAAATCGCGTATATTGGATCCATCCCCCGGTCCGTAGCAGCAAGGCTCGAAACATGCGGTTGACCAAGCAGACCGGATACGCCCTGAGGATCCTGCTCCATTGCGCGCTCGCGCCCGAGCGGTCCGTGACCGTCGCCGAGATCGCGCGCACCCAGCGCATCACCGAGCACAACGTCTTCAAGATCGTGCCCATGCTGGTCGAAGGCGGCTTCCTGGAGACGACGCGCGGGCGCGGAGGCGGCATCAGGCTCGCCCGTGATCCCGACGACATCCGCATCGGCGAAGTCGTACGCGTCACGGAGGAGACGCATATCGAGGCCGAGTGCTTCGGCGGCGGTGCCGACTGCGTCATCCGCCCGGTCGCCCCGATCAACCGCATCCTGGATGAAGCGCTCGCCGCCTTCATCGAGGTGCTCGATCAGCATACGCTGCGGGATCTCGTGACGGCGCGGCCCAGCGCCGCCGGTGCGCAGAGCATCCTCGAGATCCTGGCCCCCGCGACGTGATCTCCGTCTGACCGGAGCACGTTTTCCCGATTCCGCCACTGGACGGCGCGGCGGCGCTGAAGAATGATCGCCGCCCGTACCTTTGCGGAGTCGCCCGAAGTGCCGGCCAATCCGATCGTCGTCGAAGTGACCCGCGGCCCGCTCGTCGAAAGCCGCCACCGCGGCGCCCTCGCGATCGCGGACGGGGAGGGGCGAATCCTGCTGTCCGTCGGCGACACGCGTCTGCCCGTCTTTCCGCGCTCCGCCGTGAAGGCCCTGCAGGCCCTGCCGCTGGTCGAGGGCGGCGGCGCCGATGCCTTCGAGTTCACCCCCGCCGAGATCGCGCTTGCCTGCTCCTCCCACAACGGCGAGCCGGCCCATGTCGAGACGGCCCGCTCGATGCTCGCCAGGGCCGGGTTGGACGAGAGTTTCCTGGAATGCGGACCGCAGGCCCCCGCCCGCGACGAGGACCGCTTCGCCCTGCGCCAGGCGGGCCGGGTGCCCGGCCGCATCCACAACAACTGCTCGGGCAAGCATGCCGGCATGCTGGCGCTCGCCATCCACATGGGCGTCGATCCGAAGGGCTACTCGACCGCCGACCATCCCGTTCAGCGCCGCGTGCGCCGGGCGATGGAGGAGATGACCGGATCGGCGCTGTCGGCGGACCGCTGCGGCATCGACGGCTGTTCGATCCCGACGTGGGCCGCCCCTCTGGGGGCCTGGGCCGTCGCCTTCGCCAAGGTCGCGACGGGGCAGGGCGTCGACGAGAAGCGGGCCGTGGCGCTGAAGCGCATCCGCGAGGCCTGCGCCGCCCATCCCTTCATGGTCGCCGGCACCGGCCGGTTCTGCACCCGGATGATGGAGCGGGCCGGCCCGCAGGCGTTCGTGAAGACCGGCGCGGAGGGCGTCTTCTGCGCGGCCTTTCCGGATACCGGTCTCGGCGTCGCGCTGAAGGTCGACGACGGCGCCTCGCGTGCCTCCGAAGCGCTGATGGCGGCTATCGTTTCCGACTGCGCGGGCCTCGACGGAAGCCGGCGCGCGGCGGTCGCGCCGATGGCCGGTCCGCCGGTGACGAACCGCATGGACCTTCAGGTCGGCGAGATCCGCGTGGCCGACGACATTCTCGCCCGGATCGCGGCTGTCATGCGCTGATCGCGGTTGGCGCGGGCCCGCCGCTCTCCTATAAACGGGTACAACGAAACATCGGGAGACACGTCATGAGCGCCTGCATCGTCGGCTGGGCCCACTCGCCCTTCGGAAAGCTCGAGGGCGAGACCGTCGAGAACCTCATCGTCACCGTTGCGAACGAAGCGCTTGCACATGCAGGTATCGGTCCGAAGGACGTCGACGAGATCGTTCTCGGCCACTTCAACGGCGGCTTCTCCCCGCAGGACTTCACCGCCTCGCTGGTGCTGCAGTCGAGCGACGATCTGCGCTTCAAGCCGGCGACCCGCGTCGAGAACGCCTGCGCGACCGGTTCCGCCGCCGTCCACCAGGGCATCAAGACGATACGCGCCGGCGCCGCCAGGGTGGTGCTCGTGGTCGGTGTCGAGCAGATGACGGCGACCCCCGGTCCCGAGATCGGCAAGATCCTTTTGAAGGCCTCCTATCTGCCGGAAGACGGCGACACGCCGGCCGGTTTCGCCGGCGTCTTCGGCAAGATCGCCCACAACTACTTCCAGCGCTGGGGCGACCAGTCCGATGCGCTCGCGAAGATCGCGGCGAAGAACCACAGGAACGGCGTCAACAACCCCTACGCGCAGATGCGCAAGGACTTCGGCTACGACTTCTGCCGCACCGAGAGCGAGAAGAACCCGCTCGTCGCAGGTCCCCTGAAGCGCACCGACTGCTCGCTCGTCTCCGACGGCGCCGCCGCGATCGTGCTGGCCGATACCGAGACCGCGCTCGGCATGGACCGCGCCATCGGCTTCCGCGCCGCGCAGCACGTGCAGGATTTTCTGCCGATGTCGAAGCGCGACATCCTGAAGTTCGAGGGCGGCGCCGAGGCCTGGAAGCGGGCCCTCGCTCAGGCCGGCGTGAAGATCGACGACCTCTCCTTCGTCGAGACCCACGACTGCTTCACGATTGCCGAACTGATCGAATACGAGGCGATGGGCCTTGCGCCGGAGGGGCAGGGCGCGAAAGTGGCGCTCGAGGGCCAGACCGAGATCGGCGGCCGGCTGGCGGTGAACCCCTCGGGCGGGTTGAAGTCGAAGGGCCACCCGATCGGCGCGACCGGTGTCTCGATGCATGCGCTGACTGCCATGCAGCTCTGCGGCGACGCACCGGAAGGCATGCAGATCAAGGACGCCACCCTCGGCGGGATCTTCAACATGGGCGGCGCGGCCGTCGCCAACTACGTGTCGATCCTCGAACGGCTCAAGTAGGGCGGACTGATTGCCTCCGTGGATGGCCGGGACGAGCCCGGCCATGACGGAGTGTGGGTTCGTCGTCTTCGGAACTCCCCGGCGCTGCGGGGTAGCCACCTGGTGCCCAACGCTCCGCCGTCATGCCCGGGCTCGTCCCGGGCATCCACGGATACGCCCTCTCACACGGGCCTGTCGTAGAGATCGTCCCACTCGGGGTTCATCGCGAGGATCAATCGCGCTTTCCAGGCGCGCGGCCAGTGCTTCATCGTGTGCTCGCGTTGGATCGCGGCCCGGATGTCGTCGTGCCGCTCGTACCAGACGAGGCGCTTGAGCCCGTATCGCTTGGAAAACCCTTCGGCCACGCCCTCGCGGTGTTCCCAGATCCTGCGGGGCAGGTCGCTCGTCACTCCCAGATAGAGAATGCCGTTCGGCTTGTTCGTGATGATGTAGACCCAACCCGCGTGCATGGTGCCATCGTGGTATCCGTGGATGGCCGGGACAAGCCCGGCCATGACGGAGCATGGGGCCGAGGCCGAGAAACCGTCATCGACCAGGGAACGTCGCCGTCGTCCGATAGCTTTCCACAGTGCGGACACCTGACCGTCGTCATGGCCGGGCTTGTCCCGGCCATCCACGTCTCTGGGCGTGGCCGTCCAGGCTATCCGACCCGGTTTCGCGTAATCGTCAGCTCCGGATAGTCCTCCGCGCCCTCGCGGGCGAGGTCGCCGGTGACGGCTTTGTCCCACTCCATCCCGAGGATCGCGGCCTTCGTCACCTCGGCGATGACGTTGTCCGACACGATGACGTTCTTCACCCCCTCCACCACCGAGATCTCGAAGCCGACGGCGGCCTTGCGCACGACATTGCCGGTCGCCGAGACGTTGCGCAGATAGGGACCGTAGCCGAGCGCGAAGCCGGCGGCTGCCGCGTTCTCCACGACATTGCCGGTCAGGCTCGTGTCGGCCGAGACGAAGATGCCGTTGCCGCGCGGCTCGGGGAAGTCGCCGATCTCGATGTTGCGGATGACGTTGCCGGAGACGACGGCGAGATGGCCGCCCTGATCGAGATTGGTCACCGAGATGCCGTGCGTCGCCCTGTCGACGACGTTGTTCGAGACCACCGCGCCGTCATAGGCGAACTCGACGAAGATCGCGACCTCGCCGAGCCGGCCGCAGTTGTTCTGGCTGACGATGACGTTCGAGCCGGAATTGACCCGGATCGCCGAGAAGGTGCAGTCCCGCACGTGGTTGCCGGCGACGGTGACGTCGCCGCCGCGAAACACGACGATGCCGTTGCCGTAGGGCCCGTCGCCGCCGGAGCGGTTGTGGATGCGCTCGACGCGGTTGTTCGCAATCAGCGCGCCGTCGGGCTGTTTCTGCGACTGCCAGACCATGATGCCGTTGTCGCCGCAGTCGAAGACGTGGTTGCCGGTGATGTCGAGGTCGTCGCCGTCCAGCGAGAACAGGCCGGCGCCGAGCGCACCGCTGATCGCCGTGCCGGCGACGCGGCCGCCGCAGCCGTTCAGGTAGAGCCCGTCGGCCCAGCTGTTCTCGATCGAGCACTCGCTGATCGAAGCGGCCTTCACGCCGGTCAACTCGACGAGCGCCTGCGCGCCGCCGAGGTCGCGGGCCATGCCGTCGAAGACAAGGCCGTCGAGGCTGACCGTTTCGGCGCCCTGGGCCGTCGCGAGCGCGCGGCCGCCCATGGAGACGAGCCGGGTCGCGCCGGAAACGCCCGTCAGCCGTGTGCTGGAGCCGAGAACGAGTCCGCCCGCGAGGTAGCGGCCGGGAGGCAGGAACAGCGGCGTGCCGCTGATTCGCGTCTCGTCTATCGCCCGCTGGATCGCGGCCGTCTGATCCGTCGTGCTGTCGGGCACGATGCCGAACCGTGCCGCATCGAGACCGTAGGCCTGTGCCGAAGCCGGCCTGGCGCTCAGGCCCGCCGCGGCAAACGCCGCCGCGGATGCGAGGAACCCGCGCCGGGTCGTATGCGTTCCAGTGCTCATGGTCGTTATCCAGCAATCCCGGTGCCAGACTGTGATGTGCCACGGTGGTACGGTCTCGGAGAGGCTCGGGCACTATGGGTTGACCGCACCCCGCATGCCCGCCATGCCGTGGCGGTTCCACCTGTCGTGTTGCCCCGTCCGTTCCCACGGCCTATCTATGTGCGGCGGCAGGGGGCAGCCGTGGACAGGCTCTTAGGTTTCAATCCCCTGAACCGGTTCACCGCACCAGGAGGGACAAAATGGCTTTCGAACTTCCCGATCTGCCCTACGCCTACGACGCGCTGGCGCCGTACATGTCGGCCGAGACGCTGGAGTTCCATCACGACAAGCATCATCTGGCCTACGTCAACAACGGCAACAACCTGCTCAAGGGCACCGAGTGGGAAGGCAAGAGCCTGGAGGAGGTCGTCAAGGGCTCCTTCGGCAAGAACGCGGGGCTCTTCAACAACGCCGGCCAGCACTACAACCATATCCACTTCTGGAAATGGATGAAGCCGAACGGCGGCGGCAACAAGCTGCCGGAGAAGCTCGCCAAGGCGATCGAATCCGATCTCGGCGGCTACGACAAGTTCCGCGAAGCCTTCATCAATGCCGGCGTCACCCAGTTCGGTTCCGGCTGGAACTGGCTCGCCGTGAAGGACGGCAAGCTCGAGGTGATGAAGACGGCGAACGGCGAGAACCCGCTCGTCCACGGCGGAACGCCGATCCTCGGCTGCGACGTGTGGGAGCACTCCTACTACATCGACTACCGCAACCGGCGCCCGGACTACCTCGCCGCCTGGGTCGATCACCTGATCAACTGGGAATACGTCGAGGAGCTGTTCGAGAAGGCGTCGTGACGCGCGATCGACGGACCGAACGGGAAACGGGGCCTCGCGCCCCGTTTTTCATGAGCGCGTCATAATGCGTCGAGGCCCTTGCCAGCGCGCGCGCGCCGGACTAGGCGAGTGGTAACGGCAGCAGGGGGAACGCGCCATGCTGAGCATCCACGTCGCGACCGACCGGGGCCTGCAGCCCGTGCCCGATGCCGGCGCCCTGAGCGAGATGCCCGCGGACGCCGTCTGGATCGACCTTCTCAATCCGACCTCGGAAGAGGAGGTGCTGCTCGAGCGCTGGCTCCAGATCGACGTGCCGAGCCGCGAGGAGATGCGCGAGATCGAGGTCTCGAGCCGCCTCTTCGAGGAGGACGGCGCGCTCTACATGACCGTCGTATCCCTGTTGAAGGCCGACACCGTAAATCCCGCCCTGACGGACGTGACCTTCATCCTGATCGGCAAACGGCTGGTCACCGTGCGCTACGCCGAGCCGCTGCCGATCGCGCTCTACCTGCAGCGCGCCCCGAAGATCGGGCCCGCCTGCCAGAACGGCGATTTCGTGCTTGTCGGCCTGATCGAGGCCTTCATCGACCGCATCGCCGACGTCCTTGAACATGCCGGCATCGACGCCGACCGCATCGGCGACGACGTCTTCGTGCGCGACAGCACGCGGCCGATGAGAACCGAGGACTTCAAGAAGACAGTCGCCCGCATCGCCCGTACCGGCGACATCACGTCGAAGGCCCGGGAGAGCCTGGTGACGATCTCACGCCTCCTGACCTTCCTGTCGTCGGGGCCGGGGTCGGTGAAGCTTTCGAAGGATGTGAAGGTGCACCTGAAGACGGCGGTGCGTGACGCCAACCAGCTCGCCGACCACGCCTCCTACCTCGCCACCAAGGCCGAATTCCTGCTCGACGCCACGATGGGCCTCATCAACATCGAGCAGACGAACATCATCAAGATCTTCTCCGTGGCCGCCGTCGCCATGATGCCGCCGACGCTGATCGCCTCGATCTACGGCATGAACTTCCATTTCATGCCGGAACTGAACGAGAAATGGGGCTATCCGGTCGTCCTCCTCGCGATGATCGTCTCCGCGCTGCTTCCCTACTTCTATTTCAAGCGCAAGGGCTGGCTGTAGGGCCGCGCGAATGTGATTTCCCGATCCCCCGGCAAATCGCCTAAAATCGTCGCGGTTCGTGGGAGGTGCCTTGGAATGTCGTCAGTCGTCTCGCGTCGAAGGGTGTTGTTCTCCGGTGCGGCGCTGGCTGCGGCTCCCGTCGTCGGATGGCCGCGCGGCGCGGCGGCCGCGCCGGCGGAGCCGTTGGTCCTCGAGGCCCGGCCCGGCGCCGCGCAGCTCCTGGAGCCCGGCGAGCCCGCCACCGCCATCTGGGGCTATCAGGGCGGCGTTCCCGCCCCGCTGATCCGCGTGCCGCAGGGCGGCGAGGTCGCCGTCCGGCTGGTCAACCGTCTCGATGTGCCGACGACGATCCACTGGCACGGCATCCGCATCGACAACGCGATGGATGGCGTCGCCCACCTGACGCAACAGCCCGTCCTGCCCGGCGAAAGCTTCGACTACCGCTTCGCCGTCCCCGACGCCGGCACCTTCTGGTACCACCCGCACGTGCACGGGTCCGGTCCGCAGGTCGACCGCGGCCTGTCGGGCCTGCTGATCGTCGACGAGGCCACCCCGGCCGACGTCGATCGCGACGTGGCCGTGCAGATCGACGACTGGCTGATCGGCCAGGACGGCCAGATAGACACGGCAAGCTTCGGCAGCCCGCACGACGCCGCCCACGCCGGCCGGCTCGGCAACGTTCTGACCGTCAACGGCAAGGATTTCGAGACGCTCGCGGCGGCGCCGGGTGAGCGGGTCCGGCTTCGCATCGTGTCGACCTGCAATTCGCGCATCCTGCAGCTCGATTTCGGCGCCCTGGACCCTTGGATCGTAGCGTTCGACGGCCAACCGGTCGAGCCTCACCGGCTGGGCGGCACGCCGCTCGTGGTCGGACCCGCCCAGCGTGCCGACCTGATCGTCGATCTGGCGGGCAGGCCGGGCGATCGCTTCGCGATGTCGGAAGTGTCCGGCGAGCCGTACGAGGCGATGGCGGTCGTGCTCGATGCGGGCGATGGCCGTGCCCCGCGCGCCGATCCGCCGCAGGCGCTGCCGGCGAATCCCGTGCCGGTACCCCCGGCCAGACCGTCGCGTGTGGTCGATCTCGTCATGGGCGGCGGGATGATGCGGATGGTTCAGACCGCGAGCTATCTCGGCAAGACCTATGACGGGCGGACCCTCGCCATGGATTACGGGATGTTCTGGGCGCTGAACGGCGTCGCCGGCATGCCGCAGGACCCGCTGTTTGCCGCCGGGGCGGGGGAGGAGGTCGCCCTGCGGCTCGTCAACGACACGCTGTGGCCGCATGCGATGCACCTGCACGGCCACCACTTCGTGGTCTACGATCAGGCCGGCGCGCCGTTGCCGGGTCTGCGGGATACGGTCGTCGTCGCCGCGGGGGTGGAGACGACGATCGGCCTTGTCGCCGACAATCCCGGCAAGTGGATGCTTCATTGCCACATGCTGGAGCACCAGGCGGCGGGAATGGAAACGTGGTTCGAGGTGTCTATTTGAAATCGGGCCGCGTCGGCCGGACCGGCCGCGGCGCGGGGGATGTCAAACCGGGCTGGAAATGGAGATCGCCATGGAAAAGAACGTTGGTAGCGCCGACAAGATCGTTCGCATCGTCGTCGGCGTCGTGCTGATCGCGTTCGCGCTGTTCGGTCCCGCCGATATCGGCTGGAAATGGATCGGCTGGATCGGCGTGGTTCCGCTCGTCACCGCGCTGATGGGGCGGTGCCCCCTCTATTCGGTCCTCGGCATCCGCACCTGTCCGATGGAGAAGAAGGCCGCCTGACGCGAACGGCGCTTCGGATCCCTGCGAGCGGGCCCTGCCTCAGGCGTGGGCCCACTCCCAGTACAGCTCGCGGGCGCGCTGGTAGACCGGGCCGGGCTGCAGGTCGCGGTTCTCGATCCGGTTGATCGGCAGCAGCTTCGCGTAGTTGCCCGCCGAGAACAGCTCGTCGGCGTCGAGAAGGTCGGCATAGCCGACGACGCGCTCATGCACGCGGTAGCCGGCCGAGCGCAGGAGCGCGATCACGCGCTGGCGCGTGATCCCGTTGAGGAACGTGCCGTTCGGATAGGGCGTGTGTACCGCCCCTTCCTTCACCATGAACAGGTTGGCGGTCGCAAGCTCGGCGACATTGCCCATGGCGTCCATCACCACGGCGTTGTCGAACCCCTTCTCGCGCACCTCGTTGAGCGCGCGCGAGGGATTGGCATAGAGACAGGCGGCCTTGGCGTTGACCGGCGCCTGCTCGAAGGTCGGCCGCCGGAACCGCGACAGGCTGACGGAGAAGCCCGCGTCCGGCGGCATCGGCACCTCGTAGATCGACAGGCAGAACCGGGTCGACTCCGGCAGCGGCGGCACGCCCATGTAGCCGCCTTCCTCCGCCCAGTACATGGGCCGGACATAGAGTTCCGCGTCCGGTGCGAACTTGCCGATGCCCTCCTGCGCGAGCTCGATGATCTGCCCGACCTCCATGGTGGGCTTCAGGCCGAGCGCCTCGGCGGACGCGTTGGCGCGGGCGCAATGGCGGTCGAGGTCCGGCGACACGCCCTCGAACGAACGGGCGCCGTCGAAGACGCACGAGCCGAGCCACAGCGCATGGCTGCGCGGCCCCACGATCGACGGGTTGCCTTCGATCCACTCGCCGTCGAGGAAGTTCCATGTCTGCGACCAGTTCGCCATGTTTCTTGCGCTCCCGAGATTCTTTCACCCTATCGAAGGCTCTTCGTGCGCCATCGTCAATGCACCGTCAATCGTCGACGCTCGTCGTCGTGCCCCGCGACGATCCGTCCGGGACCGCGACCGTGTTCGCGGGCGCGCAACGGTTATTTCTCCTATAGCCTCGACATGCGGGAATAACCGCCGTGCAGCCTGTGTTTTCGTTGCTGCCGTGGGGAAGAGCTTCACACGGCTGTGATTTGTGCCGCGACGGTCGTTTCCCGATGGTCGGACGACGCACCGCCCGTAACCGAGCTTGGAGGAGAAAGTATGAGACGTGTACTGTTCGCCGCGACCGCTGTCACGGCCCTGACCGCTGCCGCGGTGTCCTGGGCCGCCATGGACCCGATCGCCACCCGTCAGGCCGTGATGAAGAACAATGGCGCGGCGATCGGAACGCTCGCGGCGATGGCCAAGGGCGAGGCGCCGTTCGACGCCGCCGCCGCCAATCTCGCCGTGAAGGTGATCTTCAACGGTGCCGTCGGCTTCTCCGACCTCTTCCCCGCCGGCACCGAAACGGGCGGCGAGACGGAGGCGAGCCCGAAGATCTGGGAAGCCATGGACGACTTCAAGGCGAAGGACGCCGCGCTCGTCGAAGCGGCCGCCGGCGTGATGGCGACGCCGATCGCCGATCTCGACGGCGTCAAGGCCGCCCTCGGCGCTCTCGGAAAGAACTGCCAGGGCTGCCACGAGACCTATCGTCTCAAGAAGAGCTGATTTCCGGGTACACTCCCGGAATGCTCAAGCGAATCATCCTCGCGCTTCTGGCGCTCGCCCTCATCGGGGCGGGCGCCTTTTGGCTGCTGACCGCGCCGAGAGTGCTTTCCGCCTCGGATCTGCCCGATCTCACGCCCGACGTCGAGCACGGCCGCTACATGTTCTTCGCGGGTGGCTGCGCCTCCTGCCACGCTACGCCCGGCCAGGAGGATCCCTTCGTTCTCGGCGGCGGGCTCGCGCTGCCGTCGCCGTTCGGCACCTTCCATGTCCCGAACATCTCGCCGGATCCGGACGCGGGAATCGGCGGCTGGTCGACGCTCGATTTCGTCAACGCCATGATGAAGGGCGTCTCGCCGGACGGCAGCCATTTGTATCCGGCCTTCCCGTACACGTCCTACCAGCGCATGAAGCTGGAGGACGTGATCGATCTGAAGGCGTTCCTGGACACGGTGGAGCCCGTTTCGAGCGAGGTCCCGGCTCACGAATTGCCGTTTCCGTTCAACGCCCGCCGCGCGCTCGGGGTCTGGAAGCTCCTGAACCTCGACGGCAAGCCGTTCGCGCCCGATCCTGACGCGGGCGCCGAGGTCAACCGCGGTGCGTATCTGGTGACGGGGCCGGGTCATTGCGGCGAATGCCACACGCCGCGCGACCCCCTCGGCGGGCTCGAGCGCGACAAATGGCTTGCCGGCGCGCCGAACCCCGAGGGCAAGGGCAAGGTGCCGGACATAACCTCGGCGGGGCTCGAGGACTGGTCCGACAACGACATCGCCTACGCCCTCGAGACCGGCTTCACGCCGGAATTCGACTCCCTCGGCTCCAGCATGGCCGCCGTCGTCCGCAATACCGCCCATCTGACGCCCGAGGACCGCGCCGCCATCGCCGCCTATCTGAAGAGCGTGCCCGGGAAGTAGGCGGGCGGTCAGTTCGCTCGCGCGCCGAACAGGGGCAGGGCGGAGCCGGCCGCGTCCGCCTCGATCGCCAGCATCTTGCGCTTCGTCGCGATGCTGCCGGGCGCCGAGAAGCCGCCGATCTTGCCGCCGGCGGCGAGCACGCGATGGCACGGAACGATGATCGGGAAGGGATTGGCCCCTTCCGCCTGCCCAACCGACTGCGCCGCGCCCGGCTCGCCGATACGCTCGGCGATTTCGCCGTAGGTGACGGTCCGGCCGGGGGGAATGGCGCGCGTCGCCTCGTAGACGCGGCGGTTGAAGTCGGGCACGCCGGTCATGTCGAGCTCGATCGGCGCGAGGTCGCTCCGCTCGCCCGCCATCAGCGCGACGATGCGATCGATCGCGTCTCGGGCCGCGCCCGTCGGCCCGGCCTCCCGTGCGTCCGGAAAGCGCCGCCGCATCGTCCGCCGCGTGGCCTCGGCGGACGCCTCGGGAAGCTGCACGCCGACGATCCCGCGCGCGCCCCAGGCGAGGGCGCACGGTCCGATCGCCGTATCGAACAGGGCGAAGCCTTCAGCCGACATGACGGCAGTCTACCGCAACCGCGGCGGCGGGACCCGGAGAATCCTGCTCTCGCCGCCGGCAGACGGAAAGCGGTTCGGATTTCGACATGCCCGGGAAGATATGTTCGCCAGACCGTCTGTCCACCCGATTTCGGCCGCATCCCCCCGTCGCACGGCATCTAGGGTCCGCGATCGCGTCCAGGACGCCGGGCCCCGGACACGATCCGGGACCCACGCGGCGGTCGCCGCAGCCTCGATCGTCCGGCTACTTCCCCGCCAGCGCGCCGATCACGCGGGCCCAGGCACGCGTGCCGTGGTGGAAGCTGGACAGGTTGTACTTCTCGTTCGGCGAATGGATCTTGTCGTCGTCGAGACCGAAGCCGATCAGAACGGAATCGAGGCCGAGCGTGTGCTTGAAGTCGCCGACGATCGGGATCGACCCGCCGCAGCCCATCATCACCGTCGGTTTGCCGAACTCCGCTGCGAGCGCGTCCGCCGCCTTGGCGATCTGCGGCTTCGACATGTCGATCTGCAGCGCCGGCGAGGCGGCGTGGCCGAGGAACTCGACCTCGCAGTCGGCCGGCACCCGCTCCTTGACGAACTTGCGGAAATTCTCGCGGATCTTCAGCGGGTCCTGATGCCCGACCAGGCGGAAGGAGACCTTCGCCGAGGCCTTCGAGGCGATCACGGTCTTCGATCCGTCGCCGGTATAGCCGCCGATGATGCCGTTCACGTCGCAGGTCGGCCGCGACCAGATCTGCTCGAGCACGCTGCGGCCCTTCTCGCCCGCCGGGATCGACAGGCCGACATCGCCGAGGAACGCCTTGTCGTCGAAGCCGAGCCCGTCCCACTGCGCCTTGAGGGTGGCGGGAAGCTCGTCGACGCCGTCGTAGAAGCCCGGCACCTGGACGCGGCCGTCCGCGTCGTGCAGGTCGGCGACGATATTGGCGACGACGCGGATCGGGTTCTGCGCCGCCCCGCCGTACATTCCCGAATGCAGGTCGCGATTGGCCGCCGTGACGATGAACTCCTCGTAGAGCAGGCCGCGCAGCATGGTGGTGATCGCCGGCGTGGTGGCGTCCCACATCCCGGTGTCGCAGACGAGGGCGAAATCGGTCTTCAGCTCGTCCTTGTTGGCGTCGAGGAACGGCCCGAGGCTGCCCGAGCCCGATTCCTCCTCGCCTTCGATGAGCACGGTGATCGCGATCGGCAGGCCGCCGGTCGCGTCGACCCAGCCGCGGCAGGCCTCGATGAAGGTCATGAACTGGCCCTTGTCGTCGGAGGCGCCGCGCGCGACGATCTCCTTGCCCTTCGGCGTGTCGACCAGGCGCGGCTCGAACGGCGGCTGCTCCCAAAGGTCGATCGGGTCGGCCGGCTGCACGTCGTAGTGTCCGTAGAACAGCACGTGCGGCACGCCGTCGCCGGCCTTGGCTCCGGCCCCGTTCACTCCCCCGTTCACTCCGTAGTGACCGACCACCATCGGCTGCCCGCCGGTCTCGCGCGCCGAGGCGTCGAATCCGAGCTCCTTCAGCTGCGCCACGACCCAGTCCGCCGCCTTGCGGCAATCGCCCTTGTAGGCGGGATCCGTCGAGATCGACGGGATGCGGATGAGCTGGAACAGCCTTTCGATGTTGCCGTCCAGATTGGCGTCGATGGCGGCGAGCGCCTTCTCGGTCGCGGTCATGGGAACTCCTTGTGGTGCGGTGTCGATGTGCCTTGCGCCAACGGCTAGTGCAAGCCGCGCTGCTCGGCAAGTGCGGGATCGGGACTCAGCGCCGCCGCGACCCGAAGATGCCGCGCAGGATCCGGTTGCCGCTCGTCCCCAGTTCCCGGCCGAGGGCGGACGCGAGCGAGCGGCCGAACGACTTGGCGATCTGCATGCCGGCGTCCTCGACGTCCTTGGGCAGGCCGGTGAACGTCTCCTGGTTCTTGCGGCCCTTTCCACGCGCCGGCCCGGGGTCGTCCCGCACCGAGCGGTTCGCGCGCTGGGCGAGAATCTCGTACGCCGACTCCCGGTCGATCTCGCGGTCGTAGATGCCGGAGACCGGGCTCGACAGGACGATCGCCGCCCGCTCGCGCTCGTCGATCGGGCCGAGCCGGGAGGCCGGCGGGCGGATCAGCGTGCGCTGGACCATGGACGGCACGCCCTTGTCCTCCAGCGTCGAGACCAGCGCCTCGCCGACGCCGAGCTCGGTGATGATCTGGGCGGTATTGAAGTCCGGATTGGGACGGAAGGTGTCGGCGGCCGTCTTCACGGCCTTCTGCTCGCGCGGGGTATAGGCGCGCAGCGCATGCTGGACGCGGTTGCCGAGCTGGGCGAGCACCTTGTCGGGCACGTCGAGCGGGTTCTGGGTGACGAAATAGACGCCGACGCCCTTCGAGCGGATCAGGCGGACGACCTGCTCGACCTTGTCGACCAGCGCGTCCGGCGCGCCGTCGAACAGGAGATGCGCCTCGTCGAAGAAGAACACGAGCTTCGGCTTGTCCGGGTCGCCGACCTCGGGAAGCTCCTCGAACAGCTCCGACAGGAGCCAGAGCAGGAAGGTCGCGTAGAGCCGCGGCGAGGAGATCAGCTTGTCGGCGGCGAGCACGTTGACGAAGCCGCGGCCCTGCGCGTCGACGCGCATCAGGTCGGCGATATTCAGCGCCGGCTCGCCGAAGAAGTGCTCGGCGCCCTGGTTCTCGAGGACCAGCAGGCGCCGCTGGATCGCCCCGATCGTCTGCTTGGTGACGTTGCCGTAGGAGGTCGTGACCTCGCTGCCGACGCTCGCGAGGTATTCGAGAAGGGCGCGCAGGTCCTTCAGGTCGAGGAGTGGCAATCCCTCGTCGTCGGCGAGCCGGAAGGCGATGTTGAGCGCGCCTTCCTGTGCTTCCGAAAGCTCCATCAGCCGCGACAGCAGCAGCGGCCCCATCTCGGTGACGGTCGTGCGCACCGGATGGCCCTGGTCGCCGAACAGGTCCCAGAACACCACCGGCGAGGCGGCGAAGGCGTAGTCGCTGAGGCCGATCGCCTCGGCGCGCTTCAGGAGGAAGTCCTTCGCCACGCCGGCCTCGGCGATGCCGGAGAGGTCGCCCTTCACGTCGGCGCAGAACACCGGCACGCCGGCGTTGGAGAAACCCTCGGCCAGGATCTGCAGCGTCACCGTCTTGCCGGTGCCGGTCGCCCCGGTGACGAGGCCGTGCCGGTTGGCGTAGCGCAAATGCACGTACTCCGGCTTCACACTCGTGCCGACGTAGATTTTGTCGTCGCTGTCGGACATCTCGGGCCGCCTCCTGAAACGATCGCTCCGCCGGCAGAACCAGCTGCCTGACGCGGTTATAGAAACCGGTTCGGACCGGCGCAATGCGCGGCTTGTTTAGTGGTGGGGCGCTATGCAGAATGGCCGCGACACTCGCGTGGGGACCGGACAGGAGGCGGACATGGACGAACTCATCGATCAGCTCGTGGCGCAGGTTGGCGTGAACAAGGAACAGGCGAGTTCGGCGGTTTCGATCATCCTGGGCTTCCTCAAGCAGTCAGGCCCCTCCGACAAGGTGGCCGAGCTCCTCGGGAAGATGCCGGGCGCCGAATCGATCGAGACCCCCTCCGGCGGCATGGGCGGCATGATGGGCGCGATGGCCGCCTTCGGCGCGCTGCAGTCCGCCGGCCTCGGGATGAGCGAGATCCAGGGTGTGACTCGACAATTAGTCGCCTTTGCGAAACAACATGCGGGTGACGAACTGGTCGACGAAGTAGTCGGCTCGATTCCCGGACTGAGCCAGTTCGCCTGATGCGGATTTCGGGCCGGCATTTTGAGGGAAGGGGAGCGATCGAATGTCCTATCCGGTACTCAAGATCGAGGGCATAGGCCCGAAATACGCGAAGAAGCTGAACGCGATCGGCGTCAGGACGACGGGCAGGCTGCTCGACCGCGCGAAGGATCCGAAGGGCCGCAAGCATCTCGCCGCCGAGGCCGGCATCGACGAAACCCTGATCCTGAAGTGGGCGAACATGTCCGACCTCATGCGCGTCAAGGGCGTCGGGGAGGAGTATTCCGAGCTTCTCGAAAGGGCGGGCGTCGACACCGTCAAGGAACTGCGCAACCGCAGGCCCGACAATCTTCATGCCAAGATGGTCGAAGTGAACGCGGCGAAGAAGCTTGTCCGCGCCCTGCCGAGCCCCAACAAGGTCAAGAGCTGGGTCGAACAGGCCAAGTCCTTGCCGCCAATAATGAAATATTAAGTCTGCATAGGCCGTACCCGAAAAGACGGTAGCGGTCATGCGGACGCTGTGGCACACATCGGCCGCGACCCGTCGCGGTCGATGTGGAAATGCAGCAGGCGAGACGGCCGAATGAATGAACTTGATCTTGCCGCCGGGTTTCCGGGGGCGGACGAAGCGCGCTGGCTCGGCCTTGTCGAGAAGGTTCTGGCCGGGCGCGACTTCAGGCGCGCGCTCGTGTCCGAGACCCGCGACGGTCTTGAGGTCATGCCGCTCTACGGCCAGCACGATCCCGGCCGTCACGTCCGCACTGAGGCAAAGCCCTGGACTGTGTTTCAGCGCGTCGACCATCCCGATGTCGACGAGGCGAACAGGCTCGCGCTCGCCGACATAGAGGGCGGCGCCGACGGCCTGGAGCTCGTTTTTCCCGGGGCGCCGGGTGCCAACGGCTATGGCGTGCGGATCGGCTCCGTCGACGACATGAGCCGTCTTCTCGACGGTGTTGACCTCACCCGCGTCAGGCTGCGCATAGACGGCGGCTACGAGAGCCGGCCGGCGATGGCCATGGTGATCGCGCTCGTCCGCAATCTCGGCCTCGATGTCCGCCGGATCGGAATCGTCGGCCTGTCGGATGCGGGCAACGGCCTTTTCGCCGACGGCCGGCTCGTGACTTCCTACGAGAACGTGCGCGCCTGGACGACGGACCTTGGTCACTACCTGGTCGACGAGGGCCTGAACGTCGCGCCCTTCGTCGGCGACGGCCGCGCGGTCCATGCCGGCGGCGGATCCGAGGCGCAGGAGCTCGGCTATTGCCTCGCTTCCGGTCTCGAGCACTTGCGGGTGGTGGAAAGCGGCGGCGTATCGCTTGAGGACGCGCGCCGGTTCGTGACCTTCTCGCTCGCCGCCGACGACGACCAGTTCTCGACGATGGCGAAGTTCCGGGCCATGCGGCTCGTGTGGGACCGCGTGCAGGAGGCCTGCGGCATGACCCCGGCGCCCGCCGCCGTCCATGCCGAGACGGCGTGGCGGATGATGACGAAGCGCGACCCGTGGGTGAACCTGCTGCGCACGACCGTTGCGACCACCGCCGCCGGCCTCGGCGGGGCGGACTCGGTGACGGTGATGCCGTTCACCTCGGCCATCGGCCTGCCGGACGCCTTCGCCCGCCGGCTCGCCCGCAACACGCAGCTCGTGCTGATCGAGGAGTCCGGTCTCGCCCGCGTCGCCGACCCGGCCGCGGGCTCTGGCTATGTCGAGGCGCTGACGGCCGCGTTCGCCGAGGCCGCCTGGAAGGAGTTCCAGGCGATCGAGGAGGAGGGCGGCATCATCCGCTCGCTGATTTCGGGATCCTTCCAGGCGCGCGTCATCGACGTGCGCGAAAAGCGCGGCAGGGACGTCGCGCGCCGCAAGGAGCCGATCACCGGCGTCTCCGAATATCCCTTCCTCGCCGAGCTTCCGGTTTCGACGCTGGAACCGGACCGCGAGGACGTCGAGATGTCCGGCAGCGGCCTGGACTTGCCGGAGCCGGGAAGCGGCGAGCGCTATGCCGCTCTCGTCGCCGCGGTCCGCGAGGGCGCGACGATCGCCGACATGGTGGCGACCATCGGGCAGGAGTGGGTCCGCTCGGTGCAGGTGCCGAAGATGCGCCTCGCCGAGCCCTTCGAGCGCCTGCGGGATGCTTCCGACCGGATGCTCAAGGGGACGGGCCGCCGCCCGGCCGTGTTCCTGGCGACGCTCGGCCGCATGGCCGAGTTCACCGCGCGTGCCGCCTTCGCCCGCAATGCCTTCGAGGCCGGCGGCATCGAGGCGGTCGGCGGCAAGGTCCATGACGGCCTCGACGCGCTGATCGACGCCTTCCGCGAGAGCCGCGCCGAGATCGCCTGCGTCTGCGGCACCGACGAGGCTTACGGCGAGAGGGGCGTCGAGGTCGCGGCCGCGCTGAAGGCTGCCGGCGCCCAGGGAGTCTGGCTCGCCGGCCGCCCGGGCGAAAGGGAGGCCGAATTCCGTGCCGCCGGCATGGATGCGTTCGTTTTCGCGGGTTGTGATATCCTCTCAGAGCTGACCGGGGCCCACGAGCGGCTCGGTTTGGCCGGCGAGGACCGGAAATGACGGAGTGTTCGGCGAGATGACGCGCATCCCCGACTTCACCACGATCGCCCTTGAGGCTCCGGATGCGGCGCTCTCGGCGGCCCAAGGCTCCGTCTGGCAGACGCCGGAAGGCATTCCCGTCAAGCCGGCCTACGAGGCCGCCGACCGCGACGGTCTCGATTTCCTGAATTCCTGGCCGGGCATCGCCCCCTATCTGCGCGGCCCCTATCCGACGATGTACCTGACGCGGCCCTGGACGATCCGCCAGTACGCGGGGTTCTCGACGGCCGAGGATTCCAACGCCTTCTACCGGCGCAACCTCGCCGCCGGCCAGAAGGGCCTGTCGATCGCCTTCGATCTCGCCACCCACCGCGGCTACGATTCCGACAATCCGCGCGTCAGGGGCGACGTCGGCATGGCCGGTGTCGCGATCGACTCGATCTACGACATGCGCACCCTGTTCGACCACATCCCGCTCGACACGATGAGTGTGTCGATGACGATGAACGGGGCGGTGCTGCCGGTCATGGCGCTCTATATCGCCGCGGCGGAAGAGCAGGGCGTGCCGACGCAGAAACTGTCGGGCACCATCCAGAACGACATCCTCAAGGAGTTCATGGTCCGCAATACCTACATCTACCCGCCCAAGGCGTCGATGCGGATCGTCTCGGACATCTTCGCCTTTACCGCGGAGAAGATGCCGAAGTTCAACTCCATCTCGATTTCCGGCTACCACATGCAGGAGGCCGGCGCGACGGCCGACCTCGAGCTCGGCTACACGCTCGCCGACGGCGTCGAGTACCTGCGGGCCGGCATCGCCGCCGGCCTGTCGGTGGACGCCTTCGCGCCGCGGCTGTCGTTCTTCTTCGCGATCGGCATGAACTACTTCATGGAGATCGCCAAGCTGCGCGCCGCGCGTCTCCTCTGGGCGAAGCTGGTGCAGCCGTTCGAGCCGAAGGACACCCGGTCGCTGGCGCTCAGGACGCATTGCCAGACGTCGGGCTGGAGCCTGACGGCGCAGGACGTCTTCAACAACGTCACCCGCACCTGCATCGAGGCGATGGCGGCGACGCAGGGCCACACCCAGTCGCTGCACACCAACGCGCTCGACGAGGCGCTGGCGCTGCCGACCGACTTCTCAGCCCGCATCGCCCGCAACACCCAGATCCTGCTCCAGCAGGAAGTCGGCACCTGCCGCGTGATCGATCCCTGGGGCGGGTCCTTCTATGTCGAGCGGCTGACCCACGACCTCGCGGCGAAGGCTTGGGCGCATATCCAGGAGGTCGAGGCGATGGGCGGCATGGCCAAGGCCATCGAGGCCGGCCTGCCGAAGCTCAGGATCGAGGAGGCCGCCGCCCGCACGCAGGCGCGCATCGATTCCGGCCGCCAGACGGTCGTCGGCGTCAATCGCTGGAAGCCCGAAAACGAGGCCGACATCGAGATCCTGAAGGTCGACAACTCGTCTGTCCGCAATCAGCAGCTCGACAAGCTCGCCCGCCTGCGCGGCGAGCGCGATCCGGCCGCCGTCGAGGCCGCCATAGCCGCGCTCACCCGCTGCGCGGAGACGGGCGAGGGCAATCTTCTCGCGCTCGCCGTCGACGCCGCGCGCGCCAAGGCGACGGTCGGCGAGATTTCCGGTGCCCTGGAAAAGGTCTGGGGCCGGCATCAGGCGGAGATCCAGGCGATTTCCGGCGTCTACCGTCAGGAGGTCGGGCAGATGGACGAGAGCGTCAGGCGCGTGCAGCGCCTGGTCGAGACCTTCGAGAAGAACGAGGGCCGCCGGCCGCGCATTCTGGTCGCCAAGATGGGCCAGGACGGCCACGACCGCGGCCAGAAGGTGATCGCCTCCGCCTTCGCCGATCTCGGCTTCGACGTCGACATCGGCCCGCTGTTCGCGACACCGGCCGAGGCTGCTCGCCAGGCGGTCGAGAACGACGTCCACATCATCGGCGTCTCCTCGCTCGCCGCCGGCCATCTGACACTGGTGCCCGAGCTGAAGGCCGCGCTGGACGAGGCCGGTCGCGGCGACATCATGATCGTGGTGGGCGGCGTCATCCCGCCGCAGGACTTCGCCGCGCTGAAGGCGGCCGGCGCCTCGGCGATCTTCCCGCCGGGCACCGTCATCTCGGAGGCCGCCGCCTTGCTGATCGACGAACTGAACCGGCGTCTCGGCCACAAGCCCGCGCACGCCGCGGAGTAGCTTCGCCCGGCGGCCCCGCTAGAACGGCATCCCCTGACCGGGCTGCGGGCCGGCGCCGCCGGCGGCGCCCGTCGGCATGTTCATGATGTTGAGGCCGGCCGGGACCTCGAACATCGCCGGGTCCTGCGCGACGCGCTCGAGGTTCTCGAGCCCCGAGCGGATGCCGTTTGAGGTGGTTACTTCGAGGGGGATGTTGTCCTCGGTCAGGCAGACCTCGGCCATCTTCATGACCCAGATCGTGCAGCCTTCGCCGTTGACCGTCTTGCTCTCGTCGGTGCGCTCGCCTTCGTATTCGTCCTTGGGGGAGGGCAGCCGCATGCCCATGCCGGGCATCTGCTCCGACCACATCACCAGTTCGCCCGTCTCCATGTCGCGCACGCTCGACATCGCCATGCCGTGCTGTTCCATGTCGACGCGCATTTTCCGGGGGGTCGCCAGGTAGTGCATCTGCGCGCGCATCTGCAGACCCTTGTCGCTGGTCAGAACCCACTCGCCCTGAAAGTCGACCGTCGGGAACGGCTGCTCGGCGAATGCCGGGGCGGCGAGAAACGATGTGGAAAGCCCGAGTGCGAGCGTGGCGAGACGCGACATGGAAAGACCCCCTGGAAGACGCGTCGGAACGACGGCCGAATCTGCTGATCGGAAGTGGATTCTGCCCGCGATTGTGTTCGCCGTAAGACACCGGCGGCTCCGATCGTTCCGCAAGGCGATATCCCGGGTCTTGCGGACCGAAAGGCAGAGGTGTAGGCGTCGGGTAGTTCACGGTCCGAAATCGATCCGTTCCATAGCGATGTTCCGAAGATATCTCGCTTTTTTCGCGCTGTTTCCGGTCCTCGCCGGCTGCGCCGGCGACGAGCAGCCTTCCGCGACCTCGGTCGTCCCGATCTCCTATACGATCACGGCCGCCGCGGCCGGTCCGATCACGCCGGACACGCCCTATTCGGCGGCGACCATGAAGAAGCTGTTTCCCAACGAGCGCATCGACGTCATCTCGACGGCGGACGAGGACGGCGTGGTCGACGCCCTGACCGTCTTCACCGACGGGCTGCAGGTGATGATGGTGATCCCGGCGGCCGGCGGAAAGACCATCAAGGCCGTCCACGGCTCGGGCCTCGCGGTGGCCGGGCCGAACGGAGAGCGCCTCGGCATGACCTTCAAGCAGTCCGGCCTCAGCCGGAACGACTGCACCGTCGGCACCGGGCCCTGGCTCGGCATGGCGGTCTGCACCGAGCGCAACGCGCCGAACGTCTGGCTCGTCTTCGACAACGGAGGCTGGAACGGCTCTCCGAACGAGCTGGCGCCCGCTTCGAGCCTCGCCGAGGGCAAGCTGCAGCGCATCGTGTGGGTGCCGGGGCGGACCGGCTGAAAAGTGGACGCCCCGGCGTGACGCGGGCGCCGTGCTGCGCTATGCCGCTTGCATGACGAGCGTCGAGAGCCAATCCGTGATCATGCCCGACGGCCGGTCGGTCGAGGAGACCGTCGCGAGCCTGCGCGCCGGCGACCGGGCGACGCTCGCGCGCGCGATCACGCTGATCGAGTCGCGCAAGCCGGCCCATCGCGGCGCGGCGGCGGCCCTCCTGCAGGCGTTGCTGCCTTTCACCGGCGAGGCCTGGCGGGTCGGCATCACCGGCGTGCCGGGCGTCGGCAAGTCGACCGCCATCGACCAGATCGGCATCAACCTGACCGAAGCCGGCCAGAAGGTCGCGGTCCTCGCCGTCGATCCTTCCTCTCGGCGCACCGGCGGCTCGATCCTCGGCGACAAGACGCGCATGGCCCGCCTCGCCGTCGACCCGAACGCCTTCATCCGCCCCTCGCCGAGCGCCGGCACGCTGGGCGGCGTCGCCGCGCGCACCCGCGAGACCATGCTCGTCTGCGAGGCGGCCGGCTTCGACGTGGTGATCGTCGAGACGGTCGGCACCGGCCAGTCGGAGACGGCGGTCGCCGACATGGTCGACGTCTTCGTGGTCCTCGCGCTGCCGGGCGCCGGCGACGAGCTCCAGGGCATCAAGAAGGGCATCCTCGAGATCGCCGACATCATCGCCGTCAACAAGGCGGACGGCGACAACGCCAAGCGTGCCGGCCAGGCCGCCGCCTCGCTGCGCGCGGCCCTGCACATCCTGACCCCGGCGAGCCCGAACTGGAGCCCGCCGGTGCTCGCCGTGTCGGGCCTGTCGAACGTCGGCCTCGACAGGCTGTGGGTCGAGATCGGCGCCCATCGCGCGACCATGCAGGCCTCCGGCGAGTTCGACGAGCGCCGCGCCGCCCAGCGCGTCAAGTGGATGTGGGCGATGCTGGAGGAGCGGCTCCTCGACCGGCTGCGCTCCGATCCGCACGTGTCCTCGCGTATCGATGCGCTGGAAGCAGAGGTCCGCGCCGGCCGCCTCGCCCCCACGGCGGCGGTCGAGAAGATCGCCCCGGCGCTCGGGGCGTGAGGAGGATCATGGCCGGACCCCGCATCCTTCTCACCGGCTTCTCATCCTTCCCCGGCGCGCCGCGCAATCCGACGGAGGAGCTGATCGACGCGCTCGACGTCATGCGGCTCGCGCGCCGCCTCCACATCGATCTGGCCGCCACGGTCCTGCCGACCGAGTACGCGGCTGTGGCCGAGATCGTCCCGCAGCTCTGGAAGGAGCTGAAGCCGGACGCCGCGATCCATCTCGGCCTGCACGGCCGGGCGCGCACGGTGCGCGTCGAGACCAAGGCGGCGAACGTCGCCGCGCCGTTCCGGCCCGACGCCGCCGGCTTCATGCCAGACCGCCCGACGATCGAGCGGGACGGACCCGCCTATCGCAATGTCACGCTGCCGGCGGTGCCTCTCGTCGTCGCGCTCAACCGGGCCGGCGTGCCGGCGCGCGCGTCGCCGGATGCCGGCGGCTATCTGTGCAACTATGCGACCTGGGTGTCGCTGGCCTGCGCGGCCGGCAGGAAGGGAAGGCCAAAGGGTCTCGCGGGCTTCGTGCACGTGCCCTGGCCGGCGGAAGTGAGCGCCCCGCGCGCGCGGTCCGGACGCCCGGGCTGGACCGCGCTGTCACTGGCCGTCGAGACCGCTGTCGCGGTCGGCGCCCGTGCGGCACGACGGAACGCCTAGCCGCCGCAGGTGAAGCCCCACACCTTGTCGAAGGCGAGCGCCTTCAGATCGTCCGGCTTGATCCAGAATTCCGCTTCGCCGACGTCGCAGAGCATCAGGCCGGTGCCGTAGTCGCTCCGGAGCTGCAGCAGGCAGATGTTCTCGTGGCCCACGGGCTGCGGCGCCTGCGTCGACGGCAGGTAGCCGAACATCTGGTGGATCTCGATGTTGAGCCTCGGCGAGCCGTCTGCTTCCTTGCGGGTGCGCTCGGCGTAGACCGGCGCATGGTCTTCCGCCTGGTACTCGAAGACCTCCGGGGGCAGAGCGGCCGCCAGAACCGGATCGGAGCCGGCCCGGATGGCGAGTTCCCTGCAAACACGCGGGAGAATCCTCAGGAACGCCGCGTGCCAATGACGGGTGCGGGCCTGGTCGGAATCCGAAGACGTCGTCGGCAGCGCGTTCAGCCAGGCGATGAAGGCCGCCGCCTCGTCGCCGCTCGGCCGGGCGGCCGGCTCCATCGCTTCGACGGCGGCGAGCATCGCCCGTGTCTGTTCCTGCCATTGTTCGGGGAAGCGGTTTGCGGGGTTTTTCAGGATCGCGCGGATCGTCAGCGCCATCGTCAGCGCGACCCAGGGATAGTCGAGCGACTGCTCCGGCCTGACGATCGTTACGTCGACGCCGTCCATCTTGACCGTATCGAAGTCGATCGGCGGTTCCGGGCGCTCCGGCCCGAGCGGCGGAATGCCGGTGGCGGCCGTCACCTGCCGGGCGCGGAACTTGCGGTATTCTTCCTGGTAGGGCACTGCGCCGCCGAGCGGAATCTCGCCCCGCCGAAAGGCCCCGGCCGACGGAACGGAGGTGATCGCATAGCCTCGGAGCGGCCAGGACGGATAGATCGTCCGCTGCTGCTCTCCGTCGAGCGTGTACTCCCGATCGAACTCGCAGTACCCGTCCATGATGGGCCGCATGTCGTGCGGCGGCTCGGTCGGAACACCGGCGGACTCCGGATCATAGATGACCTGAACGTCGTTCCGCGGATCGTAGACGGCCCGCCCCTCGTCGCGCGGATCTTCGTCGCCGCCCCAGAGCATCTCCTCGTCGACGCGGGCGAAGAACAGAAGCGTCCCCGCCTTCGGCATCGCCTCCGGGAGCCAGGGCATTTCGCCGAGATCGATCTGCGCCAGGAAGTGGAGCGGCACATTTGCGGAGCTGTGATCCTCGTCGGAGACGGTGCGCGGCCAGGGGCAATCCGCCGGCAGGTCCGGAAGGCCGCCGAAACGGCTGCGGGGCGAGACCTCGATCGGAGGCGGATAGGGACGGACGAGGGCCAGCGCCGGCTCGCCGAACCGGGAGACGATCTCGCCGAAATCGTCGATCCCGCCGGTGTCGGGCGGCGGGGCCGCCGACGACGGCGCCGGTTCCTTGCCGTCGTCGGCTGCCACTTCCCGGAGGGTCTGCGCCATGTGGGCACGCGTCGCAGCGGTGATTTCCGCCTCGCGGGCTTTCGAGATACCGGGTGAGCCCTCCGCGGCCGGGGCCGAAGAAACCTCGGCCGAAGGCTCGGAATGCGGGGCCGCCGGCGGCGATTGGACGGCCGCCTGCGCGCCGGACTTGCGCATCATCTGCTCGATCCGCGCTCGCGCGGCATCGCCGATATCCGGTTGGTCCGACTTGGCCCTGGGCGAGCGCCTGGCCGCCGGTTTCGTGGCCGTCTTGGCAGCCCGTGCGCTGGCCGGTTGCCCGTCGGTATCGCCGCTTTTCTTCTCCGAGAAGGAGCCGACGAGCTGGATGAACCCGTTGACGATCAGCGCGATCGATACGGCGGCGATGATCCAGATGTGCGTGGCGACATCGGCGACGCAGTCACCGCGGAACGGCAGGCATCCCCTGGCGATCGACAGTCCGCTGATACTGAAGAACAGGCCGCCGAACGCGAAGCTGACCACGGCCTTCGTGCGTTTTCCGAGCATTGGCGCATCCCCGGTTGCGGAAGGCGACAATCGCTCGAAATCGCGGAAATGGGGTTAACGGACGGGCGCCAATACGTCGGAGAACCCGATTTCCCGGATTCCCGGCGACAGAAAGCCGGGAGGCGGGGGCAACAGGCGCCCCCGCACAGGCAAAAACAGGATCAGAAGAACGACTGGATGCCGGTCTGCGCGCGGCCGAGGATCAGCGCGTGGACGTCGTGCGTGCCCTCGTAGGTGTTCACCGTTTCCAGGTTCGTCAGGTGCCGCATGACGTGGAACTCGTCGGCGATGCCGTTGCCGCCGTGCATGTCGCGGGCCATGCGGGCGATGTCGAGCGACTTGCCGCAGTTGTTGCGCTTGACGATCGAGATCATCTCGGGCGCCACCTTGCCCTCGTCGAACAGGCGGCCGACGCGAAGCGAGCCCTGCAGGCCGAGCGCGATCTCGGTCTGCATGTCGGCGAGCTTCTTCTGGATGAGCTGGTTGGCGGCGAGCGGCCGGCCGAACTGCTTGCGGTCGAGCGTGTACTGGCGTGCCGCGTGCCAGCAGAACTCGGCGGCGCCGAGCGCGCCCCACGAGATGCCGTAGCGGGCGCGGTTGAGGCAGCCGAACGGACCCTTCAGGCCCGACACGTTCGGCAGCAGGTTCTCTTCCGGCACCTCGACGTTGTCCATGACGATCTCGCCGGTGATCGAGGCGCGGAGCGACAGCTTGCCCTCGATCTTCGGGCAGGAGAGGCCCTTCATGCCCTTTTCGAGGATGAAGCCGCGGATCTCGTTGTTGTGGGCGGAGGACTTCGCCCAGACGACCATCACGTCGGCGATCGGCGAGTTGGAGATCCACATCTTCGCGCCGGTCAGGCGATAGCCGCCGTCCGTCTTCTCGGCCCGCGTCACCATGCCGCCGGGGTCGGAGCCGTGGTCGGGCTCGGTCAGGCCGAAGCAGCCGACCCACTCGCCCGAGGCGAGCTTCGGCAGGTACTTCTTGCGCTGGCTCTCGTCGCCGTAGGCGTAGATCGGGTACATCACCAGCGAGGCCTGCACGCTCATCATCGAGCGGTAGCCGGAATCGACACGCTCCACCTCGCGGGCGACCAGGCCGTAGGAGACGTAGCCCGCGCCGACCCCGCCGTACTCGTCGGGGATGGTGACGCCGAGCAGGCCGAGCTCGCCCATCTCGTTGAAGATCGCCCGGTCGGTCTTCTCGTGGCGATAGGCCTCGAGAATGCGCGGCATCAGCTTCTCCTGCGCGTAGGCGTGCGCGGTGTCGCGGATCATCCGCTCGTCCTCGGTGAGCTGATCCTCGAGCAGGAAGGGGTCTTCCCAGACGAACTTGGCGTAGCTGGTCGGCGACGACTTCGCGCTGGCGGCGACGGACATGGGGCTTTTCCTCGATCTTCTCTTGAACGGTCGGGCGCACCTCTAGCGCAACGCGGCCCGGATTTCGAGCCTTGCCTGCGCATCCGCGCCATGCGCGCGAAACCGGACGCGGGGGCGGGCGCCGGCAGAAGTATTTTACTCCTAAAATAATCCCGGAAGGGCCGCAATACCCGGCACGGCTTCCGGCGAGGGCGATGACGGCTCTCGTTCGGAGCAGAAGGCGATAACGTCTACCGGTCGATTTATGAGGTTGTTGTTGCTGGTCAGGGACGTAGACACGCCGATGCTGTTTGCCGACAACCGGCGCGTGCCGGACCGATCGGCGGAAACGCGGGAAGCAGCAGGCCGACAACGGGCTTCAAGCGCATGAGCGCGGCCGGAACGAACGCGAGCGAGCCGAAAGCCGTCGCTCCCTAGGAGCTGCAGCTCACCTGGACGACGAAGCCGGAATTGGCCGGCTTGCCGGCCTTGTTGAAGGTGTACACCCTGATCTGTGCGGGCTGTCCGCCGACCGGCTGCACCGAAGCCTGGCCGCCCTTCTTGCCGACCGGGCTCGCCGTATAGGCGCAGCTATTGACCGGACGGCTGAACACGACGAGATAGCTGCCCTTCTTCAGCCTCGTCGAGCTCTGCACGCCGGAACTGCGCGTCGTCGTCCCGCTTTTGGCGACGACCGCGCTGAAGGCCGCGAAACCGTAACTCTGGGCCGAAACCGTCGCGGTCCCGGTGAGCACCACGACTGCCGCCGCGGTCGCGAGCGCGACGGAACGAAGTCCCGCGCGGCTGCTGGTGGACGAGGAAAGGGACATCTCGGATCCTCCGTTAGGGAAGTTCGACGACTCGGACGAATGCACCAACTGGGTTTCCGCAGAATGGCGAGCGCGGTCGATTGAGGTATCAATTGTTTCGCGGCGCGCCGCTATCCGGCGGCGATGCGCGTTTCCGGTCGCGGCCGGGCGGTCTCCGCGCCGCGGCGGCGGGGCCGTTAACCATTCGATAACGGCAGCCGGCGTATTATTTTCGAGTCGATAGTCGCCTCCCGCCGTCGCGCAGCCTCCCAGCCCCTACTAAGCCCCGCGCGACGGCGGTTTTCCATCTAGCTGCCGCAGAACAGGCTCAGCGAGAACGGGCGATCGAGCGCCGTGCCCGGCGGATACGGAGCAATCACCCGGATGCGATTTGTGTCCGGATTGCCGGGGCTGCTCACCTGAACCACACCCCAGGACAGCGAGGAAGTGGAAGGGCTCGCGACGGTTGCCACCGGAACGGATTCCTGCAGATTTCTGTTGAAGAAGACGTAGTAGCCGCCCGTGCCGTATCTTTCGGACGAAACGACCCCTGAGCCGCGAGCGAGCGTCCCGTCGCTGTTCACCTGCGCCCGGAGAATTGCCGTGCCGAGCGTCTGGTCGGCCGCTTCGGCCTTCGGTCCGCTCGTTCGGGCGCCGAAATCAGGCCTTCCCCGCGATCTTCAGCGCGAAGGCGTAGACCAGCGCGATTTCCTTCAGACGGTCGAAGCGGCCGGCGGCGCCGGCGTGGCCGGCCTCCATGTTGGTGCGCAGGAGGATCATGGAGTCCGACGTGTTGCAGGCGCGCAGCCTGGCGACCCACTTCGCCGGCTCCCAGTAGGTGACGCGCGGGTCGGTGAGCCCGCACAGCGCCAGGATGTGCGGGTAGGCCTGCTCGCGCACGTTGTCGTAAGGCGAGTAGGCCGCGATCTGGTCGTATTCCTCCGCGCTCGCGATCGGGTTGCCCCATTCGGGCCATTCCGGCGGGGTGAGCGGCAGTGTGTCGTCGAGCATGGTGGCGAGCACGTCGACGAACGGCACTTCCGCGACGATGCCGAGGAACAGGTCCGGCGCCATGTTGGCGACCGCCCCCATCAGCATGCCGCCGGCCGAGCCGCCGTGGGCGACGATGCGCCCGCGCGCGGTGATGCCGGCCTCGGCGAGGTACTCGGCGACGGCGACGAAGTCGCGGAACGTGTTGGTTTTCTTCGCGCCCTTGCCGTCCCGGTACCAGTGGTAGCCCTTGTCCTTGCCGCCGCGGATATGGGCGATGGCGAAGACGAAGCCGCGATCGACCAGTGACAGCCAGTTGGTGTTGAAGGCGGCCGGCACCGAGATGCCGTAGGAGCCGTAGCCGTAGAGCAGGCACGGCGCCGAGCCGTCGAGCGCCGTGTCCTTCAGGGTGAGCAGGGTGACGGGCACGCTCTCGCCGTCCCAGGACGTCGCGTGCAGGCGGCGCACCAGGTAGCGGTCCGGATCGTGGCCGCTCGGCACCTCCTGGCTCTTGCGCAAGGTCCGTTCGCGCGTCTCCATGTCGTAGTCGAAGACCTCCGCCGGCGTGCGCATGGAGGAGTAGCTGAAGCGTATCCCCGTCGTATCCCATTCGTAGCCCGCGAGCAGCCCGAGCGAATAGGCTTCCTCCCGGAAGGCGATGGCGTGCTCCTCGCCGTCGGAATAGCGGTGGACGACGATGCGCGGCAGCCCGTCCTCGCGCTCCAGTCGCACCAGGTGATCGCGGTAGGAGACCACGTCGAGGATCAGCCGGCCCTCGCGATGGGGCACGAAATCGCGCCAGTTTTCCGGGCCCGGCGCGGCGAGCGGGCAGGTGACGACCTTGAAGTCCTCCGCCCCGCCGTCGTTGGTCAGGATCACGAGCTCCTCGTCGCCGCCGCGCCCGGCATGGTGCTCGACGCTGTACTCGACCCCTTTCCGGCGGGGGGCGACCATCCTCGGCCCGCCCTCCGGCGCCGCGGCGTCGATCAGCCGGATCTCGGAGGTCTCGTGGTCGTGGGTGTCGATGACGACGAACCGGCCCGACTGCGTCTTGGAGACGCCGACGAAGAACCCGGCGTCGGCCTCCTCGTAGACCGTCACGTCGTCGTCCGGCGAGGTGCCGATCCTGTGGCGCATGACCCGCTTCGGCCGGTGGTTGTCGTCGAGCCAGGTGTAGAACAGGCAGTCGCTGCCCGCCGACCACACCGCGCCCCCCGTCGTGCGCGGGATCGCGTCGGCGAAGTCCTCGCCGGAGGCGATGTCGCGGATGCGGATCGTGTAGAATTCCGAGCCCTTCTCGTCGACCGCGTACCAGATCAGCCGGTGGTCCGGGCTGTGGCCCGCGCCGGCGAGCCGGAAGAACGCCTTGCCGGCCGCCATGAAGTCGGCGTCGAGCAGCACCTCCTCCGCGCCGTCGCCGCCCGCCTCACGCGGCCGGCGCACGATCAGGGGGTGCTGCGCGCCGATCTCGTAGCGGGTCGCGTAGGCATAGGGCCCGTCGGGCGCCGGCACGGAGGAATCGTCCTCCTTGATGCGCCCGCGCATCTCGGTGAACAGGTGCTCCTGCAGCGCCTCGGTATGGGCCATCGCCTGCTCGGTCCAGGCGTTCTCGGCCTCCAGATAGGCGCGGATCGCCGGATCGAGCACGGCTGGATCGTGCATCACCTGCTGCCAGTTCGGGTCCTTCAGCCAGGCATAGTCGTCGATCCGCTCGCGGCCGTGATGGACGGTGGTCTCGGGGCGGCGCTCGGCGATCGGTGCTGGCATCGGGATACTCCGGGCAGGCCACAGGAAGGGTTCCCCGCAGGCTTACCGGTCCCGAAAAGGTTGGACAACCCCGTGGCTTGTCCCGGCGCAAGGGGGCGGGAGCGCTACTCCGCGTCCCCCTCCGGCATCTTCTTCAGCGCGTTGCCGTTCATGCAGTAGCGCAGGCCCGTCGGATCGGGGCCGTCTGGGAAGACGTGGCCGAGATGGGCGTCGCACCTGGCGCAGCGCACCTCCGTGCGGCGCATGAACAGCGAGCGGTCCTCGTGCTCGCTCACCGCCTCGCCGGCGACCGGCGCGTAGAAGCTCGGCCAGCCGGTGCCGGAATCGTATTTCGTCGCCGCGTCGAACAGCGGCGCCCCGCAGCAGACGCACAGATACGTGCCGGGGCCCTTGTCGTCCCAGTAGGGCCCGGTGAAGGCGCGCTCGGTGCCGTGCTCGCGGGTCACCTGGTACTGCTCGGGGGTGAGCTGATCGCGCCACTCCGCCTCGGACTTCTCGATCTTCGCACGGTCGGACGTGTCGGACATGGCGCAGGCTCCTAGGCGACGGTTTCCCGTCGTACAAATAGGGCGCCGGACGGCCCGATGCCAAGGATCGTTGCGGCCTCGCGCGAATTTGACCGGTTTTGATTGACGCCGCAGCGCCCCTTCGTATGTTCGACTGCTGAAGATTGGAAGATTCGTTCGCGGTTTGAAGGCGTCGACTCGCGGGCGACGGGACGGCGGCAAGCGCCGTCGGCGATAGCCAGGCGGGGGTGTGGCCGAAACATGCGGCTTGTTGTCTTGGCGGCGGTGCTGTTCGTCTTCTGGCTGCTTCTGTCCGGCCATTACGACGCGTTGCACATCGGCTACGGCGTGCTTTCGGTGGCGATCTGCGTGATCTTCGCGCGCCGCCTCGATATCCTCGACTCCGAGGCCCTGCCGTTCCAGCTGGTCGGCCGCGCGGTGACCTACTGGCCGTGGCTCGTCGTCGAGATCGTCAAGTCGGCCGTCGACGTCACGCGGATCATCCTCAGCCCGAAACTGCCGATATCGCCGACCCTGGTCAGGGTGACGACCCACCAGAAGGGCTCCGTCGGCATCACCACCTACGCCAACTCCATCACGCTGACCCCGGGCACGATCTCCGCCGCCGTCTCCGAGCGCAGGCACGAGATCCTGGTGCACGCGCTGACCCAGGACGGCGCCGAGGCGCTGGAGGAGGGCACGATGGACCGCCGCGTCGTCGAGTTCGAGGGCGCCTTATGATGTTCGTGGTCGCAGCCTTCGCGGTGCTCGTCGCGATCGGGCTGGCCGTCGCCCGCGCGCTCGCCGGCCCGACCGTGTTCGACCGGCTCGTCGCCGCCAACGCGATCGGCAACGGCGCGATCCTGCTGCTCGCCGTCTTCGGATTCCTGACCGGCCGGCCGGAATTCCTCGATATCGGCATCCTCTACGCGCTGCTGAACATCGTCGGCACGATCGCGGTGCTCAAATACTTCCGCTTCGGCGATCTCGGCCACCGCGGCGGCGAGGAGCCGACGCAATGACGACGGAGCTCGCCGTCCACGTCGTCTCCGGCGTCCTGCTGCTGGCCGGCAGCTTCTTCCTGATCGTCGGGGCGGTCGGGCTGTTGCGCATGCCCGACGTCTTCACCCGCATGCACGCCACCTCCGTCAGCGACACGATGGGCGCGGGCCTCCTGATCCTCGGCATGATCGTCGAGGCCGGCTTCACGCTCGTCTCGGTCAAGCTGCTGGTCATCCTGGTCGTCTTCTTCTTCACCGGCCCGCTCGCCACCCATGCGCTGGCGCGCGGCGCGCTCTCCGTCGGCCTGCACCCGGTGCTGTTCGACAGGGGCGGCCGCAAGCGGGTGAAGGAGCTTGAGCTGATCGACGAGTTCAAGCTCGTCGAGGCGACGCCGCAGGCGGCCGCCCGGAAGACCGGCGTCAGGACGAGCGCGAAGAAGCCCGCCGCCAGGAAGCCCGCCGCGAAGAAACCGGCCTCGCGCAAGTCCTCCGCGAAGAAGGGAGGCCCGTCATCGAAGCGCTGATCAACATGATCCTGCTGACCCTGATGGCGCTCGTCGTCATCGGCGTGGTGCGGCTGCGCAACCTGTTCGCCGTCGTCATCCTGTCGAGCGTCTATTCGTTCCTGATGGCGAGCGTCCTGATCGTGCTCGACGCCGTCGACGTCGCCATGACGGAGGCCGCCGTCGGCGCGGGCGTCTCGACCGTGCTGATGCTGGCCGCCCTCTACCTCACCAGGACCGAGGAGGCCGCGCCCCGCCACACGCCGCTCCTGCCGATGTTCGTCGCCGCCGTCATCGGCGCGGCGCTCATCTACGGCGCTGTCGACATGCCGCCCTTCGGCGCGGCCGACACGCCGGTGAACGCCTATGTCGGCGCCGACTACCTCGCCCGGTCCGTGGCGGAGACCGGCATCCCCAACGTCGTCTCCTCGGTGCTGGCGAGCTACCGCGGCTACGACACGGCCGGCGAGACGGTGGTGGTGTTCACCGCCGGCATCGGCGTGCTCCTGCTCCTGCGGCGCAACCGCCGCGAGAAGAAGGAGGACTGAGGCCGGCCATGCGTCTCGATGTCGTCCTTCGCGTCGTCACCAAGCTGCTGCTGCCGTTCATCCTGCTGTTCGGCCTCTACGTGCAGTTCCACGGCGAGTCCGGCCCCGGCGGCGGCTTCCAGGCGGGCGTCATCGTGGGCGCCTGCATCATCCTCTACGCGATCATGTTCGGCCTCGACCGGGCGATGCGGATCCTGCCCGTCAAGGCCGTCGAGAAGATGGTCTCGGCCGGCGTGCTGATCTATCTGGGCACCGGCTTCCTGACGATGGCCATGGGCGGCAACTTCCTGGATTACGGGAAGCTCTCCCACGATCCCGTCCACGGCCAGGAACTCGGCGTGCTGATGATCGAGATCGGCGTGCTGGTCACGGTCTCCGGAACGATGATCGCGATCTTCTATGCCTTCGCGGGGCGCGGCAGATGAACGAGATCGTCGGTGCCATCATCGACCACTACAACCAGTGGATCACCATCTTCCTGATGGTGGCCGGTCTCTATGTCGTCGTCGCGCGCGGCAACATGGTCAAGAAGCTGGTCGGCCTGTCGATCTTCCAGACGTCGGTCTACCTGCTCTACATCTCGCCGGGCAAGGTGCTCGGCGGCTCGCCGCCGATCATCTCCAGCAGCGTCGAGGTTTATTCCAACCCGTTGCCGCACGTCCTGATCCTGACCGCCATCGTCGTCGGCGTGGCGACGCTGGCGCTCGGTCTCGGCCTCGTCGTGCGCATCAACGAGGCCTACGGGACGATCGAGGAGGACGAGATCTTCGAGAAGGGCGGCGACGAATGACGGCTGGCGCGTTCAGCCTCGCGGAGCAGCTTCCCGCTCTGCAGGTGACGGTGCCGCTCGCCGCGGCGGCCGTCTGCGCGCTGATCGACCAGCGCCACGTCGCCTGGGTGATCGCGACGCTCACCAGCTTCGCGATGCCGGTGATCGCGGTCCTGCTGCTGATGCAGGTGCTGACCGGCGGCCCGGTGTCCTACGCCTTCGGCGGCTGGGCGCCGCCCTGGGGCATCGAGTACCGCGTCGACGTCGTCAACGGCGCGCTGCTCGTGCTGATCTCGGTGATGGGCGCGATCATCATGCCCTACGCCCGGCTGAGCGTCGCCGCCGAGATCGCCGACAACAAGCAGGCCTGGTTCTACACCATGTACCTGCTGTGCCTGGCGGGCCTGCTCGGCATGACGATCACGGACGACGCCTTCAACGCCTTCGTGTTCATGGAGGTCTCGTCGCTGGCGATGTACGTGCTGATCGCGCTGGGCAGGGACCGCCGCGCGCTCGTCGCCTCCTACCAGTACCTGATCCTCGGCACGATCGGCGCGACCTTCTACGTCATCGGCGTCGGGCTCCTCTTCGCGATGACCGGCACGCTCAACTTCGTCGACATCGCCGAGCGCGTCGCCGCGGTGGAGGAGGCGCGGCCGGTGCTCGCCGCGCTCGCCTTCATCACCGTCGGCATGTCGCTGAAGCTGGCGCTGTTCCCGCTGCATGTCTGGCTGCCGAACGCCTACGCGCTGGCGCCGTCGGTCGCCACCGCCTTCATCGCCTCGACCGCCACCAAGGTCGCCGTCTACCTCCTGCTGCGCTACTACTTCTCGATCTTCGGCGTCGTCTTCGTCTTCGAGGACCTGCCCGTCACGCCGATCCTGCTCGTCCTGTCGCTGGCGGCGATGTTCGCCGCCTCCGCCGTCGCGATCTTCCAGGACAACATCAAGCGGATGCTCGCCTATTCCTCGGTCGCGCAGATCGGCTACATCACGCTCGGCATCGCCGTGGCGAGCCCGCTCGGCCTGACCGGCGGCATCGTCCACATCTTCAACCACGCGATGATGAAGGGTGCGCTGTTCCTCGTCATGGGCTGCGTCGCCTACCGGATCGGCGCCTGCCGGCTCGGCTCGATGGCCGGCATCGGCCGGCGCATGCCGGTCACCATGGCCGCCTTCGTCGTCGCCGGCCTGTCGCTGGTCGGCGTGCCGGGCACCGTCGGCTTCGTCTCCAAGTGGTACCTGGCGCTCGGCGCCTTCGAGCGCGGCTGGTGGTGGCTCGCCTTCCTGATCGTCGCGAGCTCCTTCCTGGCGCTGATCTATATCGGCCGGGTCGTCGAGATGGCCTGGTTCCGCGCGCCCACCGGCGCCGCCGCCGAGGCGCGCGAGCCGCCGCTCTCGATGCTGATCCCGACCTGGATACTGGCCGGCGCCTGCATCGTCTTCGGTCTCGACGCCGACCTGACCGCCGGCGTCGCCGCCCGTGCCGCCGACGTACTCTTCGCGGGGCTGAGATGAGCGGCGATATCCTGATCCTGCTGACCCTCGCGATTCCCGCCGCCGGCGCGATCCTGATCATGCTGGCCGGCGCCGTGCCGAACCTGCGCGAGACGGTGACGCTGGCGACGGCCGGCCTTCTCGCCATCGCCGTCTACTCGATCGTGCCGATGGTCTTCGCCGGCGAGCCGCCGGCGACCGGCGCGCTGGAGGTGGTGCCGGGGCTCGACATCGCCTTCGCCGTCGAGCCGCTCGGCATGCTGTTCGCCTGCGTCGCCTCGACGCTGTGGATCGTCAATTCGATCTATTCGATCGGCTACATGCGCGGCAACGAGGAGCCGCGCCAGACCTCGTTCTACGTCTGCTTCGCCGTCGCGATCGCCGCGACCATGGGCATCGCCTTCTCGGCCAACCTGTTCACGCTGTTCCTGTTCTACGAGGTCCTGACGCTGTCGACCTATCCGCTCGTCACCCACAAGGGCACCGACGAGGCGCGCCGTGGCGGGCGCATCTACCTGACGATGCTGATCGGCTCGTCGACGCTGCTGCTCCTGCCGGCGATCGTGTGGACCGGGTTCCTCGCGGGAACGCTCGATTTCGCGCCGGGCGGCATCCTCGGCGAGCGCGCCGAGCCGGTGGTGATCGGCGTCCTGCTCGCGCTCTACGCCTTCGGCATCGGCAAGGCGGCGCTGATGCCGCTGCATTTCTGGCTGCCCTCGGCGATGGTGGCGCCGACGCCGGTCAGCGCGCTCCTGCACGCCGTCGCCGTCGTCAAGGCCGGCGTCTTCACCGTGCTCAAGGTCGTCGTCTACGTCTTCGGCATCGACCTGCTGACCGCCACCGCCGTCAACGAATGGCTGATCTACGTCGCCGCGGCGAGCGTGCTGATCGGCTCGCTGGTCGCCATGACCAAGGACAACCTCAAGGCCCGGCTGGCCTATTCGACGGTGAGCCAGCTCGCCTACATCGTCCTCGGCGCGGCTCTCGCCGATCCCATGGGCATCCTCGGCGGCGGCCTGCACATCGCCACCCATGCCGTCGGCAAGATCACCCTGTTCTTCTGCGCCGGCGCGATCTACACGGCCGCCCACAAGACCGAGATCAGCGAGCTCGACGGCCTCGGGCGGGCGATGCCCTTCACCTTCGCCGCCTTCTTCATCGGCGCCTGCTCGATCATCGGCCTGCCGCCGCTCGCCGGCCTGTGGAGCAAATGGTACCTGGCGCTGGGCGCCTACGATTCCGGGCACCTGGCGATCATCGCGGTGCTGATGGTCTCCTCGCTGCTCAACATCGCCTATCTGCTGCCGATCCCGCTGCGGGCGTTCTTCGGGACGCCGAAGAAGGAGGTGCCCGCCGGCATCAGGGAGGCGCCGCTGCCGATCCTGATCGCCATCGGCGTCACGTCGCTTGGCTGCTTCGTGCTGTTCTTCTACCCCGGGCCGATCGTCGAGATGCTCGGGACGATACCGCTGCGCTAGGAGGCGCCCATGGCCGACAAGGATCGCCGCCACTTTTTCGACGACCCGAAGAACGTCAGGCGGATCATCCACGCCCTGTACGCGGCCTGCGCGATTTCCGTGATCGCCGAGTTCTTCGTGCACCGCCACGTGATGCACCCCTGGGAGGGGCTGTTCGGCTTCTACGCCATCTACGGGTTCGCCGCCTGCGTGCTGCTGGTGCTCGTCGCCAAGGAGATGCGCAAGGTCTTGATGCGGCCGGAAGACTACTATGACAAGTAGCCTTCCGCCCTTCCTGATCTTCTTCATCGCCGCCGCCGTCATCGTCGTGCTGCCGGCGAGGCTGCGCGGGCCGCTGACGCTGGCCGTGCCGGTGATCGGCGTCCTCAACCTGATGGCGATCCCGGACGGAAGCTGGTTCGACGTGGAGCTGCTCGGCTATCACCTCGTCCTCGTCCGCATGGACCAGCTGAGCTTCCTGTTCGGGCTTCTGTTCCACATCGCCGCCTTCATCGGCTTCATTTTCGCCCTGCATGTCGACGACCGCGTCCAGCAGGTCGCCAGCATCCTCTATCCCGGCAGCGCGCTCGGCGCCGTCTTCGCCGGCGACATGGCGACCCTGTTCGTGTTCTGGGAGCTCCTGGCGCTCACCTCGGTGTTCCTGATCCTCGCCCGGCGCACCGAGCGGGCCTATCGCGCCAGCATGCGCTACCTGCTCCTGCAGGTGACGTCGGGCCTGTTCCTGCTCGCCGGCGCGATCATCTGGGTGGGCGAGACCGGGTCGATCGAGTTCGGCTTCATCGGCCTCGCCGGCCTGTCCTCGTGGCTGATCTTCATCGCCATGGGCATCAAGTGCGGCTTCCCGTTCATGCACACCTGGGCGACCGACTGCTATCCCGAGGCGACGCCCACCGGCACCGTGTTCCTGTCCTCCTTCACCACCAAGGTCGGCGTCTACGCGCTCGCGCGCGCCTTCCCGGGCACGGAACTGCTCGTCTACATCGGCGCCACCATGACGATGTTCCCGATCTTCTTCGCCGTGATCGAGAACGACCTCAGGCGCGTCCTCGCCTATTCGATGATCAACCAGATCGGATTCATGGTCTGCGGCATCGGCATCGGCACCGCGCTCGCCGTCAACGGCGCCGTCAGCCACGCCTTCAACGACGTGATCTTCAAGGGCCTCCTGTTCATGTCGATGGGCGCGGTTCTCTACCGCACCGGCAAGATCGACGGCTCGGCGCTCGGCGGGCTCTACAAGTCGATGCCGAAGACGGCCGCGCTGTGCATCGTCGGCGCGGCCTCGATCTCGGCGTTCCCGCTGTTCTCCGGCTTCGTGTCGAAGTCGATGGTGATGGTCGCCGCCCTCGAGGAGGGCCACTGGATCGTCTGGCTGGCCCTTCTGTTCGCCTCCGCCGGCGTCTTCCATCACGCCGGCATCAAGATCCCCTTCTTCGCCTTCTTCGCCCACGACTCAGGCATTCGCGTCAAGGAGGCGCCGGCCAACATGCTGGTGGCGATGGCGATCGCCGCGGGCCTGTGCATCTTCATCGGCGTCTATCCCTGGCTGCTCTACGGGCTGCTGCCCTATCCGGTCGACTACGAGCCCTACACCGTCGACCACGTGCTGACGCAGTGCCAGCTCCTGTTCTTCTCCGCGCTCGCGTTCACCTGGCTGAAGCTGACGGGCCTCTATCCGCCGGAGCTGCCGAGCGTCAATCTCGACGTCGACTGGCTCTACCGCCGCGCCATGCCGGCGGTGGCGATGGCCGCGCTGCGGATCGTCACCGACATCCGCGACGCCGCCCGCACGCTGGGTCTCGGCGCGGTCGGCGGCATCGGCCGCTACGTCTACCGCCATCACGGCCCGCACGGCGTGCTGGCGCGCACCTGGCCGACCGGCTCGATGGCGTTCTGGGCGACGCTTCTGCTCGCCGCGTGGCTGGTAATCTACTACGTCAGGTAGAAGAATTCGCGGTCCCGGTCGTAATGCGATAGGCGGCGAGAATTTTGTTAGCCGTCGCATCCCGTTACGGAGCCGGGCATTTGAGATAATACCAAGACTTGTTCAGGATATCGGAAATAGTATTTCTGCCACAGTTGATATCAGCATTTTCTTATATTATGTCTCCGTTCGCTTGGAAAAACTGCGGACGATTCGAACAGGTTCCGGCACCCGACCGGCTGAAATCGCGATGCGCGATTTCGTGGGACTTTCGAAAGCCCCGCCGGTTTCCCTACACACCGTGAGAAGAGTTTGAAGACCTGATGGAACAGACAACCCCGAAATCGGAACTGATAGAGCTCGCTGCGGACATCGTCTCTGCCTATGTCAGCAACAATACTGTTCCCACGAGCGATCTCGCCGCGCTGATCGGCGATGTGCACCAGGCGCTGGTCAAGGCCGCCTCGGGCGCCGTCGAGCCGGTGAAGGAGGAGCTTAAGCCGGCGGTTCCGGTGCGCCGGTCGGTGACGCCCGACTACATCATCTGCCTGGAAGACGGCAAGAAGTTCAAGTCGCTGAAGCGCCACCTGCGCACGCACTACGATCTCTCGCCGGAGGAATATCGCGAGAAGTGGGGTCTGGCGCCCGACTATCCGATGGTCGCGCCGAATTATGCCGCCGCCCGCTCCCAGCTCGCCAAGAAGATGGGCCTCGGCCAGCGCCGCAGCAAGCGCCGCTGAGTCCGGCACCGATACCGCGCCTCGCCGGCTCCGCGGCGGGGTTGCGGGCCATGCTTATCGCCTCGGCAGGGTGACCTCGCCGAGGCGTTGCCTTTCTGCGGCGAGCGCCTGCATCAGCGCGATGTGCCGGTTCATGTCGTAGGTCCAGTGACCGGCGCGGCCGCGCTGCCGCTCGGCCCTGAGCGCGCGGCGGAGCCGGGCGACGATCGCCCGGCCGACGGCCGGGTCGTCGCTGCCGATCTCCTCGGGCGTCGCGCGGGCGAGCCATGGCAGGTGGCGCGCCCGCTCGTAGCGCTGCGCTCCCGCCCGCGCCATCTCGACGATCGCGCGCGAGCGGCGGGGCAGGGGACGCGGAGCCTCCGCCCCGTCCGCCCCCCGTGGTCCTTCCGCGATCCCCATCGATTTCGTCCTCCCGTGGTCCTTTTCGGTCCGGGAATCGTAGGACGGTGCGGGGAGGTGAGAAAAAAATCCTATCAAATATCACTGCAAGCCCCTGAAACGAAAAAAGAATGTTTGATTTTAGATTGAAATCTATTCACATGTTCAACGTATGCGCTAGAACAAAAGAATAAATTCCTAGAAGGGGCCGAAGCGGCCGCACGAGAGGGAGCAGCGCATGCCTGAGCAGCCGGACACCGAGCCCGCCCTTTTCCGGTCCGGGCCAGCCAGGGGGCACAGGGGGCACGCCGCCGGGCCGGACCGGTCGAGGCTCGCCGCGATCCTCGTCGCCGAGATCGCCCGCAACTTCCGCGTCCGACAGACGGGAATCCTCGCCCCGGGGCGCACGGTGGCGCGCGAGGCGCTCGCCCGCCATGTCGCGATGTACCTCGCCCATGTCGTGTTCGGCTGGACCTATGCCGACATCGCCGTCCGCTTCGGCCGCCACCGCACCTGCGTGAACTACGCCTGCGCCCGCATCGAGGACCGCCGCGACGACGCCCGCTTCGACGCGAGGATCCTGAAGATCGAGCGCCGCATCGCCGCCGCCCGCGGTGCGGCGGGAGATGCGGCATGAGCCGCGCGCCCCTTTCGCGCCGCGATCAGGAGCGGGCGGCGCGCGTCCTGTCGGCGCTCGCCGCCTGCGGCGGCCGGCTCGAGTACGGCGGCGAGGGCGCGGATTGCCGCTACCGGCTCGCCGCGCCGGGAGAGACCGCGCCCCGCCTCGCCGCCGATGCCGCCCTCGTCGAACGGATGGCCGCCAACGACTGGCTGTCGCGTGCCGGCGCGGCGTTCGTCCTCGGCGAGGCCGGCCGTGCCTGGCTGCGCCGCCTGAAATCCGCCAACGATCCATGGCGCGCCCAGCACCTGGCGACCGAGACCGCCGAGATCGTCGCCCCCGACGGCAGACGCGCGCCGGCGACGGTCGTCGCCAACGAAAGCCCGCTCGCCTGGCTGCGCCGGCGCAGGGGCGCCGACGGCAGGCCGCTCGTCAGCGCGACGCAGTACGTCGCCGGCGAGCGCCTGCGCGCCGACTTCGAGCGCGGCCGCCTCGGCCCCCGGGTCACGGTGGACTGGACGGGGGTCCCGGCGGGCAGGCGGCGGCGCGGCGCGGGCGGCGGGCCGGCCGATATCGCCGACTCCGCGCTTGCCGCGCGCCGGAGGGTCGATGCGGCGATGCGCGCCCTCGGTCCCGATCTCGGCGCCCTGCTGATCGACGTCTGCTGCTTCCTGACCGGGCTCGAGGATGCCGAGCGCGGGCGGGCGTGGCCGCGCCGCTCGGCGAAGGTGGTGCTCGCCATCGCGCTGGACCGGCTGGCGGCCCACTACGGCCTGTCCGAAAGCGCCAGGGGGCACGCGCGCTCTCGCGCCATCCTGCACTGGGGAGACCCGGACTATCGCCCGAAGATCGACGCGGCGCCGGAGGCGCTCAGCTGACGGCCGCGCCGGCGGCGGCTTCCGCGTCGCGGCGGATGCGGGCGACCATCGCCTTCAGTCCGTTGGACCGCTGCGGCGAGAGATGGTCGCGCAGGCCGAGCTTCTCGAAGATCTCCGAGGGGTCGGAGGCCAGGATCTCGCTCGCGCGCTTGCCCGAATAGAGCGCGAGCAGGATCGCGATCAGCCCGCGCACGATATGGGCGTCGCTGTCGCCCCGGAAGCCGAGGGTGGGATCGTCGCCCGCGCCGGTGCTCGTCACCAGCCAGACCTGGCTGGTGCAGCCCTCGACCTTGGTCGCGGCGTTGCGCTCCGTCTCGGCGAGCGGCTCGAGCGTGCGGCCGAGCTCGATCACGTAGCGGTAGCGCTCCTCCCAGTCGTCCAGGAAGGCGAAGTCGTCGAGGATGGTCTCGATCGGGGTGCCGGCGGCGTCGTTCATGCCCCGCATATAGCGCCGCAGCGCGCCGCTGCCAAATCGGGATGCGGGCGAGGGCACCGATCCGCGGGCGGTGAAGGGCAGGACACCGCCCGCGGCCGGGTCGCCGGGCCGTTGGGGCCGGCGCAACGGTTGAGGTTGGGGGGAG
>JAEWYT010000171.1 GCA_023458595.1 Pseudomonadota bacterium
TGCAATGCGGGGCCCCCCTTTTGGGGGGGCGCCCCCGATCCGATCAGGCGTTCGTGAACTTCTCCACGTACTCGGTGCGCAGCGCGCCGAAGAAGTCGGTCTGCGCCGGCCACCACCACAGATTGTCGATCGCGGCGGCGTCGGGATACGCCATCTCGAATCCGGCTTTCTGTGCGTCGTTGAGGAAGCCCTCGGCGCCGGCCGCGGCCGAGTTGTAGCCGGTGTTGTTGGCGAACATGCCGCCGGACTCGGGCGTCAGCATGAAGTTGATGAAGGCGTAGGCCTGATCGACGTTCTCGGCGCCCGAGGCGATCGCCATCGTGTCGAGCCAGGCGAGTCCGCCCTCCTTCGGCATCGAGTAGCGCCATTTCGGATTGTTCTCACGGTTGAGAAGCAGGCCGGTGGTGTCCCAGGTCTGGCCGATGGTGCAGCCGGCGTCGGTGAAGGCCGCCGTCGCCTCGGTGGCGTTGTTCCAGAAGGCGCCGACGTTCTTCTTATGCTTGATGGCCCAGGCGGTCACCGCCTCGAACACGCGGCGGCAGTCGTCCTCGGTCTTGTAGAGGTCCATGGCACGGTCCGACTTCACCTCGCCGATGGCGTCGAGGTAGATCGCCAGGCTGACGAGCACCGACTTCTGGCGGACGGCGACCTTGCCGTCCAGGCCGTTGCCCCACATGTCGCCGTAGGAGAGCTTGCCGTAGGTGAGCGGCAGGGAATCGGAGTTCCAGGTGATCGCCTCGGTGCCCCAGTCGCAGGGGATGAGGTAGCGCTTGCCGCGGTTGGTCGCCCCGAGGTTGATCGAGGCGCGGTAGATCGCCGGGATCACCTGTCCGACCTGGAACTTCTTCTCGTCGATTTCGGCGAGCAGGTTGTCCTTGTAGTAGTTCGGGCCGGTGTCGACGGAGGGAAACAGGACGTCGAAGCCCTTGCCGCCGGCGGCGCGCAGCTTGTTCTCGGCTTCGTCGTTGGAGCCATAGGTCGACAGGTTCATCTTGATGCCCGTCGCCTTCTCGAAGCCTTCCTTGATGTTGTCCTGAACATAGTCGCCCCAGGCGAACACGTTTACGGTGCCCGAGGATGCGAGAGCGTCGCTGGCCTTGAGAATGGCGGGCGCGGCGAGCGCGACGCCGGTCGCGGCGGTCCCCTTGAGAATGGTACGGCGATCGATATGGGTCATCTTATTGCCTCCCGATGAAGCGGCTGGATACGGAGCAGAAGGCGCGGATATTGTCGCCTTCGGAGGGGCGACCGCGCATTCCGTGCCGCGGTAACAGCCGGCATTGACAACTGTATGACAGGTGTCGCGTTGCTGTCATCTTTTGTGGATAACGCGGTACAGAATTGACGGAGGGGGCCATGAACGTACTTCTGATTACCGCCGACCAATGGCGCGGCGACAGCCTGGGCGCGGTCGGCCACCCCGTCGTCAAGACGCCCAATATCGACCGTCTGGCCGCGGAGGGCGTGCTGTTTCGCCACCACTACGCGCAAGCCGCGCCCTGCTCGCCGGCGCGAGCCTGCCTCTATACCGGGCTCTACCAGATGACGAACCGGGTCTGCCGGAACGGCACACCGCTCGACCGCCGGCACGACACGCTGGCGCTCGCGGCCCGACGGGCCGGCTACGACCCGACCCAGTTCGGCTACACCGATATCGCCCAGGATCCGCGCACCATGAACGGACGCGACCCGTGGCTCACGACCTACGAGGGCGTCTTGCCGGGCATGAGCGTGCGCGTGCGGCTGCCCGAGGACATCAAGCCGTGGCTATCCTGGCTCCGCGCGCGCGGCGTCGACGTGCCGCCGGGGATCGACATCTACCTGCCGAAGGAAGGGCCCGCCGACCCGCCCAGAGGCCAGGACGCGCGCTATTCGGCCGACGAGACCGAGACGGCGTTCCTCACCGACGAGTTCCTGCGCTGGCTCGGCGAGCAGGACGGCCAGTGGTTCGCCCATGTCAGCTTCCTGCGGCCGCACCCGCCATTCATCGTGCCGGAGCCCTACGCCTCCATGTATTCGCCCGACGAGGGGCCCGATTTCGCGCGTGCGGCGACGCCGGAGGCGGAAGGGACCCAGCATCCGTTCCTGAAATGGAGCCTCGAGACGATCCAGAAGACCAATTTCGTCCACGGCGCATCCGGGTCGATCGGCACCTGGGACGAGGCCGCGCGCCGGCAGATCCGGGCGACCTACTGGGGCATGGTCACCGAGGTCGACGCGCAGGTCGGCCGCCTCCTCGCCGGGCTCGGAGCCTCCGGCATGGCGGACGACACGCTGGTGATCCTGACCAGCGACCACGGCGAGATGCTGGGCGACCGGCACCTCTACGGCAAGCTCGGCTGGTTCGACCAGAGCTACCACGTGCCGCTGATCGTCCGCGACCCGAAGGCGGCGGCGGCCGGGCGGGTCGTCAGCCGCTTCACCGAGTCGATCGACCTCATGCCGACCATCCTCGAACGCATCGGCGCGGAAATCCCGACCCAGCTCGACGGACGCTCGCTGGTGCCGTTCCTGGAAGGCCGCGAGCCGGCCGGATGGCGTCGGGAGGCGCACTGGGAGTTCGATTTCCGCGAGGTGGCGACGGGGGCGACCGAGGAGCGGTTCGGCCTGCCGCTCGACGCGCTCAACCTCGCCGTGGTACGTGGCGAGAGGTTCAAGTACGTCCACTTCGCCGGCCTGCCGCCGCTCCTGTTCGACATGCAGGAGGACCCGGGCGAACTGACCAACCTCGCCGACGATCCCGCCTACCGGGACGCCCGGCTGGAGATGGCCGAGAAGCTGCTCTCCTGGCGGGCGAGCCACCTCGACCGCAGCCTCACCGGCGTCGAGCTGACGGCGGCGGGTCCGGTCTACGCGGGGCCGGACCGGCGGGCGGGCTGACATCGGCCGCGCCGGGCGGTCAGGCGGCGGCCCGCCCCCATTCGGGGAACGGATCGGGCAGAGCGCGCAGAGCCGCCATATCGAGATCGGCCGGATTCTGCGGGCCAACCAGACAGTCGTCCAGGGCGGCGCGTATTGCTGCCTCGTTCATCGCGTTGCCGATGAAGACGAGTTCCTGGCGGCGGTCGCCCCAGCCTGCGGCCCATTGCGTCTCCAGCCGCGAGAGCCAGTCGGGATGGTCCGGCCAGCGCTCGCGCGGCACCGCCGCCCACCAGTAGCCCGCGCCTTCCGTGCGGCAGATCGCGCCGGCGAGGCTGAAGTCTCCGACCCAGGCGGGCCGCGTCGCGAGCCAGAACAGGCCCTTGGCGCGGATCAGGCCGGGCCAGGCGCGCGTGGCGAAGTCGGAGAACTTCTCGGGATGGAACGGACGGCGTGCGCGATAGACGAAGCTGGAGACGCCGTACTCCTCGGTCTCCGGCACATGGTCCTCGAAGCCGTAGAGCTCCTTGAACCAGAGCGGGTGCTCGTGCGCCTTGTCGAAGTCGAAGCGGCCGGTGTCGAGCACCTCGGCGAGCGGCACGCGCCCGAAATCGGTCTCGACGACCTTCGCATCGGGATTGAGCGCCTTCACCACGGCACGGACCGCGGACCGCATGTCCCCGCCGACATCCGACATCTTGTTGAGGACGACGGTGTCGGCGAACTCGATCTGGTCGACCAGCAGATCGACGAGCGTGCGCTCGTCGTCCTCTCCGGCCGTCTCGCCGCGATCCTTCAGGAAGTCGTGGCTGCCGTAGTCGCGCAGCAGGTTCGCCGCGTCGACCACGGTCACCATCGTGTCGAGACGGGCGATGTCGGACAGGGAGACCCCGGCCTCGTCGCGGAACTCGAACGTCGCGGCGACCGGCAGCGGCTCGGCGATGCCCGTTCCCTCGATCAGCAGGTAGTCGAAGCGTCCGTCGGCGGCCAATCGGCGGACCTCCTGTAAGAGGTCGTCGCGAAGGGTGCAGCAGATGCAGCCGTTGGTCATCTCGACGAGCTTCTCGTCGGTGCGCGACAGGTCGGCGCCGCCGTTGCGGACGAGATCGGCGTCGATATTGACCTCGCTCATGTCGTTGACGATGACGGCGACGCGGCGGCCCTCGCGGTTGTTCAGGACGTGGTTGAGGAGGGTGGTCTTGCCGGCGCCGAGGAAGCCCGACAGGACCGTTACGGGAAGGCGTCGATCCATCATTCCTGCTCCGAGTTCACGTGCCTGCGGCCAGTCACAGGTCGCGCTGCGATATCCGCATGTCCGATATGTTATAATGTTACATTCTTTAGCGGCACAACGGCCCGCGATGCAAGCCGAAAACGGGCGACTGGGGGAAATCCGGCCGTGGCGCGCGGCTTTACAGGATCGGCCGGCCGGCTGCCGGCCTAAGGTCGCTCGCCCCGCAGCAGCCTGCCCTCGATCTCGTCGACGACGCCCATCAGGTCGGCGACCGATTCGACCACGAAATGGGCGCCGGCCCTGAACAGCCGGCGCTCGGCGGCCTCGTAGCGGTCGAGATACTCGGCGGCGTCGAGTCCGTCGGCCTCCTCGCGCGACAGGCCCATTGCATTGCCCGAGGCGGCGACGCCGACGGTCCAGGTGCCGGCGGCGAGGCCCTCGGCGATGCCGGGCTCGGTGTCGTCGACCTTTATGCAGGCCGAAGCCGGCCAGACCTGCAGGTCCAGGAAGGTCTTGTACATCATCAGCGCGCCGGGACGGCCTTCGGGCAGATCGCCGGCGCAGACGAGATTGTCCGGTGCGAAGCCCTGCTCGGCGGCGAGCGGCACCAGTCGCCCCATGATCTCCCGCGTGTAGCCCGTCGTTGACCCGATCCTAACCCCGCGGTCGCGCAACGCGGCGACAGTCTCCCGGACGCCCGGGATCAGGTCGGCATGGTCGGTCACGACCTCGGCGTTGAGCGGGACGAAGACCTCGTAGATCGCGTCGACGTCGGCATCGGAGAAGGCGGCGCCCTTCGCCTTCGCCCAGGCTTCGGCGACGCGCGGGATGGTGCCGAGCGCCCGGATGTGGTCCCATTTCGGCAGGCCCATCGGCACGCGGGCCTCGTCGATCGAGATGTCGACCCCGAAGCGGCGGAACACCTCGACGAAAGCGCCCATCGGCGCGCGCGAGCCGAAATCGACGACGGTGCCCGCCCAGTCGAAGATCACGGCCTTGACCAGTCCGTCTGCCATCCCCTGCCCTTTCCCGCTCATGCCCCGACCAGATCGGCGATCACCTCCTCGGCGATGCCGAAGGCGGTCGACGCGCCGGTGCCGGAGGTTACGATGACGATGCGCACCCCGTCCTGCGGGGCATCGACCAGCATGAGCCGGTCCGGCGCCGAAGCGTAGACCCCGGTCCAGCGCTCGGCGACGTCGTAGGGGCCGAGATCGAGCACATGATCGAACTCGTCGAGAATCAGCCGGTCGACGGCCTCGGGCGCGAAGGGATCGGGCGTCCAGCCATAGTGGTGGCTGTCGCCGACGACGAGGCTGCCGTCCTGCGACCCGACGGCGATCAGGTGGACGCCGGCGGCGAGCGCATCGCCGCGCTCGCGATGCAGCCGCGCCTTCAGGGCCGCGGCTTCCGGGAGCTCGGCATAGCCGAGATAGCGCACGAGGCCGAGGTCGGACATGACGGCCGCGCCGAGCGGGACGCCGCCGGCCGGCCGCAGCCGCAACATGTGCAGCTTGCAGCGCGTCAGGCCGTAGGCGGCGATGCGCTCGGGATAGAGCGACAGGAAATCGTCGCCCGGGCAGACGACGACGGCCCCGGCGCGCAGGCGGCCGGCGGTCGTGTCGATCTGCGGAAGCGCGATGCCGCGCACCATCGTCTCGCGCAGGATCGTCACGCCGAGACCGGTTTCGAGCCATCGGGCGAGCTGCGGGATCGCGTCGCGGGATTCGACGCGCAGCTCGTGCGGGCTCCACAGCACGGCGCGCACGTCGTCGCGCAGCGCCGGGACGCGCCTGCGGGCCTCGGCGAGCGACAGCATCCCGCAGCCCTCGCCCATCCCGGTCGCAAGGAAGGCTTCGAGGACGGGCAGCGACTCCGCATGGCGGGCGGCGACGGCGAGGCCCCGGTGCGTCACCGCGATGCCGGCGGGACCGGCGATTTCCGCCCAGATGTCGCGCGAGCGCATGGCCCGGCGCCAGCACTCGCCCGCCTGCTGGCCGGTCACGGTGACGAAGCCGAAGTTGCGCACGGAAGCGCCGTTGGCCCGGGCGTCGCGGTCGACAACGACCACTTTGAGGCCCTTTCGGGCGGCGATCAGCGCGTGGGCGAGGCCCACGATGCCGGCCCCGACGACGGCGAGGTCAAAACTGGCGTCATTCATGCGGAATTCGCGAACTGGGAGAAATCACGGGACAGCATACAACGCGGGCCCCGTGACACCTATGCGACGCCCCGACCATTTGCCGCAATACGCGCAGTTGCGAATTGGAATAAATACTGGTTCAAAGAGTTACACTTCCGGGCACGAATTGCGTCAACGCAACGCGCCCGCCGCCTGATCCGTGTGCAATGGCGCGGATCGCACGAAAAAAGGCACGAGACCGCCATGGCCTTCGACTACGCTCGCGTTTTCCGGTCCGCCATCGAGGAGATCACCGCGGAGAAGCGCTATCGCGTCTTCGCCGAGCTCGAGCGCGTCGCCGGCCGGTTTCCGAAGGCGATCTATCACGGCGGCGGGGCCCGGCGCGAGATCACCATCTGGTGCTCGAACGACTACCTGGGCATGGGCCAGCACGCCGACGTGATCGCCGCCGCGAAGGACGCGGTCGAACGCATGGGCGTCGGCGCGGGCGGCACGCGCAATATCTCGGGCACGAACCATCCGCTGGTGACGCTCGAGGCCGAGCTCGCCGACCTGCACGGCAAGGAGGCGGCGCTCGCCTTCACGTCCGGCTTCATCTCCAACGAGGCCTCGATCTCGACGATCGCCCGGCTCATCCCGGACTGCCTGATCCTGTCCGACGAGCTCAACCACGCCTCGATGATCGAGGGCGTGCGGCGCTCGGGCTGCGGGAAGAAGATCTTCCGCCACAACGACGTCGAGCACCTCGAGGATCTGCTCAAGGCGGCAGGCACGGAGCGGCCGAAGCTGATCGTGTTCGAAAGCGTCTATTCGATGGACGGCGACATCGGACCGATCGGCAGGATCTGCGATCTCGCCGAGCGCTACGGCGCGATGACCTATATCGACGAGGTGCACGCGGTCGGCATGTACGGCCCGCGCGGCGGCGGCATCGCCGAACGCGAGGGCGAGATGGGCCGCATCGACGTCGTCGAGGGCACGCTCGCCAAGGCGTTCGGATGCCTCGGCGGCTACATCGCCTCGACCTCCGACATCGTCGACTCGGTGCGCTCCTTCGCGCCGGGCTTCATCTTCACGACCGCCCTGCCGCCGGCGATCGCCGCGGCCGCGACCGCCTCGATCCGCCACCTGAAGGCGTCCTCGGCGGAGCGCGAGGCACAACAGCGCCAGGCGAACCGCACCAAGGACGTGCTGCTCGGGCGCGGCCTTCCGGTAATGCCGTCGGTGACGCACATCGTGCCGATACTGGTCGGCGATCCGGAGCTCTGCAAGGCCGCGAGCGACCGGCTGATGGACAAGCACGACATCTACATCCAGCCGATCAACTTCCCGACGGTGCCGCGCGGCACCGAGCGGCTTCGCATCACGCCGACGCCGTTCCACGACGACGGGCTGGTCGAGGCCCTGGCCGATGCGCTCTGCGAGGTCTGGGACGCGCTCGGCATCCCCTATGCCGAGGCCGAACGCGCGGCGGCGGCCGAGTAGGCACCCGACAGTCGAGAACCCCGGCAAGAACCCCGGCAAGAACCCGGAGCGGGGGCTCTATCCGCCCCTCTTGCGCTCGTCCTCGGCCGGCAGGTCGTCGTCCATGATGGCACGCCAGGCGGCGCCGTCGAGGTCCTCGAACTGGCCGGATTTCATCGCCCACAGAAAGGCGGCCAGGCCGACGAGGCCGAGCCCCAGCGCGACCGGGATCAGGATTACCAGAACGTCCATCGGGGACCGTCCATCAGGAGGCCGCGTCGAGCTTGCGGGCGACGAGGCGGACGCTCAGCGCGTTGAGCGTCACGATCACCGAAGACGACGACATGGCGAGCGCGGCGACGAGCGGCGTGACGAAGCCGAGCACGGCGACCGGCACGGCGAACACGTTGTAGAGCGCGGCGAACCAGAGGTTCTGGTCCATCGCCCGGCGGGCCCGGCGGGAGATGTCGATGGCGGTGACGACGGGGCCGAGCTTCTCGCCGAGGAAGACCGCGTCGGCGGCCGCCTGCGACAGGTGGACCGCGGTCACGGGAGAGATCGACACGTGCGCCGCCGCGAGCGCGGGAGCGTCGTTGAGGCCGTCGCCGACCATCAGCACCCTGTGGCCCTTGTTCCTCAGCTCTTCCAGGACGGCGATCTTGTCGGCGGGCCTGAGGCCGGCCCGGCGATCCTCGACACCGAGCGCGTCGGCGGCCGCGTCGACGGCCTCGGCCCGGTCGCCGGAGAGGATCATGACGGAAATGCCGCGATCCCTGAGCTTTGCGACGACGTCCCGGGCATCGGATCTGAGGCCCTGGGCCACCGGGATCGGCACCGGCGCGGCATCGCCTTCGCGGTACCAGACGAGCGAATGGGTCCCGTCGGAAGCGGCGGCGACGGCTTCGGCCGAGGCATCGCAGAAGGTCGCGCTGCCGAGCAGGCACGCGACGCCGCCGATCTCGGCGCGGACGCCCAGGCCCGGCTCCTCTGTCGCGCCCGAAACGGGCGCCGCGCCGTACGGCTTCAGGGCCGCGGCGAGCGGATGGCGGCTCGACAGGGCGAGCCCGCCGGCCCGGCTCAAGAGAGCCGGCGCGACCGCGTCCGGATCGACGAGCGCCGGCTCCGGGCTGGTCAACGTCCCGGTCTTGTCGAAAACGACGGTATCGGCGTCGGCGAAGCGCTCGACGGCGTCGCCGACGTTGAGCAGAACGCCCGAGCGGAACAGGAGGCCGCTGGCGACGACCTGCACCGCCGGCACGGCGAGACCGAGCGCGCAGGGGCAGGTGATGATGAGCACCGAGATGGCCGCCATCATCGCCTCCTGCCAGCCGAAGCCGGCGATCATCCAGCCGACGAAGGTCAACGCGGCGGCGGAATGGACGAGCGGGGCGTAGCAGCCCGCCGCCCTGTCGGCGAGCGCCAGGCGCGTGGAACGCGCCGTCTGGGCGGCGTCGAGCAGCTTGTTGACCTCATCGAGCAGCGTGCCCTTGGCGGCGGCCGTGACCTGCACGGCCAGCGCGCCGGTCATGTTGAGCGTGCCGGCGTAGACCCGGTCGCCGGGGCCGGCGGCGGCATAGGCCGTCTCGCCGGTGACGAGGCTGTTGTCGATCTCGGAGGATCCCGTCTCGACGATGCCGTCGACCGACAGGCGCTCGCCGGCGGCGACGATCACCCGGTCGCCCGGATCGATCGCCGACACGGGCACCACGCGGGTCGAGCCGTCGGGGAGGAGCTTCGTCGCCGTCTCGCCCTTCAGCGCCGCCAGGTTCTCGGCCTGGGCACGGGTGCGCCGGCGCATGTTCATGTCGAGGAAGCGGCCGACCAGCAGGAAGAACAGCAGCATGACGGCGGCGTCGAAATAGGCGTGGCGGCCGCCGGTGAAGGTCTCGACCAGCGACATGCCCACCGCCAGCAGCACGCCGAGCGTGATCGGCACGTCCATGTTGACGCTGCGCTTCATCAGCGCGCGGATCGCGGATTCGAAGAACGGCCGGCCGGCATAGGCGACGGCGGGAATGGCGATCAGGGCGGAGAGCCAGTGAAAGACGTCGCGGGTCTCCGGCGTGATGTCGGTGATGTTGCCCGACCACACCGAGACCGACAGCAGCATGATGTTCATCGCCGCGAAGCCGGCCACCGCCATGCACTTCATCAGCCGCTTCGATTCCGCGGCCTCGGCGCCGGCCGCCGCGCCGGGATCGAAGGGATGGGCGCGGTAGCCGAGCTCGGCGATCTTCTCGACGACGTCGCCCGGGGCGAGCGACCCGGCCTTCCATTCGACGGCGAGGCGGCGGTTGGTGAAGTTGAGGCGGGCCCGCGTGATGCCCGGCGTCGCGCCGAGGCCCTTCTCGATCTTGGCCATGCAGCCGGCGCAGCGCACGCCCTCGACGGCCAGGTCCATGTGCTCGATGCCGTCGCCGACGGCGGTGACGAAGCTGTTCAGGTCGCGATCGTGAAAGCCCATGGCGAAACCCTCGGGGGCCCGGTACCGGGCCTATTTTAGCATCACGCGGTTCTCGGAGTGAAAGAGCCGCTCGCCGTCGCGCCGCGCGTCGATGATCAGCAGCCAGTTGCCGGAAACGACCGCTTCGGCGTCGCCGCGATAGCGACCGACCTCGCCTTCGGAAAGGCCCACCTCGTGATCGGCCTTCTCGCTGACGTGGCTCGAGAGCGTCGCCGTGACGTCGAGGCCGCCGACGGGCGCTCCGGAGGCGTCGCGGATCGCCACGTCGAAGGTCGCGCCGTCGCCGGACCGGGCGATGTCCGCGTTGACCGACCAGTTCCGCTCCGCCTGGGCCCTGGCTGCGTCGAGCTCGGCCTGATAGGCGTTGCCCGCCTTGTAGGAGGACGACACGACGACGCCCGTGTTGGTCGAGACCGCAAGCCAGATCATGATGACGTTCGCCACCGTGATCAGGCCGAAGAAGGCCACCAGGCCGGCGAGGACCATGCGGCCGGTGATGCGGAAACCGCCAGTGTCGCTCATTGCTCCGGTCGCCATCGCGCGTGATCCCGTTCCGGTTCCGATCCTATTTGGGCGCCCGGAAGAAGTCACCGACGCCGTCGGTCTCGCCGGTCGCGGGGTTCGTCACCCAGAACGTGATCGGCGTCGACTCGGGCGGCTTCTCCCCGCCCTTGGAGTTGACCAGCACGCGAACCTCGCGGGTCCGGTCCGGCTCCACGGTGATGACCGGCCAGCCGTCCTGGCGCCTTTCGGAACCGATCGCCTCGAGCGTGGCGCCGGGCAGGCCTTCCAGCGACAGCACGTAGTCGGTCGGCTCGAGGTACTTGTTGAGGATGCGGATCGTGTAGCCGTTGCGTATGCCGCCCTCGGAGAGCTGCACGAACAGCGGGTTGCGGTCGTGGAGCACGTTCAGGCCGAGGCGGCTGCGCGTGGCGAGCGTGTAGGCCATGATGCCGGCGACGGCGAGGATGAGCACCACGTAGATGATCGTGCGCGGCCGGACGAACCGGTAGATCGGCGGCTTGCCTTCCTCGCGGCGGGCGATGTTGATGTCGGTGTCGTAGCCGATCAGGCCGCGCGGGCGGCCGATCTTGTCCATGACCGTGTTGCAGGCGTCGATGCACAGCCCGCACTGGATGCATTCGAGCTGCAGGCCGTCGCGGATGTCGATGCCGGTCGGGCAGACGGCGACGCACTGGAAGCAGTCGACGCAGTCTCCCGCCCTGTCGCCGGCGGCGGTCGCCCTCTCGGCCTGCTTGACCGACATGCGCGGCTCGCCGCGGTCGTACTTGTAGGTGACGTTGAGGGCCCACTCGTCGGTCAGCGCCGCCTGGATGCGCGGCCAGGGGCACATGTAGACGCAGACCTGCTCGCGGGCGAAGCCGGCGAGCAGGTAGGTGGTGAAGGTCAGGATGCCGATCCACAGATAGGCCATCGGCGGGGCGGTGAAGGTCGCCAGCTCCCTCACCAGGGTCGGCGCGTCGGAGAAGTAGAGCACCCAGGCGCCGCCGGTCCACCAGGCGATCAGGAGCCAGAGCGTGTGCTTGGAGACCTTCTCGGCGGCGAGCGTCAGCGTCCAGCCGCCCCTGTCCGCCTTCATGCGCTCGCGCCGGTCGCCCTCGACGAGGCGCTCGACGGCGTAGAAGAGGTCGGTCCACACGGTCTGCGGGCAGAGATAGCCGCACCACAGCCGGCCGGCCAGCGCGTTCATCAGGAACAGCGCCATCGAGGCAATGATGAGCAGGCCGGTGATGTAGTAGACTTCCTGCGGCCAGATCTCGATGAAGAAGAAATAGAAGCGCCGGCTCGGGAAATCGATCAGAACGGCCTGATCCGGCGCGTTGGGGCCGCGGTCCCAGCGGATGAAGGGGGTGAAATAATAGACCCCGAGGGTGAGGATCATCACCGACCACTTGATGGTGCGGAACGTTCCCTCGACCTTCTGCGGGTACACCTTCTTGCGAGCGGCATAAAGCGTGGTCGGGGCACCACCGCCGCCGCCGCCCGTATCGACACGCATTCCAGTTCTCCTCTTGCCGCGTCACTCTGCGGCACTCCTTAGCCGTCGCCCACCCTAGTTCCCCCTTCAGATAGGGGCGACAGCGCATCGCGTCACAGGACAAATTGCCCCATGAACCGGGCCTCGGGGCCGGGCCACGGGGCCTGGTCGCGTCCCTTACGACCCGCCGCCGAGATTGTGCACGTAGACCGCCAGCGATTTCAGCGTCACCGGATCGAGGCGGTCGACCCACGCCGGCATGACGTTGCCGCCGCCGACCTGGATGCGGTGGACGATCGTGTTCAGATCGCCGCCGTAGAGCCAGATGCCGTCCGTGAGGTTCGGCGCGCCGACCTCCGCCATGCCCTTGCCGTCGTCGCCGTGGCAGACGGCGCAGTTGTCGACGAACACCTGCTCGCCGTTGGCGAGGTCGGCCGCCGGGTCGGTCGCCAGGCCGGACAGGGAGGCGACGTAGCTGGCGACGTCGCGGACCTGGTCGGCATCGAGGATCTCGTCGCGGCCGAAGGCGGGCATGTCGCCGATCCGCGCCTCGTCGTTGTCCGAGCGGATGCCGTACTGGATCGTCTGATAGATGTCGTCCGGCGAGCCGGCGCCCCACAGCCAGTCGTCGTCGACGAGGTTGGGATAGCCGACCGCGCCGGCGCCGCCGGAGCCGTGGCAGGGCGCGCAGTTGTCGCCGAATGCCGCCTTGCCCGCCGCCTGGGCGAAGGCGAGCATGCTCTCGTTGGCCTGGATGTCGTCGAGCGTCGCCCCGGCGAGCGCCTTTCCGGTCTCGCCGCGCATGTCCTGGAGGGCCGCGACCTCCTGCATGACGACGGCGCGCTGCGAATAGCCGCGGATGCCGCGGGTGTAGTCGCTGACCAGCGGCCAGGCCGGCATCATCACCCAGTAGAACACCGCCCAGACGATGCAGGCGTAGAAGGTCCACAGCCACCAGCGCGGCAGCGGGTTGTTGAGCTCCTTCAGGCCGTCCCACTCGTGGCCGGTGGTTTCGATGCCCGAGAGGTGGTCGATTTCTTTGTTTGCCATGGATCAGTCCTCCCGGAGCGGGATCTTGGAAGCTTCGTCGAAGCGCTTCTTGTTCTTCGGCCAAAGCGCATAGGCGAGCACGATTGCGAACAGGATCACGAAGTAGACGAGACCCCAGGTCTGGGCGAATTTCGCGAGAGTTTCGTACATCGCGCTACCTCAGGTTCACGTCGGCCTGATCGTCGTAGGCCGAGAAGTCGACCAGCGTTCCGAGCATCTGCAGGTAGGCGACGACCGCATCCATCTCGGTCAGCCTGCCCGGATCGCCGTCGAAGGCGCGGACCTGGGCGCCGGGATAGCGCTCCAGGAATCCGTCGGTGTCGGCGTCGGGATCGGCCTGCGCCGCCATGTCGGCCTTCGCGTTCTCGACCATCTCCTCGGAATAGGGAACGCCGAGCAGCGCGTTGGTCTTCAGGTCGGCGGCGACGTCGGTCACCTCGAGCCCGGTCTCGGCGAGCCAGGGATAGCCCGGCATGATCGATTCCGGCACGACCGAGCGCGGGTCGATCAGGTGGTCGTGGTGCCAGGCGTCGGAATACTTGCCGCCGACGCGGGCGAGATCGGGACCGGTACGCTTGGAGCCCCACTGGAAGGGATGGTCGTACATCGACTCCGCAGCCAGCGAGTAGTGGCCGTAGCGCTCCACCTCGTCGCGCAGGGTGCGGATCATCTGGCTGTGGCAGAGATAGCAGCCCTCGCGGATGTAGATGTTGCGCCCGGCGAGCTCCAGCGGCGTGTATGGCCGCATCCCCTCGACCTTCTCCACCGTCGACTTCAGGTAGAAGTTCGGGACCAGCTCGACGAGGCCGCCGATGGCCACGACGATCAGGATGCCGACCGTGAGGATGATCGAGTTCTTCTCGAAGATCTCGTGCCTGTTCATCAGTGACATTGTCCAAGTCCCCCTTACTCGGCCGGCTGCACGGCGGTGGCGTGACCGACCGGCTCCACGGCCGGCTCGCCGTAGCGCACCGTCATCCAGAGGTTGTAGGCCATGATCAGGGAGCCGGCGAGGAACAGCAGCCCGCCCAGCGCGCGGATCACGTAGAAGGGATGCATCGCCTCGACGGTCTCGATGAACGAGTACTCGAGGAAGCCAAGCTCCGTGTAGGCGCGCCACATCAGGCCCTGCATGATGCCCGACACCCACATCGCCGTGATGTAGAGGACGATGCCGATGGTGGCGATCCAGAAGTGCCAGTTGACGAGCTTGAGCGAGTACAGGGACTTGCGGTTCCAGAGCCACGGCACCAGGCAGTAGATGGCGCCGAAGGAGACGAAGCCGACCCAGCCGAGCGCGCCGGAATGCACGTGGCCGATCGTCCAGTCGGTGTAGTGGCTAAGCGAGTTGACCGCGCGGATCGACATCAGCGGCCCCTCGAAGGTCGACATGCCGTAGAAGGCGACCGAGACGACCAGCATGCGCAGCACGGGATCGGTCCTGAGCTTGTCCCAAGCGCCCGACAGCGTCATCAGGCCGTTGATCATGCCGCCCCAGGAGGGCATCCAGAGCATGATCGAGAAGGTCATGCCCAGCGTCTGCGCCCACTGCGGCGTCGCCGTGTAGTGCAGGTGGTGGGGACCGGCCCAGATGTAGAGGAAGATCAGAGACCAGAAGTGCACGATCGAGAGCCGGTAGGAATAGACCGGCCGCTCGGCTCGCTTCGGCACGAAATAGTACATGATGGCGAGGAAGCCGGCGGTCAGGAAGAAGCCGACCGCGTTGTGGCCGTACCACCACTGGGTCATGGCGTCCTGGACGCCCGACCAGGCGATGTAGGACTTCGGCTCGACGAAGGAGACGGGAACCGTGGCGTTGTTGACGAGGTGCAGCATCGCGATGGTGACGATGAAGGCCAGGTAGAACCAGTTCGCCACGTAGATGTGCGGCTCCTTGCGCTTCCACAGCGTGCCGAGGAAGACGAGCAGGTAGACGACCCACACGATCGTCAGCCACAGGTCGGCGTACCACTCCGGCTCGGCGTATTCCTTCGACTGGGTCACGCCCAGGAGATAGCCGGTGCCGGCGATGACGATGAAGAAGTTGTAGCCCCACACGACGAACCACGGCCACATGCCGCCGGCCATGCGGGCGCGCGAGGTGCGCTGGACCACGTACATGGAGGAGGCAAGAAGCACGTTGCCGCCGAAGGCGAAGATCACCGCGGAGGTGTGCAGCGGCCGCAGGCGGCCGAAGCTGATCCAGGGCAGATCGAAGTTGAGGGCGGGATAGGCGAGCTCGAAGGCGATGTAGACGCCGACCAGGAAGCCGGCGATGCCCCAGAACATCGAGAGGGCGGTCGCGACCTTGACCGGACCCATCTGGTAGTTGGGCTTGCCGTCTATCTCCTCGGGTATGTTGCCCTCGCGCTTGGCGTAGGCGTTGAACACCGCGAAGATTCCGACGGCGCCGGCGACAAGGCCGAGCCAGGCATGGAAGGCCATGGTGTCGCTGTGCGTCTTTGCCGCGATGATGAGGCTCGCGAGTACACTGAGTACGAGCAGGGCGACGACCGCGCCTTCGTTGAATGAGAATGATTTCGCCGTTGCTGAGCGTGCCATATCGGGACCCGTTCCGATTCCGTCTCTCTTCCAATCCCCTCGGGATCGCACATCGTACCAACGCTTCCGGGGCAAATGACGCATTGATATGCGTCAACGACTGCCACGACTGGTGTCAAGGAATCGCGCGATCCTCGCGGACCCTACGCGGCTAATCACATTCGGTAAATCGAATACAATTCCTTGCGGCACCGGGTCGCGGCAGACACCCCCGAATCGGACGATCCCGCAACCAGTCTAGTCCGGCGGGCACGGCTTGGCCTGCGAAAAACCCGCGGGAGCCGAGAGGCGCGCCTCCCGCGGTCCGTCCCGCCGGCGGCGATTGCGGAAGATCAAAGCGTGCTATCGATTTGTCCCCCAAACTAATCTTCGGACGGCCCGCGCCCGCGCGCGCCGGCGATACGTTCGGGAGGACCGCCATGACGAGCCATGAACCCATCCACGACATCGCCCATCTGGGCAGCGTCGAACTGTTCACGCCGAAGCCGGACAGGAGCCTCTGGTACTTCCAGGACATCCTCGGCATGGAGGTCGTCCATACGGCCGGCAACTCGGTCTACCTGCGCGGCTACGGCGACTACGCGGCGAGCACGCTGAAGCTGACGGCGTCCGACCGCGCCGGGCCCGGCGTCATCTCCTGGCGGGCGACCAGCGAGCAGGCGCTGGAGCGGCGGGCGGAGGAGATCGACAAGCTCGGCCTCGGCATCGGCTGGACCAACGGCGATTTCGGCCGCGGCCGCTCCTACCGCTTCCACGATCCCGACGGCCACACGATGGAGGTCTATTTCGAGGAGGAGCACTACAAGGCGCCCGAGCACCTGAAGTCGGCGCTGAAGAACCTGCCGCAGAAATATTCCGGTCGCGGCGTCGGCGTCAGGCGGATCGATCACCTGGCGCTGCTCGCCAAGGATGTCGAGGCCAACCGCAGGTTCGCCCAGGATATCCTCGGGTTCCAGCTGCGCGAGCAGGTGCGCTTCAACAAGGGCGAGACGGAGATCGGCTCGTGGATGAGCCCCTCGCCCGTCCATCACCAGCTCGCCTACGTCGTCGACGTGAAGGGCGCGCACGGGCGGCTGCACCACTTCTCGCTGTGGGTCGACAACCGCGAGGACGTGCTCAGGGCGGCCGACATCCTGTCGGAGAACGGCGTCTTCATCGAGGCGGGGCCGGCCAAGCACAACAACTCGCAGGGCTTCTACCTCTACACCTACGAGCCGGGCGGCAACCGGGTGGAGATCTACTCGGGCAGCTACCTCGTCTTCGCGCCGGACTGGGAGCCGGTCACCTGGAACGAGGAGGAGCGCGGCACCGGCGTCTACTGGGGCGGCAGCCTGCCCGACAGCTTCATCCAGTACGCGACGCCGGACGTGAAGGGTGAGGCCGACGAATCGGCGGAACCGGTGGCGGATTCGAAGTCGTTCCCGGTATTCTTCTGAGAGTCGGACACCTGCCGTCGTCATCCCGGCCGGAAAGACGTGGCGAGCCCGGATCGGTGAGCCACGGAGAGTGTGGGGGCTCTCCGCTCCCGGATACGCGCCGGCGCGCGTTCCGGGATGACGACGGATGGTCAGCAACAGTCTCGCACAGGAGCCCAATCGATGATCCCCGCCCGCATAGACAAGAACGCCGTCGAGAAGCGCATCGGCCCCTACGCCGACGACAAGGCGACCGCCGAGGAGCGGGGCAAGATCTACGAGGAGCTGATCGGCTTCCTGCCGCCGCGCATCGAGGCAAGGCTCGCCGTCACCGGCGCGATCGATCCCGAGCTGATCGACCTGCAGGAGAAGATGCGCGAGCACGCCATGTACCCGAAGTGCTTCGACGTGAAGACCGCGCAGCTCATGCTGTTCGGCATGCTGCTCATGGACATGAGCGACGCGGCCGCGCTACACGGGATCGCGGCGCGGCGCGCCGGGGCGACCTGGGAGGAGATGCAGGCGGTGATCAGCCTGTGCTTCCTGTTCAGGGGGTTGCCGGCGGCCAATCGCGGCGCCGAGATGCTCGCCAATATCGCCAAGCGGGAAGCCGATGCAGCAGGTCGCTAAACCCTCCCCCTCAGCCGGACCGTCGGTCAAGGACGTCCTCAACTTCATCGACGGGGCCCATGTCGCCGCCGGAAGCGGCAGCTTCTTCGACAAGCGCTCGCCGGTCGACGGCGCGCTGATCGCCCGGGTCGCCGAAGCCGGCAGGGAGGATGTCGACGCGGCGGTGAAGGCCGCCCGCGCCGCCCTGCACGGGCCGTGGGCCGACCTGACGCTCGCCCAGCGCACCGACCTGCTGTACGGCGTCGCCGACGAGATCAACCGGCGCTTCGACGCGTTCCTGGAGGCCGAGATCGCCGATACCGGCAAGCCGGTGAGCCTTGCGAGCCACATCGACATCCCGCGCGGGGCGGCGAACTTCAAGATCTTCGCCGACGTGGTGAAGAACGTCCCCGGCGAGGTCTTCGAGATGCCGACGCCGGACGGGCGCGGGGCGCTCAACTACGCGGTGCGCGCGCCGGTCGGCGTCGTCGCCGCCGTCTGCCCGTGGAACCTGCCGCTGCTGCTGATGACGTGGAAGGTCGGCCCGGCGCTCGCCTGCGGCAATACGGTGGTGGTGAAGCCCTCCGAGGAGACGCCGCAGACGGCGACGCTGCTCGGCGACGTGATGAACGCGGTCGGCATCCCGAAGGGCGTCTACAATGTCGTGCACGGCTTCGGGCCGGATTCGGCCGGCGAGTTCCTGACGAAGCACCCGCTCGTCGACGCGATCACCTTCACCGGCGAGACGCGCACCGGCGCCGTCATCATGAAGGCCGCCGCCGACGGGGCGCGGCCGGTATCGCTGGAGATGGGCGGCAAGAACCCGGCGCTGATCTTCGCCGATTGCGACCTCGACGCGGCGATCGAGGGGACGATGCGCTCGTGCTTCGCCAATTGCGGGCAGGTGTGCCTCGGCACCGAGCGGGTCTATGTGGAGCGGCCGATCTTCGAGACGTTCGTCGCAGCGCTGAAGAGGGGTGCGGAGAGCCTGAAGCTCGGCGATCCGCACGACGAGGCGACCACGATGGGCCCGCTGATCAGCCAGGAGCACCGCAACAAGGTGCTGTCCTACTATCGCAAGGCCGTCGAGGAAGGCGCGACCGTCGTCACCGGCGGCGGCGTGCCAGACATGCCGGGCGACATGGCCGGCGGCTCCTGGGTGCAGCCGACGATCTGGACCGGACTCTCCGACGAGGCGGCGACGGTGACCGAGGAGATCTTCGGCCCGTGCTGTCATGTCGCCCCGTTCGACGACGAGGCGGAGGCGATCGCCCGGGCCAACGCCACCGGCTACGGCCTCGCCGCGAGCGTGTGGACGACGAACCTCACCCGCGCCCATCGCGTCGCGGGCCGGATCGACGCCGGCATCGTCTGGGTCAACAGCTGGTTCCTGCGCGATCTCAGGACGCCGTTCGGCGGCGCCAAGCAGTCCGGCATCGGCCGGGAGGGCGGAACCTATTCGCTCGAGTTCTACACCGAGCTGAAGAACGTCTGCATCAAGCTGTAAAAAAGGGCGAGCATCGGGCCCGCCCTTCCCGATTTCACGCTATAAAGCCCCATAAAAATCGAGAGGGAGCCCCATGCTGTCCAAAACCGACCGCAAGAAAGCCGCCGACCTGCTGCAGAAGGCCGAGCGCACCCGCACGCCCGTCACGCAGCTGTCGACCACCTGGCCGAAGATCACCATCGAGGATGCCTACGCGATCCAGAACGAGGTGGCCCGGCGGCGGATGAAGGCCGGCGCCAGGCTGATCGGCCACAAGATCGGCCTCACCTCGAAGGCCATGCAGCTGTCCTCGCAGATCGACGAGCCCGACTACGGCCATCTGTTCGACGACATGATGATCGCCGACGGGGCCAAGGTGAAGCACGCCGACTACTGCGTGCCGCGCGTCGAGCTCGAGCTCGCCTTCGTGCTGGCGAAGCCGCTCAAGGGTCCGAACGTCGGCCTGCTCGACGTCCTGCGCGCGACCGAATACGTCGTCCCCTCGATCGAGATCATCGACGCGCGCGTGCAGAACCCGCGCAAGATCTTCGACACCGTCTCCGACAACGGGGCGGCGGCCGGCATCGTCATCGGCGGGCGGCCGGTCGGGCCGATGGACGTCGACCTGCGCTGGGTCGGCGGCATCATGTACCGCAACGCCGAGATCGAGGAGACCGGGGTCGCGGCCGGCGTGCTCGGCCATCCCGCGCTCGGCATCGCCTGGCTCGCCAACAAGCTCGCCCCCTTCGACGTGACGCTCGAGCCCGGGCACATCATGCTGTCGGGTTCCTTCATCCGCCCGGTCTGGGCGGAAAGGGGCGACACGCTGCACGCCGATTTCGGCCCGCTCGGCGACGTCTCCATCCAGTTCGTCTGATCAGAGAGAGGAATTTTCCGGCGATGGACCTGAACCGCAACGCCTTCAAGCATGCCATCGCCGCGGGAACGCGCCAGATCGGCCTGTGGTCGAGCCTGTCGAGCGCGGCCGCCGCGGAGATCGTCTCCGATTCAGGCTTCGACTGGCTGCTGTTCGACATGGAGCACGCACCGAACGAGATTCCCGACGTCATCGCGCTCCAGCAGGCCGCCCAGGCCGGCACGGCGACGCCGATCGTCCGCCCCCCGTGGAACGACGCGGTGATGATCAAGCGGGTGCTCGACACCGGCACGCAGTCGATCCTGATCCCCTTCGTGCAGACGCCCGAGGAGGCGGCCCGGGCGGTCGCGGCGGCGAAGTACCCGCCGCAGGGCATCCGGGGTGCTGCGGGCTCGTCGCGGGCGAGCCGCTACGGCCGCGTGGCGGGATACCTCACCCGGGCCAACGCCGAGATCTGCGTGCTCGTCCAGATCGAGACGGGCGAGGCGCTGGCGCGCATCGACGAGATCGCTTCCGTCGACGGCGTCGACGGGGTGTTCATCGGCCCGAACGACCTGTCGGCGTCGATGGGCCATCTCGGCAACATGGGGCACGAGGACGTGCAGGCGGCGATCAGGCGCGCGGCCGAGCGCCTGAAGGCCGTCGGCAGGCCGGGCGGGATCCTGACCTCCAACGAGGACGAGGCGAAGCGCTACATCGAGTGGGGCTACTGCTTCGTCGCGGTCGGCACCGATGTCGGCATCCTCGCCAGGGGCGCCGACGCGCTGGCGAAGAGGTTCAGGGGCCCGTAGACCCGCCCTCCCCGTCCCGACGCTTGCGGAACAGGACCGGCGCGAGCAGCAGCAGCGCGACTAATCGCACCGTGTGGGGGACGCCGACATAGGCGGCGTCGACGCCCATCAGGAAGGCCATCACCACCATCACCTCGAAGCCGCCCGGCGCGAAGGCGAGGATCGTCTGCGGGAACGGGAAGCCGAGCCACAGCGACGCGACGAGGGCGGTGGCGAGCGCGATGACGAAACCGATGACGAACGTCATCGCGGCATCGACCAGCCCGTCCCGGAGCCGCCGCCAGCCGAGCCCGGTGAAACGGGCGCCGATGCCGGCGCCGAGCACGACGAAGGCGATCATCATCGACCAGGCCGGCATCGAGGCGGAGACGACCTCGGTCGCGTGGAGGCCGGCGCTCGCGACCAGCGCGCCGAGCAGGCCGGCGGCGGGAAAGCGCGTGAGCCGGATCAGGAAGGCCGCCAGCAGCCCCAGTCCGACCAGCAGGGCCGCATCCAGGGGACCGGGGAGCGCGGCCTGCGGCATCGGCGCCGTCAGGTCGACGCCGGACGTCAGGCTGACGAGCGGCGGCACGATCGCGACGAGGACGGCGACGCGAAAGGCCTGGACCATGACGATGCGGGGCACGTCCGCATCGGTCGCGTCGGCCAGCGCGAGGATGAACGAAAGGGCGCCGGGAACGGTCGCCATGAAGGCGTCGTCCCGGCCCCAGCCGCGCCCGTAGATCAAAGGCAGGGCGCAGCCGACGACCAGGACCGGCAACCCCAGGATCAGCACGACGATCGAGGCCGGCCAGGTGACGACCCCGGCGATGGTCGCAGGCGTCACCGCGCCGCCGATATTGAGGCCGAGGAAGAAGAAGACGATCTCCCTGAGCCAGCGCGAGACGAGCATCGGCGCGCCGAGCACCGAAGCGACGGCGACGACGACCATGGACCCGGAAATCCAGGGGACCGGCAGCTTCAACGCCGCCGCCGCCGCCCCTCCCGCGCCGGCCAAGGCCAGGGTCAGCACCAGTTTCGGCAGTTCGCCCGGGAAAACTCGCCGGAAAGGCAGCCCTAGCACCGGGCACCCCGTGTTCGGAAGGATGGACAAACGGTACCGCACCCAGAAGCACTGCTTGGGCGGGTAAGGGTTTTACACAATAGGACCACCGCACCCGGCGCGCCATATTGTCGGCGGCATGGCCGGTATGCCGCCGGCCGGCGCGTGAGGCAGATCAAGGACATAGTCCGGCATCGCCAGCGAAGATCCGACCATGGACAAACGACTGATCCACTACGCCGCCCGCAACGTGCCGCGCTACACGTCCTACCCGACGGCGCCGCACTTCACCGACCGGATCGACGACGAGACCTACAGCGGCTGGCTCGCGGGACTGCCCGCCGACGCCCGCGTATCGGTCTATCTGCACGTGCCCTTCTGCCGGACGATGTGCCACTACTGCGGCTGCCACACCAAGGCGGTGCGCCGGCCGGAACCCGTCGCCGCCTATGCCGGCACGTTGAAGGAGGAGATTCTGCTCGCCGCCCACCGGCTCGGCGGCAAGCGGCCGCTCGTGCACATGCACTGGGGCGGCGGCACGCCGAGCCTGCTCGATCCCGCTGACTTCCAGGCGATCGCGACGCTGGTGCGCGCGCATTTCGACTTCACCGCCGACGCCGAGCACGCGATCGAGCTCGACCCACGCACGGTGACGCCCGACCTCGTCGCCTCGCTCGCAAGAGCCGGCATCAACCGGGCGAGCCTCGGCGTGCAGGATTTCAACCCGAAGGTCCAGGAGGCGATCGGCCGCATCCAGAGCTACCGGCTCGTCGTCGACGTCGTCGAGATGCTGACCAGGGCCGGGATCGGCGCGATCAACATGGACCTGATGTACGGCCTGCCGTGCCAGACGACCGAGGAAGTCGAGCGCACCGCCGATCTCGCCGCCGCCCTGGCGCCGGCCCGCATCGCCCTGTTCGGCTACGCGCACGTGCCGTGGATGAAGACACACCAGCGGCTGATCGACGCCGCCGCCCTGCCCGGCGTCGTGGAGCGCATCGACCAGTCCGAGGCGGCCGCCGCCCGCCTCGTCGCGCACGGCTACGTGCCGATCGGCATCGACCATTTCGCCCGGCCCGACGACCCGCTGGCGGTCGCCGCGCGGACGGGCAGGCTCCGTCGCAACTTCCAGGGCTACACGGTCGATCCGGCCGACGCGCTGATCGGCCTCGGCGCCTCCTCGATCGGCAAGCTGCCGCAGGGCTACGTCCAGAACGCGCCGGACGTCGGCGGCTGGCGCCGTGCGATCGAGGCCGGCCGGATGCCGGTCGTGCGCGGCAAGACCGTCAGCAGGGAGGATACCGCCCGCGCGGAGATCATCGAGCGGCTGATGTGCGACTTCGAGGTCGACGCGGGCGCCGTCTTCGCCCGCCACGGTCTGACGGCCGATGCGCTCGCCGACGCCTACGAGGCGCTCGAGCCGCTGATCGGCGACGGCATCGCGGTGCGCGCGGAGGGGCGGATCGCCGTGCCCGACGGCATGCGGATGTTCGTGCGCCTCGTCGCCTCGGCCTTCGACGCCTACCTGACGCAAGGCGCGGCCCGCCATTCGGTCGCGGTCTAGAGCCTTTCCCGATCGAGTTCCTACGTTTTCCCTTGCCACCCGTCTCCGCTTCCGCGAGGATGAGCGGGCACGAAGACCATCATGCAAAAAGAAAAGCGCCGTATCCGGAGATACGGCGCAGTTGGCAAGAGGAGATGGACGCCGCGGCGAGCGCGGCGAATTTCGTGTCAGCAGGCGATGGCCAGATCCTCCATCGCGCGCTGGTTGGCGATCCGTACGCGGTCCTGCTTCTCCAGAACGATGACGCCGCGACGGCGCAGCTCCGAGAAGGACCGGGAAACCGTTTCGATGGTGAGGCCGAGATAGTCGGCGATCTCCTGACGGGTCATCGACAGGCGGATCACCGAGGCCTCGTCGCATTCGCCACCGACATCGCCGGCGAGGCGGAGCAGGAAGCGGGCGACGCGCTCCATCGCCGACATGCGGCCGAGGAGGACGGCATGCTCGTGCATGGCCTCCAGCTGCACCAGCATCTGGCGGGCGAGAACGCGCTGGAAGGGGCCGGACCGCTCGGCGTGGCGGCGGTCGAAGAAGCGGATGCGGGTGACGGTCAGGGTCTCGGCCGAAGAGTCGCGAGAGGCGCCTTGCGCGAAGCCGAAGATGTCGCCGGGGCCGAGCAGCTCGACGACCTGGCGGCGTCCGTCGGGCAGCAGCTTGTAGAGCATCACCGCGCCCTCGACGACCTGGCAGACCGTATTGGCCTGATCGCCCTCGAAGAAGATCGTGTCGTGCTGGCCGTAGCGGGAGACGCACGACGTGCGCATCACGTCGTCGTTCATGTCGACACCGTCGGCGGCGAGGATGCCGCACTCGCCGACGGCAACCGCGCTTTGAAGCAGGGACCTGTCGACGACGGTGTTCATGTTTCCCTCTTTGCCCGCCCCCGATCGGCTCGTCGGGGACGGTTGGAGAGGTATCAATTCGGGAAGGCGCGGCCAATTCGGACCGCTACGTACGTGAATTCCCTTAGCGGGCAGGAGCTTCGCCGGCGGTCAGATCAGCGCGCGGATGGCCTCCGCCTCGACGGGCTTGCGGATGAGGTGGTTCACGCCGAGGCCCTCGAGCTGGCTGTCGAGCCGCGACAGCGACTGGCCGGTGATGACCACGATCCTCAGGTCCGGCCCGGTGTCGCGCAGCCGGCGCACGAGCTCGGCCCCGCTCATGCCGGGCAGAGCGAGATCGATGACCACCGTATCGTTCGCTTCCGGCGCCGCCGCGGACAGAAACGATTCCGCGTCGACATACGCGTGCGCCTCATGCCCGAATTCCTGCAGCATGAGCACGAGCGCATCGGCCACCGCCGGATCGTCCTCGATCACGTGGAAGGCCAACCGTTCCTCCCTGTCGTTCATCGGGAGACTTTCTCCGCGGAACGAGGGTTCGGCTTTGATGCCGGTCAAAAGTCGGGAAATTGGGCGGGCAAGATCACTGGCCGGCGAGCACGATGCGCATCAGGTCGGCGGTGTTGCGGGCGCCGAGCTTTTCCATGATGCGGGCGCGGTGGACCTCGATGGTGCGCGGGCTGATGCCGAGCTTGCGGCCGGCTTCCTTGTTGGTGGCGCCCGCCGTGATCTCGCGCAGCACGTCGCGCTCGCGCGGCGTCAGGCTCTCCGCGACGAAGAGGATCTCGGCGTCGCTGGCGACGGGCCGCCGCCTCTCGGCGGCGATCGCTTCCTCGACCCGGCGCACGACGGTGTCGGCGTCGAAGGGCTTCTCGATGAAGTCGAAGGCGCCGTCCTTGATGGCCCTGACGGCCATCGGGATGTCGCCCTGGCCGGAAATGATGAAGACCGGGGCGGGAAAGCTCGCGGCCTGCAGCTCGTTCAGGACGTCAAGGCCCGACTTGCCGGGCATGTGGACGTCGAGCAGGACGCAGTCGGGCGTCGCCGCCCGCGCGGTCGCCAGGAAGTCCGCCGCGTTGGAGAACACGCAGACCGAATAGCCCTCGAGTGTGAAGACCACCGAAAGCGCGTCGCGGACCGACGGATCGTCGTCGACGATATGGATCGTTTTCTGCCCCGAATTCATCGTCCTGTCGTCAGCCCGCGTCCTTCGCCCCGTCCGGTTCCTTCACCGGCAGAACCAGCGTGAAACAAGCCCCTCGCCCGTCGCCGCCCGGCTCCATCGTCAGGTCGCCGCCGTGACTCTGCGCGATCGACTTCGAAATCGCCAGCCCCAATCCGACGCCGCCCTTCGACCCTGTCGCGAAGGCGCGGAACAGCTGGGGCGCTATCTCCGGGTCGACACCGGGGCCGGAATCCTCCACCGAAAGGGCGAGCGCATTGCCACGGCGGGCGATGCCGATGCGGATCCTCTTGATCCGCGACCCGCTCACCGCGTCGATCGCATTGCGCAGAAGATTGACGATGACCTGCTGGATCTGGACGGGATCGACCTCGATGGAGGGCAGGCCGGCGGCGACGTGCTGCGCGATCTCCACCTCGCGCGCCTTGTTGCCGATCACCGTGAACTCGATCGCCTCGTTCAGCAGCACGGCGAGATCGACGGTCTGGCGGATCGACTCGCGCTTCTCGACGAAACGGCGCATGCGGTGGATGATCTGGCCGGCGCGGCCGGCCTCCGACAGGGCCTTCTCGAGGATGTTGGAAATCTCCTTGGGCAGCGCATCCGGTCCGGTGCGCTTGGCGACCGCCCGGGTCACCGCCTGCAGGTAGAGCATGACGGCGGTCAACGGCTGGTTCAGCTCGTGGGCGAGCGCGGCGCCCATCTCGTCGACCGCGTTGATGCGCGCCATGCGGACGAGCTGCGCCTGCAGGGCGGCCAGCCTCTCGGCGGCCTCTATGTCCGGCCGCAGATCGCGCATGATGCCGATGAACTGGCGGCCTTCCGGCGTCTCGGCGTCGCCGACCGCCAGATGCAGGGGAAACACCGTGCCGTCCTTGTGCATGCCCTGCACCTCGCGGCCGATGCCGATGATCTTCGCCTTGCCGGATCGCACGTAGCTGCCGATGTACTTGTTGTGCAGGCTGGCGTCGCGCGGCGGCATGATGATCGTCAGGTTCTTGCCGTGGACCTCATCGGCGCTCCAGCCGAACAGCTCCTCGCAGGCCTTGTTGTAGACGAGGATGCGGCCGGACTGGTCCGAAACGATGATTCCGAACACGGCGGTGTCGAGGACGCTGGCGAGACGCGCCTCGGAAACGGAAGGCGGGAGTTCGGTGCCCGTCATGAGCCTTTCGCGCCGCGCCGCAGCCAGTCGGCCAGCCGGTTCGCGGCCTCTGTCAGGCTGTCCTCGCCGCGGGCGAAGCACAGCCGCATGAAGCCCTCGCCGCCCGGTCCGAAGGCGGTGCCCGGCGCGAGGCCCACATTCGCCTCGTCGACGAGGCGCAAGCCGAGCCTGCGCACGTCGGTCTCGCCATCGATGGAGAAGAACAGATAGAAGGCGCCGGCGGGGCGGGCGAAGCGCACGCGGTCGGTGGCGCCGAGCGCGCCGCAGACGATGTCGCGGCCGCGACGGGCGCGTTCGACCTGCAGGGAGACGAAGTCCTCGCCCTCCTCCAGCCCCGCGATTGCCGCGCGCTGCATGAAGGCGGCGACGCCGGACGTCGAATACTGCACGAGGTTCTCGATCACCTGGCCAAGCTGCGTCGGGGCCTCGATCCAGCCGATGCGCCAGCCGGTCATCGCCCAGTTCTTCGAGAAGGTGTTGACGTAGAGGACGCGGTCGTCGGGCTCGGAGACGTCATGGAAGGACGGCGCCCGGGGCCCGTCGAAGTAGAAGCGCTCGTAGACCTCGTCGGCGATGATCCACAGGCCGGTCCGGCGCGCGAAGGCGAGGAGGGCGCGCATGTCGTCGTGCTCCATCACCCAGCCGGTCGGATTGCCGGGCGAGTTGATGAAGATCGCCTTGGTGTTGCGGCCGCAGGCATCGAAGACCTTCGCCAGGTCGAGCTGCCAGCCGTTGTCGGTGAAGTCCATCCGCACGTTCACCGCGCGGGCGCCGCCGACTTCGGCGGCGGCGGAGGAGTTCGGCCAGTTCGGCGTCGGCACGATCACCTCGTCGCCCGTGCCGGAGACCATGCGCATGGCGGTCTGGATCGCCTGCATGCCCGAGCCGGTGACGAAGAAGCGCTCCGGCGAGAAGGGCCTGCCGTGCAGGCGCGCGCGGTAGTCGGCGAGCGCCTGGCGCAGGTCGGGGATGCCGCGCTGCCAGGTGTAGAAGGTCTCGCCGGCGGCGAGCGACCTGGCCGCTGCGGCGCAGATGAAATCGGGCGTCGGCAGGTCGCCCTCGCCCGCCCACAGCGGGATCATGCCGGCCCGCTCTCGGCCGTAGTTCATCACCTCGACGATGCCGCTTTCGGGCGCCGCGCGCGCTTCCTCGCGCAGCGAGGAAACGAGCGGCAGTGCAGTGGCGCTGGCGATATCGTTCATGGTTTCGCTTCACCGGGGCTGTTCGTGTTGCCGACACAGAGTCGCCCGTTCCCCGGCGACATATCACATCGCGACAGCCGCCGAGAAGAACGTATCGCCGCAGTACCAGACCCCTGTTTCAGGCCTGTTTCTCGGCGAGAAGGTCGCGGATCTCGGTCAGCAACGCCACCTCCGCCGGCGGGGCGGCGGGGGCTTCGGCCTGCTTCTCCTCCTCGAACTGGGCCTTCAGGCGGTTGATCGCCTTGATGACCATGAACAGGGCCCAGGCGACGATCAGGAAGCTTATGATGGAATTGATGAACAGGCCCCAGTTGATGGTGACGGCGCCGGCGGCCTTCGCCGCTTCGGGATTCGCGTAGGTGCCGTCGCCCTTCAGCACGGTCATGATCGAGGAAAAGTCGACGCCGCCGAGCAGCAACCCGATCGGCGGCATGATGATGTCGTTGACCAGCGAACTCACGATGGTGCCGAACGCGCCGCCGATGATGATGCCGACGGCCATGTCGACGACGTTGCCCTTCACCGCGAATTCGCGGAACTCGCCCAATATAGACATATGAAATCCCCTCGCTGGCCGCCGGTGCCGGGACGCGCCCGCACCGCACCCTCCGGCGGCATGCTCCTCGTCGTGGCGCGCGGCGGGATTTTAACCGTTTCGCCGGCCACCCGATCAAGGGCTTTTCGGACCTCGGCGCGTTCACGAAAACAGGAGGTCGCGCACCGTCTGGTCGAGGGTGCCGAGTGCCGAAAGCGCCCGTTTCAGCTCCTCGGCGCGCGAGCGGCCGAGGCGGCCGGTCTCGATCCTGTTGGAGGGCGGCAGGCCCTGCTCGATGTCGGCGAGCTGCTGCTCGAGCACCAGATCGACCAGCAGGGCATGGATGCCGACGAGGCGCTCGAGGTCCGCGCTCGCGCCGATGTCGAGGGCGATGACGCCTTCGATGCGCGCCTTGGTGGCCCGTTCGAGCACGTGATGGCGGATCGACAGTACGCGGGCATTGGCGACGATCGGGAAAAGGCCGCCCTTCTTCAGGTCGACGCGCCCGTTCTCGGCCTTGAATCCGCCGAAGAAGGTGAGCGGGGCGGAGAAGCCCGACGCCGACTCGGCGAGCAGCTTGGCGAAATCGACGGCCCTGCCGCCCGTCTCGTAGGCGAAGGTCCAGATCTCGCGGGCGAGGGCGGCGTTTCCGTGAACGGCGCGCAGGTCGAAGAAGATGTCGACGTTGAGCAGGTCCTGCGGACGGGAGCGACGAACCCAGTCGGTCACGCGCTGCTTCCAGGCCGTCACGGAGGCGTTCCATTCGGCATTCATCGCCATGACGCCGCCCTTGCAGTAGGGAACGCCGGTCGCGTGCAGCGTGTCGGCGACATGCCTGCCGAACTCGGCGAACCAGGCGGCGACCGCCTCCTCAGTGCCGGCGGGCGGATCGGCATAGACGACGGCGTTGTCCTGGTCGGCGGCGAGCAGGCTCTCTCCCCGCCCGCCCGAGCCGAGCACCAGGAGCACGTAGTCGACGGGCGGCGCGCCCCTGCCGTCGGCCGTCATCCGCGCTTCGGCGAAGATGCCGGCGCGGCGGGTGAGCGCGCAGAGCTCGCGGCTGATCACGCCGGCGACGTCGCGCCCGCCGACTCCCTCGGCGACGAGGCCGCGGGCGACCGCGGGCAATTTCGCCCAGGCGACGGCGAGCTCGTTGACCGTCTCGACGGAATCGATCTCGTCGCCGAGCGAGACGGCCTCGGTCGCGCGCATGCGCAACAGGTCGCGCTGGCTGAGCGCGCCGACGAGCCGGCCGGCCTCGTCCATGACGCCGAGGTGGCGGACCCTGAGGCGGGCCATGCGGCCGATCGCCCGGTAGAGATAGGCGTCCTCGAAGACGCATTCGAGCGGCTTCGTGGCGTGGGCGGAGACGGGGTCGGCCAGCGCGGCGGTTCCGTTGCCGGCGACCGCGCGCAGGACGTCGCGCTCGGTCAGGATACCGCAGCCGGCCGCCTGCGGCGTCTCGCCCGCGCCGACGAACAGGGAGCTGACACGCCTGTCGGCGAGCACCTTCAGCGCCTCGGCCATCGTCGTGCCCGGCGGCACGAGGATCGGCGGGGCGCTCATCACCTCGCCGATCTTGTGGCGATAGGGATAGGCGTCGATGCGCGACAGGGCGCGTTCCGACAGCGCGGCGGCCTCGCGGCGCACCGGCTCGATCCAGCCGGCCCGGTAGTGCTCCTCGAACATGTCGGTGAGCTGGGCGCAGGCCGCTTCCGCCTCCGCGAGGGTGCGGATGTTGCGCGCTCGCAGCTTCGGCACGAGCGCGATCAGGATCGCCGCCGTCACCCTGGCGTCGCCGAGCGCCGTGTGCCGGTCGGCGACCTCGACGCCGAGCAAGGCGGCGAGATGCTCCAGCGAATGGCCGGGCAGGTTCGGGGCGGCGAGATGGGCGAGCAGCCGGGTATCGAGGGTGCGCGGCGGCTGCCAGGCGAGCCCCGCCCGCTCGTGCTCCCGCTTCAGGACCGCGAGGTCGAAACCGATATTGTGGCCGACGACGATGCGTCCGCCCACGAAGGCGTCGAGCCCCGCGGCGAGTTCGGAAAAGGGGGGCGCTTCGGCGACGTCGGCATCGCAGATGCCGTGGATCTTGGTCGAGGCCGGCGGGATCGGCATGCCCGGATCGACCAGCGTTTCGTAGACGTCACCGGCGCCCTGCAACCCGGCGCGCAGGCCGACCGCTCCGATCTGGACGACGCGGGCCTCGCGCGGATCGAGACCGGTCGTCTCGGTATCGAGCACGGCGGCGTCGATCGACAGGAGCGGCGTCGCGTTGGCGGTGGCCCTCAGGGCAGATCCTGTCATCTTCCGCCCCTCCCCCGGTCCCTCGGCTCATTCCGCGCCGAGCGCGGGCACCTTGACGGGATGCATGGGCGCGAGGATGTCGGCGACCAGCGGTTCCCTGTCGACCCTCTGGCCGAACTCCTCCGACATGCGGCACAGGTTCGAACGCAGGTGGTTGCGCACGACGACGAAATCCTCGCCGCGCAGGCTGCGATGGATCGGCATCAGGTCGAACATCCGGCGGGCGGTGTCGAGCGGGATGTCCTTGACCGGCTTGGGCGGGGTCAACTGCACGCCGGCGAGCCGCTCGCGCAGCCAGGCGATCTGCGTCACCCAGAAATCGGCAGGCTCGCCCTCGGGAACCGGATAGCGGTGGATCACCGCCTCGGCGATCGACGTCAGCCGTTCGAGGAGCCGGGGCTCGGCGCCGCGAGCCGTCCCGCGCAGCGTTCCTTCGACCATCTCGACGACGTCGGCGAGCGCGATCGGGAAGCCGTTCCAGCGCGCGACGTCGACCGCCGCCTTGAAATCGGGCTCCCTGAAGAGCTTCTCCCAGAAGACGCCGGCGCGGGCGCGCGAATACTCGAAAACGCACTTCTGCACGAGAAAAGCGGCATGGGTGTCGAGGAACTCCTCGAGCGCGCCGACATCGTCGATCGGCACCGGGCGCCGGAACATGTCGAGAAGCCCCATGACGTTCTCCCATCGTGGCGGGCTTTTTCGGTATAGAATGACCCAACCGGCCGCGGCGCGCCAGTGGGCTCGGAAAGTGTCCGCCGGCCGCCCGACACGGGCAAAGCAGAAGCAAATCCCGGAAAACGGGCAAGAAACCGGAGGAACGCGTGCAGGGCTGGGTGGTCGTCGCCACCGCGATTCTCTACCTCGCCTTCCTGTTCGCCGTGGCGAGCTGGGGCGACAAGCTGGCGATGCGCGGGCGGTGGCGGGGCGGACGGCCCTTCCTCTACGCAATGACGCTGTGCGTCTACTGCACGTCCTGGACGTTCTTCGGCTCGGTCGGCATGTCGGCGCGCACCGGCCTCGATTTCCTGCCCGTCTATCTCGGTCCGGCCCTGATGATCGGGCTGGGCTACCCGATCGTGCTCAGGATCGCGCGGCTCGCCAAGGACCAGAATATCACCTCGATCGCCGACTTCATCGCGTCGCGCTACGGCAAGAGCCCGCTGGTCGCGGCCGTTGTCACGCTGATCGCGGTGATCGGCGCCCTGCCCTATATCGCGCTGCAGCTCAAGGCGATCTCGGCCTCGGTCGGCACCATGGTCGGCTACCTGCAGCAGAACGGCGCCGTCTACAACACGCCCATCCTCGCCGATACCGCGCTCCTCGTCGCCTTCGCCCTCGCCCTGTTCGCCATCCTGTTCGGCACCCGTCACATCGACGCGACCGAGCACCAGGACGGGATGATGCTGGCGATCGCCACCGAATCGATCATCAAGCTCGGCGCCTTCCTGGTGGTCGGCATCTTCGTCACCTACACGATGTTCGACGGGCCCGACGCGCTGTGGGAGAAGGCCGAGGCGACGGGGGCCATCGTCTCTCGGTTCGGCCACGAGATGCACGGCGGCACCTGGGTGACGATCACCGCGCTCAGCCTGTTCGCGATTCTTTTGCTGCCGCGCCAGTTCCACGTCACGGTGGTCGAGAACCACACCGAGAGCGAGATCAGGCGGGCGGCCTGGCTGTTCCCGGTCTATCTGGTGCTGATCAACCTGTTCGTGGTGCCGATAGCCATCGCCGGCATGCTGACTTTCGGTGACCGGGGCGGCGTCGACGCCGACATGTACGTGCTGGCGCTGCCGATGGCGGCCGGCTCCAACTGGGCGACGCTCGTCGCCTTCATCGGCGGGCTGTCGGCGGCGACGGCCATGGTGATCGTCGAGAGCGTCGCGCTGTCGATCATGGTCTGCAACGACCTTGTGGTGCCGTTCATGCTGCGGCGGTGGGGCGCGGACACCGAGCGCAGCGACATGGGCAAGCGGCTGCTGCTGATCCGTCGCGTCGCGATCCTCGCGATCCTGCTGCTCGCCTATGCGTACTACCGGGCCGCAGGCAACTCGGCGGCGCTGGCCTCGATCGGGCTCCTGTCGTTCGCCGCGATCGCCCAGCTCGCGCCGGCGTTCTTCGGCGGCCTCATCTGGCGGCGCGGCACGGCGCGCGGGGCGATCGCCGGCACGCTCGCCGGCTTCGCCGTGTGGGCCTACACGCTGCTGCTGCCGACCTTCGCGGGTTCCGGCCTGCTGCCTGCGAGCTTCGTCACCGACGGCCCGTTCGGCCTCGCCTTCCTGAGGCCGGAGCGGCTGTTCCACCTCGAGTTCGCACCGCTGTCGCACGGGGTGTTCTGGAGCATCATGGTCAACCTCGTGACCTACGTGCTGGTCTCGATCATGCGCCGACCGGAACCGATCGAGCGGCTGCAGGCGAACGTCTTCGTGCAGGCGGATCTCGCGCCGATCGCGCCGGCAAGGCGATTGTGGCGCAGCTCCGTGTCGCTCGGCGAGCTGATGGACACCGTTGCCCGCTATCTCGGCGAGGAGCGCACGGAGCGGTCGTTCACGACCTTCGCCGAGGAGCGCGGGATCGCCCTCGACCGGCACGGCGAAATCGACATGCATGTGCTGCGCTACGCCGAGCACCTGCTGGCGAGCGCCATCGGCGCGCCGTCGTCGCGCCTCGTGCTGTCGCTGCTGCTGGGCCGTCGCGACGTTTCCAGCAAACAGGCCCTGAAGCTGCTCGACGACGCCTCCGAGGCGATCGTCTACAACCGCGACCTCCTGCAGACGGCGCTCGACCACGTCGGCCAGGGCATCGTCGTGCTCGACCCCGAGCTGCGGCTGACGACCTGGAACAGACGGTTCCGCGAGCTCCTCGACCTGCCGCCCGAGCTCGGCCGCATCGGCGTGCCGCTCACCGACGTCCTGCGCTTCTCCGCCGAGCGGGGCGATTTCGGCCCGGGCCCGGTGCAGCAGCGCGTCGAGGACCGGCTGCGGCGCGTCATGATGACGACGGAAGCATACCAGGAGCGGCTGGAGCCGAGCGGCACGGTGCTCGAGGTGCGCACCAATTCGATGCCGAACGGCGGCCTCGTGATGACCTTCACCGACATCACCGAGCGGGTGCGCACGGCCGAGGAACTGGAACGGGCCAACGAGACGCTGGAGCGGCGCGTGCGCGAGCGCACCGACGAGCTGCAGCGGATCAACCACGACTACGAACGCGCCAAGCAACTGGCCGAGGAGGCCAATTTCGGCAAGACGCGATTCCTGGCGGCCGCCAGCCACGACATCCTGCAGCCGCTCAACGCGGCGCGACTCTATGCGGCGAGCCTGTCGGAGCGACGGCTGAAGGCGGACGACCGCAAGCTCGCCCACAATATCGATGCCTCCCTCGACGCGGTCGAGGAGATCCTCGGCACCATCCTCGACATCTCGCGGCTCGACACCGGCGCGCTGAAGCCCGAGATCACGACCTTCCCGATGTCCGAAGTCCTGTCGCCGCTCGGGGTCGAGTTCGCGCCGATCGCCCGCGACCGCGGCCTCGAGCTCGAGATCATGCCGTGCTCGCTCGCTGTGCGCTCTGACCGGCGGCTGTTGCGCCGGCTTCTGCAAAACCTCGTCTCCAATGCCGTGAAGTATACGGAATCCGGCCGTGTCCTGGTCGGCTGCCGGCGTCGCGACGGGCGCATCCGCATCGAGGTGCACGATACCGGACCCGGCATCCCGGCCGCCAAGCAGAAGCTGATTTTCGAGGAGTTCCAGCGGCTCGAGGACGGCGCCAAGCGGGCGCGCGGGCTCGGGCTCGGCTTGTCGATCGTCGAGCGCATCGGCCGCGTCCTCGACCACGACATCTCGCTCAGCTCGGCGCCGGGACATGGGTCGGCGTTCCGCGTCGAGGTGCCGGCGACCGCGGTCGTCCCGCCGCAGCGGGCAGGAAGTCGGCCGGCGCGCCGCGCGGGCGTCCGGATCGAGGGCCTGACGGTCCTGTGCATCGACAACGAGCGGAAGATCCTCGACGGCATGGCGGCGCTGATCAGCGGCTGGGGCTGCCGGGTGCTGTGCGCGCCCTCGGCGAAAGCGGCGGCCAAGACCCTGAAGCGCGAACGGCTGGTGCCCGACGTGCTGCTCGTCGACTACCACCTGGACGACGGCAACGGCATCGACGCGGCGATCGACCTGCGATGGAAGTTCGCGACCAACCTCCCGGCGATCCTGATCACGGCCGACCGCTCGCCGGCAATCCGCGACGAGGCGCGCTCGAAGGACATCTCGGTGCTCTACAAGCCGCTGAAGGCGGCGGCGCTGAGGGCGCTGCTCGCCAAGATCCCGGTGCGCCGCGAGGCGGCGGAGTGAGCGGCCGCGCGGTCCTTTCCGATCGCGGCGCCGCGCGACGTCAGCCCGACTACCCCGGCAGGCCGCCCGGCCACTGCCCGGCCTCGATGCGGCTTGCGGCTATCACCGCCTGAGTGCGGCTCTCGACGCCGAGCTTCTGCAGGATCGCCGAGACGTGCGCCTTCACCGTCGCCTCGGAAACACCGAGCTCGTAGGCGATCTGCTTGTTGAGAAGCCCCTCGCTCAGCATCATCAGGACGCGGACCTGCTGCGGCGTCAGGGTGGCGAGGCGGGCGGTGAGCTGCGCATCGCCGTCGTCGGCGGCGCCGAGATCGAGGTTGGGCGGCGTCCAGACGCCGCCGCCGAGAACCTCGCCAACGGCCTGGCGGATCGAGTCCACGTCCGTCGACTTGGGGATGAAGCCGGAGGCGCCGAACTCCAGGCACCGGCGGATGACCGAAGGCTCCTCGTGCGCGGAAACCACGACGACCGGCACGCTGGGGTACTGCGCCCTGAGATAGAGGAGCCCGGAAAAGCCGCGCACGCCGGGCATCGCGAGATCGAGCAGGACGAGATCGATGTCCGCTCCCGCCTCGATCCGATCGGTCACCTCCTCGATGGTGCCTGCCTCGAGGATCTCGACCGAATCGAAGGCGCCCGAGAGGGCGTGCTTCAACGCGTCGCGGAACAGCGGATGATCGTCCGCGATCAGGATCCGGTAACCGCCAGCCTCTTCCAAGTCCGTCCCCGGCAAACCGTTGCAGCCGACGCCAAGTGTTTCGCGCCACGTGTCCGCGTGCAAGCCCGGTCCCGAACCTGGACCGGCAACACACGGAATTTCAACAGGATTCGGCCGTTGTCCGCCAACCGGGGCCGCGACGGAACTGCTTTCCCGCGGCTTCTGTCAAGAAAAACCCGGGGATTCGTTGCGTAGCCGAAAGTCGAATGGGGGGTGAATCGAGGCAATGGTAAACTTTTATTAACGCGGCGGCCTGGGAAACGGGAGCCGTGTGGGACGGGGACATGCGGATGAGAACGTCCGGTGTCTGAAACGCGGGGGCCAGGCAAGCGGAGACACAAGCCGCGCACAGGCCCCGGGGACCTTTAGAGGAAACGTGACCCATGGCAAACGGCAACGATGAAGCCTGGTGGGGCAAAACGAAGGGGCTGATGATCACCTGCCTGGTGATCTGGGCCATCTTCAGTTTCGTCATCCACTTCTTCGTGAATGCACTTAACGAGATCGTCATCCTCGGTTTCCCGCTCGGCTACTACATGGCCGCGCAGGGATCGCTGATCGTGTTCGTGATCCTGACCTTCTGGTTCTCCGGACGTCAGGACGCCATCGACCGCGAATTCGGCGTCGCCGAAGACGATTACTGAGGGGGGCGGAGACATGGCTACCCAAACCGGCGGCGGATCCGATTTCGTCAACAATCTGGGCAAGATCTACGGCATCTATACCGGCGGCTTCGCCGCTTTCGTGGTGCTGCTTGCGATCCTCGAGCAGGTCGGCGTACCCGACCGGGTGATCGGCTACCTGTTCGTGTTCTTCACGCTGGCCGTCTACGCCGGCATCGGCATCCTGTCGCGCACCATGCAGGTCAGCGAATACTACGTCGCGGGCCGCAGGGTGCCGGCGTTCTACAACGGCATGGCGACCGCGGCGGACTGGATGTCCGGTGCCTCGTTCGTCGGCATGGCCGGCACGCTCTACGCGCTCGGCTACGACGGCCTCGCCTTCGTGCTCGGCTGGACCGGCGGCTACGTGCTGGTGGCGGTGCTCGTCGCGCCCTACCTGCGCAAGTTCGGCGCCTACACGGTGCCCGACTTCCTGGCGGCCCGCTTCGGCGGACACCTCGCCCGGTTCCTCGGCATCATCGTGCTGTTCTGCTGCTCGTTCACCTACGTGACGGCGCAGATCTACGCGACCGGCATCATCGCCTCGCGATTCCTCGGCATGCAGTTCGAGGTCGCGGTGTTCGTCGGCCTGCTCGGCATCCTGCTGTGCTCGATGCTCGGCGGCATGCGGGCGGTGACCTGGACTCAGGTGGCGCAGTACATCGTGCTGATCATCGCCTACCTGCTGCCGGTGGTCATCCTGTCGGCGCAGCGCTACGGCGTGCCGATCCCGCAGTTGATGTACGGCCAGGCCCTGCAGGAGATCGCGAGCCTCGAGGAGTCGCTGAAGAGCCAGGGCCTCGCGCCGGCGGATCTGAAGCACTACCTGACGCCGTTCACGACCTACAACCCGCTGAACTTCTTCGGGCTGATCCTCTGCCTGATGATCGGCACGGCCTCGCTGCCGCACATTCTGATGCGGTACTTCACCACGCCGAGCGTGCGCGATGCACGCAAGTCGGTGGGCTGGTCGCTCCTGTTCATCTTCCTCCTGTACTTCACGGCGCCGGCCTATGCCGCCTTCGCGAAGCTCGAGGTCTACCAGAACGTCATCGGCACGGCGATCACCGACCTGCCGCAGTGGGTGTTCACCTACGGCCAGCTCGGCCTGGTGAAGATCTGCGGCGCCGACGCGACGGCGGTGGAAGCGATCCGCGAGGCCTGCATGGCCAAGGGGACGGGCGACGGCGTGCTGGCGCTCGGAGAGCTTGCGATCAACAACGACGTGATCGTCATCTCGACGCCGGAAATCGCGGGCCTGCCCTACGTGATCGCCGGCCTGGTGGCCGCGGGCGGCCTGGCCGCCGCGCTGTCGACAGCCGACGGTCTCCTGCTCGCGATCGCCAACGCGCTCAGCCACGACGTCTACTACAAGATGGTCGACCCGCACGCCTCGACGGCCCGGCGTCTGACGATCGCCCGCATTCTGCTGGTGCTCGTCGCCATCTTCGCGGCGTGGCTGGCATCGACCAGACCGGCGGACATCCTGTCGATGGTGGCCTGGGCGTTCTCGCTCGCCGCGGCGGGCAACTTCCCGGCGCTGGTGCTCGGCGTCTGGTGGAAGCGGTGCACCACCGCGGGCGCGATCGCAGGCATCGTCGCCGGCTTCGGCATCACGCTCTACTACCTGCTCATGACCCGCTACGGCGGCATGGGCGAGTGGTTCGGCGTGAAGAACATCTCCGCGGCGCTGTTCGGTCTGCCGGTAGGCGTGATCGTGATGGTCGTCGTGAGCCTGTTCACGCCGGAGCCGTCCAAGGAGGTCCAGGACCTCGTCGACGAGCTGCGCAAGCCACGCGGCGGCAGCCTCATGGAGGGTGGCGACATGGTGGCCAAGGGCGCCTGAGCGCGCCGACCCGAAACGCGGTGGGCGGGGCTCATGGCCCCGCCCTTCTGTTTTCCGCGAATCCGTGGATGAATGCGCGGGCGGCAACAGGGGGACCGATGCAACCCGAATTCAGTATCGTCGCGCAGATCCCGAACTACGTGCTCGCCGCGCTGATGTACACGTTGCTCGGCCGTTTCGTGCTGTCGTTCCTGTTCCCGCCGGATTCGAAGAACTACATCTTCCGTGCCTTCGTCCGGCTCACCGACCCGGTCCTCGCGGTCGTCCGCCTGATCACGCCGGCAGCCGTGCCTCATCTCCTTCTGATCGTCTTCGCGGCGATCTGGATGCTGGTGCTGCGGATCATCGTCATCGTCGTCAGCCTCGGCGCGACGCAGACGGTTTGAAGGGCCGGCCCATGTCGAACCAGGGATATCTGATCGGCATACTCGGCTTCGGCCTGATCAGCGGCATGTTCTCGCCGCTCATCCTGCCGCAGGCGACCGGGGCGGTGCTGCTGCTGGCCCCCGGACTGCTGATCTCCAGCCCGAGTGTGGTGGTTTTCCTCGCGTACCTGCTCGGTGCGACGTTCACCATAATGCTCGCCGGCATCCCGGCCGCGGTCTACGAGCGGATCACCGGAAGCGGCGAATCCACCGCCGTTTCGCTGTGGATCTGGCTCGCCTGCACGGCCGTCCTGGCTCTGCCCGCGGTTATCGGCTTCTTGAGGATCGGTGGCTTCTGAACGATCCGCGAAAGACTTCCTTAAACGGCTCGCGTTTCAAATCGGTGCGTCGATGTTCATTTCCCTGAGTAACGGGAGCGCGGAAACATGCCCGATCTGAACGAACCGGACACCCAGGGCGCGGCCCTTTCGTTCGGGCTGGCGTGCATCCTTATCGCCTTTATCGGCAGCGGCCTGTCGGAGGATCCGGCGATCGCGCTGAAGGCCGACGGGCTGATGGCGATCCTGGCGGCGCTCTATCTCGTGTTCCGCGCGGCTCCCGGCGGCAGCAAGCTGGGCGACCTCTTGCCGCTTCCCGTCCGCCAGCCGGGCGATCGGCGCCGCTACGGCGCGAGCCCGCGCGTCCATGCGCATCTCTGGTTCGCGCAGTGGATGGTTGCGCTCGCCGCGGTCAGCCTCGCCACATCCCTGTTCGTCGGCGGCTGACCGACTTCACGCGAACTTGCGCGACGACGCGCTTGCGCCCGCCCCGGCGGCACGGGCAATCTGTCACGATTGCCGGCTAATCCGAACGGGCATCGCATGGACGAACTGCGCCGCATGGCTTTCGTCTCGATCGGTCGGGCCTGCGGATTCGCGGGGCTCGCCATCCTTTGCGTCATGCTCGGCCTCACCTACGATCCGCTGGTAGCGGTGCGCAGCGGGGGCGTCCTGATGACGCTCGTGACCGTCGTCCTGCTCCTGAAGGCCCGCACCGCACTGACGCAGGACGTGCGGCGCACCGAGATGTGGCTCATGCTCGACGAAGGCAAGCGGCCGGCGGCCGAATACGCCCAGTGGGCCGGCGCCACCGTGCTGCGCGACACCTATCTGTGGTTCGCCCAGTACGCCGCCGGGCTTTCGATCGTCTTGTGGGTCACCGCGCTGCTCGTGTCGCTCGGCCGGCAGCTCTAGACGTGACGCTTCATCCGCCGACCTCGCCGATGAAATGCAGCGCGATCTCGCGCTGGTGCGGCCGGTCGCGGTGCTCCACGAGATAGATCGCCTGCCAGACGCCGAGCAGCATCCTCCCCGCCTCGACGGGGACCGACAGCGACGTCGTGGTGAGCATGGCACGGATGTGGGCCGGCATGTCGTCGGGGCCCTCGCTGGCGTGCCGATAGGGCAGGTCGCGGGGCGCCAGCCGGTCGAGCGTGTCGGCGAGATCGTGCAGGACGTCCGGATCGGCGTTCTCCTGGACCGTCAGCGAGGCGGAGGTGTGGCGCAGGAACAGCGTCAGGAGACCGTCGGCCGCCGAACGGGCCGCGAGCCAATCGGCGACTTGCCCGGTGACGTCGACGAACGCCCGCCCACGCGTGTTCAGCGCGATCGTGCCGACATGCTGGATAATCATCCCCTATCCCCTTCAATCCGCCACACGGCTCTGGACGTGACGGTTCAACTGCGGTCAGATGCGGCCGTCCGCACGCCCCACCCCTTCCCGACAGGATACTGATGGCACGAGTCGTCTTCCCCTCCGCAGAGCTGTTCGACGACAGCGCAATCTCGGCCGAAACCAGAGCGCTCAACGCGGAGATCGTCAAGACGATCGACGCGGCGCCCGACAAATGGCTGTTCCCGCCGGCGACCATGCGGGAGAGGCGGCGGCAGGGGCTCGGGCCCTTCCCGCTGGCGCCGCGGTCGGCACGCGCCGAGACGATCGAGATCGAGGGGCCGCACGGACCGATCCCGTTGCGCATCATCGCGCCGGAAACGCCCAGGGGCGTCTACCTCCATATCCATGGCGGCGGCTGGGTGTTCGGCGGAGCGGACGAGCAGGATCCGCGGCTCGAGCGGATCGCCGACAGGTGCGGCCTCGCCGTCGTCAGCGTCGAGTACCGGATGGCGCCCGAGCATCCCCATCCGATCCCCTGCGACGACTGCGAGGCGGCGGCGCTTTGGGTCGTCGGCAATGCGAAGGCGCGCTTCGGCGCGGACCGCTTCGCCATCGGCGGGGAATCGGCGGGCGGGCATCTGTCCGTCGTGACGATGCTGCGCCTGCGCGACCGGCACGGGCTCACCCCTTTCAGCGCCGCCAACCTGGTGGCGGGCTGCTACGACCTCGGCCTGACGCCGAGCGCCAGGAATTTCGGAGAGGAGAACCTGATCCTGACGACCCGCGACATCAGAACGTTCGTCGACCGGTTCGTGCCGCGCAGTCAACCACTCGACGATCCGGACGTCTCGCCGATCCACGCCGACGTGGCCGGCCTGCCGCCGGCTCTGTTCTCGATCGGCACCCGTGACGCGCTTCTCGACGACTCGCTGTTCATGGCGATGCGCTGGGCAGCCGCAGGCAACGACACGGAGCTCGCCGTCTATCCCGGCGGTGCGCACGTGTTCATGGCGTTTCCCGGCACGCTCGGCGAGCAGGCGCTCGAGCGCATGGACGCGTTCCTGGGCGGCGCCTTCGCATGAGTCCGATCGAAACGCTGAAGGGTTTCGTCAATACCTGGGAGTGCGACGAAAACAACCACCTGAACGTTCAGTTCTATTTCCGGTTCTTCGAAGACGCCGCCGGGCATTTCCAGCGGCTTGCGGGCGTGCCCCGCGCCGACCGGCGCGAGCCGAGCATGCGGCATGTGCGCTATCACGCCGAGCTCCGGATGAATGCGGGCGTGCGCGTCGAGAGCTTCGGGGCCGGCGACCGGCAGGCGGTCCACCTGCTCTACGAGACCACCAACGGCAAGCTCTCTGCGACCTGTCTCGAGACGTTCGAGAACCCGCCGGCATCGCTTTCCGACGCCCTTGGCCGCCACACGCTGCCCCTACCCGATCTCGCCGCACCGCGCAGCGTCGGCGGCGATCCGGCCATGCCGGGGCCGAATGGAGCGACGCCGCCGGGAGCGGCCCTCATCCTGGCGGGGCGGATCCGCGCCAACCAGTGTCGGCCGGACGGCAGCGTCTTCGATTCCGCGATCATCGGGCTGAACTCGGACTCCGCCGCCCATTTCTGGGAACCGACCGGCATCGACCGTGCCTGGCTCGATGAACGCAATTTCGGCCGCGTCGCCGTCGAGATGAAGCTGACCCGGACCGGCGCGCTCGCCTACGGCGACCTCTACAACGTCGTCGGCAGGCCGATCGCGATCGCCCGCTCGACGGTCACGTTCGAGAACCGGTTCGTGAACTCGGAAACGGGCGAGGTGGCGGCGATCGTCCAGGTGACGGGCCTCACCATGAACCTGGAGACGCGTCGCGCGGCGCCGCTGCCGGACGATCTGAGGGCGCAGACCGACGCGCTGATCGCAAGCCGCGCGGCCGGCCGGTAGCCAAACCGGCCCCGCCAGCGCGAGGGCGGCGATCGACAAGCGCCCGGGACCGGTCAGAACCGGTCCTGCTGCTCGTACTCCTTGCGCAGTTCCTGGGCCATGTCCATGAAGCGACGCATGAACTTCTCGAAGGTCTCCATGACCCTGTCGATCTCCTCGTCGCTCGGCACGTCGGATTCCGGAGACTGTCCGTCGGTCCTCGGCTTCTCGCCGCGGCCTTCGAGCCGGGCGATCCTATTCTTGAGCCGTCCTATCTCGCGGGCGAGTTCGGCATTGTCCTCGACCAGGCGGGTGATCTCGGCCTCCATCGCCTCGCGGTCGTCGGCGACGGCTTCGCAGACCCAGGATTCCGCGCGTTTGCGGCAATAGGAGATCGCGCCGGTCTCGCGGTCCATGCGCATGAGACCGTCGTCCATGCGGCGCAGCACATAGCGTCCGCCCTCGGTATCCGGCCGGTCGGTCGTCACGCCCCCGGTCTGGGCGCCGGCGGTCGACGCCACGGCGAGGACAAGGATTGCGGCGGTAAGGATGCGATACATGGCACGGCTCCCGTTTTGCCCCGCACCGTTATCTAATCCCGCGCGGGCGGAACACCAAATCGGCGAAGCGGCGCAATCGCGGCGCGGCGCTCAGATCGGATGGGGACCGCGACCGCTCGACAACGCGTCTGCGAGGAGGTCGAGGCGGTCCTGGCCCCAGAACGGCTCGCCGTTCAGCACATAGGTGGGGGCGCCGAATACGGACCGGTCGATCGCCTCGCGGCTGTTGGCAGCATATGTCTCGCCGACCGCATCCGTACGGGCCGAAGCGATGACCGCTCGGGCATCCTGGCCGGCGTCCGCCAGCAGCCCCTCGACGACGTGCTCGTCGGCAATGTCACGGTCGATCGCCCAGACGGCACGATAGGCGCGGCCGAGGAAGCCGGCGGGATCGCCGCCGGCGTCGGCGATGGCGATGACGCAGCGGTCGACCAGCGAGGCGTCGGTCGGGAAATGCGCGGGCTGCAGGTTGAGCGGCAGGCCGCGCTTCTCCTTCCAGCGCTTCAGCTCGACGAGGCGGTATTTCTGCCGCGCCGGCGCGCGCTTGGCGAGCGGCAGGCCGCCGGTCTCCGAGAAGACGACGGTGAGGTTCGTCGGCTTATAGACGATTTCGGCGCCGTGCGTGTTCGCAAGATCGACGAAGGCGTCATGGCCGAGATAGGACCACGGCGAAACGGACGTGAAAAAGTACTCGATCCTGGGCGTCATGGCCTTCCCTCGCGACGATGCCGGGATGTCCGGACGTTGTTGTTAGGGCCACAATGGAACGCCCGGCGCGGAATGGCAAAGGGAATGCGGCGAGAGGCCGCTTCTTTGCCGGGCGACGGCGTGCGCAAACAACAACGGCCTACGTTCACACTCGAAGCCGGGTGGACCCTGGATCAGATCCAGGGCCCATAGTCACGCGGACGGCCTATGCTGCCTCCTTCCGCGCAGAGCCACCCGGCGGGAAGCGGCCGTAGAAGGTCTCGCCGTTTGCAGCCATCTCCTTCAGAAGCTTGTTCGGGCGAAAACGGGGTCCGTGCTTGCGGGCGAGCCTGTTGCACATCTCGACGAAATTCTTCAGCCCCATGTTGTCGATGTAGCTCAGCGTGCCACCGGAGAAGGGGGCGTAGCCGAAGCCGAGGATCGAGCCGACGTCGGCCTCGCGCACGTCGGTGAGCACGCCTTCGGCGAAGCAGCGCGCGGTCTCCAGCGCCTGGATCGCCAGCAGACGGTGCTCGAGCTCCGTCTTGTCGATCGTGTCGGGATCGAGGTGGACCGGCTGCAGCTCGGCGAGGTCGGGCCACAGGTGCTTCTTGCCCTTGTCGGGATAATCATAGAAGCCCTTGCCGTTCTTGCGGCCGAGGCGGCCGCGCTTGACGACCATTTCCTCCAGAAGCTTCTCCTGCGCCGGGTCGACGCCCTTCTCGCCGAGGTCCTTCTTGGTCGCCTGCAGGATCTTCCAGGCGAGGTCGACGGCGACCTCGTCGTTGAGCGAGAGCGGGCCGACCGGCATGCCGGCGATGCGGCCGAGGTTCTCGATCATCGCAGCGGGTACGCCCTCCATCAGCATAAGGTGGCCCTCGCGGATGTAGGTGCCGACGACGCGCGAGGTGTAGAAGCCGCGCGAGTCGTTGACGACGATCGGCGTCTTGCGGATCGCCCGGCAGTAGTCGAGCGCCCGGGCGAGCGCCTCGTCGCTCGTCTTCTTGCCCATGATGATCTCCACCAGCATCATCTTGTCGACCGGCGAGAAGAAGTGGATGCCGATGAAGTTCTTCTGCCGCGCGCTCGCCTGGGCGAGCTCGGTGATCGGCAGGGTCGAGGTGTTGGAGCCGAAGATCGCGGTCTTGGCCAGCACGGCCTCCGCCTTCTGCGTGACGTCGGCCTTGATGGCCTTGTCCTCGAACACCGCCTCTATGACGAGATCGCAGCCCTCGAGATCGGCGTAGTCGGCGGTCGTCCTGATGCGGGCCAGCAACGCCTCCTTGGCCTCCGGCGTGGCTCGGCCGCGGCCGACGGCCTTCGACATCAGCGTGTCGGAATAGGCCTTGCCGCGTTCCGCGCTCTCCACGTCGCGGTCGAGCAGAACCACGTCGATGCCGGCGCGCGCGGTGACGTAGGCGACGCCGGCGCCCATGAAGCCGGCGCCGAGGACGCCGACCTTCCTGATCGGCTCGTTCGGCACGCCGGCGGGACGGCGGGCGCCCTTGTTCAGCTCCTGCATGGAGACGAACAGGGAGCGGATCATCGAGGCCGCTTGCTTGGTTTGCAGGACGTTGGCGAAATATCGCGATTCTACAGTTAGCGCCTGGTCCATCGGCAGCATCAGGCCCTCGTAGACGCAGGACATGATGGCGCGGGCGGCGGGATAGTTGTCGAAGGTCTCGCGCCGGTAGATGGCGTTGGCGGGCGGGAAGATCTGGAAGCCTGCGGGCGAATAAACCTTGCCGGCCGGCAACTTGTAGCCGTCCCTGTCCCAGGGCTGCACGCCCTTGCCGCCGTTCCTGATCCAGGCCTTGGCGGCCTCGATCAGCTTGTCGGCTGGGACCACCTCGTCGACCAGCTTCATCCCCTTCGCCTGGCCGACGCGCAGCTCGCGACCCTGCAGCAGAAACTGCAGGGCGTCGGGCGTCGGAACCATGCGCGGCACGCGCTGGGTGCCGCCGGCGCCGGGGAACAGGCCGACCTTGACCTCGGGCAGCGCGAGCCTGGTCTTGTCGTTGTCGGAAGCGACGCGGTAGTGACAGGACAGCGCCAGCTCGAAGGCGCCGCCCATCGCGGTGCCGTTGATCGCGGCGACCCAGGGCTTGCCGCAGGTCTCGAGCCTGCGCCAGAGCTGCGACATGCGCCGGCTCTCGTCGAACATCGCCTGCATCGCCGCCGTCTCGTCCTTGGCGCGCATGCGGTGGAACTCGGCCAGCAGCCCCTGCAGCATGGTGAGGTCGGCGCCGCCGGAGAAGGTGTCCTTGCCGGAGGTGACGACCGCGCCCTTGATGGCGGCATCATCGGCCACTCTGGCGATGATCGCCTGCATGTCGTCCATCACCGAGACGTCGAAGACGTTCATCGACTTGCCCGGCATGTCCCAGGTGACGAGCGCGATGCCGTCGGCGTCTACATCGAGCGTGAAGTTCTTGTAGGTCATGGCGTTTCCCCGTTGGTGGGTTCAGGCGTATGGCTCGCCGGACTTGTGGGTGAAGCGAAGGCCGGCGCCTTCGTTGGCGCCGGCCAGGTCGATGTCGGGATAGTGAGCGCGTTCGGTCGGGGCGCGGGTGCCGACTTCCAGCACCACCGCGTCGCGGCCGGAACGATTGACGAGGCAATGACCGTTCGGCACGCCCGCCTTGAAGGCGGCCGCATCCCCCGCTTTCAGGACCGTCTCGCCCTCGTCCTCGATCAGAACCAGCTCGCCGTCGAGGACGTAGACGAACTCGTCCTCGTTCTCATGCCAGTGGCGCTCGGCCGAAGCCGAGCCGGGCACGATGCGGGTGAGGTTCACGCCGAACTGGGTCAGGCCGACGGCGTTGCCGAGGGCCTTCTTGAAACGGCCGGCGACCGTCCGCCTGAAGGGCTCGGGATAGCCGGTCGAGTTGCGCTCGGCGAGGCCTGCTATGTCGATCTTGGGCATGGGTGTCGTTCTAGCTCTCCGCCGTCATGCCCGGACTTGTTCCGGGCATCCGCGTCTTTGACCGCCGCCGTTTCGTGGATGGCCGGAACAAGTCCGGCCATGGCGTCCCGCTCCAGGGCCTCTAGACGCGCTCGACGATCGTCGCGGTTCCCATTCCGGCGCCGATGCACAGCGTCACCAGCGCCGTCTCCTTGCCGCGCCGCTCGAGCTCGTCGATCACCGTGCCGAGGATCATCGCGCCGGTCGCGCCGAGCGGATGGCCCATCGCAATCGCGCCGCCATTCACGTTGATCCTGTCGGGATCGATGTCGAAGGCCTGGATGTAGCGAAGCACGACGGCCGCGAAGGCCTCGTTGAGCTCGAACAGGTCGATGTCCGAGACCTTCATTTTTGCACGCTTGAGCAGCTTTTGCGTCACGTCCACGGGACCGGTCAGCATCAGCGCCGGGTCCGAGCCGATATTGGCGAAGGCCCTGATGCGCGCGCGGGGCTTCAACCCCATAGCCTTGCCGCCCTTCTTGGAGCCGAGCAGCACGGCGGCCGCGCCGTCGACGATGCCCGACGAGTTGCCTGCATGATGGACGTGGTCGATCGCCTCCACCTCGGGATGAAACTGGATGCCCACCGCGTCGAAGCCGCCCATCTCGCCGGGGACGACGAAGGAGGGGTTGAGGGACGCCAGCGCCTGCATGTCGGTCGAGGGCCGCATATGCTCGTCATGGTCGAGGATGGTAAGGCCGTTCCGGTCCTTGACCGGGATGACGGAATTCGTGAACCAGCCCTTGTGCCAGGCCTTGGCGGCGCGCTTCTGGCTCTCGACGGCATAGGCGTCGACATCGTCGCGTGAGAAGCCGTATTTGGTGGCGATCAGATCGGCCGACACGCCCTGCGGCATGAAATAGGCCGGCAGGCCGACCGAAGGATCCATGATCCAGGCGCCGCCCGACATGCCCATGCCGACACGCGACATGCTTTCGACGCCGCCGGCAATCACGATGTCGTCGGCGCCGTAGGCGATCTTGGCCGCGCCGAGATTGACGGCGTCCAGCCCGGAGGCGCAGAAGCGCGAAATCTGCATTCCGGGCGCGCTGAAGTCGTAGCCGGCCTCGAAGGCGGCCGCGCGCGGGATGACGGAACCGGCCTCGCCGACCGGGTCCACGCAGCCGAAGATGATGTCGTCCACGCTCGCCGTGTCGAGGCCGTTGCGGTCGCGCACCGCCTCCAGCGTCCTCGCGGCGAGCCGGACGGCCGGCACTTCGTGCAGCGAACCGTCCTTCTTGCCGCGCCCGCGCGGGGTACGCACGGCGTCATAGACATAGGCTTCGGTCATCGTCTTTCTCCCTGATGCTGGTCCGTGC
>JAEWYT010000172.1 GCA_023458595.1 Pseudomonadota bacterium
GCCGCCGGCTGAGCGCCGGCGAGGCCGCCCGCATCGAAGCGCTGGTCGAGCGGCGGCTGGAGGGCGAGCCCGTCGGCCGCATCCTCGGCAAACGCGAGTTCTGGGACCTCGAGTTCCGGATCGGCCCGGACACGCTGGAGCCGCGTCCCGACACCGAGACGGTGGTGCAGGCGGCGCTCGCCTTCGTCGATGCCGGGCCGGGACGGCGGGCGCCGCTCAGGATCGCCGATCTCGGCACGGGAACCGGATGCCTGCTGGTCGCGCTGCTCAGCGAACTGCCCGACGCCCACGGGGTCGGCGTCGACATCAGCGAAGGCGCGGCGGCCATCGCCCGGGACAACGCGGAGGCGAACGGCGTCGGCGCACGGGCGGGCTTCGTGGTCGGCCGCTGGACGGCCGCGCTCGAAAAGGGCGGCCTCGATGTAATCGTCTCGAACCCGCCCTATATTCCGTCCAGCGAGTGCGGACGGCTCGACCGCGAGGTCGCCGATCACGACCCGATTGCCGCCCTCGACGGAGGAGCCGACGGCCTCGAATGCTACCGGGCGATTCTCGGCGACGTCGGCAGGGTCCTGAAGCCCGGCGGCGCCCTCGTTCTGGAACTCGGCGCCGGTCAGCACCCGGCGGTGACCGCGCTGGCCGACGAAGCGGGCCTCACGCCGGGTCCGGCGACGCGGGATCTCGCGGGGGTCGAGCGGGCGGTTTTGGTAACCGTGCCGCCGGAGTCATAGGCGGCATGCTAAAAAGCGCTTGGAATACCGGGCCGAACAGGCTAGTTTCCGGGTGTGGTTCGGAGGCGGCAGGTTATCGGCCGCCTGAGCCTTCCGGAGGCGTTCCTGGGGCAGGGGCACCCTCCGATGGAAGTGGGGCAAATGAACCGCGCCTCGTAATAGGAGAGGTTCCCGCACTTCGCCGCGCTATCCGTTCTATACGTGCAAATCCGATTGCACTTGGAAACGGACGGGTTCCGTTCGCGCGGGCGAAAATGATCGGGGAACCGTTCTGAAACGGACCGATACGCGCCACGGGGTGGCAGCGACCAGAAAGATCGGAGCGTGAACCGACGAACGTGAAACTCGTTCGTGACAGCGATGGGCGTTTCCCGCCACGGCTGGATGGATTCTATATTTCGAATGGAGACGACTGAACTCCCATGAGACCGGGACAGCAGAACAAGAGAATGCGCGGACGCGGCCGCAGAGGTCCGAGTCCGCTGTCACGGACCTACGAAAGCAACGGTCCCGACGTGAAGATCCGGGGTACTGCTTCGCATATCGCCGAGAAGTACATGCAGCTCGCCCGCGACGCGCAGGCGTCCGGCGATCCGGTGGGCGCGGAGAACTATTTCCAGCACGCCGAGCACTATTTCCGGATCATCGCGGCGGCGCAGGCGCAGAATCCCCAGCAGGGGCAGGGCGACCAGCAGCGCATCCGCCCGAACGGCGCCGACGATTTCGACGACGATTCGGACGATACGACGCCGCAGCCTGTCCGCGGCGAAGGACCGCAGCCCGACTACCGGCCGCAGCCGGCGCTCGATCAGCCCCAGCCGATCGTGTCGGCGGGTGCGTCCGAGGAGGACGAAGGCGAGGGACGGGAGGCCGAGGCGCCCCCGCCCGAGGCCGGCCAGGGCAACGGCGGCCAGCCGCCGCGCCGCCGGCGGCGCAGGCCGGCTGCGGAAGGCTCGACCCAGCAGCCGGTGACCGCCGCCAACGGCGCGCATGGCGCAGGCGAGGCCGGACAGCCGGCGGCGGCCGCCTCCGGGGAAAGCCCGGCGAGCGAGGGGCCGAGCGAGACGCTCGCTCCCGCCGGCGACTGAGCCGGCGCGGCTCCGAGGACAGGATCAGGCCCCGTTTCGGGGCCTGTTTCGTTTCAGGCCGAGGGGTTGCCGGCGATGCGGTCGCCACGCCTCATCGCGCCGCCGCGGACGATCTCGGCATAGACCCCGAGATCCGAGTGCCCGAAGGTGCGATCGAGCAGCCGGGGGATCTGCATGTCGCGCTCGGCGGTGTCGGGATCGACGTTGGTCGCCGCGCAGCGGACGATCCGGCGGACGACCCGCAAGACGACCTCGTCGCCGACGGCGAGTTCCGCGCCGATCCTGTCGAACTCCGACCAGGGCTCCCAGCCGTCGAAATAGACGTTGGCGCGGAAGCGCAGGGGATGCACGGGCCGTCCGGCGATCCGTTCGAGATCGCGCACGCTCGCCAGGTTGATGAGCGAGACCACAGGCCTGCCGACGTCGGAGAAGGTGTGGCCGGGCGCCGACAGAATTCTCGGCGCGCCCCTCAGTTCCGGGGCCATGTAGGCGGAGAAGAACTGCTCGACCAGCTGGCGGCCGAGCGGATCGTCGAGCCTGCCGCCGGCGACGCGCTTGCCGTGGCGCAGGATCGTCAGCTCGCCGGTCGCCTCGTCGAAGCCGGTCCGGAGCGCGGCCAGCCGCTCGTTCTTCATCAGCATCAGGAACTTCACCTTCGGCAGCTTTTCCGGGGCGTCCGGATCGAAGCCGCTCGGGCCGTTCTCGATCGCCCAGGCGCGGTCGAACGGGATGGGCTTGCCGGGCGTCAGCGCGATCTCGTCCATCGGCTCGGGAGACAATCCCTTCACGGGATAGCGGTAAATGGCATCTATTGCGGCGTCGGGCACGGCGAAAACCTTGAAGAAACGGGGGAATCGACTGCGGCCACCATCACCCCTTTTGTGGCACATTAGCAACACCATATTAGGGGTGCGGGCGGCTACGGCGCCCGCGGGACTACCATTGCCAAAGGGTGTCGGCCCGGTGCTTCACGGCCGTGCCGACGTGCCGGAAAAGAGGGACGCATGAATTTCGACAAGTATACCGAACGGGCGCGAGGCTTCGTCCAGTCGGCCCAGTCGCTCGCCCTGCGCGAAGGGCATCAGCAGTTCACCCCCGAACATCTCCTGAAAGTCCTGCTCGACGATCCCGAAGGGCTCGCCGCCGGATTGATCCAGAGGGCCGGCGGGCGTCCGCAGGACGCGCTGCACGCCGTCGACATGGCGATCGCCAAGATGCCCAAGGTCGAGGGCGGCGGCGCCGGGCAGCTCTATCTCACGCCGCAGATGGCGCGCGTCTTCAAGACCGCCGAGGACGCGGCGACCAAGTCCGGCGACAACTTCGTCACCGTCGAGCGGCTGCTGCTCGCGCTCGCCGTCGAGAAGAGCGCGGAGGCCTCGCGCATCCTGTCGAACGCCGGCGTCACGGCGAACAGCCTGAACGAGGCGATCAACGAGCTGCGCAAGGGCCGCACCGCCGATTCGGCTTCCGCCGAGAACGCCTACGACGCGCTGAAGCGCTACGCGCGCGACCTGACGGAAGCCGCCCGCGAGGGCAAGCTCGATCCGGTCATCGGCCGCGACGACGAGATCCGCCGCACGATTCAGGTTCTTTCGCGGCGCACCAAGAACAATCCGGTGCTGATCGGCGAGCCCGGCGTCGGCAAGACGGCGATCGCGGAAGGCCTGGCGCTCAGGATCATCAACGGCGACGTGCCGGAGAGTCTGAAGGACAAGAAGCTGCTCGCCCTCGACATGGGCGCGCTGATCGCCGGGGCGAAATACCGCGGCGAGTTCGAGGAGCGGCTCAAGGCCGTGCTGCAGGAAGTCAGCGCGGCGGAGGGCGGCATCATCCTGTTCATCGACGAGATGCACACGCTCGTCGGCGCCGGCAAGGCGGACGGGGCGATGGACGCCTCGAACCTGCTGAAGCCCGCGCTCGCCCGCGGCGAGCTGCACTGCGTCGGCGCCACCACGCTCGACGAGTACCGCAAGCACGTGGAGAAGGACGCCGCGCTCGCCCGCCGGTTCCAGCCGGTGTTCGTCTCCGAGCCGACGGTGGAGGACACCGTCTCGATCCTGCGCGGCCTCAAGGAACGCTACGAGCAGCATCACCGCGTGCGCATCGGCGACGCCGCGCTCGTCGCAGCGGCGACGCTGTCGAACCGCTACATCACCGACCGCTTCCTGCCGGACAAGGCGATCGACCTCGTCGACGAGGCCGCATCGCGGCTGCGCATGCAGGTCGATTCCAAGCCCGAGGAGCTGGACGAACTCGACCGGCGCATCGTCCAGCTCAAGATCGAGCGCGAGGCCCTGAAGAAGGAGACCGACAAGGCCTCCAAGGACCGGCTGGAGAAGCTGGAGAAGGACCTCGCCGATCTCGAGGAGAAGGCCGCGCATCTGGAGGCCCGCTGGAAGGCGGAGAAGGACAAGCTCGGCTCGGCCGCGGATCTGAAGAAGAAGCTCGACGAGGCCCGCAACGAACTCGCCCAGGCGCAGCGCTCGGGCGAATACCAGCGCGCCGGCGAGCTCGCCTACGGCGTCATCCCCGATCTCGAGAAGAAGGTCGCGGAGATCGAGGACACCGAGGAAGGCGGCGACGTCATGCTCGAGGAGACCGTTATGCCCGACCATGTCGCGCAGGTCGTCTCGCGCTGGACGGGCATTCCCGTCGACAAGATGCTCGAGGGCGAGCGCGACAAGCTGCTCAGGATGGAAGAGGCGCTGGCGAGACGCGTCGTCGGCCAGGAAGAGGCCGTCGAGGCGGTGTCGACCGCGGTGCGCCGTGCGCGTGCCGGCCTGCAGGACCCGAACCGGCCGATCGGCTCGTTCATGTTCCTGGGCCCGACCGGCGTCGGCAAGACGGAGCTCACCAAGGCGCTCGCCGAGTTCCTGTTCGACGACGAGACGGCGATGGTGCGCATGGACATGTCCGAGTTCATGGAGAAGCACTCGGTCGCCCGGCTGATCGGCGCGCCTCCGGGCTATGTCGGCTACGAGGAGGGCGGCGCGCTGACCGAGGCCGTCCGCCGCCGGCCTTACCAGGTCGTGCTGTTCGACGAGATCGAGAAGGCGCACCCGGACGTCTTCAACGTGCTCCTGCAGGTGCTCGACGACGGCCGCCTGACCGACGGCCAGGGCCGCACGGTCGACTTCCGCAACACGCTCATCGTCATGACCTCGAACCTCGGTTCGGAATATCTCGCCAACCAGCCGGAAGGCGAGGATACGGACGCGGTCAGGGACAAGGTGATGGACGTGGTGCGCGCGAGCTTCCGGCCGGAGTTCCTGAACAGGCTCGACGAGATCGTGCTGTTCCACCGGCTGCGGCGCGACCAGATGGGTGCGATCGTCGACATCCAGCTGATGCGGCTCCGCAAGCTGCTCGCCGAACGCAAGATCGAGCTCGACCTCGACGAGAAGGCGCGCGCCTGGCTCGCCGACAAGGGCTACGACCCCGCCTACGGCGCGCGCCCGCTGAAGCGCGTGATCCAGAAGGCGGTGCAGGACCCGCTCGCGGGCAAGATCCTCGCCGGCGAGATCAAGGACGGCGAGAGGGTCCGCGTCGGCGTCGCCGACGGGGAGCTCACCTTCGCGCCGGAGGAAGCCGCCGAGAAGGCGGCCTGACGGCTCGCGTCGTCGCGAAGAGACATAAGCCCCGCCCGGAAACGGGCGGGGTTTTCGTTGGGGCGAATGGATGGTGCCGGTCGGGCGCCAGATTTTCGCGGGCGCTTAGCCGCGCCGCGACCCCCCTCTCCATCTCTCCCCCGCAAGGGGGGAGAGAGGCGTTTGCCTCACGTTCGTCTGCCAACTGAAACTCCGCTACTCAAAGCGATGCGGGGGCAGCTCCGATTCCAGTCGCTTGTGGGATGTGTCGGCGACCGCCACCAGTGGCCCTCTCCCCCCTTGCGGGGGAGAGATGGAGAGGGGGGTCGCGGCACGACGAGCGCCTGCGGAGGCGCGTCCGGCCGCTCGATATCTCGCAACGGTCGAGAGAGGAAACTACTTCTGCGCGACCTGCGTCGACGCGGGGGCGCGGTTCATGAGGCCGTCTATGCGCCCCTTCTCCTTGTCGAAGGCGGCGAGCATGCGCCCGTCGAGGACGCGCCCGCGCGGCAGGCGGATGCGCATCGGATCGACGGTGTGATTGTTGACCAGGACCTCGTAGTGCAGGTGCGGGCCGGTCGACAGGCCGGTGGAGCCGACATAGCCGATGATCTGACCCTGGCGCACGCGCGTGCCCTCGCTGACGCCGCGGGCGAAGCCGGACATGTGGCTGTAGCTCGTCTCGTAGCCGTTGGCGTGGCGGATGCGGACGTGGCGGCCGTAGCCCGACTTCCAGTCGGCGTATTCGACGGTGCCGTTGCCCGACGCCATGATCGGCGTGCCCGGACGCGCGGCCCAGTCGACGCCGGAATGCATGCGCGAATAGCCCAGGATCGGATGGCGCCGCATGCCGTATCCGGAGCGGAACGTGCCGCCTGAGATCGGCTTGCGCATCAGGAACTTCTTCGCGCTCTTGCCGGTCTCGTCGTAGAAGTCGACGACGCCGTCGTCGGAGGTGCGGAAGCGGTAGAAGCGCTTCGTCTCGCCCCTGAGATTGATCGAGGCGTACAGCAGCTCCGGATCGTTGGAGGTCTCCTCCTCGCCGGTCTCGGCGTAGAACACCTCGAGCAGGTCGCCGGCGGAGACGGTGCGCTGGAAGTCGACGTCGAAGGAGAACACCTTGACGAGCTCGTCGACGAGCGGCGCCGGCACGCTGTTGCGGAAGCCGGCGTCGAACAGGCCCTCGTAGACGTTGGCGCGCGGCGCGTTCGCCGTAGGCGTGGTCGCGCGGCGCAGGGTGCCGGTCTCGAGCGGCTGGGCCGAGCCGATCATCGGCGTCGCCAGGGCCAGCGCCACTGTGCGGGCGGCGTCGGCGCTGCTGTCCACCGGCAGGGTGAGCGCTACCGGCCGGTGCCGCTCGGGATCGTCCGTCGCCGGCGCGATGGTCATGCGCACTTCGTCGTCGATATTGAGGATCGGCACCTTGCCGCCGGCGCGCACGAGGTCGATCAGCTCGGCCGCCTCCTGGGGCGTTGCGCCGTTGTCCGTCAGGATCGATTCGATCGTGTCGCCCTTCTGGATCTTGACGGTGATCTCCTCGGAAACGGTCGGGGCGGCGGCGGTGTCGCGCTTGAAGACGGTGGTCACGTTGGCGGGGACGGCGGCCGCGAAGCGGGCGAGGTCCTCGGGCGCCAGGTGGGAGGCGGCCTCGGCGGCTCCGAGCGTCGCGTAGCCGGTCGCCGAAATCGGCAGGAGCGACGGGGCGGCGAAGGCCGTCTCGGTCGCCACGAAGTCGACGTTCTCGCGAATCGCCTGCTCGATCTCGGCGACGTCGAGAGCCGCATCGTCTTCGCGGCCGACGATGCCGGGATCGAAGTCCGAGTAGGCGACGGAGACAGAATCGTCGGTGTCGGGCGCCGGGCTCGAGCGGTCGTCGTTCCAGGCGCCGACGTCGGCGAAGACCTTGAGCGGATTGAAGGTGGGCGCCTTCTCCGCGAACTCGGTGCGCACCAGCGGCAGGCTCGCGGTCACGCGCACATAGGGCGTCACCTTGACGAACTCCTTGCCGTCGACGCGGCGCACCGAGGTTTCCTGGATGACCTGGCGGCTGGAGATCTCGTCGGAGCGCACGACGATCCGGTCGCCCTTGCCGGCGCCGATCGCGTTGCTTTCGGCGGTCTCGGAGCGCAGGCCCGAGATCTGCACGCGCGGAGCCTCGGCGAACTGCGACTGGCGGTCGAAGGCGATGAACAGGGCCCCGCCCATCAGCGCGCCGCCGGCGACACCGGTCAGGACGGTCGAGGCGAGCCAACGGAAATTGATGCCGCGGCGGTCGATGGAGGTATCGTTCGAAGCGTTGTCTTCGAACGTGAGCGCAGGCTCGCGACCGATGTCGACACCCCTCATGATCGCCGCCTGATCCGTCTCCAAAGCATGGGCCCGACGGCCCACATCCCCACTGCTTTGCCCCGCGGCGCGGCCCCGTGCGGCTCCCTCCGAGCCCGGACCGGCCTTAGTCCCCCTGCCTCGAGAAAAGGCGGGAGGACGATGCGGAGCGGCGACCCCACTGTCAACAGGTCTTTGGCTTCTTAAGGAAAGCCGCGGACGCCGCCGACCCGGCCGTGTCCCCGAGGTCTGCGAACAGGGGACGCGAGGAATGTGGCGCCAATAGGACCGCAAGAGGCCTAAGCCTTGATTTCGATGCGGATTTCCGGGTGCGGGCGGGCGCCGCGGAAAAAAAATCGAATCCTCGAAATCGGGGTGTTGACAAGCGTGTGACGGCCCACCTATATACCGCCCCACGCCACGGTGCTGACGCGGCTTGCCCGCGACCACGCTGTGGCGCTTTACTTCCGACCGGGACCGGTGCTAATCTTCTTGGCCCTGCCAAGATGGCGGTTTTGATCGGTCTGGAGGCGTGTCAGCCTCCGGTGCGCGGCTTTCGTCGTGCGGGCTCTTTGACAAGTGAATAGGAAGAAAGAGAAACGTGGACGGCGGAGTCCCGCGCGTCGGTCCCTTGCGGATCGGCGACCGAGATTTCGGCCTGGTTCACGTTTCGACAGGTTCATAAAGAACCTCGTCAAGCGAGCGACCAGATGCCGGTACAAAATCTCAATCCAACTTGAGAGTTTGATCCTGGCTCAGAACGAACGCTGGCGGCAGGCTTAACACATGCAAGTCGAACGCCCCCTTCGGGGGGAGTGGCAGACGGGTGAGTAACGCGTGGGAACCTACCCAATGGTACGGAATAACGCAGGGAAACTTGTGCTAATACCGTATAAGCCCTACGGGGGAAAGATTTATCGCCATTGGACGGGCCCGCGTCGGATTAGCTAGTTGGTGGGGTAAAGGCTCACCAAGGCGACGATCCGTA
>JAEWYT010000173.1 GCA_023458595.1 Pseudomonadota bacterium
CCGCGGCGAGACGGTCAAGGCCGTGGTGGTGCTGCGCGCCAGCCACCAGGGGCAGGAGACCGAGGAAAGCATCATCGCCTGGTGCCGCGACAACATGGCCGCCTACAAGGTGCCGCGCCTGGTGTCCTTTGTCGATGCCCTGCCCAAGAGCGGCAGCGGCAAGGTGATGTGGCGCCTGCTGCAGGAAGCCGAGACCGCCACCGCCTGAGGCCAGCGCCGGGCCTTGCCAGCGGATGGTGGGCCCGGTGTGGGCCGCAATTGGCGTTTTTCATAGCTGCCCGCGCAGGCTGGATGCGCGCTGACAGCCATTTTCATTCAAAGGCGACATCCGCCCCCTGGCTGCGGCAGATCAAGCATTTTCTGGCTTGCCAGACCGGCAAGGCCGCTGCCGAGGAGTAAGCTTGGGGCGCTATGGCCCATGTCACTTTTCCCCCTCCCTACCATTCCCCCAACCGCGTTGCCGACCAGTTGCGCGACCATGGCTACGCCGTGCTGCAGCCCGCGGACACGGCGGCCTGGATTGGCTGCGAGGTGGCGGACCTGGTGGCGCTGACCCCGGACTGGGCATCCCTGCCGCCCGATGAATTCCTGCGCGATGGCGGGCGCTATCGCTTTCGCCGCCATGCCAGCTTCCGGGTACAGGGTGATGCCGTGCAGCAGGTGCCGCACCGCGCGCACTGGCAGCCGGTCAAGTACAACGCCTTGCACGGCGGCATGGAGCGCTGGTTTGCACCCATGCTGGCCCACACCACGCAACTGGCCGTGTGGCAGCAGCTGATTGCCAAGCTGGCCCAGCTGTCGCAGCAGCTGTTTGCGCCCGATTCGGCCGAGCCCTGCTTTGTGGAGGCGCACCAGTTCCGCATCGACACGGCCCGCGGCATCGGCCGCCCGACGCCCGAAGGTGCGCACCGCGACGGCGTGGACCTGGTCGCCGTGTACCTGGTGGGGCGCGAAGGCGTGAAGGGGGGCGAGACTCGTGTGTTCGAGGCCAGCGGCCCCAGCGGGCTGCGTTTCACCCTGACCGAGCCCTGGTCGCTGATGCTGTTGGACGACGCCCGCATGATCCACGAATCCACCCCCATCCAGCCCCTGGAAGAGGCCCGCCACGGCGCGCGCGACACCCTGGTGGTGACCTGCCGCCGACAGTGCTTCCAGGGCGATGAGGGCAAGAATCCAGTCTGAGTTCCTGTCTGATTTGACACGCGTCAAGACAGTCGGTGTACTACAGGGGCAGACTGCATCCATGGGCTGGCACATGCCAGCCCCTGTTTCACACAACGAGGAGTTATCCATGTTCAAGCACATTCTGGTTCCGGTGGACGGTTCGGCCACTTCCATGCTGGCCGTGACCAAGGCCGCCGAGTTGGCCAAGGCCTTTGGCAGCGAAGTCACCGCCGTCTACGTGCTCGATCCCTATCCCTTCACGGGCGTGGGCGCCGACTTTGCCTATGGCCAGGCCCAGTACCTGAGCGCGGCCACCGCCGAAGCCAACAAGGCGCTGGAAGACGTGCAAAAGACCATGGCCGACGCCGGCGTGGCGGTCAAGACCCTGGTGGGCGAGGGCCATGCCGTGCACGAAGGCATTGCGCGCGTGGGCGAGAACGTGGGTGCCGACCTGATCGTCATGGGCTCGCACGGCCGCCGTGGCCTGGAAAAGCTGGTGCTGGGCAGCGTGGCGCAGCGCGTGCTGCAGACCGCCCATGTGCCGGTGCTGGTGGTGCGCGACTGAACACGCGCACCCCGCCCCAGGCCGACCTGACGGGTCGGTGGGGGCGAGTTGCTTGCACAACGCTGCTTCGGCAGCGTTTTTTTATGGCGGGAGGGGGGGGGGTGGGCGGCCGCCGCGGCCGGGGGGGCCTACTGGCCCAGGCGGGCGTACAGCGCATCGGCCACGCGCCGTGCGGTTTGCAGCATCTGGATGCTCAGCGGGGCCAGCAGGCGGATGCCGCCGGCCTTGCCGGTGCGCAGGCGGTGGGCCTCGTCCAGGCGCTTCCACTGCACGAAGAAATGCTCGATGAAGCGCAGCATCAGCGCCAGCTGCAGGGCAAAGCGCTCGGAGGGAAAGCCCAGCCGGCCCAGCGGGGCCAGCAGCTGTTCCAGCAACTGCAGCAGCTGGGTGGGGTGGGTGCTGACCGTCAGCGCCACACCCAGGGTGGAGGCGCAGGCCAGGCGCAGGGCGCTGACGGTGGCCAGCGCGTAGTGGCCCATGACGGCGTGGAAGACGGCGATCAGCGCAGCGGCGATCAGCACCGAGGCGATCAGGCGCCGTGCCACGCGCGTGGCCGCCCCCAGGCTGAACCACAGCACGGCGCAACCCAGGGCGCACAGCCCCAGGGCCCACGGGGCCTGCAGCAGGAACAGCAGGGTGCTGAGCACGGCCATCAGCCCCAGCTTGAGACCGGGGCGCAGGCCGTGCAGCCAGGTGTGGTGTTCGCTGTAGAGGCTGCCCATGCTCAGTCGCCCAGGGCCTGCAGGCGCTGGCGCACATCGGCCTCGTAGGCCGCGCAGACCGTGGCGCCGGGGCCGTCGGCACGCAACTGGCCTGTATCCAGCCAGAGCACGCGCTCGAAATGGCGCACGTGTTCCAGCAGGTGGGTGGAGACGATGATCTGTTGCGGTGCCTGCGCCATGTCGCGCGCCAGGCGCGCCTGGCCCGGCAGGTCCAGGCTGGCGTAGGGCTCGTCCAGCAGCAGGCTGCGCGGGCCGGCCAGCAGCAGGGCCAGCCAGCACACCTGCTGGCGCTGCCCCTGGCTGAGGCTGGTGACCGCACGCTCGGCCCAGTCCTGCAGGCCGCGCTGCTGCAGGAAGGCCAAGGCCTGCGCCTGGGCCTGCTGCTTGCTCAGCCCCTGTGGGCGCAGGCCCAGGGCCAGCTCCTCCAGCACGGTGGGGAAGATGATCTGGTCGTCCGGGTTCTGGAACATCATGCCGACCCAGCGGGCGCGCTGGCTGCCGGCGGCATGCAGGTCCTGGCCCTGGCTCAGCACCCGGCCGGTGTCGGGCACTTCCAGGCCACACAGCAGGCGCAGCAGGCTGGTCTTGCCGGCGCCGTTGTCACCGATCAGGCCGATGCGCGGCTCGGCCAGCGACAGGCTCAGCCCGTCGAACACCGTGGTGCGGCCACGTTGCAGGCGCACCTGCTGCAGCGCCAGGTGGGGCGCAGGGGCAAAGTCGGGGGCGGCAGCGGCGGGCACGGTCATGCAGATGGGGCGAAGGGCAAGGCAGGGCGCATTGTGCCCGATGGGCCGGGGCCGGGCGGCCATGTAGGACGGTGCCCACGCGCTGGGCGCGGGTGGCTGCCCATAATGGTTGGCATTCCCAACCCAGGAGTTTTGTGATGAGCCAATACCAAATTGCGGTGATCGTGGGCAGTCTGCGCAAGGAATCGTTCAACCGCCAGCTGGCGCATGCCTTGATCAAGCTGGCCCCTGCGCAGGTGCAGTTCAAAGAGGTGGCGATCGGGGAGCTGCCCTTGTACAACCAGGACGCCGACGGCCACGAAGTGGCCGTGGTCAAGCAGTTCCGCGATGCCATCCACAGCGCCGATGCGGTGCTGTTCGTGACGCCGGAGTACAACCGCTCCATGCCCGGCGTGCTCAAGAATGCGCTGGACCAGGGTTCGCGCCCCTACGGGCACAGCGTCTGGGACGGCAAGCCGGCGGCGGTGATCGGCATGTCGGTCGGCGCCATCGGTAC
>JAEWYT010000174.1 GCA_023458595.1 Pseudomonadota bacterium
ATCCCGGCAAGCTGTCGCGGGCGCCGGCGACCTTCGATCCCGCCGAGCTGGAGGGCCTGAACCACCGCCTCGTCGGCACGCTGCCGTTCGCCGCCGTCGCCGGGCGTCTGGCCGAGCTCGGCGTCGGCGGCGGCGAGGCGTTCTGGCTCGCCGTCAGGCCCAACGTGCGGAAGGTTTCCGACGCGCTCGGCTGGTGGAGGCGCGTCGAGGGGCCGGTCGCCGCGGAGATCGATCCGCAAGATCGCGGCTTCCTCGAAGCCGCCGCCGCGATGCTGCCGTCCGAGCCGTGGCCGGACGACGTCTACCCGACCTGGGTCGCGGACGTGAAACGGCAGACCGGACGCTCGGGCAAGGCGCTGTTCAGGCCGTTGAGGCTCGCGCTGACCGGGGTCGACCACGGCCCGGAGCTGAAGGCGCTCCTTCCGCTGATCGGGCGCGAAAAGGCTGTTACTCGGCTGACCGGTAGAGGGTGAAGCCCGGCCCGACGACGCGGACGGCCTTGCCTGCGACGAGGCTGACGGACGGCGCCGCCACCGCCACGTAGTCCTCCATCCCCGTTATCGTCGCGACGCTGCCGGCGACCGGCGGCTCGTTGCCGGGCCGGTTGCGCGGCAGGGGGACCGGCAGGCCGGCCGTCGCGGCGGCCGGCCCGGGTCCTGGGTCCGCCGGAACGCCGTCCGCCAGCACGGCGTCGCGCGCGGCGAAGTCGACGACCACGCGTTCGCTCAGCGCGGCGGTCTGGATCCCGCTCCTGCAGCTGCAGCCGTCGACGAACTCGTTGCGGAAGCGAAAGGCGTTCGGGGTCTGCGACAGCGGCACGCCGGTCAGCGACACTGCCTCGTCCGGGCCCTCGCCCGGGTTCCGGTGGACGTAGAGCGAGGCCTCGGTGCCCGGGCAGCTCGACCGGCACACCTGCTCGTCCGCCTCGAAGTTGCTCTGCACCGTGGAGAAGCTGATCGGCCAGAAGAACCCGTCGCAGCTGCGCACGCAGATCGTCCGGTAGGTGCCGTAGAAGCCCTGGTCGGGCTCGACCATGTAGGGATCGCGCGTGTAGTCGCGGAAGAAGAAGCCGAACAGCCCGCCGTTGCGCTGCGTGGCGTAGCGCTCGTATTGCGGGCCGCACTTGTTGTCGCCGAGCATCGCCAGGATCCGCCGCCGCTCGCCTTCGTTCGCCCCGGTATTGACCGGCATCAGGTTGCGGCGCTGGCCCTGCAGGCGCTGGACGTCGGTTTCGAGCCGCTTGATGACGGCGTCGAACTCGCCGCAATGCGCCGGGCGCTGCGGCCGGAAGAACAGGAACCCGGACCGCTGCGCGCAGCCCGCCCGCGCCGCCTGCTGGCGCGCGACGTTCAGCATCCGCTGCTGCGCGATGATCTCGGAATTGTAGCGCTGGATCGTCACCGGGGAGGCGCCGGTCGAGCCGCGCTCGAGATCGATCAGCCGCGCCTCCAGCTTGACGCACAGGGCGTAGTCCTGGGCGGACGCCGTGCCCGCGAGGGCGGCGAGCGCCGCGCCCACGACCCACGCCGAAACGGTGTGGCGAAAGCCCGCCGCCATCGCGCGCCGCCGCGTCATTCCGCGTCCGGCTGGTTCTGCGGCGCCGCGTCGACGAACGCGGCGACCTGCGCGCAGGCCTCGTCGACCGCGCGGATCTTCGGGAAGGCCTCGAGCGGCACGCCGAAGCGGCGGGCGTTGAAGACCTGCGGGACGAGACAGACGTCGGCGAGGCCGACGCTCTCGCCGAAGGCGTAGGGCCCCGGCTCGATCAGCCGCTCGATCGCCTCGAAGCCCGTCGTGATCCAGTGCGCGTACCAGGCGTCGACCGCCGGCTGCGCCTGGCCGAGCTCGCGCTTCAGGTAGGCGAGCGTGCCGGAATTGTTGAGCGGATGGATGTCGCAGGCGACGATCGCCGCCACCGCGCGCACCCGCGCGCGCCGCACCGGGTCGGCCGGCAGCAGCGCCGGGCTCGGATAGGCTTCGTCCAGGTATTCCAGGATCGCCGGCGACTGGACGATGACGGTGCCGTCGTCGAGCTCGAGCGAGGGCAGCCGCATCTGCGGATTGATCGCCCGGTAGGCCGGCTTCCTGTGCTCGCCGCCGTCGCGGACGAGATGCACGGGGACGGCTTCGTAGGCGACGGCCTTCAGGTTCAGCGCGATCCGCACGCGAAACGCCGCCGAGGAGCGGAAGTACGTGTACAGCTTCACGGCATTCCGTTCCCGACCGTATCGGCGATGTCGCGGGCGATCTCGTCGGAGCTCTCCATCAGCGAGGCCAGCACCCGCTCGAGCGCCGCCATCTCCTCGCGCGACAGGCCGCTCGCCAGCCTGTCGCCGAACTGCAGCGCCAGCGGCACCAGCTTGCGATAGGTCTGCTCGCCCTTCTCCGTCAGCGACAGATAGGCGACGCGCATGTCGGCATCGCTCGTTTCCCGCTTGATCAGCCCCTTCTTCTCGAGCTCGGCGACGGCGCGGCTGACCTTCGTCTTGTGCATGCGGCTCGAGCGGCCGATCTCCGTCGAGGTGATCGTTCCGAACTGGCCGAGCGCGGCCAGCGTGCGCCATTCCGGATTGGTGATGCCGTAGCGGTCCGAATACAGCCGCGACAGCGAGTGGCTGACCTGCTCGGCGAGCATCACCAGGCGATAGGGCAGGAATTCCTCGAGCTTGAGCGCGCGCTCGCCCTCCGCGATGGCCGCGGCCCGCATTTCTTCCCCATGATTCGTTGACAATGGTTTCATTTGAAACTAATAGTGCGACAGAATGTCCCGACATGCCAGCCCGGAATCGGGAATTCCAAGGTGTTTCGGGACAATAGGCACCGACAAGGGAGGAGGCAATGGCAAGCGATTACATCCCCGTGAGCCGGGTCGAAGGCAAGGCTTCGCGTCAGGCGCACGCCGATTTACCCGACGGAACGTTCGAGCGCGAGCTCGGCAAGGAGGGCTTTTTCGGCCCCGCGGCGATGATGTACCACAAGCATCCGCCGACGGCCTGGGACAGCTGGTCCGGCCCGCTGCGTCCGCGCGCGTTCGACCTCAACAAGCTCGATTCGGGCACGAAGTCCTTCTGGGACGCCCCGGTCGTGCTCCAGAACGCCTCGGTCAAGGTCCGCTACTGGAACGTCGACCAGCCGATGGACTACCTCGCCCGCAACGGCGACGGCGACGAATTGCTGTTCGTTCACCGCGGCGCGGGCGACCTTTTCTGCGACTACGGCCACCTCGAATACACCAAGGGCGACTACCTGGTCCTGCCGCGCTCGACCATGTGGCGCCTGGCGCCGAAGGAGCCGACCCTGATCCTGGCGATCGAGTCGACCAACGGCTCCTACAAGCTCCCCGACCGCGGCATGGTGGGCAAGCACGCCCAGTTCGATCCGGCGATCCTCGACGCGCCGAAGATCGACGACGCCTTCCTCGCCCAGCAGGACGAGAACGAGTGGAAGGTCCTGATCAAGCGGCGCGGCGAGGTGTCCACGGTCACCTATCCGTTCAATCCGCTCGACGCGGTGGGCTGGCAGGGCGACCTGTCGGTGGTGCGTCTGAACGTCAGGGACATCCGGCCGCTGGTCAGCGCCCGCTACCACCTGCCGCCGTCCGCGCACACCACCTTCGTCGGCAACCGCTTCGTGATCTGCACCTTCGTGCCGCGGCCGTTCGAGGAGGACGACGGCGCCCTGAAGATCCCGTTCTTCCACAACAACGACGACTACGACGAGGTGCTGTTCTACCACGACGGCGACTTCTTCTCGCGCGACAACATCGAGGCGGGAATGGTCACCTGGCATCCGTGCGGCTTCACCCACGGACCGCACCCCAAGGCGCTGCAGCGCATGTTCATCCAGCCCAAGAAGGAGACCGACGAGTACGCGGTCATGCTGGATACACGTGATGCGCTGGAGATGGGGCCGGGCGCCAAGGCCGTGGAGAACCCGGACTACGCCGAGAGCTGGAAGGTCGACGGCGAGCCGGTGACCCACCCCGTCGTCCCGCGCCACGCCGCGGAGTAGGCCGCGGAGTAGGACGGGCGGTCTTCCGCCGCGCGATGCCCGGGCAGAGCCCGGGCATGACGGAGCAATTGGTGGGGAGCGCGGCGACACACGCTCCCCTCGTCGTTGCCGGGCCCGGCCCGGCAATCCGATCTGCATCGCACCCACGGAGCCTGACTGTTGAAACTCGCGACCCTTCGTGACGGCACCCGCGACGGCCGGCTCGTCGTCGTTTCCGCCGACCTGAAGCGCTTCACCCCGGCCGGCACCGTCGCCGGCACGCTGCAGCGCGCCCTCGACGACTGGGCGGCCGTCGAGCCGGGCCTGCGGAAGATCGCCGAGGAGCTGAATCTCGGCATGATCGCCGGAGAGCCCTTCGACGAGACGCTGTGCATGGCCCCGCTGCCGCGCGCCTACCAGTGGGCGGACGGCTCGGCCTACGTCAATCACGTCGAGCTCGTGCGCAAGGCGCGCGGGGCCGAGATGCCCGAGACGTTCTGGACCGACCCGCTGATGTACCAGGGCGGCTCGGATTCCTTCATCGGCCCGCGCGATCCCGTTCTCGTCGCCGACGAGGCCTACGGCATCGACATGGAAGCCGAGGTCGCCGTCATCGTCGACGACGTGCCGATGGGCGCGACGCCCGAGGTTGCCGGCGGCAGGATCCGCCTGGTCGTGCTCGTCAACGACGTCAGCCTGCGCAACCTGATCCCGGCCGAGCTCGCCAAGGGCTTCGGCTTCTTCCACGCCAAGCCGTCGACGGCCTTCTCGCCGGTCGCCGTGACGCCCGACGAGCTTGGCGCGGCCTGGGACGGCCGCAAGGTGTCGCTGCCGCTGCTCACCTCGATCAACGGCGATCTGTTCGGCAGGCCGCGCGCCGATGTCGACATGACCTTCGACTTCCCGACGCTCATCGCCCATGCCGCCAGGACGAGGCCGCTCTGCGCCGGAACCGTCGTCGGCTCCGGCACCGTCTCGAACAAGCTCGACGGCGGGCCGGGCAAGCCCGTCTCCGAGGGCGGAGCGGGGTATTCCTGCATCGCCGAGATCCGCATGGTGGAGACGATCGGCGAAGGCGCGCCGAAGACGGGCTTCCTGAAGTTCGGCGACCGCGTGCGCATCGAGATGAATGACGCCGGGGGACATTCGATCTTCGGCGCGATTGATCAGGAAATCGCAAAATATTCGGCTCCGGGAGCGAATTGATGGTCTCCCCGGCGTCCCTAGTTCCAATCGCGTTCCCGGGACAGGGAACGTAGGCAAGACCGGAACTGGAAAGGAATACCATGTCGAACTCCACACAGACCCTCATCCTCCCATTCCTCGGACCGCTCTACCGGGCGCTGTCGCCGCTCGCGGAACTCCTGCTGCGCGTCGTCGTCGGCGGCTTCCTCATCCCGCACGGCATGCAGAAGGCCTTCGGCGCGTTCGGCGGCGGCGGATTTGCCGGCACGGCGGGATGGATGAACAGCATCGGCCTGGCGCCCGGCTGGCTGTTCTCGACGATCGCGATCTTCGTCGAGATGGGTTGCGGGGCGCTGATCCTGATCGGGTTCCTGACCCGCCCGGCCGCCGCGCTCGCCTGCGGGTTCCTGCTGGTCGCCGCCGCGTCGGTGCATTTCGCCAACGGCTTCTTCGGCCAGAACGGGGGCTACGAGTACTCAGTGATGTGGGCTGTCGCCGCGCTGTTCTTCGCCGTTCGCGGCGCCGGACCCATTTCGGTCGACCGCGTGCTCGGCCGCGAATTCTAGAGAAAACGGAGGACGCCCAGGGATGGCGAAAGGTTTCGCATCGACCGGAGACATGACGGAGAAGACCATCACCTTCGCCGAGATCGGCGAGGGGCTCTATGCCTTCACCGCCGAGGGCGACCCGAACACGGGCGTCATCGTCGGCGACGATTCGGTGATGGTGATCGACGCGCAGGCGACGCCGGTGATGGCCGAGAAGGTCATCGAGCGCGTTCGCACCGTCACCGACAAGCCGATCCGCTACGTGGTGCTGTCGCACTATCACGCCGTGCGCGTGCTCGGCGCCTCGGCATACGGCGCCGACGAGATCCTCGCCTCGGACGCCACCCGTTCGCTGATCGTGGAGCGCGGCAGGGAGGACTGGGATTCCGAGCTCGGTCGCTTCCCGCGCCTGTTCCAGGCCGCCGAGTCCGTGCCCGGCCTCACTTGGCCGACCATGACCTTCCCGACCAGGATGACGGTGTGGCTCGGCAGGCGCCGCGTCGACCTGATCCACCTCGGCCGCGGCCACACCGCCGGCGACACGGTCGCCTGGGTTCCGGATTCCAAGGTCATGTTCTCCGGCGACCTCGTCGAGTACCACTCGGCCTGCTACTGCGGCGACGCGCATTTCGCCGACTGGCCGAAGACGCTCGACACGCTGGCGAGCTACGATCCCCGCGCGCTGGTGCCCGGCCGCGGCGACGCGCTCGACAGCCGCGAGATGGTCGCCGACGGCATCGCGCTCACCCGCGACTTCCTGACCACGCTTTACAACTCGGTGTCGGAGAGCGCCGCGCGCGGCCTCACCCTGAAGGAGGCCTTCGACAGGTCGCGCGAGGTCATGGACCCGAAGTTCTCCAAATTCGCTATCTACGAGCACTGCCAGCCCTTCAACGTGGCGCGCGCCTACGACGAGGCCCGGGGCCTCGACCATCCGCGCATCTGGACGGCCGAGCGCGACCGGGAGATGTGGGAAGCGCTGCAAGGCTGACGGCCCGAAAATCCAAGGAAAACAAAGACTACAAGGCAAGAGCGGAATCGGGGAGGGAAGAATGGGCAAAACGCAGCACCGCCATGCCGTGTTCAGCTTCGGCTACAGTCGCTCGGCCGACCAGGACGCGGCCTCGGCCGTCCGCCATCCGGCGATCGTCGTCGGCGCGGGGCCGGTCGGGCTCGCCGCGGCGATCGATCTCGGACAGCGCGGAATTCCCGTGGTGGTGCTCGACGATGCCGACCGCATCGGCGAGGGCTCTCGCGGGCTCTGCTATTCCAAGCGCTGCCTCGAGATCCTCGACACGCTCGGGGCGGGCGAGCAGGTCGCCGGGAAGGGCGTCGGCTGGAAGGTCGGCAAGGTCTACTTCCACGACCAGGAGGTCTACGAGTTCGACCTTCTTCCCGAGCCGGGCCACAAGATGCCGGCCTTCGTCAACCTGCAGCAGTACTATCTCGAGAAGTACCTGGTCGAGCGCGTCGGCGAGCTCGACAACGTCACCGTGCGCTGGCGCAACAAGGTGACGGGCGTCAGCCAGGACGAGGACGGCGTCACCATCGATATCGACACGCCGGACGGCCCCTATCGGCTCGTGGCCGACTGGCTGATCGCCGCCGACGGCGCCAATTCGACGTTGCGCAAGCTGATGAACATCGAGTTCGTCGGCGAGACCTTCCGCGACCAGTTCCTGATCGCCGACATCAAGATGGAGGCGGACTTCCCGGCGATCCGGCGATTCTGGTTCGAGCCGCCCTTCCACAACGGCCAGTCGACGTTGTTGCACAAGCAGCCCGACGGCGTCTGGCGCGTCGACTTCCAGATCGGCTGGGACGCCGATCCGAAGGAGGAGACGAAGCCGGAGAAGGTGCGTGCCCGTCTCGACAGGATGATGGAGGGCCGCCCCTACGAGCTCGAATGGGTGTCGGTCTACACCTTCCAGTGCCGGCGCAACGAGCGTTTCCTCTACGATCGCGTGCTCTTCGCCGGCGACGCCGCCCACCAGGTCTCCCCCTTCGGCGCGCGCGGCGCCAATTCCGGCATCGAGGATTCCCACAACCTCGCCTGGAAGCTCGCCCTGGTCCTGAAGGGCGAGGCGCCCGCCGCGCTGCTGCGGACCTACGATCTGGAGCGCATTCAGGCGGCCGAGACCAATATCGGCCACTCGACCCGGTCGACGGACTTCCTCGTGCCGAAGAGCCCGGGCGACAAGCGCCTGCGCGACGCCGTGCTCGATCTCGCCACGGAATTCCCGTTCGCCCGCCGGATGGTCAATTCCGGCCGCCTGCACACCGCCGCCCACTACCGCAGCCCGCTGACGACGCCGGACGCCGACGCCTTCGCCGGCTCGGCGAAGCTCGGCGACCCGGCGGCCGACGCGCCGATGGCCGACGCCTCGGGCAAGCCGGTCTGGCTGCTCAACGCCCTGTCGCGCGACTTCACGCTCGTCTCCGTCGCCAACGGCGCCAGGCCGAACGTGCCCGAGGGCGTCGCGCTGGTCAGCGTCGGCGAGGACCTGATGGACGCCTCCGGGCTGTTCACGGAGCGCTACGACGCCACGCCGGGCGCCTGCTATCTGTTCCGGCCCGACCAGTACCTGACGGCCCGGTTCCGCTCCTACGACAGGGCCGCGGTCGAACAGGCGCTGCAGCGCGCCAGGGGAGAGATGAATGGCTGATCTGGACACCTCCTCCCGCTTCGAGAACCCCGACGCGGCCTTCCATGTTCTCGTCGACGCGCACCGTCCGCTCGACGCCGAGCAGAGCGCCGCGTTCAACGCCCGGCTCGTCCTGCTGCTCGCCAACCACATCGGCGACATCGACGTGCTCAGGCGGGCGGTCGAGGCCGCCGCCAGGACGGGGCGGCAGGGGTAGCGCGCGGCCGCCGTCCGCCGGATGGGCGGGGGCTGCGGCGAAGGCGGGGGAGAGGCGGCATATGGGCGGTGCCGGGGCGACGCGCGGGTCGGGCATGGGCTGGGCGCCGCTGCGCTCGCAATTCCCGCCGCGATCGCCTATCTCAGGGGCGTCCGCCGACCGCTGGAGACGACCATGCGCGCCATTCCTTTCCTCCCCGTCATGCTGGCCCTGCTTGTCTTTGCAGCCGCGCCGGCCGTGGCCCAGGAACCCGACCTGATCTTCAAGAAGTCGACGGTCTGGAAGTTCCTGACCCCCGACCACAAGCTCGCGACCTACGGCATCGACGACCCCAAGGTCGAAGGCGTCGCCTGCCACTTCACCGTGCCGGAGAAGGGCGGCCTGAGCGGCATGTTCGGCGTCGCCGAGGAGCTTTCCGACGTCTCGCTCGCCTGCCGCCAGGTCGGGCCGATCGGCTTCAGGGAGAAGTTCGAGCAGGGCGAGGAAATGTTCACCGAGCGCCGCTCCGTCTTCTTCAAGAGGATGCGCATCGTTCGCGGCTGCGACGCGAAGCGGAACGTGCTGGTCTACCTCGTCTATACCGACAAGCTGATCGAGGGCAGTCCGCAGAACTCCACCTCGAGCGTCCCGATCATGCCGTGGGGCGACGGCGAGCCGCCCCGCTGCGCCGATTTCGTCGAGGAATAGCGCCGGGCCCGCGGTCGCGCGCCGATTTGCGCCGATTTCCGACATTTTTTCTGCATGGCTGTTCCCGCCGCACGAGCAGTATCCGCACAGGCGTCAATTGTGCTATGCAATACGCCGTTTGGCAGTGCAGCGTAGGGGGATAGCGTGTTGCAGCCGGTACTTCGCCCCAAGGCCGTCGTCTTCGACGTCGGCAACGTGCTTCTCGATTGGAACCCTGCCTATCTCTACGAGAAGCTGATCCCGGACGCCGAGGAACGAACCTGGTTTCTCACCCATGTGGTGACGCTCGGCTGGCATCTCGCGCAGGATCGCGGCCGCAGCTGCAAGGACGGCATAGCCGAGCTGACCAAGCGGTTTCCGGGCTCGGCGCAACTGATCGCCGCCTTCTACGAGCGCTGGCTCGAGACGATCCGCGGGCCGATCGAGGGAACCGTCGCGGTGATGGAGGCGCTGCGGGACGAAGGCGTTCCGGTGCACGCGATCACGAATTTCTCGGCCGAGCTGTGGCCGCTCACCGCCAGGGCGTATCCCTTTCTCGGCCATTTCGGCGAGGCGGTCGTTTCCGGCGAGGTCGGCTTCATCAAGCCGGACCCCCGCATTTTCGACGTCCTGGTCGCTCGCACGGGGCTTGCGCCGGACGCGATGGTCTTCATCGACGACAACGCCGACAATGTCGACGCCGCTTGCCAGCTCGGGTTCAACGCGATGCGATTCACCACCCCGGAAGCCCTCGCGAGCGATCTGGAAGCGCTCGGCCTGCCGGTCTCAGCGGCCGCAGCCGATGCCCCGGTGCAGGCATAGATCGGCCTGCGTCATCGGCCCGGAATAGTCCGACTTCACCAGAACCGGCGCCGCGAACAGGAATGCGGTGCCGGCGAGCATGGTGACGACCGCCAGCGACATAACGAACTTACCCATCGGATTGGCCTCTCCGTACGCGGATGAACGACAACGTGCGGCGAGGGATACGCATTCGCGCCTGAGCCGGGCCTGAAGGGGCGGTTCATGTGCCGTTCAAGAGTGTTAACGGTGAGGCGCGGTCCGCGGCAGCGCGCGAAATGCGCCGCATTTCGAGCGCCGAGGCCGGCTTAATCACTTGACGCCGCCCCCTTCCTGCGCGCATATCGCGGCCCATGACGGCTTCACGCGAAGTTATCATTCGCTCGATCATTATTTGTGGCTAGCGCTCAACGCTGGCCGCGGCCGTTCCCTTTTTCTCGTCGAACAAGGACACTCGGACGCCCCGGCCGGCAGGCAGGTGAGGGTTTGACGTGAGTTTGCGGCTCTACAACACGCTGACGCGGACGAAGGAGGACTTCCACCCCCTCGACCCCGAAAACGTGCGCATGTACGTCTGCGGACCGACCGTCTACGACTTCGCGCATATCGGCAACGCGCGGCCGGCGATCGTGTTCGACGTGCTGTTCCGCCTGCTGCGCCACGTCTACGGGCCGGACCACGTCACCTATGTCCGCAACATCACGGACGTCGACGACAAGATCAACGCGCGTGCCGCCCGCGACTATCCGGACCTTCCGCTCAACGAGGCGATCCGCAAGGTAACGGAGCTGACCGAGAAGCAGTACCACGAGGACGTCGACGCGCTTGGCTGCCTGCGCCCCACGGTCGAGCCGCGCGCGACCGAGCACATCGTCGAGATGAAGGCGCTGATCGAGAAGCTGGTCGAGGGCGGCCACGCCTATGTGGCGGAGGACCACGTCCTCTTCGACGTGCCCTCGATGCCGAAATACGGCGAGCTGGCCCGGCGTTCCCTCGACGAGATGCAGGCTGGCGCCCGCGTCGACGTCGCGCCCTACAAGAAGGACGCGATGGACTTCGTCCTGTGGAAGCCCTCCAAGCCCGGCGAGCCGGCCTGGGAAAGTCCCTGCGGGATCGCGACGCCCGGCCGCCCGGGCTGGCACATCGAGTGCTCGGCGATGGCCTGGAAGCATCTGGGCCAGCAGTTCGACATCCACGGCGGCGGCATCGACCTCGTCTTCCCCCACCACGAGAACGAGGTCGCCCAGACCTGCTGCGCCTTCCACGAGGACCGCATGGCGCAGGTGTGGATGCACAACGGCTTCCTGCAGGTCGAGGGCGAGAAGATGTCGAAGTCGCTCGGCAACTTCATCACGATCCGGGAGCTGCTGGACGAGTGGCCGGGTGAGGCCCTCCGATTCAACATGCTCCGTACGCACTACAGAGAACCAATCGACTGGACAATGAAGAGCCTCGATGAGTCACACAAGATTTTGTGGGATTGGTACGGCGAACTCAGCGAGACGGAAGCTAATCCAGAGCCGGCCGATGATGTAATTGAGGCGCTATCGAATGATCTAAATACTCCAGGCGCGATAACTGCTCTACACGCGCTGCGAAAACGGAAGGATTATTCCGGCCTTCTAGCGTCACTTGAGTTGTTGGGCTTCTCTGGAAGCCGCAAAAATATTCGGCGGAGTATCAGGATCAACGTGCCGCTCGTCACGGGAAAAGGGGCATTGTATCCCCCAGTCGTTTCGACTGGACCAGACAGACAAAAAGTCAATGCATTGATCGATGCCCGCAACGCCGCTCGCACGGCGAAAAATTGGGCCGAGGCCGACCGCATCCGCGACGAACTCGCCGATATGGGCGTCGCCCTCAAGGACGCCAAGGACCCCGCTACGGGCGAACTGGTCACCACCTGGGAGATCGCGCGGTGAGTACGCGCCGCTCCACCCCCCCGGCGGTCATTGCCGGGCTTGTCCCGGCAATCCATTGGCCGTGCGGCGGGCGGCTCGGTGGATTGGATGTCCGGGACGAGCCCGGGCATGACCTCTCGGAGTGCGGGCGGGGTCTCCATCGAAAGGCGCATGCCCGAGGCGACCAGTCATTTGTTGATGTCTTCGAAGAGATCTCGCCATTCGGGATTGGTCTCTTCGATGGTTCGCACCTTCCATGCGCGCGGCCACGACTTCATGGCCTTTTCCCGCTGTATCGCGGCGCCGGGCTCATCGAATTCGGCGAACCAGACCAGTCGGTGGACGCCATACCGTTTCGTGAAGCCGGGAACGAGCTTCTCCCGGTGCTCGTAGACGCGCCGGACGAGATCGTTGGTAACGCCGATATAGAGCGTCCCGTGCTTGCGGCTGGCCATTATGTAAACGAAGAACGACATGCTTCGACGGAACCGCAAGTGGATTGCCGGGACAAGCCCGGCAATGATTGTCCGGGTACTTGGCAATCGCCAACATCCGGTTGCAGGCGGTTGCACAAGTCGATGATACCTCCGCATGGAGACGCGCGATGACCGAAGAGCCGAAAGCTCCGGAACACAAGCACACCTGGCACGACGACACGCCGTTCCCGAAGCACTGGATCGGCTACGTCGCGATCAAGGTGATCGTCGTCGCCGCGGCGGTTGTCCTGGCGTTGTGGTGGTACGGGCTTCTGTGAGGGCGTGATGGACGAGCGGACCCCCGGGACGAGATCCCCCGTGATGACCGGCGGCTGCCAGTGCGGCGCGGTGCGCTATGCCGTCTACGCGGAACCCTACAACCATCACATCTGCCACTGCCGCATGTGCCAGAAGGCCTTCGGCGGCTTCTTCGCCCCGCTCGTCAACGTCGGGAACGAGGATTTCGCGGTCACGCGCGGGACAATCGCGCGGTTCCGCTCCTCGCGCGACGTGGAGCGCGGCTTCTGCGCGAATTGCGGCACGCCGCTGACGTTCTTCACCGAGGGTTCGGACCACGTGAACGTCTCGATCGGCAGCTTCGACCAGCCTGCGCTGCTGAAGCCCCGGATCCAGATCGGCATCGAGGCCCGCATGCCCTGGTTCGCCGATCTGCCCGGCCTGCCGGAGGATACGACCGAAGCGGCCGGCGCTAAGTACGGATTTCTCGATGAACTCGCCGTCATCGCGGCGACCAGCTACCAGCACCCCGACCACGACACGGAAACCTGGCCGCCGGAACGGCCGGAGGAGCCCGAGCGATGAGCCGCGAACGCCTCTATCTCTACGACACGACGCTGCGCGACGGCGCGCAGACGCCCGGCGTCGACTTCTCGGTCGAGGACAAGGTGCAGATCGCCGGCCTGATCGAGCGCCTCGGCATCGACTACGTGGAAGGCGGCTGGCCGGGCGCCAATCCGACCGACAGCGAATTCTTCGCCCAAAGGCGGACGAGGAAGGCCCGCTTCGCCGCCTTCGGCATGACCAAGCGTGCCGGACGGTCCTTGTCGAACGATCCGGGGCTCGCCTCCGTCCTCGATTGCGCGGCCGACTGCGCCTGTCTCGTCGCCAAGACCTGGGATTTCCACGTCAAGGTGGCCCTCGGCACGACGCTCGAGGAGAACCTCGAGGCGATCCGGGAATCCGTCGAGGCGGTCGAGGCGAGCGGCAAGGAAGCGATGCTCGACTGCGAGCATTTCTTCGACGGGTACAAGGCGAATCGCGACTATGCGCTGGCTTGTGCCAGGGCGGCCTACGAGGCCGGCGCCCGCTGGATCGTGCTGTGCGACACCAACGGCGGCACGCTGCCCGAGGAAGTCGAGGCGATCGTCGCCGACGTCGCGAAGATCGTCCCCGGCAACCGGCTCGGTATCCACGCCCACGACGACACCGGCAACGCCGTCGCCAACTCGCTCGCCGCCGTGCGAGCCGGCGCGCGCCAGATCCAGGGCACGCTGAACGGTCTCGGCGAGCGCTGCGGCAACGCCAATCTCGTCTCGCTGATCCCGACCCTGAAGCTGAAGTCCGGCTACGCGAATCGCTTTGAGACCGGCGTCGACGACGACGCGCTCGCGCACCTGACGCCGATCTCGCGTGCCTTCGACGAGATCCTGAACCGGGCGCCGGCGCGCCAGGCCCCGTATGTCGGCGAAGCCGCCTTCGCCACCAAGGCCGGTCTGCACGCCTCGGCGATCCTCAAGGATCCGGCGACCTACGAGCACGTCGCGCCGGAAGTCGTCGGCAACCGCCGCCGGGTGCTCGTTTCCGATCAGGCCGGTCGTTCCAACATGCTCGCCGAGCTCGACCGGCTCGGGATTCCGGTCGACCGCGACGACCCGCTGGTCGGCAGCCTGCTCGACGAGGTGAAGCGCCGCGAGGCCGAAGGCTGGGCCTACGAGGCCGCCGACGCTTCCTTCGAGCTGCTCGCCCGCCGCACGCTCGGCAAGGTGCCGGAGTTCTTCCGCATCGAGAGCTTTCGGGTGCTGGTCGAGCGCCGCTACAACGCCATCGGCGAGCTCGTCACCGTGTCGGAGGCGACAGTGAAGATCACCGTCGACGGTGAGACGCTGATGTCGGTCGGCGAGGGCAACGGCCCGGTCAATGCGCTCGACCAGGCGCTGCGCAAGGATCTCGGCCGGTTCCAGCGCTACATCGACGACCTGGAACTCGCCGACTACAAGGTGCGCATCCTCAACGGCGGCACCGGCGCCACCACCCGCGTGCTGATCGAGAGCCGCGACGGCGGCGGCAATCGCTGGTCGACGGTCGGCGTCTCGCCGAACATCGTCGACGCCTCGTTCCAGGCCCTCGTCGATTCGATCACGTGGAAACTGCTGAAATCCGAAGCCGCGCCGGCGAAGACCCCCGGGACGGCCCCGGGGAAGGCTCAAGGGAAGGCCCAAGGAACGGCGATGGCCGGCTGAGCCCCGGCCGCCCGCCTGTATCCGCCTTCTACATCCGCTCGGCGACCTCGGCTTCCGTGAGCTTCGGCTTCGGCGCCTTGGCCGCCGCCTCGCGCACGCAGGGAATCACGTCCTCGATCCTGTCGACGACGATGTATCCGACGTCGAGGTCGCGGCGGATGAAGTTCTCCTGGCGCATGTGGTCGAACAGGACGCGCAGCGGCTCCCAGTAGCCGCCGATATTGGCGAGCGCGACCGGCTTGGCATGCTGGCCGAGCTGCGACCAGGTCAGCATCTCGACGGTTTCCTCCAGCGTGCCGATGCCGCCGGGCAGGGCGACGAAGGCGTCGGACTGCTCGAACATCAGCCGCTTGCGCTCGTGCATGTCGCGGGTGACGGTCAGGGTCTGCACGTCGCGCAGCATCCGCTCCCGCTCGCTCAGGAATTCCGGGATGATGCCGGTCGCGTGGCCGCCGTGGCGCAGGACCGAGCGGGCGACGGCGCCCATCAGGCCGAGGCTGCCGCCGCCATAGACGAGGCCGATGCCGTTTTCGGCCAGGAGCTGTCCGAAGCGGTCCGCTGTTTCCTTGAACACCGGGTCCCGGCCGTCGCTGGACCCGCAATAGACGCAGATATTCTTGATCTCACTCATGGGCGCATCAGGCAACGTTGGCGGGATTCCGTCAAGCCGGTGCGGACTTGTCCTTTGGCTCCGCACAATATAGGTGAGGTATGAACAGTTTACGTGCGATTGCCGCGTGTATTGCGTCACCTAGCGGCAGGAACGGCCGGAAAAGGGGGACGCCCGGCCGCGAGAAACGACGTCCGCCCGCGGAGAGCCGGGTTAGATGGGACACCAGCTTAAAATCTTCCTCGCTGTCGTCGTGATACTGATTCTGGCGGGTCTCGGCGGCATCGGGCTCTATTACGCGAACCAGCAGCCGGCCGGGACCGGGGTCGGCGAGAGGCAGGACACCGGCAAGCAGGACAAGGGATCGGTCAAGACGCCCGCCGAGAAGGCGCCCGAATCGGCCGAATCGGCGGCGCCGGCGGGCGAAACGATCGCTCCGACCTTCGACATCGTTCGCGTCGAGCCTTCCGGTGAGGTCGTGGCCGCCGGCCGCTCGTCGGCAGGGGCCCTTGTCGAGCTCCTGCTCGGCGACGACGTGATTTCGAGCGCCAGGGCCAACCAGGGCGGCGAATGGGCGCTGGTGTTCGACAAGCCGCTCGATCCGGGCAGCTACGATCTCGCCCTGCGCGCCTCCGGACCCGGAGGCGAAGGCGACAGCATCGACGGCGACCGGGTTACGGTCGTCATCGAGGGGGCGGACAAGACCCCGCTCGTCGCCGTGACGCGGCCGGGCCAGCCGACGGAAGTCCTGCAGAAGCCGGAGGAGACCGAAGTTGCCGCGGCGCAGCCGCAAGCGGAGCCGGCCACGGGACGGGAGGCGGCGCCCGCCGCGGAACAGCAGCCCGCACAGCCGCTGACGGCCGAAGCCCCGCCGCAATCGAGCGAGCAAACCGCCGCAGGGCAAACCGCAGCCGGGCAAACCACGGCCGGGCAGCCCGCCGCCGGGCAGCCTGCGGCGCAGGAGCAGGCCTCCGCCGCCACGACGCCGGAGCAGCCGGCCGCCCAGGAGCAAGGCGTTCAGCCCCAGCCGGACCAGCCCCAATCGGGCCAGCCCCAGCCGGACCAGCCCCAGCCGGCGCCCGCGCCGGCCCCCCCCGCGGGCCCGG
>JAEWYT010000175.1 GCA_023458595.1 Pseudomonadota bacterium
CCCGGATTACGCTGCCGCTCCATCCGGGCTACCGGTGGCGATGCGACGCCGCCGGGTGCGTGATTCGCAGCCGCTGCCGTCCGCGTCCAGGACACGAGGCCTTCGCGTGTCGCCTCGTCCGTGCTCCGGAAACAGACGCGTGCCCCGGACTTGATCCGGGGCCCATGAAGCGGTCGCGGCGATGCACACGGCCTCACAGGAGACCCTGCCGCGGCCGCGCTTACGCCTCCACCAGCTTCAGCCGCCGGTCGATGGACCTGAGCACCCGCGACAGGTCGTGGCCGCGCTTCAGGATCAGGCCGGTCGTGGTGATGACGCAATAGGCGCCCTGCCGGCGGGCGAGCCTCGGGTTCTTCTCGATCCGGTAGAGCGGCGCCTCGCAGGCGCGGCGGAAGACGGAGAAGACGGCCTTTTCCCTGAGCGCGTCGATGGCGTAGTCGCGCCATTCGCCGGCGGCCACCATCCGCCCGTAGACATTGAGGATTTCGCCGAGCTCGCGGCGATCGAAGGACACCCTGTGGTGAGCCGTCTGGCGGGTCTCCGGCACGGCGGTGCGCGGGGGTGCCTCGCGACCGCCGGGGAAAGCTATGGGTTCCGTCTCGCTCAACGGCGCCTCCCTGTCTCGCTCCTCGCTGTCACATGATCGTCAAAGGTGCGGGGCGGCGTCAAGGACGCTCGGCCGATCCGCCCGAATTCGCCGCGGAAACGCGCGCCCGGGCACCGGCTTTGACGAGTCGTGGAAGCTACCTTGCGTAAACGCCTCAAGAAATCACATTTCCGCCCCAATCGCGCCCTTCACACGCCAGATTGCTCGACCAGATTTTCATCGTTGCCTCGAGGCCCGGTTCTAGGAGGCTCCGGAACACCCAGCCCCCCAGCCCCCCGGGGTCGTTCTTGAACCGGGCCCGTTCTCAGTTTCTGAGTACTGCTGGTTAAATCCCCCAACAGTCACTTGCTCGACGGGCCGGTCTCCACCGGCCCGATTTGTTGTCGGGCGCCCGTTCTCCCCTTGAAAATCCGGCCCCGCTCTTCCTATCTCGCTGGCGCGAAGCGTTTCCAAGCGGAAGGTCGGGATCCTCTATGAGCACCAGAACGAAGAAGACGGGCAAGGCGAAGTCGGAGACCGGGAGTTCCTACGCCTTCGAGGCCGAGGTCGGCCGGATCCTCGATCTGATGGTCCACGCGGTCTATTCCGACCGCGACGTCTTCCTGCGCGAGCTGATCTCCAACGGCGCGGACGCCTGCGAGAAGCTGCGCTACGCCGCCCGCCAGGACGATTCGCTGATCGGCGCCGATTCGGCGCTCGCCGTGACGATTTCGCCCGACGGGGACGCCGGCATCCTGACGATCCAGGACAACGGCATCGGCATGGACCGCGAGGAGCTCGGCTCCAATCTCGGCACCATCGCCCGCTCCGGCACCCGCGCCTTCGCCGAGGCCCTTCAGGAGGGCGCCGATTCGGCGAGCCTGATCGGCCGCTTCGGCATCGGCTTCTATTCCGCCTTCATGGTCGCCGACAGGGTCGACGTGTCGAGCCGCAAGGCCGGCGCGACGGAGGGGTTCCGCTGGTCGTCGGACGGGCGCGGCACCTACGGGATCGAGCCGGACGAGACGGCGCCCGAACGCGGCACCCGCATCGTCCTGCACATGAAGGAGGACGCGAAGGAGTTCCTCGATCCCCACCGGCTCGAGCAGACCGTTCGCGCCCATTCCGCCCACGTGCCGGTGCCGATCCGCCTGAAGGAGGGCGAGACCTCCCGCGAGATCGCCGACGGCGGCGCGCTGTGGCTGAAGCCCAGATCGGAGCTGTCCGAGGAGGACTACCGCGAGTTCTACCGGCACGTGGCCGGCGCCTGGGACGAGCCGGCGCTGACGATCCACTACGCGGCGGAAGGCAGGCAGGCCTATCGCGTGCTGATGTTCGTGCCGGGCGAGAAGCCCTTCGACATGTTCGATCCCGCGCGCAAGGGCCGCACCCGGCTCTACGTGCGCCGCGTCTTCATCACCGACGACGCCGAGCTGATGCCGGGCTACCTGCGCTTCGTGCGCGGCCTCGTCGATTCCGACGACCTGCCGCTCAACATCTCCCGCGAGATGCTGCAGGAAAGCCCGCTGCTCGGCCAGATCCGCAAGGGCGTCGCCAACCGCGTCCTGTCCGAGCTGGCCAAGCTCGCCGACAAGGAGCCGGAGCGCTACGCGAGGATCTGGGAGGCCTTCGGCCCGGTGCTGAAGGAGGGCCTCTACGAGGACATCGAGCGGCGCGACGCGCTTCTGGAGCTCGCCCGCTTCCGCTCCACGACCGGCGGCGAGGGCTGGCGCTCGCTGAAGGACTACGTGGGCGCGCTCAGGCCGAACCAGACGGCGATCTACTACGTCACCGGCGAGAGCGCCGCCCAGGCCGCCGCGAGCCCGCATCTGGAAGGCTTCCGCGCCCGCGGCATCGAGGTGCTGCTGCTGAGCGATCCCGTCGACCATTTCTGGGTGCGCATGGCGACCGGCTTCGACGGCAAGCCGTTCCGCTCCGTCAGCCAGGGCGATGCCGACATCGCCAATATCCCGCTTCTCGACGAGGGCGCGGCGGAGGACGACGGCGAATCGCAGTCGGCCGTCGCCACGCTCGCCGCCTTCGTCAGGCAGACGCTCGGCGACACGGTGAAGGACGTCCGCGCCTCGGCCCGCCTCGCCGAGAGCCCGGTGTGCCTGGTCGCGACCGAAGGGGCGCTCGACCGGCGTCTGGAACGCATGCTGTCCAGGACCGAGGCCGGCGCCGAGCGCAGCGCACCGGTGCTGGAGCTCAACCCGCGCCACGCCCTGATCCGGCATCTGGCGGCGCGGGCGACGGGCGAGGGCGACAAGGCGCTCCTGGCGGACGCCGCCTGGCTCCTCTACGACGAGGCCTGCATCCTCGACGGCGAGACGCCGGCGGACCCGGCCGCCTTCGCCGCCCGTCTGACGCGGCTCTTGCTGGCGAGCGCCTGACGCGGGCGCTTGTCGGGCAAGCGGCCCGCACCCCTTCTGCCGTCATGGCCGGGCTCGTCCCGGCCATCCACGTCTTCCGCGAGGCGAAGGCTGCTCACGGACGCCGAGCGCATCGCCGCGAAGCGGTTCGGCGAGGCGGACGCGCGCCAGATCTCGATGGAGCTGGCGTTCGGCCCGCTGCCGGACGGCCTCGACGAGGCCGCGATCGTCGACCGCGCACGGCCGAAGCCCGATTGAGGGGTCGGGCGGGCTTGGCGGACGAGACGACGCGTAGCTCGTGTCCCGGACTTGATCCAGGACCCAGATCAGCGACACCCGCCGCGGGGGCCCCGGAACAGGTCCGGGGCACGAGACAGGGAGAACCGGAACCCCGGGAGGCCATCGAGAACCGGACCCGGCGGCTATGCGAGCCTGGCGCTCTATCGCACGGTCGGGTGAGCACAGCGGAAAGCCTCAAACGGGCCTCGTGTCCCGGACCTGATCCGGGACCCACACCTGCCGCAGCGGTCGTGATGGGCCCCGGATCGGGTCCGGGGCACGAGACAGGGGGAACCGGACCCGGCGGCTATGCAAGCCCGACTCTCCATCGCACGGTCGGGTGAGCACAGCGGAAAGCCTCAAACAGGCCTCGTGTCCTGGACTTGATCCAGGACCCAGATCGGCGGCAGCGGTCGCGATGGGCCCCGGATCAGGTCCGGGGCACGAGACAGGGAGAACCGGACCCGGCGGCTATGCAAGCCCGACTCTCTATCGCACGGTCGGGTGAGCACAGCGGAGAGACTCAAACAGGCCTCGTGTCCTGTGGACCTTATCCAGGACCCACACCTGCGGCAGCGGTCGCGATGGCCCCGGATCGGGTCCGGGGCACGAGACAGGGGGAACCGGACCCGGCGGCTATGCGAGCCTGGCTCTCTATCGCACGGTCAGGTGAGCACAGCGGAAAGCCTCAAGCAGACCTCGTGTCGTGGACTTGATCCAGGACCCACACCTGCGGCAGCGCCCGCGATGGGCCTCGGATCGGGTCCGGGGCACGAGGCTTCCGTCTGTCGCCCCGCCCGTGCCGCGAAGAAGATGCGTGCCCTGGACTTGATTCAGGACCCACACCTGCGGCAGCGATCGCGATGGGCCCCGGATCGGGTCCGGGGCACGAGACAGGGAGAGCCGGAACCCCGAGAGGCCATCGAGAACCGGACCCGGCGGCCATGCGCGCCTGGCTCTCCATCGCACGGTCAGGTGAGCACAGCGGAAAGACTCAAACGGGCCTCGTGTCCCGGACCTGATCCAGGACCCACACCTGCGGCAGCGGTCGCGATGGGCCCCGGATCGGGTCCGGGGCACGAGACAGGGAGAACCGGACCCGGCGGCCATGCGAGCCTGGCTCTCCATCGCACGGTCAGGTGAGCACGGCGGAAAGCCTCAAACAGGCCTCGTGTCCTGGACTTGATCCGGGACCCACACCTGCGGCGGCGGTCGCGATGGGCCCCGGATCGGGTTTGGGGCACGAGGCTTCCGTCCGTCGCCCCGCCCGTGCCGCGAAGAAGATGCGTGCCCTGGACTTGATCCAGGGCCCAGGCAGCGGTCGCGGCCGTGAAGACGTCGGCGGGGGGGCGCGGCCTGAAGTCTCGCCCCTATAGCCGCGCCGCCGCCAGGATCGGGCCGGGGCTGGCGCCGTCGCCTTCCTGCAGGACGACGGCGCATTCGCCGCCGCCGTCGGCGGGGATCGGCACCGTCAGCGTCATCGCGTCGCCCTTCCAGGTGCCGATCGGCTCGATCTTCCGGACGACGTTGTTGTAGGTGATCGTCTTGCCGCGGTTCTCGCCGCGCTCGATCGTCACCGTCTTCGCCGGCTCGAAGACGATGATCCACAGCGTCGCGGGCTTCGGCTTCGACAGCACGCCCTTCGCCTTGCCGGTCTGGATCACCAGCGAATTGCCGTCGCGGCGCAGGTCGAGGTCGATCGCCTTCCTGTCGAGCCGGTCGCCCGTCGACTGCAGCGCGTTCCTGAGGCTGATGCGGTCGGAGCCGACCGCGTGCATCATGCCGTTGACGACGGCCTGCGGGGTATAGACCGCCCGGTCGCCGCGGGCGTGGGCGTAGGCCTTCTGCCGCGCCGTGAAGGAAGGGCTCGCCAGCGTGTCCTTCCAGCCCAGATAGTCCCAGTAGTCGACGTTGAAGGACAGGGCGAGCACGTCGCCGCGGCGCGCCATCTCGCCCAGCATGGCGTCGGCGGGAGGACAGGACGAGCAGCCCTGGCTGGTGAACAGCTCGACCACGTCGAGCCGCTCGCCGGCCTGCGCGGCCGCACCGGCAATCGGCGACGCGGCGAGCGCGAGAGCCGCCGCCACGCGCGCGAACCGTCCTGCAAACCGCTGCCAGATCATCGACAAATCGCTCGAATCCCGTCCGGAACCGGCTGTTCCGTCGGTTTCCGGATACGCCGGTCGCGCTTCAAACGCCAGTCACATTGGGGTGACGCCCGATACCAAAAAAAGTGAAGCGGCCCCGGCCGCCCGGCCGGAGCCGCCTCTCCCCGTCCCGCGCCTCAGGCGGCGAGATTGCGCAGCACGTACTGCAGGATTCCGCCGTTCCTGAAGTAGTCGAGCTCGTCGAGCGTATCGATGCGGCACAGAAGCGGCACCGACCTGGTCTTGCCGTCGGCGAAGGTGATCCTGGCCTCGAGCGTCATGCCGGGCTTCAGCGCATCCAGGCCGCCGATCGACACCATCTCGTCGCCCTTCAGCCCCAGCGTCTGCCACGACTGGCCGTCCTCGAACTGCAGCGGCAGCACGCCCATGCCGATCAGGTTGGAGCGGTGGATGCGCTCGAAGGACTGGGCGATGACCGCGCGCACGCCGAGCAGGCGCGTGCCCTTCGCCGCCCAGTCGCGCGACGAGCCGGTGCCGTATTCCTTGCCGGCGAAGACGACGAGCGGCACCTTCTCGGCCCGGTACTTCATCGCCGCGTCGTAGATCGGCATCTCCTCGCCGCCGGGATAGTGGATCGTCACGCCGCCCTCGACGCCCGGCACCATCTGGTTCTTGATGCGGATGTTGGCGAAGGTGCCGCGCATCATCACCTCGTGATTGCCGCGCCGCGTGCCGTACTGGTTGAAGTCGATCGGCTTCACCTTGTGGCCGATCAGGTACTGGCCCGCCGGGCTCGCCGCCTTGATCGAGCCGGCCGGCGAGATGTGGTCGGTGGTGATCGAATCGAGGAACAGGCCGAGCACGCGGGCGTTCTCGACGTCGGTCACCGCTTCCGGCTTGCGCTCCATGCCGGTGAAGTAGGGCGGGTTCTGCACGTAGGTCGACTTGCCGTCCCAGCCGTAGGTCAGGCCGCCCTCGACCTTGATCTTGCGCCAGTGGGCGTCGCCCTTGAACACATCGGCGTACTTCTCGCGGAACATCTTCCGGGTGATCGTCTCGTGCACGACGTCGGCGACTTCCCGGGCCGACGGCCAGATGTCCTTCAGATAGACCGGCTTGCCCTTGCGGTCGGTGCCGATCGGGTCCCTGGTGATGTCGATCTGCATCGAGCCGGCCAGCGCGTAGGCGACGACCAGCGGCGGCGAGGCGAGGTAGTTCGCCCTGACGTCCGGGTTGACGCGGCCCTCGAAGTTGCGGTTGCCCGACAGCACCGAGCAGGCGACGAGGTCGGCGGCGTTCACCGTCCTGGAGATGTGCTCGGGCAGCGGCCCCGAGTTGCCGATGCAGGTGGTGCAGCCGAAGCCGACGAGGTTGAAGCCGACCTTGTTGAGCTCCTTCTGCAGGCCCGAGGCGGCGAGATACTCCGCGACCACCTGGCTGCCCGGCGCGAGCGAGGTCTTCACCCACGGCTTGGGCCTGAGGCCGCGCGCCGCCGCGTTGCGGGCGACGAGGCCGGCGGCCATCATCACGTAGGGGTTCGACGTGTTGGTGCACGACGTGATCGCCGCGATCACCACGTCGCCGTGGCCGAGATCGTATTTCTCGCCCTCGACCTTCGCCCGCCGGTCGACCTCCCCGCCCTTGCCGAACTCGCTCGTCAGCGCCTCGACGAACTTCGGCGCGGCTTCGGCGAGCAGCACCCTGTCCTGCGGACGCTTCGGCCCGGCGATCGACGGCTCGACGTCGCCGAGATCGAGCGCCAGCGTGTCGGTGAACACCGGGTCCTCCGAGCGGGCGGTGCGGTACATGCCCTGCGCCTTGGCGTAGGCCTCGACCAGGTCGACGCGCGCCTTGGCGCGGCCGGTCTGGTGGAGGTAGCGCAGCGTGTCCTCGTCGACGGGGAAGAAGCCGCAGGTCGCGCCGTATTCCGGCGCCATGTTGGCGATCGTCGCCCGGTCCTCCAGCGGCAGGTGGTTGAGGCCGGCGCCGTAGAACTCGACGAACTTGCCGACCACGCCCTTCCTGCGCAGCATCTGGGTGACGGTCAGCACCAGGTCGGTCGCCGTCACGCCTTCCTTCAGCTTGCCGGTCAGCTTGAAGCCGATCACCTCGGGGATCAGCATCGAGATCGGCTGGCCGAGCATCGCCGCCTCCGCCTCGATGCCGCCGACGCCCCAGCCGAGCACGGCCAGGCCGTTGACCATGGTCGTGTGGCTGTCGGTGCCCACCAGCGTGTCCGGGAAGGCCTGCTCGACCGTCTTCGACTTGCCCCTGGCGTCCTTGACCCGGTGCTTCTTCGTCCAGACGGTCTGGCCGAGATACTCCAGGTTCACCTGGTGGCAGATGCCGGTCCCCGGCGGCACCACGCGGAAATTGTCGAACGCCTCCTGGCCCCAGCGCAGGAAGCGGTAGCGCTCGCCGTTGCGCGCGTATTCGTGCTCGACGTTCGCCTTGAAGGCGCGGGCGTTGCCGAACTCGTCGACGATCACCGAGTGGTCGATGACGAGGTCGACCGGCACCAGCGGATTGATCTTCTTGGGATCGCCGCCGAGCATCGTCATCGCGTCGCGCATGGCGGCGAGATCGACGATCGCCGGCACACCGGTGAAGTCCTGCATCAGGACGCGCGCCGGACGGAAGGCGATCTCGCGGTCGGACTGCCGCGCCTTCAGCCAGGTCGCCATCGCCTTGATGTCGGCCTTCTTGACCGTCCGCCCGTCCTCGTTGCGAAGCAGGTTCTCGAGCAGCACCTTCATCGAGTACGGGAGCCTGGAGATGCCCTTCAGGCCGTTCTTCTCGGCCGCCTTGAGGCTGAAATACTCGTAGGTCCTGTTGCCGACCTTGAGGGTCTTGCGGGCTTTGAAACTGTCGAGGGAAGTGGCGGTCACTGCGTCGGCCTCATGCGTTCGGGGGTCCGGGGCGGGATCGGGCTTGCGCCTGCCGTGCGCGAAAGGGAAGCGGCGCATACCGCGGACGCGGCCCGACTTGCCGCGTATATAGAGAATTTCTAAGAGTGGTGCCAATACGACGTAAGGCAATAGCGACGCATGGCAAGCATGACGACCCCGATACGGGCGAAGGCCGGGCCCGCATGAGATGCGCCGCATGAGGCTGCTCGCGGAGGGTCTCGCCTGCGTGCGCGGCGGCCGGGAGGTGTTCTCGGGCGTCGGCTTCTCGGTCGGGGACGGCGGGCTCCTCGTCCTGCGCGGGCCGAACGGCTCCGGCAAGTCCTCGCTGCTGCGCCTCGTCGCCGGCCTCGTGCGCATGACCGAGGGACGCCTCGTCCTGGAAGGCGCGGCGGAGGACGTGCCCGTCGGCGAGTACGCCCACTATGTCGGACATCTCGACGCCCTGAAGCCCGCCCTCACCGTCGCCGAGAACCTCGCCTTCTGGGCCGGGATGCTGGGCGGCGCGAAGGTCACGACGGCCGAGGCGCTCGGCTGGATGGGACTTGCCGCGCTCGCCGATTTCCCCGCCGGCGTCCTGTCGGCCGGCCAGCGCCGGCGCCTGGCGCTCGCCCGGCTGATCGCCGCCCACCGCCCGCTCTGGCTCCTCGACGAGCCGACGACGGCGATCGACGCGCAGTCCCGCGCCCGCCTCTACGACCTGATCCGCGCCCATCTCGCGGACGGCGGCATGGCGCTCGTCGCGACCCACGACGAGCTTCCCTTCGAGACCCGGGTGCTGAACCTCGGGGCAACGGCATGAGCGGCGCCGTCGCCTCCCTGTTCCGCCGCGAGATCCGCCTGTCGCTGCGCGTCGGCGGCGGCGCCATGATGGGCGCGGTGTTCTTCCTGATCGTCGTCGCGCTGATGCCCTTCGCCGTCGGCCCGGACCTGAACCTGCTGAAGCGCGTCGGCCCGGCGATCCTGTGGGTCGGCGCCCTGCTCGCGACCCTCATCGGCCTCGACCGGCTGTTCCAGGCCGATCACGAGGACGGCTCGCTCGACCTGCTCGCCATGACGGAGACCCCGCTCGTCGTCGTCGTCGCGGTGAAGGCGGTCGCCCACTGGGCGACGACCGGCCTGCCGCTCGTGGTCGTCGCGCCGCTGCTCGGCCTGATGCTGAACGTCGACCCCGGCGCGCTCGGCGCGGTGTCCCTGACGCTGCTCGTCGGCACGCCCGCGCTCACCTTCCTGGGCGCGATCGGGGCGGCGCTGACCGTGGCACTGCGCCGCGGCGGCCTGCTGGTTCCGGTGATGGTCTTGCCGCTGACCGTTCCCGTGCTCATCTTCGGGGTGGGCGCGACCGACGCGGCGATCACCGGGCCGATGTCGATGTCGACGCCGCTTCTGGTTCTCGGCGGACTGACGCTGCTGAGCCTGGTTCTGGCGCCGATCGCGGCGGCCGCCGCGCTGAGGCTGGCGCTGGAATAGGCGCCGGGCGGGAATGAAACGGGAATAATGTCGCGTTTAGAATTGTTACAAGTCAACGTTCTGCGGCCTCCTCTTGTGCTAGAACGGCCGGCGATGGAAAACGGTTGAGGACCGTTCCGAGATGTTCGAGCTCGCCAACCCGACCCGTTTCATGGCGCTTTCGGAGCGCCTGATGCCCTGGCTGTGGGCGGTCGCCGCGCTGACCTGCGCGCTCGGCCTCTTCATGGCCTTCCGTGCGCCCGCCGACTATCAGCAGGGCGAGACCGTGCTCATCATGTACATCCACGTGCCGGCCGCCTGGCTGTCGATGATGTGCTACTCGATCATCGCCGTCTCCTCGGTCGGCACGCTCGTCTGGCGCCATCCGCTGGCCGACGTCTCCGCCAGGGCCGCCGCCCCGATCGGCGCCGCCTTCACCTTCCTGGCGCTGGTGACCGGCTCGCTCTGGGGCAAGCCCATGTGGGGCACCTGGTGGGTGTGGGACGCCCGCCTGACCTCCGTCCTGGTCCTGTTCCTGATGTATCTCGGCCTGATCGCGCTCTGGCGCGCCTTCGACGATCCCGCCCGCGCCGCGCGGCCCGTGGCGATCCTGGCGCTCGTCGGCTTCGTCAACGTTCCGATCATCAAGTTCTCGGTCGAGTGGTGGAACACCCTGCACCAGCCCGCCAGCGTCTTCCGCCTCGACGGGCCGACCATCGACCCGTCCATGCTCTGGCCGCTGCTCGTCATGGGCATCGGCTACACGCTGCTGTTCTTCGCCCTGCATGTCGCCGCCATGCGCAACGAGATCATGCGCCGCCGGGTGCGCGCGATGCGGGTCAAGGCGGCCGGCGCGCTGGCGCCCGCCGAGTAAGGGGAGAGCGAGGAGATCGCCATGGCCGACCATCTCGGTTTCATCGTCGCCGCCTATTCCGTCACCGCCGCGGTGCTGCTCGGCCTGGTCGTCTGGGTCGTCGCCGACGGCCGCGTCCAGAAGGCGGCGCTCGCCGAGCTCGACAGGCGCGGCGTCCGCCGGACGGGCGGCCCGCGATGACCGCCGAAGAGGCGGGCGGGCCGAGGCGCTCCGTGCTCGGCCGCATCCTCGTCGTCGCGCCGCTGGTGGTCTTCGCCGCGCTGGCGGGCCTCCTGCTGTTCCGCCTGTTCGCCGGCGATCCCTCCATCGTGCCCTCCGCCCTGATCGGCCGGGAGGTGCCGGCGTTCGATCTGCCCGCCCTCGCCGACGTCGACCGCGACGGCGGGCCGGTGCCGGGCTTTGCCGATGCCGACCTGAAGGGCCGCGGCGTCACCCTCGTCAACGTCTGGGCGTCCTGGTGCGTGCCCTGCCGCGAGGAGCACCCGCTGATCGAGGCCCTGGCGAAGGACGGCCGCTTCCGCGTCTTCGGCCTCAACTACAAGGACAAGGAGGAGAACGCCCGCCGGTTCCTGGGCCGCTACGGCAATCCCTACGAGGCGATCGGCGTCGATTCGAACGGCCGCGTCGGCATCGACTGGGGCGTCTACGGCGTGCCGGAGACCTTCGTCGTCGACAACGACGGCCGCATCGTCTTCAAGCACGTCGGCCCGCTCGACCCGCAGTCGATCGCGGGCCGCCTGATGCCGGAGATCGAGAAGGCGCTGGCGGGCAAGCCGTCGTCCTGAGGCAAGGGCACGAGGCCCGCCCCGCCCCTCGTCGTCCCGGGCGGATCGGCGGTCGCGCGCCGCGGATTGATTTTCGCCCTCTCGCCGGGTCACTCTTCGCTCATGGCCGATCCCGGACCCGACTTCCACCGCACGGTGCCGCCCGGCGACACGCTGGAGCGGCGCGTCTGCAGGCGCTGCGGCTTCGTCCACTACGACAACCCGAAGGTCGTGGTCGGCTCGGTGGTGCGCTCGCAGGCCAGGATCCTGCTCTGCCGCCGGGCGATCTTTCCCCGCCGCGGCTTCTGGACGATCCCCGCCGGCTACCTGGAGCTGAACGAGGCGCCGGAGACCGGCGCCCGCCGCGAGGCGATGGAGGAGGCGAACGCGGCGATCGACATCTCCGGCATCCTCGCCGTCTATTCGGTGCCGCGCCTGTCGCAGGTGCAGGTCATCTTCCAGGCGACGCTTTCCGGCGATTTCTCGCCCGGCGAGGAGAGCCTGGAGGTGAAGCTGTTCGACTGGGCCGACATCCCCTGGGACGAGCTCGCCTTCCCCTCGGTCCACTGGGCGCTCGGCCACGACCGGGCGAGCGAACTTAAGCAGGCCGCCCCGCCATTCTCCAATCCGCCCGGCGAGACCGGAGACATGCTGCCCGGCGGCAAGCCGTTCGAGCGGAAGGGCGGCTAGTTAGGCCGCCTCTTCCTCCTCCAGCCCGTACTTCTTCAGGAGCGGCAGTTGCGCCATGGCGAAGACCATGGTCAGCGGCATGATGCCGAACACCTTGAAGCTCACCCAGAAATCGGTCGAGAAGTTGCGCCAGACGACCTCGTTCAGGGCCGCGAGCACGAGGAAGAACGCCGCCCACCGCCAGGTGATGACGCGCCAGCCCTCCTCGGTCATCCGGAAGACCGTGCCGAAGGCGTATTTCAGCAGCGCCCGGCGGAAATAGAGGCCGGCGATCAGCATCGCCGCGAAGGCGACGTTGACGATGGTCGGCTTCATCTTGATGAACGTGTCGTCCTGCAGCCAGAGCGTCAGCCCGCCGAACACCGTGACGAAGGCCGCCGTGAACAGCGGCATCACCGGCATCTTGCGGTAGACGACCCAGGAGATCGCGACCGAGGCGAGCGTCGCCGGGATGAACAGGCCGGTCGCCCAGAAGATGCCGAGCTTCCAGTTGGCCGCGAAGAACACTACGAGCGGCCCGATCTCGAGCGCCGGGCGGATCCATTCGGGCGGGCCGGGATGGCGTTCGACGGTCTCAGGCCGCATCGCCGTCCTCGGCCATGTCTCCGGCGATGGCGCGGGCGAAGTCGCCCGCCTCGAACGGGTGCAGGTCGCCGATGCCCTCGCCGACGCCGATCGCGTGGACGGGCAGGCCGTGCTTGGCGGCGATCGCGACCAGGATGCCGCCGCGCGCGGTGCCGTCGAGCTTGGTCATCACCAGGCCGGTGACGCCGCACACCTGCCGGAAGATCTCCGTCTGGCTCATGGCGTTCTGCCCGGTCGTCGCGTCGAGCACGAGGATCACGTCGTGCGGCGCGCTCGCGTCCTGCTTCCTGACGACGCGGACGATCTTCTCCAGTTCCCCCATCAGCTCGGTCTTGTTCTGCAGCCGCCCGGCGGTGTCGATCATGACGACGTCGGCGCCCGCCTCGCGCGCCTCGCGCAGGGCCTCGAAGGCGAGCGCGGACGCGTCCGAGCCCTGCTCGCGGGCGACCACCGTCGAGCCGGTGCGCTCGCCCCAGATCTTCAGCTGCTCGATCGCGGCGGCGCGAAACGTGTCGCCGGCGCCGAGCACCACCGACTTGCCCTCGCGGCGGAACTGGGCGGCGAGCTTGCCGATCGTCGTCGTCTTGCCCGCGCCGTTGACGCCGACGACGAGGATCACGTGCGGGCTGTGCGCGGGGTCGATCTCCAGCGGCTTCGCCACGGGCGTCAGCACCGCCTCGATCTCCTGGGCGAGGACGGCGCGCAGTTCCGCGTCGTCGATCTCCTTGTCGTAGCGTTCCCTGGCGAGCCGCTCGGTGATCCTGACCGCCGTCTCGAGGCCGAGGTCGGCCTGCACCAGGATGTCCTCGAGGTCCTGCAGCGTCTCGTCGTCGAGCTTGCGCTTGCGGATCAGCGCGGAGAGGTTCTGGCCGAGCGCCGTCGACGAGCGGGCGAGCCCGGCGCGCAGGCGCTGCAGCCACGAGCGCGGCCTCTCCGCCTCCGGCGGGGACTCCGGGGCGGGCTCCGGAGCGGCCTCCGGGGCGGCCGCTTCGGCCTCGCCCGCCGGCTTGCGGCCCAGGAACCGGTCCATCAGGCTGCGCTCGTCGCTCATGCCGCCGCCATTCCCGCCGCGGCCTCGACGCTCGCGGCGAGCCGGCGGCCGTCGTGGCCGGTCACGCGCGCCCTGACGATCGAGCCGGCCGGCGGCTCCCTGTCGAGCCGCGCGACGGTGAACTGCTCGGTGCGCCCGTCGGGACCCGTCTCGACCAGCACCATCCGGTCGCGGCCGATCTCCGCGTCGAGATGGCGCGCGAACGCCCGCTCGCCCTCGGCGCGAAGGCGCGCGGCGCGTTCCTTGACGAGGCGCCGGTCGAGCTGCGGCATGCGCGCCGCCGGCGTGCCCTTCCTGGCCGAGAACGGGAAGACGTGCAGGTGGGTGAGGCCGCAGTCCTCGACGATCCCCAGCGTGTTCTCGAACATCGCCTCGGTCTCGGTCGGGAAGCCGGCGATCAGGTCGGCCCCGAAGGCGACGTCGGGGCGCAGGCGCCTGACATCGTCGCAGAACGCCACCGACTGGGCGCGCGAATGGCGCCGCTTCATCCGCTTCAGGATCATGTCGTCGCCGGCCTGCAGCGACAGGTGCAGATGCGGCATCAGCCGCTCCTCCTCGGCGATCGCCCGCATCAGGTCGGCATCGACCTCGACGGAGTCGATCGAGGAGATGCGCAGCCGCTCGAGATCGGGAACGTGCCGCAGGATCGCCCGCACCAGCGTGCCGAACCCGGGCTGCCCGGGAAGGTCGCCGCCGTAGGCGGTGAGATCGACGCCGGTCAGCACCACCTCGGCGTAGCCCGCCTCGACGAGCCGGCGGACCTGGTCGACGGCGACGCCCATCGGCACCGACCGCGACGGCCCGCGCCCGTAGGGGATGATGCAGAACGTGCACCGGTGGTCGCAGCCGTTCTGCACCTGCACGAAGGCGCGCGCGCGGCCCTCGAAGCCTTCGATCAGGTGGGCGCCGGTCTCGGTCAGCTCCATGACGTCGTTGACGCGCACCTTCTCGCCCGCGTCCGTCCCGAACGGCACCGCCCGGTAGCTCTCCGGCTTCAGCTTCTCGCCGTTGCCGAGCACGAGGTCGACCTCCGCCATGGCGGCGAAGGTGTCCGGCTCGGTCTGCGCGGCGCAGCCGGTGACGACGATGCGGGCGGAGGGGTTCTCGCGCCGCGCCCTGCGGATCGCCTGGCGCGCCTGGCGCACGGCCTCCCCCGTCACCGCGCAGGTGTTGACGACGATCGTGCCGTCGAGGCCGGCTTCCTCGGCCATCTCGCGGATCGCCTCGGATTCCGCCGCGTTGAGGCGGCAGCCGAAGGTCAGGATATCCGGCCCGGACATGTCCGCTCTCCCGGTCAGGCCGCCGGAGCGGCGGCCTCGACGGAGACCTCGCCCTCGTATTCGAGCTCCCACGGGCCGGTCATCAGCACGTGGCCGTCGGACTCGCGCCACTCGACCAGAAGCGGCCCGCCCGGCAAGGTGACGATCACCTTGCGGCCGGTGAGCTTCTTGCGCGCGGCCGCGACCGCCGCCGCGCAGGCGGCCGAGCCGCAGGCGCGCGTCAGGCCGGCGCCGCGCTCCCACACCTTCAGCGTGATCGATTCCGGGCTCGTCACCTGGGCGAGGCTGATATTGGCGCGATCGGGAAAGATCGGGTGGTTTTCGAGAAGCGGGCCGATCCTGCCGAGATCGTAGGCCTCCACGTCGTCGACCCAGAAGATCGCGTGCGGGTTGCCCATGCTGACGACGCTCGGCGAATGCAGGATCGGCTCGTCGAGCGGCCCGATCTGCAGCTCGATCGCGCGCGTGTCGCGGAATTCCTCGGAGAGCGGGATCCTGTCCCAGTCGAATTCGGGCGCGCCCATGTCGGCGGTGACGAGGCCGCCGCCGGCGTCCCAGGCGGCGAGCAGGCCCGCGCCCGTCTCGAAGGTCGCGTTCGCCTTGCCCGTCCCCGCCATCACGACCGCGGCGATGCAGCGCATGCCGTTGCCGCAGGCCCCGGCGGGCGAGCCGTCGCTGTTGAAGATCCGCACGGTCGCGTCGATGCCGTGCGCGCGCGGCGGCAGGAGCACCATCATCTGGTCGAAATGCGTGCGCGGCCCGGCGGCGACGGCGCGCACGATCTCCGGCGTGAGCGTCGCGGATTCGGAGCGCGCGCCCTCCGCACGCAGATCGACGACCAGGATCTCGTTGCCGAGCCCGTTCATCTTCCTGTAGCGGATCGCAGGCGCATTCATCGATGAACTCCGTGCCGGCGGACGACGCGCCGGCCAGCCGGTTATATGGCGTTTTTTGGCGCGCGGCGCCAGCCTTGCCGGCGACCGCGGGGCAATCCGGCCGCGTCGGCCCCGAGCCGTTCGTAGCCCTTTTCGAGGTCGACGCGGACGAGCGCGGTCACCAGCCGGGGGAAATCGGCGCGGTCGACGAGGCTGGCGAGCGGCTTCGCATCCCCGGGCAGGCCGAGCTTCCCGGCGGCCGTCAGGGCTCTCCCGTCGGCGAAGGGATAGAGTTCCGGCCAGGCGGCCTGCGCCTCCCGGCAGAAGATGCCGGCGCCGACCTCGCCGATCCCCTTGAACTGCCTGAGCAGCCTGCGCTCGGCGTCGGGCTTCTCGCCCGCGGCGGCCCGGAGCTTCCTGAGATCGCCGCCGTAGCGGTCGAGCAGCAGCTCGCAGGTGTCGCCGATCATCCGCGAGGTGCTCTCGTCGTAGCGGGCGTAGCCCGACCTGTTGAGCACCTTCACCCGCGCCTCCCAGCCCGCCGCCGCCATCTTCCCGGGCGTCCGCCAGCCCGCTTCGGACAGCGCCCTCGCCGCCGAGAGCGCCGCGTCCGCCCGGATCCGCGCGCTGAACAGGAGGCTCGCGACAAGCCACCGGAACAGCGGCGACGGCGTGCCCCGGGCGATATCGATGCGCAGCTCGCTCGAGTAGGTGCGGCCGTAGGAGTCGAGCAGGGCCGCGACGAGTTTCGCGTTTTTCGCTCTTGCCATCACTTGAACGCTCCCCGCGGCGGGCCACATTGCCCTTGCCCGCATTAGAGTCCGGACCTTCCAGCCCCACGGAGCGGCCCATGCATGGTTCCTCGCGCCCCTCGCCCTGGGTGACCCGCTTCCTGTCGGGCGCGAAGCCGGGCGGTTCGGTGCTCGACGTCGCCTGCGGATCGGGCCGCCACCTGCGCCACGCCCTCGAAATGGGCTTCCTCGTCACCGGCATCGACCGCGATCTTTCGAAAGTCGAGGACCTGGGCGAGCGCCGGGACGTCGCGCTGATCGAGGCGGACCTGGAGACCGGCCGCCCCTTCCCGCTGAAGGACCTGCGCTACGACGCGGTAATCGTCACGAACTACCTGTGGCGGCCGATCCTGCCCGAAATCGTCGGCTGCGTCGCCGACGACGGCATCCTGATCTGCGAGACGTTCGCGCTCGGCCAGGAGCGCCACGGCAAGCCGTCGAACCCGGATTTCCTGCTGAAGCCCGACGAGCTGCTGGAGGCCGCGATCCCGACGCTCGTCGTCGTCGCCTACGAGCACGGCGAGATCGGCGGCGACAATCCACGCATCGTCCAGCGCATCGCCGCCTGCGGACACGGGCACGTTTGGGCGAAGGAGCAGCCGCTCGCGATCGGGGAGTAGCAGCGGCCGAAGCGGGACGCCCATGGTTCGGGACGGACCCGGCGCGCCCGTCTCGTCACGAGGGTTCCCGTGTGGGCGGGTCGCCGCACCCGCCATCCTCCTCCCGAGGAGCGCCGGAGGCGCGTCTCGAAGGATGGCCAGGGGTGGGTGGCCTTACGCTAGAGTATCAGGGTCAAATGGAACCATTCTGACGCGCCCGTCCCGGAGGGTTTGCGAGCGGCGGACGCCCGCCGGGAAATCGGGTGTTCCCGATTTCCCTTTCCTTTGCTGACGACATCGGAAACATCCGATGTCGTTCGGGCCCGCCTTGGCCGATGCC
>JAEWYT010000176.1 GCA_023458595.1 Pseudomonadota bacterium
GCTTGACGCCGCCTGATCGCGGAATCCGCCACCACGAAGGAAGAACCCCATGATGGACATCCAGGACTATCCGAGCCGTCTCGGCGTTCCGGCGTCGATGCGCTTCGAGGCCTTCTCCTACCTGCCGCCGATGGACGAGACGCAGGTCAGGAGGCAGCTCCAGCGCGTCGCCGACAAGGGCTGGGACGTGATGGTGGAGCACGTCGAGCCGGAGAACGCCGGCGACGGCTACTGGTACATGTGGAAGCTGCCGCTGTTCGGCGAGCGCGACGTCGACACGATCCTTGCCGAAGCGAAAGCCTGCCATGACGCCAATCCGGGCCACCACGTGCGCCTGTCGGCGATCGACCGCAAGGCGCAGACCATGGCGTTCGGACTGGTCGTCTACCGGGCCGCGGCATGAGCGCTTCAGGGGTGCTTATCGCGCCGTCGATGCTGTCCTCGGACTTCGCGCGCCTCGCCGAGGAATTGCGCGACGTCGAGGCGGCCGGCGCCGACTGGATCCATCTCGACGTGATGGACGGTCACTTCGTGCCCAACATCACCTTCGGCCCGATGGTGGTGAAGGCGATGCGGCCGCATTCGTCGAAGATCTTCGACACCCACCTGATGATCGAGCCGGCCGACCCCTATCTCGAGGCCTTCGCCGAGGCCGGCTCCGACATCATCACCGTGCACGCCGAGGCCGGCCCCCATCTCGACCGCTCGCTGCAGACGATCCGCTCGCTCGGCAGGAAGGCCGGCGTCTCGCTCAATCCCTCGACGCCGGAGAGCGCGATCGAGTACGTGCTCGACCGTCTCGACCTCATTCTGCTGATGACGGTCAATCCGGGCTTCGGCGGCCAGGGCTTCATCCCCGCCGTGGTCGAGAAGATCCGCCGCGTCAAGGCGATGGTCGGCGACCGGCCGATCGACATCGAGGTCGACGGCGGCATCACGCCCGAAACCGCGCCGCTCGTCGTCGAGGCCGGGGCGAACGTGCTGGTCGCCGGCTCCGCCGTGTTCGGGGGCGGGCGCTACGCGGCCAACATCGCCGCGATCAGGGCAGGTGCGGAGAACGGTCGGAAGGCCGCCTGAACTCACGACTCCAGCAGCTTGCCGGCCGCCTTGGGCGACAGCCGCTGCTTGGCGTCCCGGGTCGGCTGCCTGGTGAAGCCCTTCGGGTCGGCCGTCTCCTCGAAGTCGCGCTTGATCGCCACCGGGCTCACCACATAGGCCGTCACCAGCTCGGCGAGCGAGCGCAGCGCATGCATGTGGATGCGCTCGTAGCCGTGCGAGGCGTCGACGCCGAAGGTGATGAGCGCGGTGCGCGCGTCGGCCCCCGCCTCGATCGCGCTCGCCGAATCCGACCGGTAGTGGCGGAACACGTCCTTCTGGTAGCGGATGTCGTTGGCCCGGCAGAGCTCGACGAGCTTCTTGGTCAGGTGGTAGTCGAACGGACCCGTCTCGTCGGCCATGCCGATCGTCACGCCGTACTCGTCGGAGTTCTGCCCCGGCGCCGTGGTGCCGTTGTCGACGATGACCATCGAGGCGATGTCGGAGGTGAGGATGGACGATGCGCCGACGCCGACCTCCTCGGCGATCGTGAACAGCCAGTGGATGTGGACGGGCGTCCTGGCCTTCTTGTCCTGCAGCGCCTTCAGTGCGGCCAGCATCACCGCGACGCCGGCCTTGTTGTCGAGATGGCGCGATACGATGAAGCCGTTGTCGAGGAATTCCGGCTGCGGATCGATCGCCACGATATCGCCGACGTCGATGGAGAGTCGCTGCAGGTCGGCCCTGTCCCGGGCGAGCGCGTCGACGCGCATCTCCACGTGGTCCCAGCCGACCGGCATCGTGTCGACCTGGTCGTTGAACGTGTGGCCCGAGGCCTTGAGCGGCAGGATCGTGCCGCGGTAGCCGCCCTTCTCGGCAAAGACGGTCGCCCGCGCGCCCTCGGCGAAGCGGGCCGACCAATGGCCGATCGGCACGACGGCGAGCCGGCCGTTCTCCTTCAGCCCCTTCACCTGCGCGCCGAGCGTATCGAGGTGGGAGACGATGGCCCGCGCGCCGCGCTCGGTTCCGCCGGGGCGGATCGCGCGGATCGCGCCGCGCCGCGTCATCTCGACCTCGAGGCCGAGCGTCTCGAGTTCCGAGGAGACGAAGCGGACGATCGTATCCGTGTAGCCCGTAGGGCTCGGGATATCGAGGAGCGTCTTCAGGGTGTCGGCGAGATAGTCGGAATCGATGGTCAGCCGCGACATGGATCGGTCTCCGAAGCTCAGGCGCTTTCGGCGATGGCCTGGCGGACGCTCGCCGGCATGGACAGCGGAAAGAGGAGGTCGACGAACCGCTCCGCGGTAGGCTGCGGCTCGTGGTTGGCGAGGCCCGGCCGTTCGTTGGCCTCGATGAAGGCGTAGTCGGGCCCGCGCGGGGACCGGACCATCAGATCGATGCCGACGACGGGAATGTCGATCGCGCGCGCGGCCCTGATGCCGGCGTCCACGAGAACGGGGTGGACGCAGTCGGTGACGTCGTGGATCGTGCCGCCGGTGTGCAGGTTGGCGGTCTTGCGCACCTGCAGCTCCTCGCCTTCCGGCAGGATGGCGTCGATTCCGTAGCCCGCCTCGCTGATCGTGCGTTCCGTCTCCATGTCGAGGGGAATGGACGATTCGCCGCCGGTTGCCGCCGCGCGGCGGCGGCTCTGCGCCTCGATCAGCGCGCGGATCGGACGCCGTCCGTCACCGACCACGCACGCCGGGCGGCGCACGGCGGCCGCGACGAGACGGAAGTTGATGACGACGAGGCGCAGGTCGTCGCCGGGGACGTACTCCTCGATCAGCACGCGGTCCGAAATCTCCCGCGCCGTCTCGATCGCCGCGTTCACGTCCTCAGGCGTCGACAGGCCGACGGCGATGCCGCGGCCCTGTTCGCCGCGCGCCGGCTTCACGACCACCTTGCCGTGCCCGTCGAGGAAGGCCCCGATCCCGTCTCCGCCGACATCCGCCGCGATCTGCTCGGGCACGCGCACGCCGGCCGCCCCGACGAAGCGGCGCGTGACCGCCTTGTCGTCGCAGATCGACATGGCGACGGCCGACGTCAGATCCGACAGACTCTCGCGGCAATGGATCGACCGGCCGCCGTGCGACAGGCGGAAGAAGCCGCCCTCCGCGTCGGTCACCTCGACATGGATGCCGCGCCGGCGCGCCTCCTTGACGATGATCTTGGCGTAGGGGTTGAGCGCCGTGTCGACGTCCGGGCCGGAATACAGCGTCTCGTTGATCGGGTTCTTGCGCTTCACCGTGAAGAAGGGCACGCGCTCGAAGCCGAGCTTCTCGTAGAGCGCGATCGCCTGGGCGTTGTCGTGGATCACGGAGAGGTCGAGAAAGGACGCGCCGCGCGCCGCGTAGTGCTCGGCGAGGCGGCGCACCAGCGCCTCGCCGACGCCGGGCTGGCGGGCCTGCGGGTCGACTGCCAGGCACCACAGGGAGGCGCCGCGCTCGGGGTCTTCGAAGGCGCGGAAGTGATCGACCCCCATGACGGTGCCGAGGACCTCGCCGGAGGCGTCGTCCTCGGCGACGAAATAGGAGATCGCGCGCGCGTCGCGGTGCGCCCAGTAGAACTCGGGCGGCACGGTCACCATGCCCCGCGCCGCGTAGATCCGGTTGATCGCCTCCGCGTCCGCCTGCGACGTCAGCCGGCGGATGAAGAAGCCCTTCGGCGGGCGCCGCGAGGCACGGTAGGTCGAAAGGTTCAGCCGGTAGGTGTGCGAGGGGTCGAGGAAGACGTCCTGCGGCGCGTTGGCGAGCAGCACGTGCGGATCGCGCACGTAGAAGGCGATGTCGCGCCGGTCGGGCAGCTCGGCCTTGAGCGCGGCGATCAGGGCTTCCGGTTCGGCGAAGGTCTGGGCGAAGATGAGCCGGCCCCAGCCGCAGTCGAGCGCGACGTTCGGCTTGGCGTGGCGCTGATCCTCGCCCGGCTCGATCGGCGGCTTCAGGCTGTGGTCGCGCATCCGTTTCAGGCGGTGCGTGTACGCCTCGCGCGAGCCGTGCTCGCGGCCGCCGCGGTGGGAGGACGTCTCGCGCTGCTTGTTCTCGGACATCGGTCGTCCCTCAGATGCCGTGAGACTGAAGCCACATTTCCAGAAGCGCCGCCTGCCAGAGCTCGGACCCCTGCAGCGGCGTGATGTGTTCGCTCGGCGCCGCGAACAGGCGGTCGAGATACGCCTCGCGGAAAAGGCCGCGCTCGCGCGCCGTCCGTGAGCCGAGGGTATCGCGAACCATGTCGAGATAAGGGCCGTCGATATATTTGAGCTGCGGCACCGGGAAATAGCCCTTCTTGCGGTCGATGACCTCGCTCGGCACGACCAGGCGGGCGGCGTCCTTGAGCACGCCCTTGCCGTCGTCCGCGAGCTTGAAATCGGGCGGGATCGTCGCGGCGAGCTCGACCAGCTCGTGGTCGAGGAAGGGAACGCGGGCTTCCAGGCCCCAGGCCATCGTCATGTTGTCGACGCGCTTGACGGGATCGTCGACCAGCATCACCTGGCTGTCGAGGCGGAGCGCCCGGTCGACGGGCGTCGCCGCGCCCGGCCGCATCAGGTGCTCGGCGACGAGCGCGCGGCTGGCATCGCACGGTGCGATCCAGTCGTCGTTGAGCTGCGTTTTCAGCGTCTCGTGATCGCGGTCGAAGAACACCCTGGCATAGTCCGAGACGACGTCGTTCGAATTGGCGAGCGGCGGGTACCAGTGATAGCCGCCGAACACCTCGTCGGCGCCCTGGCCCGACTGCACAACCTTGATGTGCTTCGAGACTTCCCGGCTGAGCAGATAGAAGCCGATGTTGTCGTAGGAGACCATGGGTTCGGACATCGCGTGGATCGTGTCCGGCAGCGCCGCCATCAGGTCGGAGGAGGGCACGAAGATCTTGTGGTGGTTCGTGTCGAAGGTCTCGGCGATCAGGTCGGAATAGACGAACTCGTCGCCCTTCTCGCCGTTCGCCCCCTCGAAGCCGATCGAGAAGGTCGAAAGCCCCGTCTGGCCCTCCTGCGCGAGCAGGCCGACGATGAGGCTCGAATCGACGCCACCCGACAGGAGGACTCCGACCGGCACGTCGGCGACCATGCGCCGGCGCACGGCGGTGCGCAGCGCCTCGAGCACCCGGTCGCGCCATTCCCCGGCGGTGACGTTGCCGTCGCCCGGCCGACGCTCGTAGGGCGGCGCCCAGTAGGCGCGGTCGGTCGCGGTCCCGTCGGGCGCGATCCGCCGCACCGTCGCCGGCGGCAGCTTGCGCACGCCCTTCAGGATCGTGCGCGGCGGCGGCACCACGGCGTGGAAGGTCATGTAGGCGTGCAGCGCCTGAAGATCGATCGACGCGTCGATGCCGCCGGCCTCGAGCAGCGCGGGCAGCGACGATGCGAAGCGCAGCGCGTCACCGGTCCCGGCATGGTAGAGCGGCTTGATGCCGAAGCGGTCGCGGGCGAGCGTGACGTGTCCCGTGTCCCGCTCGGCGATCGCGAAGGCGAACATGCCGTGGAAGCGCTCGACACAGGCGTCTCCCCAGGCATGGAAGGCCTTGAGGATCACCTCGGTGTCTCCGTGCGAGAAGAAGCGGTAGCCCTTCTCCTGAAGCTCGGCGCGCAGTTCCGGATAGTTATAGATGCAGCCGTTGAAGACGATGGTGAGGCCGAGTTCCGGATCGGTCATCGGCTGGCCGGCCTTGTTGGAAAGGTCGATGATCTTGAGCCGACGGTGGCCGAAGGCGACGGCTCCCTGAGCGACGAGCCCGCTGCCGTCCGGTCCGCGGGGGCTGAGCGCCTCCGTCATCCGCGACACGGCGTCGGCGTCGGCGAAGCGCCCGTCGAAGCGTATTTCTCCGGCTATGCCGCACATACCCGTCCGTGATCTCCGTGATTGTCGACGATTGGCGCGAGAGCCGGGCCGAAACGTGCCGCCCGGTCGAAAAAGCCGAGGCGCGGGGTCTTCCCGCGCCGGGTGCGGGCCCTTATGTAGTCCATATTCATTTGAAATCAAATCATTCGATGTGTAACGGATTTCCGGGTCCTTGACGGGAGAAGCGTCCTTGAAGCGAAAAGTTCCTCTCGAGCACGACAATGCCGCGATGGTGATGAAGTCGATCCGCCGCATCGTGCGGGCGATCGACATGCGCTCGAAGCGGATCGGCCGCGAGACCGGGCTGACCATTCCGCAGATCGTCATCCTGCAGGCGGTGAGGGAGCTCGGCGAGGTGACGACCGCCGCCCTCTCGAAGCATGCGGATCTGAGCGCGGCGACGACCGTCACCATCCTCGACAAGCTCGAAGGTCGCGGCCTGGTCACGCGCCGGCGCAGCGCGGCGGACCGGCGTATCGTCCACACGGCGCTGACGGAGGAAGGCGCGCGCATTCTCGCCGGCGCCCCGCCGTTCTTCGGCGAGGGGTTCAGCAAGCGCTTCGCGTCCCTTTCCGGCGCCGAACAGGACAATTTGCTGGATGCGTTCCGGACGGTCGCCGATCTGCTCGATTCCGGCCCCCTGGACGTCGCCGCCGGGCACGAGACCGCGTGAAGGCGGCATTGTCCGGGCCGGACGCGGAGCCGCTCGACCCGGCGGAACGGTCGTCCCCGCGCTATCTGGCCCCGCTCAGCACGAAGTCGTAGGCGAGCACCGCGTAGTCCCTGTCCACCCGCCTGCCGTCCGGCGCGGTGCCTGCGGGCCGGCGGTCGAGCTCGCGGATCAGCGATTCCTTCACGCCGAACACCACGTCGGAGTCGATGTACCGGTCGCCGGCGACGAACACGTGCGTCACCAGCGTCTCGCAGCCGTCGGCGCCGATCATGAAGTGGACGTGCGCCGGCCGGTAGGGATGGCGGCCCTGGGCGGCGAGCATCCTGCCGACCGGCCCGTCGTCGGGGATCGGATAGAAGCTCGGCACGATCGACCAGAACCGGAATCCGCCCGCCTCGTCGGTGAGGAACCGCGCCCGCATCGAGACGCCGCCGCCCTCGTCGTAGTGCTGGACGTCGTAGTAGCCCTCCTCGTCGGAGTGCCAGGTGTCGACGACCGCTCCGGCGATCGGCTCGCCGTCCGGCCCCTTCACCGTTCCCTGCACGAGCATCGGCGTGCCCGGCGCCCCGCGCGAGATGTCGGTGCCGAGCGGCTCGGCGGGCGCGTTCTCGACGTAGAAGGGGCCGAGCACGGTCGTCTCGGTGGCGCCCGCCGGCAGCCGGTGGTTGATCGCGTCGACCAGCATCGACGCGCCGAGCGTGTCCGACAGCAGGATGAATTCCTGCCGCGTTTCGTTGCACATCTTGCCGACGTCGGTCAGGAACCCGATCGCCTGCCGCCATTCCTCGAAACTCGGCTCGACCTCGCGGATGAAGTCGTGCAGGTGGCGCACCAGAGCCTCGCTGATCTGCCGGGCGCGCGGATCGGAGGCATTGCGGACGCGCTCCAGCACGGCCTCGGTGATGTTGTGCTCGTCGAAATTGCGCAAGGGCGTCCTCCCTGAAACCGGCTACGACGCGCCTCGGCTCTATCGGCCGGCGCGTCGATTGCCTCACGTATCCGTCTTCGCCTGCCCGGCGCGCGCATTGGCGACGAGCGTCTCGCGCAGCCGTCTGTGCACGGCCTCCGCGCTCTCCGGCGTCCACGTGCGGAAACCCTCGCCGGTCTTCATCCCGAGCTTTCCCTCCTCGACCTTCCCGACGAGGTAGGGATGCGGATGCGGCGTGTTGTCGAGCGCCGGCATCAGCGTCTCGTGGATGTTGCGGGTCAGGTCGAGGCCGACGAGGTCGGACTGCTCCATCGGCCCGAGCACGCCCATGCGGCGGCCGAAGCCGAACTTGACGACGTCGTCGAGCGTCTCGGCGTCGCAGACCCCGGCGGCGACGAGGGCGATCGCCTCGCGCTTTAGCGCGTGCTGCAGCCGGTTGCCGATGAAGCCCGGGATGTCCTTCCTCACGTGCACCGGGTGGCGGCCCGCCTCGCGCAGGAGGCCGATCACCCGCTCGACCGCGGGCAGGTTCTCGCCGGCCATCTGCACCACCTCGACGAGCGGGACGAGATGCGGCGGGTTCCAGAAATGCGTGCCGACGACGCGCGCCTTTCCCCGCACCTTTTCCGCGACGATCGCGATCGGGATCGCCGAGGTGTTCGAGCAGAGGATCGCGTCCGCCGGGGCGAGACGCTCGAGCTCGGCGAAGATGTCCTGCTTCAGCCGCACCTTCTCCGGCGCGGCCTCGATCACGAGACCGGCGTCGGCGACGCAGAACCCGAAGTCCGTCGACCCCTCGATCCGCGAGACGATGTCCGCCGGCTCGCCGAACAGCCCGGTGATGATGTCGAGCCGGCCGGGCAGCGAGCGCAGCATCGCCGGATCGGGCTCGTGGATCTTCACCGGGTGGCCCGCGCGGGCGAACAGATAGGCGATGCCGTGGCCCATCAGCCCGGCGCCGATGACCGCGACCTTCGGTTCCTTCGTCATACGTCCGGCCCTCCCCAGACCTCGTTCGCCACCTCGACGATCATCTCGAGCTTGCGCCACTGGTCGTCCTCGGTCAGCACGTTGCCTTCCTCGGTCGAGGAGAAGCCGCATTGCGGGCTGAGCGCGAGCTGGTCGAGCGGCACGAACCTCGCCGCCTCGTCGATGCGCCGCCTGATCGCGTCCCTGTCTTCGAGCGCGCCAGTCTTCGAGGTGACGAGGCCGAGCACGATGGTCTTGCCCTTCGGCGTGAACCGCAGCGGCTCGAAGCCACCGGCCCGCTTGGTGTCGTATTCCATGAAATAGCCGTCGAAGCCGATGTCGTTCAGCAGGATCTCGGCGACCGGCTCGTAGCCGCCGCTCGCCACATAGGTCGATCGGAAGTTGCCGCGGCACAGATGCGTGGTGACGACCATGTCGTCCGGCCGGTCCCGGATCGCCGCATCCATCAGCCTGGCGTAGGTCGCCGGCAGCGTCTGCGGATCGGCGCCGCGCCGGCGCACGCCCTCGCGCTGCTCGGGGTCGCAGAGATAGGCCATGTTCACTTCGTCGAGCTGCAAATAGCGGCAGCCGGCGTCGTAGAACGCCCGGACCATAGCCGCGTAGGCGTTGCCCAGATCCTCGAAGAAGGCGTCGAGATCGGGGTAGACCCGGGCGTCGATCGAGTCCCGCCCGTAGCGGAAATGCAGCGAGGTCGGGCTCGGGATCGTCATCTTGGCGATCGTCGCGGCATTCGCCTTCACGAAGCGGAAGTGATCGATCATCGGATGGTCGGGCGCCGCACCCACCTTGCCGACGGTGCGCAGCATGATCGGGCGGTGCTGCACGCCCTTGAACATCGGTGGCTGCTCGCCCTCGTAGGATTCGACCCCGCCGAGCCGTTCCAGGAAGTCGAGATGCCAGAAGGCGCGGCGGAACTCGCCGTCGGTGACGGCCTTCAGCCCGATATCCTCCTGCCGCCTGATGATCTTTCGGATCTCCTGGTTCTCGACGGCCCGCAGGTCCTCCGCCCCGATCTCGCCCTTCGCGAACTGCTCGCGCGCCCGCCTGACCGCCGCCGGGCGCAGCAGGCTGCCGACATGGTCGGCGCGGAAGGGCGGCTTCGGCCCCGGCATCGGGCGTTTCCTCGGGCTCTTGTCGTGGCGGTTCGGCCGGCACAGTAGCCCCGCCTGTCCGGCGGACCAAGGCGGATGTGCGCGGGGCCTTGAAAAGGGGGCCCAGCACCTGCTCTAACATCCCGCCGACGGGCAAGAGGGAGACGCCATGACCGACATGCGGGCCGACAGGCAGGCGATACGCGATCTGGTCGAGAACTGGGCGGTCTGGCGCGATGCCGGCGACTGGGCCCGCTTCGCGACCGTCTGGCACGACGACGGCTGGATGATGGCGACCTGGTTCCAGGGCCCGGCCGCCGACTTCATCCGGGTGAGCCGCGAGGGGTTCGACAAGGGCGTCAGCATCCTGCATTTCCTCGGCGGCACGGCGATCGACCTCGCAGGCGACCGCGCCGTCGCCCAGACCAAGATGACGATCAATCAACGCGCCCTCGTCCATGACGTGCTCTGCGACGTCGTCTGCACCGGGCGCTTCTACGACTTCCTGGAAAAGCGCGGCGGCAAGTGGGGCGTGGTGCTGCGCCAGCCGATCTACGAGAAGGACCGGATGGACCCGGTCGACCCGGCGGCAACGCTGACGCTCGACCCGGCCGTGCTCGCCCGCTTCCCGGAGGGCTACCGGCATCTCGCCTATCTTCAGGACGGGCTCGGCTTCGAGGTGAAGACGGATATGCCGGGCCTCAAGGGGCCGGTCGTCGAGGCGCTGTACGGACGCGGCGCCGACTGGCTCGCCGGCAGGCCGCTGCTGGCGCCGAAGCCGCATTGAAGGACGCAAAGAGGATGCCGGACGAACAGGTTGCATCGGCGCTGACCGCCGCGGTCGACGAGGGGTTCGAGGACCAGGTCGCGCTGACCGCCGATCTTGTGCGCTTTCCCTCGACGCGGGGCAACGAGGCGACGGCGCAGGACTTCATGGCCGCGCAGATGCGCACGCGCGGCCTCGACGTCGACCGCTTCCGCGTCGACATCGACGAGATCAGCCACCTGCCGGGCTTCTCGCCCGCCCACGTGAGCTACGACAACGCCTACAACGTCGTCGGCACCAGACGCGCCGCAGACCCGACCGGCCGTTCCCTCATCCTCAATGGCCATATCGACGTGGTGCCGACCGGGCCGGTCGACATGTGGACGCGACCGCCCTTCGAGCCCTACGAGAAGGACGGCTGGCTCTACGGCCGCGGCGCCGGCGACATGAAGGCCGGGCTGATCGCCTGCCTCGCCGCGCTCGACGCGGTCGATCGCGCAGGTTTCCGCCCGAGCGCCGACATCTTCGTCCAGAGCGTCGTCGAGGAGGAATGCACCGGCAACGGCGCGCTCGCCTGTCTCGCGCGCGGCTACCGCGCCGACGCCGCGCTGATCCCCGAACCGCTGCACGAGTGCCTGATCCGCGCGCAGATCGGCGTCATCTGGTTCCAGGTGAAGGTGCGCGGCATCCCCGTCCACGTCGCCTTCGCCGGCGAGGGCTCGAATGCGATCGAGGCGGCCTACACGATCATGCAGGCCCTGCACGGGCTCGAGGCGGAATGGAATTCCCGCAAGGCCGACTATCCGCCCTACGAGAGCGTCGAGCACCCGATCAACCTGAACGTCGGCCGCATCGAGGGCGGCGACTGGGCCTCCAGCGTGCCGGCCTGGTGCACCTTCGACGTGCGCGTGGCGATCTTTCCCGGCCAGAGCATCGAGGACGCGAAGCGCGAGATCGAGGAGACGATCCGCAAGGCCTCGCGCAAGAGCGCCTTCCTGCAGAACAACCCGCCGGAGATTGTCTATAACGGCTTCGAGGCTGAGGGCTACGTGCTGAAGGGTGCCGAGGCGCCGGTCGGCGTGCTGGCCGACGCCCATCGCCGCGTCTTCGGCGAGCCCCTGAACGAGGCCGCGAGCACGGCGACCACCGACGCGCGCTTCTTCGGGCTCTACGGCGACACGCCGGCGCTGGTCTACGGCCCGCGCTCGGAGTTCATCCACGGCTTCGACGAGCGGGTGGACCTACAGTCGCTGCGGCGGGTGACGAAGGCGATGACGCTGTTTATCGCCGACTGGTGCGGACTGGAGCCGAAGCGCGGCTAGCCGCGCAGGCCCCCGTAGGACTGCCAGGTGACGCTCGCGAGATAACCGGCGTCGACGGGAAGGTTGACGCCGGTGATCGCCCCGCTCTCGGGCCCGAGCAGCCAGGCCGCGGCAAGGCCGACCTCCTTCGGCTCGACGAGCCGCTTCAGCGCCGCGCCCGACGTCAGCGCCTCCTTCGACAGGGCGCCGTGCTCGAAGGCGACGAGCAGGGCGGGCGTCGCCGTGAAGCCCGGCGATACCGCGTTGACGCGCACACCCTTCGGTCCCCATTCGGCGGCGAGCGTCATGGTCAGGTTGATGACCGCCGCCTTCGCTGGCCCGTAGCCGTGCACCGGGGCCGAGCCCATGCCGACGACGGAGGCGATGTTGACGATCGCGCCGCGTCTCCGCTCCGCCATGCGGCCGCCGACCTCGCGGCAGACGACGTAGGTTCCGCGCAGGTCGACCGCGATTTCGCGGTCCCAGTCCGCCATCCTGAGACGCTGCGGCGGGTGCATCTTGCCGAGGATGCCCGCCGCGTTCACGAGGCCATCGATCGGGCCGTGCCGTTCCTCGATCGCCGCGATGCCCTCGGCCACGGTCTTCTCCTTCGAGACGTCGAAGGGCTCCGGCCAGATGATCTTGCTTTCGCTGCCGGCGGCATCCGCCGACGGCCTGATATCGACGCAGACGACGCGGAAGCCCTTGCTCGCGAGGACGTCGGCGGTCGCCGCCCCTATGCCGCTCGCCGCCCCGGTCACGAGTGCGAGCGGCCGTTCGTTCGCGGAAGTCCGGCCCGTAGACGGCATCGGCTAGCCTTCTCCGTTTTCCTCGCCCGCGAACAGGCCCTGGCGGATCAGCTTGGCATAGGTGTTCACGACCCATTTCGGGATCCTGATGCCATTCCCGTCCTCGCGGTAGCGCATGCCGATATAGCCGCGCGCGGCGAGCAGCACGTAGGCGATGATCTCGAGCTCGCGCTTGTCGAAGCCCGGCATCTCCCCCTTCGCCCAGCTGCGCTGCAGGCTGCGCGTGTAGCCGCCGGCGATGACCTCCATGTGCTTGTGGTGCGCCTTGGGCGCCAGCGTCTCGGCCTCGTAGAGGATGCGGTAGAACTCGGGAAATTCCTCGAGGTACTGGAAATATGCCTTGATCCGCTGGATCTCGCGCTCCGCGCCGGTCGCGTCCGGATCGAGCCGCTCCTTGATATATTCCAGCATCTCCTGGCCGAGCGTCGGCAGAAGCTGGTCGAAGAGGTCCTGTCGCGATTCGAAGTAGTTGTAGAACGTTCCCTGGGCCACTTCGGCGCGTTCGGTGATCTTGGCGATCGAGGCGTCCGCGTAGCCGACCTCGCCGACGACCTCGGCGGCGGCGCGGAACAGCGCGTCGCGCGTGCGCTCGCTGCGCTCGGCGCGCGTTTGCGGCTTCTTCTTGGCCGGCCGTGCGCTCCTTCGCGCTGTCGCCGGTTTTGCTTGTTCACGCACCCTGACTACCCGTTTGCTCCGCAGAAAGTGGCCAACTGTTCCGACTTATAGAGATCGTCCTCTCGTGCAGGCAATCCGGGTCGAGCATCCGCGACCGGTTTTCAAGGACAAAGTCCTTATCGCGGCGCCCGTGCGAATGCCCCGACCACGTCGGCGATCGAACCCTCCGGCAGGCCGTCGACGAAGCCTTCGAGCAGGTCGTAGGCGCCGGGCGGCACGCCCGTCTCCGCGCCGATCCGGCGGATGAGCTCCGAGACGGTCGCCCGGTCGAAGTCGAAATTCTCCGTCGTCATGTTCTCGTAGCGCGACAGGTTCTCGCCGGACGCTAGCTTCACGTCGATCCGGCAGCACAGCGTCGGCACGCCCTCGTCGCTGACGAGCTCGATGCGGTCAACGAGCGCGTTGACGTCGGGATCGTCGTAGGTTGTCATCATCGCCATGCTCGGCACGCCGCGCACCAGCGTCGCGGCGATGCAGAAGGGGATGCTCATCAGCGTTCCCGAGATCGAGTGGAAAGGCCCGACCGCGTCCATGCCGGCATAGCCCGTCTCGAACGGGTTCATCATCACCCGCGCCGAGGCGACGGGGCGCTCGCCGATCTCCTCGCGCAACGCCAGCGCGCAGGTGACCGGCGTCTGGTTGAAGGCGCAGACGGGGAAGGGCTTGAAGGTCACGCGTCTGATCGCCCACTCCTTCCCGAGCTTCCCCGACAGGGTTGCCGCGTCGCAATCGGTGCGGGCGAATGCCCTGACGAATCCGGAGCGTCCCTCGATGGCGTGCGGGGCCGACACCGATCCGGCCCGCGCGAGCTCGGCGGCGGCGAGGCCGGTGCGGCCGGCGACGCCGACCTGGTAGCGCCATTCGTCGGTCCCGTCGGCGAAGGACTGCAGGATGCCGCCCGAGAACGAGGCGGCGTTGGCGATGGCCGCAGCGGTGCGCTCCGCGTCGAGCCCCATCAGCCGGGAGGCGGCGGCGGCAGCCGCGATCGTACCGTAGATCGGCGAGGCACGCAGGCCCGCCGGCGTCGTCAGACCGCCATAGGCGCCTTCGAGCAGGCCGCCCGCCTCGTAGCCGGCGACGAGCGCGGGGATCAGCCGGTCGAGCGGATAGCCGTCGGCCTCGATCATGGCGGTCAGAAGCGGGATCATGATCGCGCCGAGGTGGGCGGCGCCGCACGTGTCCTCCTGGGCGCGGCCGTGGAACAGCGCGGAGTTCGCGAGCGCCGCGCCGCCGACTGGGGTCCGTCGGCCGTCGGCGAGCAACGTCGCCCCGCCTTCGCGCGCCTCGCCGTCCATCGCGAGCGCGGCTTTCCGGGCGACTGGCGCATAGGGCGTCGGGTGCGACCCGAGGCCGATGCCGTAGCCGTTGAGCAGGCAGACGCGCGCCTTTTCCACGACCTCCGGCGGCAGCCGGTCGGTCGTCAGGCCGCTGGTGAAGTCGGCGATGGCTTGGCTGAGCGTCATGGCGCGTCTCCCTTCGTTCATGCGCTGGCGGCGAATTCGTCGCGCAGCGTTCTCTTCAGGACCTTCCCGGACGGGTTGCGCGGCAGCGCGTCGCGGATGTGCAGCTCGCGCGGCACCTTGAAGCCCGCGAGGTGATCGCGGCAGTGACCGGTCAGGGTCGCGAGGTCGAGGCTCTCGCCGGGCTTCAGCACGATGACGGCGACCGGGCGCTCGCCCCACTTGTCGTCGGGCAGGCCGATCACCGCGACCTCGCTCACCTGCGGCAGCGCGTAGATGACGCGCTCGACCTCGGAGGAGGCGATGTTCTCGCCGCCCGAGATGATCATGTCCTTCTTGCGGTCGGTGATCGTCAGGAACCCGTCCTTGTCGAGGAGCCCGACGTCGCCGGTGCGGAACCAGCCGTCGGGAAAGAAGCTCGCCGCCGTCTTCGCCTCGTCCTTCCAGTAGCCGATCGTCACCTTCGGCCCGCGCACGCAGATCTCGCCCTCCGTGCGCGGCGGCAGGAAGGCGCCGGTCTCGTCGCGGATCGCCACCTCGCAATGGGCGAGCTGACGGCCGGTCGAGCCGATCTTCTCGATCTCCTTACCCGCTTCCATCAGCGTGTCGCCGCTGCAGGTCTCGGTGAGGCCGTAGCCGTCGATGTAGCGGCCGTTCGGGAACAGCTCGCCGAAGGCCCGGATGCGCGACTCCGGCGTCTTCTCGCCGCCGCCGATAGCCCACTTGAAGGTCGACAGGTCGTACTCGCCGCGCTCGGGATAGGAAAGCAGGCGGCCGAGCATCACCGGCGCGAACCACGCGCAGGTGAGTTTCTCCCTCTCGATTGCCGACAGGGCCTCGGCCTCATCGAAGTCGCGCAGGATGCACAGGGTTCCGCCGAGCCAGTAGACCGCCATGCCGGGCAGGTCGAAGGCGCCGACGTGATAGAGCGGCCCGACGACGAGGATCCGGTCGGCCTCGCTGAGCGCCAGCGCGATGACGTGGTCCATGCACTTCCAGTAGAAGTTCGAGTAGGTGTGCATCACCCCCTTCGGCCGGTCGGTGGTGCCGGAGGTGTACATCAGCCGGAACAGGTCGTCAGGACGGCGGATCACCGGCTCGGTGACCGGCGCCGCGTCCCCTGAGAGCGCCGCGCTGTCGGCCTGTGCGGCGGCATCGACCGCGACAGCGTGCGGAGAAGCCTTCAGGATCGCGCCGAATTCCTCGTCGACCAGGACGAGCTTCGCTTCGGCGTTGTCGAAGATGTAGGTGGCTTCCTCGGGGGCGAGGCGGAAATTGACCGGCAGGAAGACCGCGCCGATGTGGCTCACCGCCAGGGCCGCCTCGACGAAGGTCGGCGAGTTCTTCATGAACACGGCGACGACGTCGTTCTCGCCGATGCCGCGCTCCGACAGCCACCCGGCGAGGCGCTGGACGCGCTCCCACAGCTCGGCATAGGACCGGTGGTCGCCGTCGTGGACGATCGCAGTGCGGTCCGGCGTCCGCGTGGCGTGGAAGCGGAGACTGGCGCTCAGGTTCATCATGGCGGCACCCTCCGATCAGTACGAGCGCGGCATCTTGAGATTGTGCTGCGCGATGAAGTTGAGGATCATTTCTTCCGACACCGGGGCGAACCGGAACAGACGCGCGTCGCGCCAGATCCGCTCGACGTGGCTTTCCTTCGCGTAGCCCATGCCGCCCATGGTCTGCATGGCCCGGTCGGTGGCGAGCTGGGCGGCCTGGGAGGCGATCAGCTTGGCGATGTTGGCCTCAGAGCCGTAGGGCTCGCCCGCGTCGAACAGCGAGGCCGCCTTGTAGTTCATCAGCTGCGCGCATTCGAGCTGGGCGTAGGCTTCGGCGAGCGGGAACTGGATGCCCTGGTAGGCCGCGATGGACCGGTCGCCGAACACCTTGCGCGTTTCGGCGTATTCGACCGCGAGCCGCAGCGCGAGCTTTCCCGCGCCGACCAGGCAGGCCGTGGTGACGATGCGCTCGGTGTTGAGGACGTCGAGCAGTTCGCGCCAGCCGCCGTCGAGCGTCCCGAGAACCTCGTCGGGCGCCGCCCACACGTCGTCGAGATAGACGAGGCTCGAGGTCAGGGTGTTGGTGCCGACCTTCTCGATCGGCGCGTGGGTCACGCCTTCGCGGTCGCGGTCGATGAGGAACATCGTGACGCCCTCGGTGCGCCGCGGCACCTCGTCCTTTCGCCGGGTGCGGACCACTGCGAGCATCTTGTCGGCCTGGGGTACGCCGGTGATCCAGATCTTGCGTCCGTTGAGCCGGAACCCGTTGCCGTCGCGGCGGGCGAAGGCCTCCATCTCGAGCGCGTTGGAGCCGGTGTTCGGCTCTGTCAGCGCCATGCAGAACTTTATCGAGCCGTTCGCCAGCTGCGGCAGGTACGAGCGTTTGACCTCCTCGCTGCCGAAACGCGATATGGAGACGCCGCCGAAGATCGGGTTGTTCATGAACATCTGGCCGATCGTCGAGCCGGCGCCCGTCGAGGCCAGGGTTTCCACCACCATCGCCAGCTCGAGCATGCCGAGGCCAGCGCCGCCGTATTCCTCCGGAAGCGCCGTGCCGGCGAGGCCGGCGTCGCAGATGGCCTGCCAGATCTCGGCGGGGAACGCCTTCTCGGCGTCGAGCTTGCGCCAGTATTCCAGCCCGTACCGTTCGCCGACCTTCGTCGCCGTGTCGACGATCATCCGCTGTACTTCGGTCTTCGCAAAATCCATGGGTGATCCTTAGAGGCTTCCGGTCAATAGCAGCGTGTAGGGGTTCTCGAGGCCGTGCGCGATCGCGGCGAGCACCCGCGCGCCCGTCATGCCGTCGTGGACGCGGTGATCGCAGGAGAGGGTGAGGTGGAGCTCGCGGCGAAGCATCGGCTCGCCGGCCGCATCGGGCCGGAACAACTCCGACACGGCGCCGACGCCGAGCGTGGCCGAATGCGGCGTGCTGAGGATCGGCGCGACGCTCGTCACGCCGCCCATGCCGAGATTGGAGACGCTGATGGCGCCGCCCGCGATTTCCTCGCGGGCGAGCCGGCCCGCGCGCGCCCGGTCCGCCGCCGCGTTCGCCTCGATCGCGATCCGGTCGATCGGCTTGCGGGTGACGTCGCGCAGGATCGGGATGAACAGGCCGTCGTCGGTGTCGACGACCATGCCCACATCGGCGGCGGCGAATTCCAGCAGCCCGTCGCCGTCCCAGATTCGGTTCGCCTGCGGCACTTCGCCGAGCGCGCGGCCGACCGCCTTCAGGATGAAGTGGGTGAGCGTGATCTTCGGGCCGCCCGTCGCGTTCAGCCGCGCCCGCAGATCGATGAGCGCCGACACCTCGGCCGGGCGGGAAACGTAGAAATGCGGCGTGTCGCGCTTGGCCTCGGTGACGCGCTTCGCGATCGCGAGCTGCTTCGATGTAACCGCCACGCGGCGCCCGGCATCGCTGCCCGTTTCCGCCTGCGCGCCACCGGGCGTCCGGCTTGTCTCGGCGAGGCGCCTGTCGACGTCCGCCGCCTTGATCCGCCCGCGCGGTCCGCTGCCGGGAACCGCGGCGATGTCGATGTCGTGCTGGCGCGCGAGCCGCCGGGCCAAGGGCGTCGCGATGACGCGGTCGCCTTTCGCCGGTAGGGGCGGTTGCTTCTCGGCTGGCGCCTGCGCGCGCGAGACCGCCGGTTTGTCGCCGACAGGCGCGGCCGGCTCGCCGTCTGTGCCCGCCATGCCGCTGCCGGTCCAGCGCGCCACCGGCGCGCCGACTGCCACCGTGTCGCCCTCACCGGCGAGGATCTCGACGATCTCGCCGTCGCTCGGCGCCTCGATCTCGTTGGCGATCTTGTCGGTCTCCACGACGAAGACGACGTCGCCCGCCCGCACCGAGTCGCCCGGTCGGACCTTCCATTCCGCGACCAGCCCCTCCGTCATGGTCAGGCCCAGCTTGGGCATGATCATGTTCGTGGTGGCGTCGCTATTCTCCGGTGAAGACGGCATTCCGCTTCTCCAGAAACGCCTTGCAGCCCTCGTGCGCGTCGGTGCTGTCGAAGACGAGGCTGACGACCGCCTGCTCATGTGCGAGCGCCGCCGGCAGCGGCATGTCCGCGCCGTCGCGCAGGGTGCGCTTCAGCAGCTTCAGCACGAGCGGCGACTTGGCGGCTATCTTCTCGGCTGTCCGGGTGACGTCCGCCATCAGTTCATCCGCCGGCACGGCGCGGTTTATCAGGCCGATTTCGACGGCTTCCGCCGCGGTGATGTGGTCGCCGGTGAACATGATCTCCTTGGCGCGGCAGAGCGGCACCTGGCGCACGATGCGCTGCGTGCCGCCGGCGCCCGGGAAGATGCCGAGCGTGATCTCGGGAAGGCCGAGCTTCGCCGTGTCCGCGGCGATGCGGATGTCGAGGGCGAGCAGGAGTTCCGTGCCGCCGCCGAGCGCGAAGCCGTTGATGGCGCCGATGGTGGGCTTGTCGCAGGTCTCGAAGCGCCGCACCACGCGGTGGATGATCTCGGCGAACTCGAGATAGTGGGGAAGGCCCTGGCGGCTTTCGAGGTCGGCGATGTCGCCGCCGGCGACGAAGGCCTTCGGCCCGGCGCCCGTCACCACGATCACGCGCACCTCGGCCGAGGCCTCGAGTTTCGTCAGTGCCTTCTCGAGGTCGAGGATCGTCGGCACGTCGAGGGCGTTGAGCACCTTCGGCCGGTTGATCGTGATGAAGCCGAGCGGGCCACGGATTTCAGTCAGGACTCTGTCTTCGCTCATTGTCGTTCCTCGATCTCGGAGCATCAGGCGAGCACGTGCCGCACCGCGGCGACGACGCGCTCCTTGTTGGGGCGATAGGCGTCCTCGAGAGCCTTGGCGAACGGCACCGGCATGAACGGCGCGCCGACCCGAGCGATCGGCCCGTCGAGCTCGTCGAAGCCGACGTCTGCCATTCGCGCGGCGATCTCCGCGCCGACGCCGAAGGCCTCTACCGCCTCGTGCAGCACGACGAGCCGATGCGTCCGTGACAGCGACGCGAGCACCGCCTCCTCGTCCCATGGCTGCAGGCTGCGCAGGTCGATCACCTCGGCCTCGACGCCTTCCCCGCTCAGCGTCTCGGCCGCGGAAAGCGCCGTGGCGACGGTCGCGCCATAGGTGACGATCGTCGCGTCCCGCCCCTCGCGGGCGGTGCGCGCCCTGCCGATCGGGACGGCGGCGAGATCGTCGGGCGCGTCCTCCTTGCGGGCGTACATCGCCTTGTTCTCGACGAAGATGACGGGATCGGGATCATCGATCGCCGACCGAAGGAGCCCGTAGGCGTCGACCGCCGTCGCCGGGCACAGGACCTTGAGGCCGGGCACGTGGGCGAACCAGGCTTCCAGGCACTGCGAATGCTGCGGTCCGGCGCTCACGCCGCCGCCATGCGGTGTGCGCAGCACCATCGGCACCGAGCCCTGCCCGCCGAACATGAAGCGCGCCTTGGCGGCCTGGTTGACGAGCGCGTCCATCGCGATCGCCACGAAGTCCATGAACATGATCTCGACGACGGGCTTCAAACCGCTCATCGCCGCGCCGACGGCGGCGGCGACGATGCTCGCCTCGGAAATCGGCGTGTCGCGGACGCGCAGCGGCCCGAACGCGTCGAGCAGCCCGCGGGTGACGCCGAAGGATCCGCCCGCGGAGGCGATGTCCTCGCCGAGGACTATGACGCGCTCGTCGGCGGTCATGGCGTCCATCAGCGCCCGGTTGACGGCGCGGCCGAAGCGAAGCTCGCTCATCGGGAAATCTCCGTGTAGACGTCGGCGCGGGCGGCCGCGAGGTCGGCTTGCGGTGCCGCGTGTGCCGCTTCGACCGCCGCCTCGATCCGCGCTTCGGCCTCCGCGTCGAAAGAGTCGAGAGCGGCTTCGCTGACGCCCGCCTCGCGGAGACGGGCGCGGCAGCGCGCGAGCGGATCGACTTTCGGATCGGCCTCTCCGTCCTCACGGTACTTCTGCGGATCGCCCTCGTAGTGGCCCCTGATCCTCCGCGTCATGCATTCGAGAACCCGCGGCCCCCGGCCCGCGACGAGATCGGCGCGATGCCGCCGGGCGGCGAGAGCGACGGCCTCGACGTCGTTGCCGTCGACCCGCTCCGCCTCGATGCCGAATGCGGCGGCCAGGTCGGTGATGCCTGTGACGAACTGCCGGTGCGTCGGCGAGAACTCCGACCAGCCGTTGTTCTCGCAGACGAACAGGATCGGCAGCTTCCACAAGGCCGCCATGTTGAGGGATTCGTGCAGGACGCCTTCCGCGAGAGCGCCGTCGCCGAAGAAGACGACGGCGACGGCGTCGGCGCCGCGTGTCTGGTGGGCGAGCGCGCTGCCGAGCGCCAGCGGGATGCCGGCGCCGACGATGCCGTTCGCCCCGAGCATCCCCGCCGACATGTCGGCGATGTGCATGGAGCCGCCGCGGCCGCGGCAGATGCCGGTGTCTCGGCCCATGATCTCGGCGAAGAACCCGTCGAGCGGCACGCCCTTGGCGAGCGCGTGGCCGTGGCCGCGGTGATTGGAGGCGAGCGTGTCTTCCGGCCTCAGCGCCGAGCAGACGCCGGCCGCGATCGCCTCCTGGCCGATCGAGAGATGGATGAAGCCCGGAACCTCGCCGTCGGAGAACAGCTTGGAGAGCCGCTCCTCGACCCGGCGCACGAGCGAGATCGTGCGATAGAGGCCGGCGAGCTCGTCGCGCGACAGCCCGGCCGCCTTGCGCGGCGGGGCCGCCTTCGCGGCGGCTTTCCGCCCGGCGCTAGACCGCGAGGTAGCGGTGCGTGATTTCATCGTTCTTCCTCAGTTCCTCGATCGTGCTGCCGAACACGATCTCGCCCTTGTCGATGATCGTGGCGTGCGTCGCCACGCGCAGACAGAAATGCATGTTCTGTTCGGCCATCAGCACGGTGACGCCGGCCTCGCGCAGCTCGACCAGGAGCCGGCCGATGGACTGCACAACGATCGGGGCTAGGCCCTCGCTCGGCTCGTCGAGAAGCACGAGATCGGGGTTGCCCATCAAGGTGCGTGCGATGGTGAGCAGCTGCTGCTCGCCTCCGGACAGCCGGCCGGCCATCCGGGTGCGCAGGTTCGCCAGAATGGGGAACACCTTGTAGACGCGATCGAGCGTCCAGGGCGCGGCGCTGTCGTGGCCGCGCGCCCCGATGACCAGGTTGTCCTCGACCGTGTGGTGCGGGAATACCTGTCGGTCCTCGGGGACGTAGCCGATGCCGGCGCGGGCGATGCGGAACGGCGGCTCGCCGTCGATGCGTCTGTCGCCGAACGAGATCGTGCCGGCGCGCGGCGCCAGGATGCCGATGATCGCCTTGAAGGTCGTGCTCTTGCCGGCGCCGTTGCGGCCGAGCAGCGCCATCGTCTGGCCGCGCTCGACGGTGAACCCGACGCCGAACAGGATCTGGCTGGCGCCGTAGCAGACGTCGATGCCCTCGACGGTCAGCAGCGGAGACGCGCTCATGCCGGCTCCTCCGCGAGCACGTGATCCTCGCCGAGATAGGCGTCGATCACGTCCTGATTGGCGCGGATCTCCGCCGGCGTCCCCTCTGCGAGCAGCGTCCCGTACTTGAGCACGAAGATCCGCTGAGCGACCCGGAAGACGATATCCATGTCGTGCTCGATGAAGATGATGGTCAGGTGCTGCGACTGCCAGAGCTCGCGCACCTTCTCGATCATCTGCCAGCGCTCCTCCGAGCCCATGCCCGCGGTCGGCTCATCGAGCATCAGCAGCTTGGGCTCGAGCGCCAGCGCCAGCGCGATGTCGAGCAGCTTCTGATCGCCGTGCGGCAGGCTGCGCGAGAGTGCGCGCGCCCGCGTCGTGAGATCGAGCATCTCCATGATCTCGTGCGCGCGCTCCCTTGCGGCGGCAAGCGGGAAGCGTTGACCCGTCACGAACGATCGCCGCTGGTGCGACGTCACCGCCGCGATCAGGCTGTCCTCGAGCGTCAGGTCCGGGAAGATGCTCGCCACCTGGAACGCCCGCGCGAGGCCGCGGCGGACGATCTGCAGGCTCGACAGCGGCGTGATGTCCTCGCCGTCGAACACGACGCGGCCGGCATCGGCGCGCAGATGCCCCGACACGAGATTGAAGAAGGTCGTCTTGCCGGCGCCGTTCGGCCCGATGACGGCGGTCAGCGAACGGGACGGAAAGTCCATGCTGACGTCATTGGTGGCGACGACGCCGCCGAACGACTTGCGAAGGTGCTCGACCTGCAGCACGGCCTATCCCCGCTTCGGCCTGATGCCGCCGTAGGTGTGCCACGACGGCGCAACCAGCCACCCTGCGTCGACCGGCAACGTGATGCCGGTGACCGCGGCGGCACGATCGGAGACGAGGAACGCGATGGCATCGGCGATCTCTTCCGGCCTGACGAGGCGTCCGAGCGCGGAATTGCCGGCGAGATCGGAAGGGTCGCGCTGGCCGGAATCGATTGCTGCCTGCAGCGCCGGGGTGAGCGTGTAGCCGGGCGCGACCGCGTTGACGCGCACGCCGGAGCGGCCCCATTCGGCGGCAAGCGACTCCGTCATCGAGATGACGGCCGCCTTGGCAGGTGCATAGGAATGCAGCGGCATAGACCGCATTCCGGCGACCGAAGCGATGTTGACGATCGAGCCCGCGCCGCGGTGCGCCATGCGGCGGCCGAACGCGAGGCAGCTCAGGTAGACCCCGCGCTGATCTACGGCGACGACGAGGTCCCAGTTGTCGAGCGGCAGCTCCTCCGGCGGCAGCGGCGCCTGGATCACCCCGGCGCTGGTGACGAGGATGTCGACCGGCCCGATCTCCTTCTCGATGCGCGCCGCCATCGCCTCGATCGCGTCTGCGTCGCGGACATCGAGGGCGAGCGCATGGGCCTTGCCGCCGCTTGCCCGGATCGTGTCGGCGACGGACGACGCCAGATCGTCGTTGAAATCGACGATGACGATCTCGGCGCCGAGTTCGGCGAGCGACCGGCAGCAGGCCGCGCCGATGCCGCTGGCACCGCCGGTGACGACTGCCAACCTGCCTTTCAGCGATGAGCTCATGGTCGATTTCCCTCCGGATTGGAGACCGTCCTGACGTCGTCGCCGGCGCGTACCGGGACGGCCTTGCCGGATCGGCGCGCCGCGTAGAGTTCGTAGACGTAGTCCGCGATCCCCCGGCGCAGCCCCAGAACCGCGACGAGGATGACGAGCCCGAGAACGAGGCCTTTGTAGCTCGTGTAGACGGTGACCAGGTGCTCGAGCGTCTGCAGCACGATCGCCCCGATAACCGGCCCTAGGAACACGTGCGTGCCGCCGAGCATCAGCATGAAGATCGCATCGCCCGACGTGGTCCAGAATGCGAAGGCCGGGTACGCGCCGGAGACGAACAGCGCCATCAGGATGCCGCCGACGCCGGCGACCGCGCCGGCCAGCACGAAGGCCAGCAGCTTTGCCCGGAACACGTCGACCCCGAGAAACTCGGCGCGCTGCTGATTGTCGCGGATGAGCCGCAGCGTGTAGCCGAACGGCGACTCCGTGATCTGGCGCAGGAACAGCACGCACAGAACGAACGTCGCGCAGGTGAAGACGTAGAAGGTCTGGCTGTTGGCGAGATCGATGCCCAGGAAGGGCGGACGCGGAATGCCGCCCATGAGGCCCTGGTCGCCGCCGGTCAGCGACACCCACGTGAGGATCACGCTGTGCAGCAGCATCTGGAAGGCGAGCGTCAGGAAGGCGAAGTAGATGTCCTTGAGCCTGACGCAGATCGCCCCGACGACGAGCGCAAGGAGCACCGAGGCCGCGATCGCGGAGAAGATGCCGACCGGCACCGAATGGCCCGCCTGCATGACGAGCCCGAAGACATAGGCGCCGCAGGCGAAGTAGGCCGCATGGCCGAACGACACCAGTCCCGTATAGCCCGTTAGGAGGTTGAGCGACTGCGCCAGCAGGCCGTAGGCGCTGACATAGATGACGAAGTCCCGCAGCGCGGAGCTGCCCGTGACCGCCGGCAATGCCATCAGGACGAGAAAGGCGGCGACGGCGATCGCCGTGTCGCGAAGGAGAGGGCGGCCGGCCATCTCAGCCCGCCCGTCCGAACAGGCCCTGTGGCCGCGCGATCAGCACGAGCGCCATGAACAGGAACATCAGGCCGTCGACGAACAGCGGCATTCCGATTGATCCGAAGGACCGGGTGAGTCCGATCAGGATCGATGCGACCAGGGTCCCGCCGATCGATCCCATGCCGCCGATGACGGTGACGATGAAGCTCTCGATCAGGATCGACAGGCCCATGCCGGGCGTCAGCGTGCGGACGGGGGCGGCGAGCGCACCCGCCAGTCCCGCGATGAGGCTTCCCCCGGCGAAGACGATGCCGTAGACGAGCCTGGTGTTGACGCCGAGCGCGGAGACCATCTGCGGATTGATGGCCGCGGCGCGCACGATCTTGCCGAACCGCGTCTTGCCGATCACCAGCCAGATCGTGATGCCGGTGAGGGCGGCGACGCCGATCAGGAAGACGTAGTAGAAGGGGATGGCCCCGCCGAGCACGAATACCGGCGGCATGGCGAATATGCCGGGCATTCCCATCATCTTGTAGTCGGCCCCCCAGATGATCTTCACCGCGTCGTCGAGAATGAGCACGAAGGCGTAGCAGAGCAGCAATTGCATCAGCACGTCGTGGCCGTAGACCCGGCTGACGAACAGACGCTCGACGACAAAGCCGAAGGCGGCCATTCCCAGTGCGCCGCACAGGAGCGCAACGACGAAGCTGCCCGTCGCTTCGTATCCGGCGAACGCGAAATAGGCACCGAGCATGTAGAAGGCGCCGTGGGCGAAGTTGACGATCCCCAGAATGCCGAAGATGAGGGACAGGCCGGCGGCGACGAGAAACAGCAACATGCCCGTCAGCAGCCCGGTGGAAATCTGCGTCACCACGCAGGACGCGGACGTGACACAGTCGAACAGCGCACTCAGGTCCACGGCCGAACCTCATGAATTGCCGGACAGACGACGGGAGGCCGGCCGCTCCGGGCCGGCCTCCGCGTGAGCGTGACGAGGATCAGGTGTAGCCCTGCGCCTTCTTCCACTCCGCTTCCAGGGCCTCGATCTCGCTCCAGTCCGCGGGGACCCAGTTGGTCATTCCCGCGGGCGACGAGACGGTCTGTCCCCAGGCCACCGGATACTTGATGATCGTCTGATCGCTCGCGCGCATCTCGATCTTGCCGTCCGGCGCGAACGGAGAGTCGACGGCCATCCCGCGCACTTCGTTGGCCAGCGCCTTGCCGTCGGTCTTGCCGTTCGTGCGCTTCAGGGCCTCGGCGATGAACTGCACGGCGGTGTAGTTCTGCCAGGACCAGTTCGTTGGCGAGCCGGAGAACGTCTTCTCGTAGTCCGCGTTGAACGCGGCGTTGGCCTCGCTCTTGGGATAGTCCGCGTCGTAGCGGTAGACGGAGTTCAGGCCGGCAGGCAGCTGCTTGATGGCCTTCAGAACGGGCGGATCGGCGAGGCCACCGGAGAAGAACGCCATGTTGCCTGCGAAGAGGCCGTAGAGGTTGCCCTGCTCGATGAACGTCACGAGGTCGCCGCCCCAAAGCGCCGAATACATGGCCTGCGGCTTCACCTGGACGATGCGGGTCACGAAGGTGGTGTAGTCGGGCTCGAACAGCTTCGGCCAGATCTGCTCCACGACCTCTATGGAGGGATGGAACTTGGTGGCGTACTCGAGGAACTGCGCGGAGTTGTCACGCCCGTACGCGTAGTCGGGCGAGCATGTCATCCACCTGGTCAGGTCCTTTTCCTTGGCCAGCTTCGCGGCGTACTGGCCGCCGCCGATGGCGTCGTGAATGCCTTGCCTGGCCGAGCGGAACGCCGTTTCGACGCGCAGTTTCGGATCGGCCGAAAGCGACGTCGTCTCCGAGCAGGTGTGAAGGCAGAGAACGGGCAATTCGCGGATCACTTCCTGCACCGCGAACGATCCCGACGACGCCTCCGCGTCGATGATGATCTCGCAGCCGTCGGAATTGATGAGATCGCGCGTATTGCGCGCCGCCGCGTCCGGCTTGCCCGTCGAATCGCGGGTGACGAGCTCGAACGTCCGCCCGCCGATGCCACCGGCCGCATTGATCCGGTCGAAGGCGAGCTTGGCGGCGTTGGCGCTGGTTTCGCCGAGGACCGCGACGCGTCCCGACAGGATTGTCGGCATGCCGACGCGGATCGTCTTGGCGTCCGCCCGCGCGATGTGCGGGAACCCGGTCACCGCCGCCGCGGCGGCCAGACCGCCGAGCGACGTCATGGCTTTGAGAACGTCGCGACGATGATAGACGCGCTTCTTGGACTTCATTCTGAAACCTCCCTTCGGTCGCAGCCATATGTGCCACCGACCGCGTTCTTGTTGCGCCTCTCGGGCGAGGCTGGCGCAAAGCCTAGAGAGCGGCCCGGGCGAGCGTCAAGAGAAAAATGAATTGCGAGTCATTATTCATCATACTATAGTCCGAATGCGCCGCCCGTGCATCGAACTGCCGCAGAAGCAGCATCCGTCGCGCGGCGCGTTTGGGAGGTGCCAAGGTGTTTCAGGCGATCCGACAGCGTCGGAGCGGCACGGCGTTTCGATCGCCGATCTCTCGTGTTACCGGCACTCGCGCGCGGGTGGCCGGACGCGACCGCGAACGCGGCGGCACGAACCTCCCGGCGCGCGCCGGTGTTGTCGCATGCGCCCGTCCCAACCGCCCTGGCACCCGTCGGCAGGACCCGATCGGAAGCCTGGTATCGTCTGGTCCTGGGTTTGGCTCGGCGCCGTCGTCCAGAACGTTTTCTTATACCGGCCAAACCAACTCTGTCTTTGATATGGGCTCCCTTCTCAAGGACAGTTTTGTCGCGATTTCGGGTGTGTCCGATCGATCGCTGCCGCCGGCAGTGGCGATTTCCAGTGAAGAAAACACCAGAAGAACAAGAATAAGCACGAAAAAGGCCGGAGCAATGCTTCGTATCGGTCAAGGGGAGGTCGGGGCAAACCCTGGCCGGCGAGGACCCATAGAGAAAAGTGATGGTATTGGCGCGCTCCGTGCAGCGGCGGTGCGCGCGCATGGCCGGCGGCACCCGACCCGTCGTGACGAGGCTGCCCGGGTGCGAGACGGAAGAGGGGCTTCGCCTCTGGGAGGAGACCATTAAACCGAACCCTCAGACGGACGCGGTCTCCGCCTCGCAGGAGAGCGCGGCGCCCGGCGTCGGCCGCAATCTGGCCTTCGACCAGCAGGTCATCGTCGCACTCCTGTTCGCGGTGATCTTCCTCGCCTTCTCCGTTTTCCTGAACGGCTTCTTCACGGTCGGCAACCTGCTCACCCTGATGCGCACCGTTTCCGTGCTCGGCATCCTCGGTCTCGGCATGGCCGTGGTCGTCATTGGCCGCGGCATCGACCTGTCGATGATCGCCGCGCTCGCGGTTCCCACCGCCGTCGTCCTGGCGGTAGGCGCCCAAGGCTACGGCATCGCGTTCTCGCTCGGCTGCGGCCTCGCCTTCGCGATCGCCATCGGCGTCCTCAACGGCTTCCTCGTCGCCTACGCGGAGATCCCGCCGCTGTTCACGACGCTCGCCGTCGGCATCGGCATCGCCGGCATCGGCCAGAGCGGCCTCTTCGAGTACGAGATCATCCCCTGGCCGCAGCAGCTCGACGCCATCGCCTGGATCGGCAGGGGCTCCTTCGCCGGCATTCCCTATTCGGTCCTGGCCTTCGCCGTCGCCACGGTGGTCGTCGGCATCTTCATGCGGCGCACCCGGCTCGGCCTGTTCGTCTATTCGATCGGCGACAACACGGCGGCGGCGCGCATCACCGGAATCACCGTCCGCCCGATGATGATCCTGCAATACGTGATCGCGGCCTCGATCAGCCTGTTCGCCGGCCTTGTGCTCGCCGCCTCGTCCAGCAACATGGACACGCGCATCTTCAACCTCACCTGGATCTACGACGTCATCCTCGTCGTCGTGCTCGGCGGCATCGGTCTGTCCGGCGGCCGCGGCGGCGTCCTCAATGTCGTGGTGGGAACGCTGCTGATCGGCACCATCGTCAACGGCATGACGATCCTCAACGTGTCCTTCGAGATGCAGAACCTCATCAAGGGCATGGTCCTGCTGGCGGCGCTGTCGCTCGACAGCGTCATCAACCCGCGCAACGAGGAGACGGCCCAGCAGGGAGACATCTGACTTCGTACAGGCGCCGGCACGCGCCGGCGTCACCCAGGCTCACATAACCGAATGGGAGGAATACGTGACCCGATTGAACAGGTTCCTTTTTGCCGCCGCCACCGCCGCGTCCATGGTCTCCGGGGGGCTCGCCCATGCCCAGAACAGCATGGACGACCCCGCGCGCGCCGGATACTACGACGCCCTCAAGGGCAAGAACGTAGTGTTCGTCCCGGTCTTCATGGGGCTGGACCTCACCGAGGGCTGGTCCAAGATGATGGCCAAGCAGGCCGCCGCGCTCGGCTACAACTACGAGGTTCGCAACTCGAACTTCAACACCGCCGCCGGCGCCCAGACGCTGACCTCGCTGATCACCGAGAAGCCCGACGTCGTCGTCGTCCAGAACCCGGACGTGCAATCCTACGCCAAGCTGCTGGCGCAGGCCGAGAAGGCTGGCATCCGCGTCATCCAGCTCAACATGAAGACCAACATCCTGACGACCGGCTTCGTCGGCGCCGAGGTCGTGAACCTCGGCGAGACCCAGGCCAAGGCCGTCGCCGCCCATTGCGGCCCCGGCACGTCGGGCAAGGTGCTGATCCTCGCCGGCCCGCCGACCAGCCCGTTCTCCGCCTACATGCTGAAGGGCTACGAGAACATCCTCAACAACGACAAGAACATCAATGTCGTGTCGGTCCAGTCGACCGGCGACTACGAGTCGGCGAAGGCGAAGTCGATCACGCAGGTGGTGCTGCAGCAGCATCCCGATCTCTGCGGCATCCTCGGCGTCTGGGACAACACCGACGTCGGCACCGCGGCTGCGATCGAGGAAGCCGGCCTGAAGGGCAAGGTCTTCGTTTCGAGCTCGGGTGGCGGCGGTGAGCTCGCCTGCAAGGGCATCCGCGAAGGGCTGTGGCAGCACTACGTCAGCTACGACGTGCCGGGCCAGGCGCGCGACCTGAACGACCTCATCGCGGCCGCCCTGCAGGACAAGAACCCCGTCGGTTCGACCAAGACCATCCTGTACACGCCGCTCGTCGAGTACACGCCGGAGAACATCGACCAGCAGTTCTGCTGGACCCTCGATACCATCCGGTGATCGCCTGAAAATCGGACGGGGCGCCGCGGCCGCGGTGCCCCGTGCCGTCTTGCCGGCAGAGCCGCTCCCACCGACTGCACGTCGTCCCGGTCTATACAGTTCATGTCCAGAACCATCACGAAGCTCCGCTACAAGTATTGGCCGGACCATATCTTCGGCGAACTGCTCCAGAAGCAGTGGATGGAGACCGCCGTCCCGCTGATCGTGCTGGTGCTCACGGCGGCCTATCTCAGCACCAAGATCGACAATTTCATCTCGATTGCGAACCTGTCCGATACCCTGCGGCAGGCCAGCGAGCTCGGATTCGCCGTGCTTGGCATGTCGCTGGTGCTGATCGTCGGCGGCATCGACCTGTCCATCGCCTCCATCTTCGCGATCTGCAATCTGCTGGCGCTCTACTGCGTCAACGTGCTCGACCTGCCGGTCGTGGTCACCATCCCGGTGACGCTCCTGTGCGGCGCCCTGCTCGGCGCGGTGAACGGCGTGCTGATCGGCTACATGCGCATGCGCGCCTTCCTGACGACGATGGTCACGCTGATCGTCTACAAGGCGTTGCACGACATGCTGAACTTCAAGTTCGCCGTCGCCATCTCCTCTGTCATTCCCGACGCGCCGGTCTGGGACTTCCTCGGCGCCGGATCGTTCCTGTCGATCCCCACCGTCGTGTGGGTATTCGCCGTCGTCGCCATCGCCAGCCACGTCTTCCTGACGCGCATGGGCGCGGGCTGGCGCATCCTGGCGATCGGCGGCAACCGGCGCTCGGCCTACAACATCGGTCTGAAGGTGAACCGGACCGTCGCGCTTTCCTACGTCGCCTCGGGCGTGTTCGCCGCGACCTCGGCGATCTTCTACGCCTCGCGCCTGGCGAGCGCCGGCGCGGACACCGGCAAGGGCCTCGAGATCACCGTGCTGACCGCCGCGATCCTGGGCGGCATCCGCCTGGGCGGCGGCAAGGGCTCGGTGATGAAGGCGATCTTCGGCACGCTGATCATTCTGCTCGTCACCAATGGCCTTCTGCGCCTGGCGGTGCCGGCGGGCGCCGCGCGCGTGATCCTCGCGACCACCCTGCTGCTGGCCGCGACGCTCGACATCCGCTGGTTCAAGAACCGGCACAAGGCCGTGCAGGAATTCTACGTCAGCCCGTCCTACCTGGAGCTGCCCGTCATCCCTCCGGGAACGACGGGGCCGGGCACGCCCTACGCCCTCAACGATCGCCTGCACAAGGTCGAGACGATCGGTCTCGGCGAGGTCGAGTCGCCCGAGGACGTCATCCTCGACGAGGACGACAACCTCTACTGCGGCAACCGCCACGGCGAGATCATCCGCTTCTTCGCGCCCGACTACCAGAAGTGGGAGGTCTACGCCCGCACCGGCGGCCAGCCGCTCGGTATGACCTTCGATTCCGGCCACAATCTCTACGTCTGCGTCGGCGGCATGGGCCTCTATCGCGTCACCGCCGACCGCAAGGTGGAGAAGGTGACGGACGAGACCAACCGCTCGCTTTTCTCCGTCGTCGACGACAGCCGCCTGCGCCTTGCCGACGACCTCGATATCGCCCCGGACGGACGCATCTTCTTCTCCGAGGCGACGGTGCGCTACGAGATGCACGAGTGGCCGATCGACAGTCTCGAGGGCCGCGGCAACGGGCGCATCATCTGCTATGACCCCAACACGAAGAAGACGACCACGGTCCTGCGCAACCTGATCTTCCCGAACGGTATCTGCCTCGCCTCCGACCTCGAGTCGATCCTGTTCGCCGAGAGCTGGAACTGCACGATCAAGCGCTTCTGGTTCGACGGCCCCAAGCGCGGCACGACCGAGGTCGTCATCGGCAACCTGCCGGGCTATCCGGACAACATCAACCGCGCCTCGGACGGCAACTACTGGCTGGCGCTGATGGGCATGCGCTGCCCGGCCTTCGACTTGGCCATGCGCAAGCCGTCCTTCCGCCGCCGCATGTCGAAGCAACTGCCGGGCGACGAGTGGCTCGCGCCGAACATCAACACCGGCTGCATCGTGAAGTTCAACGAGGCCGGCGAGATCCTCGACGTGCTGTGGGACCAGAACGGCCTGAACCATCCGATGATCACCTCGATGCGCGAGCACAAGGGCCATCTCTATATCGGCGGCATCTCCAACAACCGCATCGGCCGCCTGAAGCTCGAAGGCGCCGATCCGAACTTCGTTTCAAGCGGGCGCTACCATGTTTGACGCGATCTCCGCCCTCGTTCGCTCGACGTTCAACAAGCGCGGCTCCAGCCTGTCGGTGCCGACGATGGACGGCGCGCTGAAGCCGAACAACCTGCTCGAGGACGCTCCAGTCCTGGCCGAGAACCCGGAGCTGGAGGACATCGCCGCCGGTCCCGACGGCACGATCTACGCCGCCTGCGGCAAGGCCGTCGTCAAGGTCGGCGCGGACGGAAACCTCGACCCGGTCGCGACCTTCGACCACGTGGTGACCGCGCTCGCGGTCTGGCCGGACGGGACGATCTCGGTCGGTCTCGGAACGACCGTCATCGTCGACGCCGACAAGGCGAAGGGCGAGGTCGTCAACACCGTCGACGGACGCTCGTTCACGGCGGTGACCGCCCTGCACGCCGGCAAGGACGGCGCGCTGCTGATCTGCGACGGCTCGGCCGTGCACACCTATCCGGACTGGAGCCGCGACCTCCTCGAGAAGGGCAGATCGGGAAGGCTCGTCCGCTACGACCGCGCCGGCAGGACGGCGACGGTCGTCGGCTCGGGGCTCGGCTACGCCTTCGGCGCCTTCCTCGACGGCCGGGGCCGCACCCTCGTTTCGGAAAGCTGGCGGCACCAGGTCAGCATCGTCGGGAACGGCAAGCCGACCCCCGGCATTCCGGCGCTGCCGGGTTATCCTGCCCGCATTTCGCCGGTGGACGGCGGCGGCTTCTGGCTCTCGGTCTTCGCCAACCGGACGCAGCTCATCGAGTTCGTGCTGCGCGAGACCGACTATCGCCGCGACATGATGCGCACCGTCGAGCCGAAATACTGGGTCGCCCCGGCGCTGAGCTCGGGCCAGGATTTCCGAGAGCCGCTGCAGGCCGGCGGCGTCAAGCAGATGGGCATCCTCAAGCCCTGGGCGCCTCCGCGTTCCTACGGTCTGGTGGTGCGCTACGACGCCGACCTGATGCCGCTCTATTCGCTGCACAGCCGCGTCGGCGGGCGCCACCACGGCGTGGTCGCGGTCGCCCAGCGCGGCGACGAGTTGCTCGTCCTGTCGAAGGGCGCCGGGCGGATCCTCCGCCTGTCGGTGTCGCAGGTCGAGGGGCTGGGAAGGCAAGGGGCCGAGGAATGACGCCGATACTGGAAATGCGGCAGCTCACCAAGTTCTACGCCCGCTCGGCCGCGGTGGAGGACATCGACTTCACGCTGATGCGCGGCGAGGTCCACGCCCTTCTCGGCGAGAACGGAGCCGGCAAGTCGACGCTGACCAAGATGATCGCCGGCGTCGTCGAGCCGACGCGTGGGACGATCGTACTGAACGGCAAGGAAGTCCGGCTCGATACGCCCTCCCAGGCGATCGAGGCCGGCATTGCCATGGTGTTCCAGGAGACGAGCCTGGTGCCGTCGATGACGGTCGCCCAGAACCTCTTCCTCGGCAACGAGAAGTTCTTCAACCGGTTGCGCGGCACCAACATCGCCGCCCAGCAGTTCATGCAGTCGCTGAGCTTCGACGTCGATCCGACCGCCCAGGTCGGCTCGCTCGGCGCGGCCAAGAAGCAGATGGTCGAGATCGCCCGCGCGATGCTGCTGAAGGCGCAGATCATCGTCTTCGACGAGCCGACCGCGACACTGACACCGGAGGAGAAACGGCACTTCTTCGAACTCGTCGGCACGCTTAAGGAACGCGGCGTATCGGTGATCTTCATCTCGCATGCGCTCGAGGAGGCGCTGGCAATCTCCGACCGCATCACCATCCTGCGCGACGGCAGGCTCGTCATCACCGACTACACGTCGAATTTCGACCGCGCGCGCATCGTCCAGGCGATGGTCGGCCGCAGCCTGTCGCACGAGCTCTACGGCACCCGCAAGACGACGGTGCGCCCCGCCGGGCCCCGCGTCCTGAGCGTCTCCAACCTGCGCGTCGGCAACGTCGTGAAGAACAATTCGTTCTCCGTCTTCGCCGGCCAGATCACCGGCGTCTTCGGGCTCGTCGGCTCCGGCCGCACCGAGACCTTCAAGGTCGTCGCCGGCGTCATCAAGCGCGACTACACCAACGGCGGCGAGGTTTTCCTCGGCGGCAAGCCGGTGCGCTACCGCGTGCCGGCGCAGGGGGTGCGCGACGGCATCACCTACATCACCGAGGACCGCAAGGTCGAAGGCTTCTTCGAGACCATGTCGATCAAGGTCAACATCTTCGTCGGCATGCTGGCGAAGATCCGCAGCAAGTTCTGGCTGCGCAACAGGGAGATCGATGCGGTCGGCGAGAAGTGGGTGGAGTCGCTGCAGGTGCGCGCCGTCACCAAGGCCGCCCGCGTGATCGAGCTGTCGGGCGGCAACCAGCAGAAGGCGGTGATCGCCAAGTCGCTGGTCCAGGACCCCGACCTCATCATCTTCGACGAGCCGACCCGCGGCGTCGACGTCGGCGCCATCGCCGAAATCCACCAGATCATCAACCGGCTCGCCGACGAGGGTAAGGCCGTCGTGGTGATCTCGTCCTATCTGCCGGAGGTGATGCTACTTTCGGACCGGCTGCTCGTCGCCCGGCAGGGCAGGGTGGTCGAGGAATTCTCGCCGCTCGACGCGACGGAAGAGCGGCTGATGTACGCGGCCGTGCACTGATCCTGGATAACCTCCCGAAAACGACTGCGGCCCCGCCCAGGGTGGCCCACCCCCCCCCCCGGCCCCCCCCGCTTCTGTTTTCGGGCGTCTGCCGATCAGACGGTCCGGCCGCCGTCGACCTCTAGGATCACGCCGGTGATGAACTCGGCCTCGTCGGAGGCGAGGTAGAGGCAGGCGTTGGCGATGTCCTGCGGCGTCGACAGCCGGCCCATCGGGATGGTTGCGATGAACCGCGCCCGGTTCTCCGGCGTGTCGGGCACGCCCATGAAGGATTCGAGCAGCCCGGTCGCGCCCATGACCGGGGCGACGCAGTTGACGCGGATCCTGTCGGGGGCGAGTTCCACCGCCATCGACCGCGACAAAAGGTTCACCGCGCCCTTGGTGGAGTTGTACCAGGTCAGGCCCGGCCGCGGCCGTATGCCGGCCGTCGAGCCGACGTTGATCATAACGCCGCCGCCGGCCTTGCGCATCAGCGGGATCACCGCCCGGCTCATGTGGAAGATCGAGCGCACGTTGATGTCGTAGACGCGCTCGTACTCCTCTTCGGTCACCTCCATCATCGGCTTGTTGCGATGCGTCCAGCCGGCGTTGTTGACGACGATGTCGAGACCGTTGCCGAAGTCGACCGCCGCGGCGACCGCCGCCTCGATGTCGGCCGCCTTGGTGACGTCGCCCTTGACCGCGCGCGCCGAGGCGCCGATCGCCGAGGCGACCGCGTTCGCGCCGTCGCCGTTCAGGTCCATGATGACGACCTTGGCGCCTTCGCGCGCGAAGGTCTTGGCGATGCCCTCGCCGAAGCCCGATGCGGCGCCGGTCACCAGGGCGGTCTTGTCTTTCAGTCGCATGATCGTTTCCTCGTTCCTTTGGCTCAGTCGTGTTTCATGATGATGGTCTTGGCGACGGTGAAGTCGTGCAGGGCGGCCATGCCCTTCTCGCGGCCGTGGCCGGACTTGCGGACGCCGCCGAACGGCAGCTCGATGCCGCCGCCCGCGCCGTAGGCGTTCACGTAGACCTGGCCGACCCTGATCTTCCGGGCGACGCGCGTCGTCCGCTTGGCGTCCTGGCTCCAGACGCCGGCGATGAGGCCGTAGTCGGTGCCGTTGGCGAGCGCGATCGCGTCGGCCTCGTCCTCGAAGGGGATGACGGCGAGGACCGGCCCGAACACTTCCTCGCGCGCTAGCGTGTCGGCGCGCGGCACCGGCCCGAACAGCTTCGGCGCGACGAAGAAGCCCTCGGCCGGCACGCCCTCGGCGATTCCGCCCTCGGCGAGGAGCGGAACACCGTCGCTGCCGGCGCCGTTGCAGAAGGTCTCCACCCGCCGCTTCTGGCGCGGATTGATGAGCGCGCCGAGATCGAGATCCATCTCCGGCGTTCCCGCCCGCAGCGTCGCGAACCGCTCGACGACCGCCCCGACGACGCGGTCGTAGGCGGATTTCTCGACGAGGAGCCGCGATCCCGCCGAACAGGTCTGGCCGGCGTTCTGGACGATCGCGTTGACGAGGCTCGGCAGCGCCGCCTCGAGATCGACGTCCGCGAAGACGATCTGCGGCGACTTGCCGCCGAGTTCCAGCGTGCAGGTGATGTGGTTCTTCGCCGCCTCCGTCTGCACCAGGACGCCCACTTCCGGGCTGCCGGTGAAGGACAGGAAGTCGACGTCCGGATGCGAGATCAGCGCGGCGCCGGCCTCCGTGCCGAGGCCCGGGACGACGTTGATCGCGCCCTCCGGGAATCCGGCCTCCGCCGAGAGTTCGGCAAGCCGCAGCGTCGACAGGCAGGCGTCCTCGGCCGGCTTGATGACGGTCGCGTTGCCCACCGCGAGCGCCGGGGCGAGCGTGCGGCCGAACATCTGCGCGGGATAGTTCCAAGGGATGATGTGGCCGGTGACGCCGTGCGCCTCGCGCTCCGTGGCGACGAAGTAGCCGTTCAGAAATGGGATCGTGTCGCCGTGGAACTTGTCGGCCGCGCCTCCGTAGAACTCGAAGTAGCGCGCGCAGGCCTGGATGTCGGCGCGCGCCTGCTTCATCGGCTTGCTAGTGTCGCGCGCCTCAATGACGACGAGCTCGTCCTCGTGGTCGAGAATGAGCTGGCCGAGCTTCGACAGCAGCCTTCCACGCTCGACGGCGGTGAGCCGGCCCCACGCGCCATTGTCGAAAGCCTTGCGTGCCGCGACGACGGCCTTGTCGATGTCGCGGGCGTTGCCGGCTGCGATCGTCGCGAATACCGCGCCCTCCGCCGGCGCGTGGACGTCGACGGTCGCGCCGGAGTCCGAGGGCTGCCAGCGGTTGTCGATGAACACGCCCTTGGCCGGCTCGATCCGGCCGGGGGTTTTGAGGGACGGATCGGCGTTCATGGCTTGCTTCCTTCCTGCATTGCGGATGTCGGTTCGGCGCGTCCGCGTCTCATGGTTCCACCGCCCGCGCGTCCATGTGGACGCGGCCCGAGGCGCCCTGGATCCAATAGGCGTCGGTGTCCTCGGCGCTCCGGCAGACGAGGAGATCGCCTCCCGCGAAGGCGGGCGCGAGGCCCCGGTACTGGAACCGGCGCGGTATCCTGCTGCCCGCCGCGGCTGCGAGGTTGAGCAGGAGCGTCGCCTGGATCGGGCCGTGGACGACGAGGCCGTCGTAGCCTTCGACGCCGGTCGCGTAGGGATAGTCGTAGTGGATGCGGTGGCCGTTGAAGGTGATCGCCGAATAGCGGAACAGGAAGACCGGCGAGGTCGCCACCGTCCATGACATTGCGGCGGGGCGCTGCGCCGCCGCCTCGGGCGCGGGCACGGCGGCGCCGGGCTTGGCCGCCTCGCGGTAGACGATGTCGCGGCGCTCGCGGATCGCGATGCCGCGCGCGGTGGAATATTCGTGGTCGACGCCGACGAACCACAGTTCGCCGGTGCGGCCCTGCTTGCGGGTGATATCGGCGATCGTCGTCGTGCGGGTCACCTCGTCGCCGACGCGCAGCATGTCGAGGGTCTCGATCGTGCCGCCGGCCCACATGCGGCGCGGCTGCGGCACGGGCGGCAGGTCGAGGTTCTTCGCCGGGTGTCCGTCCGGGCCGAGCTCCGCCATCGGTGCGATCGCCGGGCAGAGGCACCAGTGGATGCCGGCCGGCGCGGCGTCGCCCTCGGTCGCGGCGAGGTGCGGCTCGAAGATCGCCCTGTAGCTGCGCGCGAGCCGCTCGCTGACGACGTCGCTGGCGCGGCTCTGCCGGCCGATCCAGTCTGCGAAGGGCTTTTCGGTTTCCGGCACGGTGCTGGCCTCAATACGAGCGCGGCATGCCGAGCACGTGCTCGGCCAGATGCGACAGGATCAGGTTCGTCGAGATCGGCGCGACCTGATAGAGTCGCGTCTCGCGGAACTTGCGCTCGACGTCGTATTCCTCGGCGAAGCCGAAGCCGCCATGGGTCTGGATGCAGGCGTTGGCGGCTTCGTTCGACGCGTCGGCGGCGAGCATCTTCGCCATGTTCGCCTCCGCTCCGCAGTCGCGCCCCGCCTCGTAGAGCCGGATCGCCTCGCGCACCATCAACTCGGCCGCCCGCATGTTGGCGTAGGCGCGCGCGATCGGGAACTGGATGCCCTGGTTCATGCCGATCGGCCGGCCGAACACGACGCGCTCGCGGGCATAGGTCGAGGCCTTCTCGATCAGCCACTTGGCGTCGCCCACGCATTCGGCGGCGATCAGGATGCGCTCGGCGTTCATGCCGCTCAGGATGTAGCGGAAGCCCTTGCCTTCCTCGCCGATCAGGTTCTCGGCGGGAATGCGCACGCCGTCGAAGAACACCTCGGTCGTCGCGTGGTTCATCATCGTGCGGATAGGCCGGATCGTCAGGCCGTTGCCGAGCGCCTCGCGCATATCGAGGATGAAGACAGATAGCCCGTCCGTGCGCTTTGTGACCTCCTCGCGCGGCGTCGTGCGCGCGAGCAGGACCATCAGATCCGAGTGTTCGGCCCGGCTCGTCCAGATCTTCTGGCCGTTCACGACGTAGTGGTCGCCATCGCGGCGGGCGAACGTGCGGATCGAAGTCGTGTCGGTTCCGCTCGTCGGCTCGGTCACGCCGAATGCCTGCATGCGCAATTCGCCGGAGGCGACGCCCGGCAGGTAGCGGGCCTTCTGCTCCTCGCTGCCGTGCCGGAGAAGTGTCCCCATCACGTACATCTGCGCGTGGCATGCCCCGCCGTTGCAGCCCGCGCGCTGGACTTCCTCGAGCACGGCCGCCGCAGCCGAGATCGTCAGGCCCGCGCCGCCGTACGCCTCCGGGATGAGGGCGGAGAGATAGCCGGCCTCGGTCAACGCCTTAACGAACTCCTTCGGATAGGCGCGCTCCGCGTCGAGCTTGCGCCAGTATTCGCCGGGAAAGTCGTCGCAGAGCTTGCGCACCGCGGCGCGGATGTCCTCGTGGTCGTCAATCTCCGGCATTCGTTCCGGCCTCCATGCACCTGTCGTTGTCTCAAGTGGGGCGACCGAATTCCGCCCGCAGCGCAGCGTCGTTCTCACCGAGCGCCGGCACGCGCCCGAGCGCCGGCCTTTCGCCGTCGACGATCACGGGCGGCGCCAGCACCTCGACGACGCCGTTGATGGTCTCGACCGGCGAGAAGGCCGCGCTCCTGTGGCGGATGAGGTCGTCCATCCGCGAGATGCGCCCGTAGGCGATGCGCGCCGCATCGAGCCGCCGGCACAGGTCTGCGCTGAAGCAGCCCTCGAGCGCCGGGCGGATGCGCGCTTCGAGCGCGGTGCGGTTGCGCACGCGGGCGGTGTTGCTGTCGAAGCGGGAGTCGGTGGTGAGCGCCGGCTCGCCGAGCACGTCCTCGCAGAACACCTTCCATTCGCGCTCGTTCTGGATCGCGATGAGGACATCGCCGTCGCGCGTCCTGAACGCGCCGTAAGGCGCGATCGAGGGATGGGCGAGGCCGAGGCGGCGCGGCTCCTCGCCGCCGTAGCGGCGGCTCAGGTAGGGTACGTTCATGTATTCGGCGGCCGTATCGAACAGCGAGAGCTGGATGTGCCGGCCGATACCCGTGCGCTCGCGGTGGAGCAGCGCTTCCAGGATCGCTGCGTAAGCGGCCTGGCCGGTAGCGATGTCGCAGATGGAGATGCCCATCCGGCTTGGTCCGGAGTCCTCTGTGCCGGTGACGCCGGAAAGTCCGGATTCGGCCTGGATGAGCAGGTCGTATGCCTTGCGTTCGTGGTCGGGCGTCGCCGGCGCGTAGCCGCCGATGTCGCAGACGCAGAGTCGCGGAAACTGCTCGCGTAGCGCGGCGCTGCCGAGGCCGAGCCGGTCGGTCGCGCCCGGTGCCAGGTTCTGCACGAAAACGTCGGCTTTCGTGATCATGGCCCGCACCAACGCCATGTCGTCCTCGGCCTTCAGATCGACCCGGCAGGATTCCTTGCCGCGGTTGATCCAGACGAAATAGCTCGACTGGCCAAGAACGAAATCGTCGTAGCCGCGCGCGAAGTCGCCTTCCGGCCGCTCGAGCTTGATCACCCGAGCACCCGCATCGGCGAGCCGGGCGGTCGCGAGCGGCGCGGCGACGGCCTGCTCGAGCGCAACGACCATGATCCCCGCGAGTGCGCCCGCGGGCGTGGTTGGGCGTTCCTCCATGCTCGGAACTCTCGCCCGGGGCAGCGCCGAGTCAAATACGAATTAGCGCTAAGGGGTATAGCGAATAGTGCGGGGTATCCCTCCGCCAGCGGACATCGGTCCGGGAGCGGGTGGATGGGCTGAAAGGGATCCGTGTGCGGCTGGCATCGGGGCCGGCGGGCGGCCGTTCAGTCGTAGAGGCTGGGCCACTGGCTTTCGTCCGAAAGCTCGGCGATCCAGGCCTCCTCTCTGACGAGCTGCTGCAGGATTTCCCAGGAGAGCTGGCCGACCGCCCGCGCGGCGTTGAGCAGCGGCCGCTCGGTGGAATAGGCGAGATAGACCTTGCGCGTCATGTGTGGCCGCTCGAAGCCCCAGACGTCGAAGACGCCGGCTTCGGCCTCCTTGTTGATGGCCATGTGCGGCAGGATGCCGTAGCCGAGTCCGCGCGTGACGAGCTTCTTGATCTGGCTGTAGGAATCGATCTCCACCGACGGCTCGATGGCGACGCCGGTCGCGAGTGCGGCGTCCTCGATGAGCTCGCGCAGGCCGTGCTTGCGGCCCGGGATGACGAGCGGCAGGCCGGCCGCCTCCTTCAGGCTGACCTTTCCGGCGGGCAGGTCTGCCCGGTCCTGAAGCGCGCTGCTGCAGAACAGGCCGATCTCCTCCGACAGCGCGTGATGCACCATGAGGCCGTGCGGATCGGAGGTCGAGTAGATCATGGCGAGGTCGACGTCGCCCTGCTGCAGCCATTGCAGGATATAGCCGCTCATCGCCTCGACGATGCGGATGCGCACGTCCGGATAGCGGGCCCGGGCCGCCTCGATCAGCGGCGCGGCGAGGAGTTCGCTAACCGTGCCGGGCATGCCGAAGCGTACCTCGCCGCGCGGCGTCGACGCGCCGGCGCGCACTTTGTCGGGGATCTCCGAGAATTCGGCGAGGATCTGCTTGGCGTGCCTGAACAGCCGCTCGCCCGCCTCCGTCGCGGTGACGCCCCTGGTGCTGCGGTAGAGAAGCTTGACGCCGAGTTCCTCTTCCATGTGGCGGACATGCTGGCTCAGCGCCGGCTGCGCCACGCGCAGCTGGTTTGCCGCCTTGGAGAAAGAGCCGCTCTCCAGGACCTGGGAGAAGTATTTCAGCTGTCGAAGATCCAAACGACTTCCTTGTCCGTCGCGACGGAACGGCGCCGGGCCGTCCTGCGGGGAGGGCCAGGTTCCTGGGAAAGCGATGGTATTCGCCCCGACCGGGGCGGCGCAAGCGTCGCCGCCTCGCTCAGGCTCCGGCCTTCGCCCCGAAGTCGCGCAACACTCGCCCGAAGCTAACCCGGAACACGCCCTCGATTAGCCCTTCCGTGAGCACGGCTTTCGCCGCGCCGTCCGCTGCGATGGACCCTTCGGAGACGACGACGATCCGGTCCGCGTAGTCGGCGGCGAGGTTGAGGTCGTGCAGGATCGCGAGCCCGCCGCCGCCGGCGCGCACGTGGTCGCGGGCGAGGTCGAGGATCTCGAACTGGTGGCGGATGTCGAGGCTCGCCGTCGGCTCGTCCAGGAACAGCCAGTTCGCGGCCGCGCCCTCGTCCGTGCGCCGCACCGGCGCGCCGAGTTGGCAGAGAACACGTGCAAGTTGCACCCGCTGCTGCTCACCACCCGAAAGCTGCTGGTAGAAGCGCGCCTCGTAGCCGGTGAGGTCGACGCGCCGCAGTGTCTCGGCGATGACGTCCTCCGCCGCCCGTCCGTCGTCGGCGCCCGCGCCGAGGCCGAGCGCCACCACCTCGTGCACAGTGAACGGGAAGGCGAGGTGCTGGGATTGCGACAGGACCGCGCGGCGGCGGGCGAGGTCGCGGCCGCGCCAGCGCCCGATCGGCCTGCCGTCGAACCGGACCTCGCCGGACGAGGGCTCGAGGTCGCCGATCAGCGTGCGCAGGAGCGTCGTCTTGCCGGCGCCGTTCGGCCCGACGATGATGGTAAACTCGCCCGGCGACAGCCGGAGGCTCGTGCTTTTCAGGACTTCGCGCCCGGCCAGGCGTACCGTCACGGCATCGGCTTCGAGCATCCCCAGCAGGTCCTACAGGTCCACGATCGAGCGCTGCCTGAGCAGCAGCCACAGGAAGAACGGCGCGCCGAGGATCGCCGTCACGATGCCGATCGGCAGTTCCGCCGGCGCGACCGCCGTGCGCGCCACCATGTCGGCGCCGACCAGCAGCACCGCGCCCAGAAGCGCGCTCGTCGGCAGCAGCCCCGCATGGCGCGGCCCGATCAGCAGGCGCAGGAGGTGCGGCACGACGATGCCGATGAAGCCGATCGGCCCCGCCACGGCGACCGAGGCGCCGACGGCGGCCGCGACGACGAAGATCGACAGCCGCTTGATCGCCTGCACCGGCACGCCGAGATGGCGTGCCTCGCCCTCGCCGAGCAGCAGGGCGTCGAGGCCCGCCGCCAGGCCCGGCAGAACGGCGAGCACGAGGAACAGGAACATCGTCGCGACACCGACTTTCTCCCATGTCGCCCCGGTCAGGCTGCCAAGCGTCCAGAAGGTGAAGTCGCGCAGCTGCCGGTCGTCCGAGACGAAGATCAGCATGCCGGTCGCCGCTCCCGCGAGCGCGCCGATCGCGATGCCGGCGAGCAGCATCGTGGCGACCGAGGTGCGCCCCTCCCGCGTCGCGATGGCATAGAGCAGCGTCGTGGTGACGAGACCGCCGAAGAAGGCGGCCAGGGGCAGGGCGTAGAAGGCGAGGCCACCGAGAACCGCGCCGAGCGCCCCCGCGCCCAGAACGATCACCGAGACGGCGGCGAGCGCCGCGCCGGCCGTGACGCCGACGAGGCCCGGATCGGCGAGCGGATTGCGGAACAGCCCCTGCATGACCGCGCCGGAGACCGCCAGCGCCGCGCCGACGACGAGGCCGAGCAGCGTGCGGGGCAGGCGGATGTCGAGCACAATCATCGTCTCGCCCGACCGCTCGCCGATTGCGGTGAGCGCTCGCAAGGCGCCGAGCGGCGTGAAGCCGGTCGGTCCGACGGCGAGCGACAGGAACGCCGTGACGACGACGAGCCCGGCCAGCACGATCCCGAGGAGGAGGGCCAGGCCGGACCGGTCTCCCGGCGCGCGCCGCAACGACACTGCCATGCTCATTGGTTGGCCGCCCCGGGGTTCGCCGCCCCGGGATTTGCCGCCCCGGGATTTGCCGCCCCGGCGTTCGCCGTCCAGGGATGGTCGGCGACGGCGGGCAGCTCCGCGTCGGGATAGATCGCCGCGGCGAGATCGTGCACCGCGTTGGCGATGCGCGGTCCGAAGCCGAGCAGGTAGAGCCCGTCCATGGCGATCACGCGCTTGTCCGCGGCGGCCGGCGTGCGCGACAGGGCGGGGTGGGAGAGCACTTCCTGGATGGTCGCCGCATGGTCGCCGCGCGCCATCATCACGATGACATCGGGCTGGGCTTCGAGCACGGCCTCGTCGTTGACCGGCTTGTAGCCGGAGAAGCCCTGAAGCGCGTTCTCCGCGCCGGCCATCTCGATCATGGCCGCAGCCGAGGTTCCTTCGCCGGCGGCCATGATCCGCCCGTTGGCGAGGCTCAGGACGAACAGCGCCTTCGCCCGCTCGCCGAGGTGCGAAGTCGCCTCCCGCACGGCGGCGAGATCGGCGGCGACGGCGTCCGCCATCTCCTCGCCCGCCTTCGCCACGCCCATGGCCCTGGCGACGAAGCGGATCTTGTCCGCGACGCCCTCCGCGTCGGCCTGGCTCGGAACCAGCACGAACGGGACCGAAGAGGACTCGAGCAGTGCGATCGCCTCGGGCGGACCGGAGCCCTCCTCGGCGAGGATCAGGCTCGGGCCCGTCGACAGAAGCCCCTCCGGCGACAGCGCCCGCATGTACCCGACGTTCGGCTTCTCGGCGAGCGCGCGCGGGGGATGGAGGCTCGTCGTGTCGACGGCGATGATTCGGTTCTCGAGGCCAAGCGCGTAGAGGATCTCGGTCACCGAGCCGCCGACGGAAACGACCTTGCCGACGTCCTCCACCGCGACCGTGCGTCCGGCGGCGTCGGTGATCTCGGCGGCGTCGGCCCGTCCGGCGCCCGCCGAGGCGCAGAAGGAAAGGGCAGCCGCGAGAGCGAGCGGTCTGGCAGCAAGGAATATGGTCATCGGAAGTCCCCTGGCCCTTCGAAAAAACCGACCCGATATCAAGGCGACAGGGCGGTCGCACTTAAACTTGACTGTATTAGTCATATTAATCTAGAACGCAAGGGACGGGCTGCCGGCAAGACCGACTGCGGTCGCCGCGTCCGCGTACCAGCGAGCCAAAGACCCTCCGGTTGAGTAGCAAGCCGCGCTTTTCCGTGAAGCGCTATCGCTAGTCACCCTGGGGGCTCAAATGACGCTGTACTGCACCGGTTTCCGCACTCTCCGTTCCACTCTGCTTCTGTCGACCGCGTTCGCCGTCGCCGCAGGCGCCGCCTTCGCGCAGGAGGCCGACGTCACCAACATCCACCTGGACGAAATCACCGTCGTTCCCTCCAAGACGGAAGAGGAAGCCGTCGAGGCATTGTCGTCGGTGAGCGTGGTCAACCAGTCCGAGCTGCAGGTCCTGCAGCCGACGAACACGCAGGACATCTTCTTCGGCATGCCCAACGTGAATGTCGGCGTTTCACAGGACGCGAGCCATACCGGGTCGAGCTTCAACATCCGCGGCCTGCAGGACTTCGGTCGCGTCGCCGTGATCCTCGACGGCGCCCGCAACAACTTCCAGCGCAACGACCACGGCGCGACGTCGACCGTCTGGATCGAGCCGGAGATGATCAACGCGGTGACCGTCGTGCGCGGTCCCGTCTCCAACATCTACGGCTCGGGCGCGATCGGCGGCGTCGTCTCCTTCGAGACCAAGTCGGCGTCCGACTTTCTGAAGCCGAACGAGCGGGCCGCCGGTTCGGTCAAGGGCCGCTACGAGACCAACGGCGACGGCTGGACCACGTCGGGCACCGGCGCGGTGCGCTTCAGCGAGGCCTTCGACGCCATCGGCAACGTCGTCTACCGTCAGGCCGACGACTACGAGGACGGCAACGGCAACACCGTCCCCTACTCGAACTACGAGGTGCTGGGCGGTCTCGCCAAGACGCAGATCCGTCCCGCCGACGGCCATGAGATCACGCTCGGCTGGATCGGCAACCGCGACGACTACAGCGAGACCGGTGGCGCCCAGGACGTCACGCTCGAGCAGAACACGTTCACCGGCAAGTACACCTACCAGGCGCCGGACAACCCGTGGGTCGACCTGCACCTCTCCGGCTTCTATACCGACGTCGACCAGTCCATGACCTCGCGAACCGACGAATTCCGCTTCAACCCGTCGAACGGCTTTCCCGTCTTCGTTCCCGCCGGCAGCGTCCGCGACTTCGCGCTCGACACGACCGGCTTCGACGGCTGGAACACCTCGCGCTTCGGCACCGGCCAGCTCAACCACACGCTGACCTACGGCGGCGACTGGTTCCGCGACGACGCAACGACCGTCGACCCGCTGGGCGGCGCGGCGGTCTACAACCCCTCCGGCGTGCGCACCGCGTACGGCGCGTACATCCAGGACAAGATCGAGTACTCGGACTGGCTCGAGGTGATCGGCGCCCTGCGCTGGGACGGCTACGAGCTGACCGGCAGCGGCGTCGACAACAAGGACGACCGCGTCTCGCCGCGCGTCTCCGTCGGCGTGAAGCCCTTCGAGCAGTCGTTCCTCTACGGCGTGCAGGTCTACGGCACCTACGCCGAGGGCTACCGCTCGCCGAGCATCATCGAGACGCTGATGACGGGTCTCCACCCCGCCGGCGTCGCGTTCCCCTTCCTGCCCAATCCGAACCTCGTCCCCGAAACGGCGAAGACCTGGGAATTCGGCCTGAACGTCAAGCGCGACGACGTCTTCCAGCCGGGCGACGGCGTCCGCATCAAGGCGGCCTGGTTCCACAACGACGTCGACGACTATATCGGTCTCGCCTACCTGTCGCCGTTCGACCCGACCAGCGGCTGCCCATTCATCCCGCTGCCCTGGGCGATCCCGATCTGCGCCCAGTACCAGAACTTCGAGAGGGTGCGCATCGAGGGCGTCGAACTCGAGGCCCTCTACGACACCGGCTGGATGTTCGCCGGTCTGCAGGCCTCCGCGATCAGCGGCGAGGACCTGTCGACGTCGCCGGCCTCCCCGCTCGCCTCGATCCCGCCGGATCAGGTCACGGCGCGCCTCGGCTTCCGTATGCTCGACCAGAAGCTGACGGTCGGCGGCGAGGTGCAGAAGGTCATGTCCTATCGCGTCGGCAACTACACGACCGATCCAACGCTGCAGAACTCGATCATCGACGGCTACGCGCTCGTCAACCTGTTCGCCTCCTACGAGCCGAACGACAACCTGCGCTTCGACGTGCGGCTCGAGAACGTCTTCGACGTCGCCTACGGCTATTACCTGAACGCCGCCGCCGGCTCTCCGCTCCTGGAGCAGGGTTTCAACGCCAAGTTCGCGGCGACGCTTCGCTTCGGCGTGCCGGAGGCGGACCTGCCGGTGGAACCGGCCGTCTACAAGCAGTAGGGCTCCAAGTCGAACGCCATGAACGCCCGCCGACCGAATGACCCGCCTGCCGTCCCGATGCCGCGGGGCCGCGGCAAGAGCCGTCGGCCGGGCGGGCGTTCGCGGCGCCCGTTCGCCTGGGCGGCGGTCGTGCTGCTTGCCGGCGCCGCCCCGGCGATCGCGGCGGACGGGGGGCTGGGCATCGAGCTCAACCGCCTGGAACCCGTCGACAGCGGCTGCCGGCTGAGCTTCGTCCTGACCAACACCATGGACGTCTCGGTCGACGCCCTGTCGATGGAGGCCGTGCTTTTCGACGGCGAGGGCCGCGTCGACCGGTTCCTGCTCCTGAAGGCGCGGCCGCTGCCTGCCGGGCGCACCCGGGTGCAGCAGTTCGACGTCGGAGAAACGTCCTGCGACCGCATCGCGCGCGTCCTGCTCAACGACGTGACGGCCTGCGCGGGCGGCGGGCTGACGCCCCAGTCCTGCCTCGAATCGATCCGGCCCACGAGCCGGTCCGGCGTACCTTTCACCACGACGCTCGCTCCGCCCCCCACCGAATGAGCAGAGCGCGCGGTACATGACCAGTAGCGAGGAGAAGACATGGACGAGGCAATCGTACAGGGAGCGCCCCTGAGCGGGGCGGTCGTCGAGGAGCGCGGCTTCGCGGGCTCCGTGCTCGCCGGTCTCCACCAGATCCTCGACCTCGGCGGACCAATCGTCGCGCTGCTGCTCGTCCTCTCGGTGGTCGCGCTCACCATAGCGCTCGTCAAGTTCTGGCAGTTCGCGCGGCTGCGCCAGGCGCGGATCCACGTGACCGCCGCCGTCGGGCGCTGGCGGCGCGGCGAGGCGCGGCTTGCCGCCGAACAGGCGGCGCTCTGGCACGGCCCGCTCGCCGATGTCGTCAATCGCGCGATGGACGGCCTGCTGTCGGGCGGCAGCGAAGCCCATGTGCGCGAGGCGGTGGAGCAGACGGCCGACGAGGCGGTCGGCACGCTCCGTTCCTATCTGCGCGCGCTGGAGGCGATCGCCCAGGCCGCCCCGCTGCTCGGCCTGCTCGGCACGGTGATCGGCATGATCGACGCCTTCCGGGTCCTCGAGTCGAGCGGTGGCGATGTCGATCCCGCCGGGCTCGCCGGCGGCATCTGGGTCGCGCTGCTCACCACCGCCGTCGGACTCGCGGTGGCGATTCCCGCCGCGCTGCTGCTGCACTGGTTCGACGGCCGGGTCGAGCGCGAGCGGCGCACCATCGAGCGGCTGGCGACCCTGGTGCTGACCCACCCGCCGGTGCCCGAGGAGGCCGCTCCCGCCGCCGTCGCGCTGCGTCCCGTGGCAGGCGGCCATGCGCACTGAACGCACCTCGACGATCCGGCGCACGACCAGCCTGACGGCGCTCGTCGACGTCGTCTTCCTGCTCCTGCTGTTCTTCATGCTGGCCTCGACCTTCTCGCGGTACTCCGAGATCGATGTCGCGCTGGGCGGCAGCGGACGGCCCGGCACCGCCGCGCCGGAGGTCGCCAACGTCCTGCTGACGGTCGACGCCGAGGGGCGCTATGCCGTCAACGGCATCGCCGTGGAGACGGGCGGGCTCGCGACCGCCCTGCGCGATCTCGGCGGCCCGCAGACGCAGCGCATCCTGCTCAGACCCGCGTCGGGCGCGACGACGCAGCACATCGTCACCGCCCTGGAGATCGCGCGCGGCGCGGCCGCCGGCGATGTCGTCCTGGTGCGCTGAGGCGGTCCCGATGCGGCTGAGATCCCCCGTCAAGCGCCAGGCCGACGACGGCATCGTGCCGCTGATCAACATCGTCTTCCTGCTGCTGATCTTCTTCCTGATCGCCGGCACCATCGCCCCGCGCGCCGACATCGCCGTCGCCTTTCCCGAGACGCACGAGAGCCCCGGCGCCCGGATGCCGTCAGAGGCGGTCTACGTTTCCGCCGGCGGTTTCATCTCCTACCGCGGCACGCAGGTCGATCTCGGCGGACTGGCGGCGATGGTCGCTGCCGACGGCGCGGACGAGGAGGCGGCGATCCTCGCCGTGGTCGCCGATCGGTCGCTGCCCGCCGCGGATCTGTCGCCCGTTCTGGGTGCGCTCGCCGGCGCCGGCGTGACCAAGGTGCGGCTGATCACCAGGCGCGGAGGCGGGTCATGATCCGCGCCGGCCACTGGGTCGTCGCCGCCGGCGTCGCGGTCGCGTTGCACGGCGTCGTCCTCGGCTTCGCGATGTCTTCCGACGAAGTGATGATGGAAGCGTCCGCCGGCCGGCCGGGCATGGTCTGGGGGCTGCCGGTCGAGGCGGTCGCCGACGTCGTCGATCCTGCGTCCCCGCCCGCGGCGGAATCGGCCGAGGCCGAGCGGGCCGACGTTGCGGACGACGTCGAGCCGACCGAGCCGGTCGCGGAAGTCGTCCCCCTCGAGGTGTCGGAGCCGGCCGAGCCGCTCCCCGAACCGGTGACCGCCGACACGATCGAAGCCGCCTCGGTCGGCGAGACCGTACCTGTCGCCGAAGCAGCGCCCGTATCCGCCTGGCAGGGCGGAATCGCCGTGACCGCCGAGGAGGTCGAGCCGATCGAGACGCCGGAGGCGGCCGCCGAGTTCGACGTTGCCGCGCTGTCGCCCGCGGAGTCGAGCACGACCGTGCCGGCCGAGGACGTCACCGCCCCGCTGCCCCGCATCCGGCCGGACGACGTGCCGCGGGTCGAGGCGCCGGCGAAGCGGCAGGCCGCTAAGACGCCCCCGAAATCCAAGGCCGCGCCGTCGAAGCCGAAGAGCGCGTCCGGACCGGCCGCCGCGCGGACCTCGGCGCGCCAGGGATCGTCCGCCGCGCCCGCCGGCGAGCAGGTCGGCAGCGGCGGCAGGCGGCAGGCCGACGGCGGCCGGCAGCTCGTTTCCTCCTACGCCGGCCGGGTCGCCTCGCATCTTCAGCGCCACAAGCGCTACCCAAAGGAGGCCGCCGAGGAGCACCTGACCGGAACCGCGACGATCACCTTCACGATCGGCGCCAACGGGCGGGTGCGCTCGGCGCGGCTCGCCCGCAGCTCGGGCACGGGTGCCTTCGACCGCGAGGTCGTCGCCATGGTCGACCGCGCCGCGCCTTTCCCGCCGATCCCGCCGGCGATCGGCAAGAGCACCATGACCTTTACCGTACCCGTCCGTTTCCAGCCGCGTTGACGAGACCGGCCAACCCGACCATGTCTCAAGCAAGAGAGGAGAATCCTTATGTTCATCGCCATGAACCGCTTCAAGGTCGTCAAGGGATCTGAAGCGGATTTCGAGACCGTCTGGCGCACCCGCGACAGCCACCTCAACGACGTGCCCGGGTTCGTGGAGTTCCATCTGCTCAAGGGGCCGGAGCGCGACGACCATACGCTCTACTCCTCGCACACGATCTGGGCGAGCCGCGACGCCTTCGAGGCCTGGACCCGTTCGGACGCCTTCCGCAAGGCGCATGCGAATGCCGGTTCGAACAAGCCGCTCTATCTCGGCCATCCCGAGTTCGAGGGTTTCGAGACCGTCATCGAGCTGAAGAAGTCGGCGGCCGCCGCCTGAAGACGGGCAATCCGCCCGGAAAATCGACTGCTCCGGGCTCCCCGTCACCCATCGGGGAGCCCGGCCGCACCGGGGGAGGTCCCGGCATCGCGCCGCGCCTTTCTCCGGTCCGTTCCGCCGCCCGCAGAAGGGAACGGACGGAGCGGCGGGAACCGGATACCGCGGCTCTCCGGCGGTTCCCTTGGGTCATCAGCACGTGGCGTCGAAGACATGCCCTGTCCGGCCGTCCGGCGGCAGGCGATGGACGCGCCACGCCCGAGCCGCATTCCTCCTGACAAACCGTCGAACCGGTTCCGGACGTGGCAGCGCCATTGCAGCTTGCGCCGCAACAGAGGATTATCGGCCGACGCGATGAATCAGGCGAAAGGTCCCATGAAATCGAAATTGCAGGCGGATGACTGGGCGATTCTTCGGAAAACGCCGCTATTCGGCGGCCTCGACGAGAACACGCTGAACAAGCTTCTCAAAGACGCAAAAGTACAGTCCCGCAGCCGTGGCGAGGTGCTTTTTCTGCAAGGGGATCCGGTCGTCGCGTTCTACGTGGTCCTGGACGGCTGGGTGAAGCTCTTCCGCACGACGCCGTCGGGCGAGGAGGCGATCATCGGCGTTTTCCATCGCGGCGAGAGCTTTGCCGAGGCCGCCGCCTTCATATCGGGGATGTATCCGGTTACGGGCGAGACGGTTTCCGAAACGCGCCTGCTCCAGATCCCGGCACGGCATCTGGTCGACAGGCTGATGGAATCGCCGGAGATCGGGCTGGCGATGCTCGCCTCGACTTCCAGGCATCTGCACGCTCTGGTCAGTCAGATCGAGGAGCTGAAGGCGCATACGGGCGTGCAGCGCGTCGCCCACTTCCTGATATCTCTGGCGCCGATCCAATCGGGCCCGTGCGCCATCGCAATCCCCTACGACAAGTCGCTGCTCGCCGGAAAGCTGGGCATGAAGCCGGAAAGCCTGTCCCGTGCGTTTCAGCGGTTGAAGCCGTGCGGGCTCTCGATCCGGCGGGACATGGCGATCGTGAACGACATCGCGTCCCTCCACGAGTTCGTCGAACAGGATCGCGGCGAGGGGCTGCGCTCGCGGGCGTGAACGGGCCCGCGACCGTTCAGGCCGACAGATCGATGCGGCCCTCCGCGTCGCCGACCGCTATGACCCGGTAGCCCGGATAGGCTTTCAGGCTCTCGCGGATCGCCGTCTTCGGCATTACCGCGAAAGCGGTCGACAGCCCGTCGGTGATCGCCGCGGCGGGCCCGAGAACGGAAACCCGCCGCCAAAGCCCGCCCGGCCTGCCGGACGCCGGATCGATGAGATGCGGCACGCGGCCGGCCTCGTCGAGAACCGTCCCCCGGGGCGCCGTGGTCGCAAGCGCCGTTTCCGTGATGTCCAGCCGCTCCTCGGCGGCTCCGTCGCCCCGTTCGGCCAGTCCGACCTTCCAGGGACGGCCGTCCGGATGCCGGCCGAGCGCGCGGATCTCCCCGACATTGACGAGAACGTCCCGGAGCCCTTCGGCGCGCAGAAGATCGGCGACGCGATCCGTCACATAGCCCTGGGCGATGCCGTTCAGCGTCACCGCCATTCCGGGTTTGTTGAAGCATACGGCGGAGCTGTCGATCGCCAGATCCTTCCAGCCCGTCTTCGCCCGCGCGGCGGCGACGGCCCGAGGATCCGGTCCGCCGGGAGCCGCATCCGGTTCGGAGAAGTGGCGGGCGTAGAGCTGCCACAGCGGCTGGATCGTCGGATCGAATTCGCCACCCGTGGCGCCGTGGATTGCGTCGGCGAGCGACAGGAGCGAGAGGAAATCGAACGCAGGCAGGTCGACGCGACCATCCCGGTTCAGCTGGCACAGGAGACTGTCCTCCCGGTAGAGGCTGAATATCGCCTCCAGCCGCTCGATCTCGGCGCGCGACGCCGCGATGATCCGCTGCGCTTCGGCCGCATCGGGGTGCGCCAGCGCGATCGACGTCGACGCCCCCATGGCGGTGCCGGACCAGCGCGTCAGGCGGGCGGCACCGGAAGCCCGTCCCGCCCACAGGGGAACGGCCGCGGCGGCGGAGATTTCGATCAAGCGGCGTCTGGTGAGCATCGTCTTTCCCCGGCCGGTCATTGCGCCGCAGCGCCTGTCTCGCCCGCGGAGGCGGTGTCGACGGACGAGAGCACGTAGTCCTCGGGAATTTCGGCGAAGCGGACGATCTTTCCGCCGTACTGCTTCACGAAGCTTTCCGCGTCGCTTCGAACGCCGAAGGGGATGACTTCGGGCACCCCCATCCCTCCTGTCTGCCGGCTGCCGATGACGAAGTGGGCAAGGTCGGCCTCGACCCAGTTGTCGGGTCCCGGATCCGCCCAGCTCTCGGCGCGTCCCATGTCGTTCACGTAGATTGCGGTGATTTCGGCCGTCTCCTCGGGGAGCCGGGTGAAGACGACCGCGTCGCGCACCTGGGAGAACCAGAGCGGAGCGGAATGTCCGGCGATATGCACTTGCGCCTTGGGGCCCTCGTGCTCGAGGATGTTCATCTGGCAGTAGTGCCCGACCGCCTCCGCGGTCAGGGCGATCGGATGCGGCTTCTCGACCACCTTTTCCTCGAAACAGCCGCCTACGACCAGAGACAGCATCACGATCATGGCTGCACGGATCATGGTTCGATCCTCCTGAACGCGAGCAGGGCGGCCGCGAAGGCGGCGAAGAACCACGCGGTCAGACTCGCGAGCGCGACGCCCGGCGGGAAGGGCAGGGCTTCGGCGATGCCGGCCATGCCGGTCAGCGACTTCGCCGCACCCAGCATCGCCAGGTTGAACAGCCTGAACGCGTCGCCGGGCGACGCGACAAGCAGCCAGGGGAACAACGTCGTCGCGACCACGCCTTGGCCGTCGATCACCACCATGGCGAGCAGGCCGAGGTCGTAGAGCACGACGGCGACCAGCCACACGCCGACGGCAAGCGCCGCCGCCGTCCCGGTCTGGCGGACGAGAGCGCTCGCCAGATAGCCGACCGCGAGAAAGACGGCGCCGAGCAGGATCGACGTGGCGACGAGGCGGACGAGAACGACCACGCCCTGGGTGCTGCCCTCTCCGGTGACGGCGATTGCCCCGCCCGACAAGCCGTAGCCGATCACGACGGCGATCGACAGGACGCAGACGTGGCCCAGGAACTTGCCGGCGAGAATCTCGAAGCGCGAAACGGGGCAGGCGAGCACCAGTTGCAGCGTGCCCCGGTCGATTTCGCCCGCCACCGTGTCGAAGGCGAGCAGCAACGCGATGAGAGGGACGAGGTATACCGACAGTGTCGCCAGGCTCGCGGCCGTCACCGACAGGCGGTCGACGCCGAGGGTCCCGGTCGGAGCTGAACCGACGAGCGCCAGAATGCCGGCGAAAAGCGTGAGGATCGCGACCGACAGGATCACCCATCGATTGCGGAAGCCCAGCCTGAGCTCGAGACCGGCGACCGCGAGGATATTGACGATCATGACGGATCCCCCTGATCGGTCTCGCCGGAGAAGTGGCGGTAGACGTCGTCCAGGCTCGGCGGCGTCACGTCGATGTCGGTGATGGCGCTCCCGAGCGCGCCGATGGCGTTCAGCCGCTCGACCTTTCGGTCCGCCGAGCACAGGATCTCGACGGAGCGGCCGTTGACGCGATTGCCGCCGAGCTGCTTCGCGAGGGCATCCGCGTCCGCCGACGTCGATTCGACGCGGATGCGGATAGGCAGTCCGGCTTCCGCCCGCAGCTTCGTCAACGGCGCATCGGCGACGAGCCGCCCGGAGCGCATGATCGCCACCCTGTCCGTCTTGGCTTCCAGCTCGGTCAGGCTGTGCGAGGAGAGAAAGACGGCGGTGCCGCGTGCGGCGACCTCGGTGACGATCTGGTAGAACTCGTGGCGCGAGATCGGATCGAGGCCGCTGGTCGGCTCGTCGAGCAGGAGCAGCTCCGGGGTGCCGATCAGCGCCTGGGCGAGCCCGAGACGCTGGCGCATGCCTTTCGAATACGTGCCGACGCGCCGGTCGGCCGCGACGCCGAGGCCGACCCGGTCGAGCAGCCCCTCCGCCTCCGCGCGATCCGCGCGCTTCAGCTTCGCGTAGAAGCGGATCGTCTCGCGGCCCGTCAGGGACTTCTGGAAGGCCACGTTCTCGGGCAGATAGGAGACCGCGCGCCGTGCCTCCGCGGAGCCCGGCAGATGACCGGCGACCGTGAGGCTGCCCTCGCTCGGACGCAGGAAGCCGAGGATCATCTTGAACAGAGTGGTCTTGCCCGCGCCGTTATGGCCGAGAAGGGCGACGCGCTCCCCGGCGGAAACCGAGAGGGTCACGCGGTCGACGGCGCGATGGCGGCCGAAGTCGCGGCACGCCGAACGGGTTTCGAGGACGACGGTCATGAACTGCCTCCTTCGCCGGGTACCGGAATGTCCGCCGGCGCCATGAGCGGCGCGCTGTCGACGACCCCTCCGGGCAGAAGCGCCGGGAACTGGGACTGCGACCAGCGCACGAGCTGGACCGCCGGGCTGCCGAGCAGCAGCTTCGCCGACGGTTGCGTCCACAGCACCTGATCGATGATGTCGTTGGGCCGATAGGCGCTGTCGGCTATCCCGTCGCCGTTGACGTCGAAGGCGGCATGGTCGCTCCAGTAGTTCCCGCGACCCGCCTCGCTCCACTCGAGGTAGCGGCTGCCGACATACTTCACCTGGGTCTGGTTGCCGATGAAGGCGTTGCCCACGATCGTGTTGCGCTCGGAGCCGGCGGTGAAGTGGATGCCAATCTCGCACGACTCGAACCGGTTATCCGCGAGCCTGTTCTTGTTCGCGTTGTACATGAACAGGCACTTCTCGGCCGCGGCGCGCACATAGTTGCCCTCGATCGTCGCCCCGTTGGCGTAGTTGAGCATGATGCCGTAGTCGCGATCGCCGATCGAGACGTTGTCGCGCACGTCCAATCCGTCGGAGAACATGAGCGCGTAGCCGAGGTGGTTGCCCGACGAGCGATTGCCGACGATCTCGCCGTCGCGGGCGTACATGTAGTGCACCGCGAAGCGCAGGTCCTCGAACCGGTTCCCGCGGATGACGTTGCGCGAGCTCGTGTTGACGAAGATGCCGTCGCGGCCCAGGCGCACGACGTTGTTCTCGATCACCGCACCGGGCGCGTTCCAGACGTAGATGCCGTTGCCGCGGTCGTTCATGCGGAAATCCGTCCGGCCGACCACGAGGTTGCCGGCCACCCGCGCGTCGCTGGCGCCGTGGATGTCGATCCCGTAGAGGTTCCCGATCGACATGCTGTCCAGGACAGCCGCGCGCTCGGCGGCCTTGGTGAGCTTGATCCCGGAATCGATCGTTTGGTGCGATGACCCTGATCCGGAAACCCGCACTTTCGAGATAACCACGTCGGGCGCCGTGACCGTGATCACCGAGCCGGCCCCCTCGGCCCGGATCTCGACGCCCTCCGTCCCTTCGACGGTGAGCGGCTTGTCGATCACGGCTGCGCCGGAAAAGACGCCGGGGCGCAGCCGGAGGACATCCCCCGGCTGCGCGTTGTCGATTGCCGCCTGAAGGGCGCCCGACGCCGGTGTCACGACGATTTCGGCGGCCTGCGCGGAAGCGGCCGAGAACGTGGCGACGAGCAGTGCCGGCAGGGTCAGGCGGCGAGCCATGGGTCAGACGCTCCGCGGCTCGACGAGCATGCGGCCGCGCATCTCCATGTGGAGCGCGTGGCAGAACCACTGGCAGTAGTACCAGTGCACGCCCGGCCGTTCGGCGATGAAGGTCACCGAGGTCGTCGCCTGCGGGGCGACCTCCATCGCTACGCCGTAGTTGGACAGGCAGAACCCGTGGGTGAGGTCGTCGACGTCGTCGATGTTGGTGACGTAGATCGTCACCTCGTCGCCCTGCTTCACCGTGAAGGATTCGAGCGAGAACGTCGGCGCGGACGAGTACATGTACACGCGCACCTTGTTGCCGTCGCGGATCGGCTCGTCGGCGCCGTCCTCCAGCACGACGCCGTCGGCTTCCGCCTGCTTGCGAGCGTCCTCCCACATCGGGTCGTCGCGATCCCACACGATCTTCGGGTTCACCTTGGACGCGTGCACGATGATGCTGTCATGCGGCTCGGCGAACGTCGGCCCGTCGTGCACGACCTTCATCTCGTCGGAGGAGATGTCGATGAGCTGCTCGTTCTCCGGCTTCAGCGGGCCGACGTTGAGGAACCGGTCCTTGGAGAACTTGTTCATCGAAATCAGCCACTTGCCGTCCGCCTCGGCGGTCTCGCCCATGCTGGTCGAGTTGTGGCCGGGCTGATAGTGCACGTCGACCTTGGAGACGATCGGGTCGACGTCCTCGCCGGCATAGGCGCGGACCGCCTTGTCGATGTTCCACTTGACGACCTGGCTGTCCAGGAACAGCGTCGTGTAGGCGTTGCCCTTGTTGTCGTAGGCCGTGTGTAGCGGACCGAGGCCGAGTTCCGGCTCCGCGACGATGCAGGAGCGCGGATCGGCGTCGCTGTCGAACACGGCGTCGACCTTCGTCACGTCGATGACGGAGACGGTGGGCGACAGCTTGCCGTTGATCACGACGTGCTTCTTGTCGGGCGCCGTGTTGCAGCCGTGCGGGCTGTTCGGGATCGGGACGTAGCGGGTGTACTTCTTGTTCTGGCCCTTGCGCCCGTCGAGCACCTTGACGCCGTTCAGCTCCTGGTAGTCGCCCTCGGCCACGCCCTTCTCGATCTCCTTGATGTTGAAGATCACGACGTGGTCCATCTCGTTGGCGGTCATCTCGGCGAGGTTCATGCCCATCTCCGAGTTGTAGCTGGTCGAGAAGGCGTACTTGCCTTGGTAGTCGCAGTCGGTGTTGTCGAGGTTGCCGCTGACGATCACCTGCCAGGCCACCTCCATCGTGTCGCCGTCGATCGCCGTGAAGATGTTCACGTACTGCGACGGATCGTCGAGGATCTTGCCGTCGTTGATCAGCGGAGACTCGTGCTCGCCGTTGGCGAATATGTAGCCGGTGCGCGGGAACTTCTGGGGCCGCATGCCGTGGATGTCGTTGGCGTTCGGGATCTCGATGATCTTGTCGCACTTCATGACGTCGCAGCGGATGCGGGCGACGCGCGTGTTGGCCTTGTCCTGCATGAACAGATAGCGCCCGTCATAGGTGCCGTCCGTGAACGACATGTGCGGATGATGCAGGTCGCCGTTCTGGTAGGTCTTCAGTCCGTGCGCCGCCAGAAACGTCTTCGTTTCCGGCAGGAGGCCTTCCGTGAGGATCTTCAGCGACTCGTTGGTTTGTCCCCAACCCGTCGCCGAGCAGCGGTTGAACACGGGAATGCGCATCAGTTCGCGCATGGACGGAATGCCGAGAATGCGCAGTTCGCCCGTCTGTCCGCTCGACCAGAACCCGTAGTACTCGTCGAGTTCGCCGGGGGAGAGCTCGTACTTGGGCGTGCCGCTCTGGGCGGAGGCGGGCGTCACCGATTGCGCGGACAAAAGCGCGCCGGTCCCGCCGACGGCCGCGCCGCCGGCCACGAACGCCGTCGTCGCGGTGCCGGACAGGAGGGTGCGTCTCGAGATGCCCTCTTTCTTGGATTCAGCGGTCATTTCCCGTCTCCTTTCCTCGGAACTGGGGTTGGATCTTCATTCGGCTGCAGGAACCTCTTTCGCGGCTCTCGCCGCCGGCTTGGCGACCCCGGTGCGTTCCTCGAAGCGTCTGCGCTTGGCGAGCTTCGCGATGACGACCGGGCATTTCTGGCTGTGCTGATAGAGCACCTGGCAATGCAGGCACTGCAGGCATTCGTTGGGGTTGATGTGGCCCTCCGGATGGATGGCCTGCACCATGCACTCGTTGGCGCACCGCGCGCAGGGATTGCCGCATTCCCGGTAGCGCTTCAGCCAGTCGAACATGCGCAGGCGTGCCGGAATGGCGAGCGCGGCGCCGAGCGGGCACAGGTAGCGGCAGTAGAACCGCTCGATGAACAGGCCGACGGCCAGGACGGCGAGCGCGAACAGCACGAACGGCCAGGCGCGCATGAATTTCAGGATGATCGCCGTCTTGAAGGGCTCCACCTCCGCGTAATGCTCGGCGAGTTCCAGCGAATAGAGCGACATGCCGAACAGGCCGAGGAAGATGAGGTACTTGATCGGCCACAGCCGCTCGTGCAGCCCCCACGGCACCGCGTACTGCGGGATCCGGATCAGCTTGGCGATCCGGTTGGTCAGCTCCTGCAACGCCCCGAAAGGGCAGAGCCAGCCGCAGTAGGCGCCGCGCCCCCAGAACAGCAGCGAGGCTGCCACCGAGAACCACAGGATGAAGACGAGCGGGTCCATCAGGAACGCGCTCCACGAGAAGTCGTGGACGAGCGCGTTGAAGAACGCCAGCACGTTGACCACGGAGAGCTGCGCGTTCGCGTACCAGCCCAGGAACACGATCGTCATCGTCAGGTAGCCGATCCGGAACCAGAACGTCAGCCGCTCGTATCGCGTCAGCTGCATCTGGAAGAAGAACGCCGCCGTCAGGACCAGCAGCATTCCCACCAGAACGCCGACCTCGAGGCGCTTCTCGACCCAGATGCGCCGCCACAGCTGATTCGATTCGTCGCTCGCTGCTTGCGCGTCGGGCGCTTTGTCCGGCTGGGCCTGCGCGGTTGCGCTCTTCAGATAGAAAGCGGGCGTCTGGTATCCGAGATCGAAGGTCTGGAACAGTTTCTCGATCGCGCCGACCGGCCGTTGGACGAGGAGTTGCAGACGGAACGGCTTTGCCGGATCGAACCCGGCCGCGGCGGGGATCTTGAAGAGGTCGAGTTCGGTGAAGGTCGGCGCACCGTCCGCCGCGACCGTGCCCAGCCGGCGATGCTGCCGGTCGAAGAAGCGCGCCGAGACGTCGCCCTGTATGAGCTGGATGCGATCGAAGATGCCGCCGCGCACGTAGCCGGAGCCCTTGAACGAATAGCGGCCGCGGCCGAGCACGAGGATCGCCTGCTCGCCGTCTTCGAGCCAGGCCTCGAGGTTGCGGTACTCGGCCTCGCCGAGCAGGCTTCGGCCGATGGTCGGCACGCTGACGAGCGCCACGTAGAGGTCGATGAAGGTGTCCTCGGGCGCTCCCCTCTCGGGATGCTTGCCGGCACGGGCGTCGCCGTGCCCGGCGAATGCCCTGTTGATCTGGCCGACGTCGAGCGACAGCCGCCGCACCGAGCCGTCGCCGGTCAGCGTCAGCCAGTCCCGGACCTCGATCGGCTTGTCCATGTCGACCACGCGGGCGGGCTCGGTGGGAGCGCCGCCGCTGAGCCCGCCGAGGCCGAGCGCCCGCGCGACCTTGAGCCCGGCGCGGACGATCGAATCGTCGATCACCATGATCGTGACCGTGGCACCGGAGACGATATCGAGCTCGTGCGCCGAGCCGCCGGCCGCCGCCTCCTTCTTGAGATCGAGTCCGGCATACCTTTCGGTAACGGCCTTGATGCGCGAATCGGGAATGCCGATCAGGACAATCGGCTCGGAGTGCTTGACCAGCCGAACCCCGGTCAGCACGGCATCCTTGTCGATCCCGACGAGGGTGTGGATGGGCTTGCCCGAATAGCCGGTCGTTTCGACGAAGTCCGAGGTCAGAAAGACGTACCCGACCGTTTCCCCGTCGCGAAGCGCGGGAACGACCGGAACGGAGGGATCAGGCTCACCGTACGCTTCGGCGGCCGGCACGACGTCGCCGACCGGCACCTCGGCGATGAACTGCTGTACGAGCGGCTCGGCGTGAGCCGCTGGAGAAATGGCCGCCGCTCCCGCGATCGCCGCGACCGCACAGATAAAACCGATCCCGCGTAGCACCGATCGACGCATCGACTCTGTCCAATCAATTTCCAAAGCACCAAGCCTGTATCGGAATGCCGGGTCGGTTCAGCGATCCGAGACTCCATCCTCTCATCTTCCGGGGAGGACGGCCACCGGCGCGAACCTATGATCAGATGAGGTGTGACGCCTTGACTTAAGTTAAGTGGATTTCGATCGAATGGACGGACCGACACGGGTCGGAAGGCACGTCGTACCCTCTGCCCGTCACCGTCTCCCCGGGAGGTCGGAGTTGCCGAACCGCGCCGGAGCCAGCGCAGCGTGGAAGGCGTTGAAATAGGCGTAGGCGTCGAACACCGGCAGGCCCGTGGCGGCCCTGACCGCTGCGGAATAGGGCGGCATGTTGGCGCATTCGATCAGCAGGGCGCCGACGTCCGGACGGCGCGCCACGAGCCGCGTCGCCGCATCGACGACATCGTCTTCCATCGCGGCGGGATCGAGCGTCTCGGCGCCGTAGGTTATGAGCCTGAAGGCGTAGCCGTCCGGTGCCAGGCCCTCGACCGGCGTGCCGGCGGGCAAGCCCGCCGCCGCGAGGAAGCCGGGCGTCAGGAACTCCCGCGAGTACGTGACGATTCCGACGCGCCGGCCCTCCGGCAGCATCCGGGCGAGCGTCCGGTACTGCAGCAGGTTCGACGTCGCGACCGGTACCGGCAGCGCCTCGGCGAGACGGCGCTGGTGCAGGATCAGGAATCCGCATGTCGTGATGATGCCGCAGGCCCCCGCCGCCACGAGTTCGTGCCCCGCCTCGACGAAAGCCTCGACCAGCCCCTTCGCCTGCTCTCCGGCGACGCGGATCGGCGAGGCTTCCGGGACCGTGTGCAGCATCGTCGGGAACGGCCACGTGTCGGGGTTTCCGACATCGCCGAGGATGCGCGGGAACTTCGTGTCGAGGACGAGGATCCCGATCCGCGGGATCTCCGGCGGCGCCGACCTGGCGAGCTTCGAATGGACGATCGGCATGGACTGTGCGGGCGATCCGTTTCGCCTGTGCGCCAGACTGCCGGAAAGCGGTCCGGCCCGCCGCCTTTATGGAACAGTCGCCGGCCGATTTCCATGGTCCTGCGGCGTTTCCGGCATCCGCTCGCCGGCCCCGCCGGGCGACCGCTCCTGGCGGGAGGACTGGCGGAGCAGTGAAGACGGGTTTGAGCTATGTATCAGCCGTGCGTGGCTGCCACGCGCCAGGGTGGCAGCCACTCACTAGGATCGTAACGGGACCACCCGATCGGGACACACCGGCGTCTGCCGCGTCTTCGGGTGGCCAGTATCTCTGCCGCTACTGGCTGCCCGGCGAGCCCGCGGTCAGTTCTTCCATCACGTTGTCGAGGCTGAAGGTGCCGGGCTTCTGCCGCGGCGGGAAGTCCTGGAAGCTCTGCAGCCATTTCCCCACATAGGCCGACGCCGGAGCGATCGCGAACATATGCTCCAGATACCAGCGCTGGAACCCCATGGCGTTCTCTTCGCGGGCCCGTTCGAAGGGGTCCATACGAAGGTTCACGAGATTGGGTGCGCGTTGCGGCACGAAGGGTTCGGTCCAGACGTCCAGGCCATGGGCTTTCTGCTCCAGAAACGAGAGCTTCCAGTCATTGTAGCGCAGGGCCGCCACGTCGCCGTCGTCGGTCCAGTAGATGAATTCGTGCCGCGGCCACGCGCCCTCGCCCTTGAAGGCCGGCAGCAGGTTGTAGCCGTCGAGATGCACATGGTACTCGCGGCCGATCGCCTGCACCCCACCCTCGAGCAACTGCTCCTTGATATCGGGCTCGCCGGCGGCCGCCAGCAGGGTGGGCAGCATGTCCTCGTGCGCGCCTATGTCGTTGATCACCGTGCCGGGCTTGAGCACGCCGGGCCAGCGGATCATCGTCGGCACCCTGAAGCCACCCTCCCACTGGGTGTTCTTCTCGCCTCTGAGCATCGTCGTGCCGCCATCGGGCCAGGTGAAGGTCTCGGCGCCGTTGTCGGTGGAGTACATCACGATGGTGTTGTCGGCGATGCCGAGTTCGTCGAGCTTGTCGAGCAGCTTGCCGACGTCGGCGTCGTGCTGGGCCATGCCGTCGGCGTAGATGCCATAGCCGGTCTTGCCCTGCCACTCGGGCGGCAGGTGGGTGAAGATGTGCATGCGGGTGGAGTTCCACCACACGAAGAACGGCTTGCCCTCGTCATGCGCACGCTGCATGAAGTCGAGCGCCGCCTCCGTCGTCTCCTGGTCCACGGTCTCCATGCGCTTGCGCGTCAGCGGCCCGGTATCCTCGATCTGGCCGCCGGCGATGGAGTGGATCACGCCGCGCGGGCCGAACTTCTCGCGAAATGCCGGATCCTTCGGATAGTCGGGGTTCTCCGGCTCCTCCTCCGCGTTGAGGTGATAGAGGTTGCCGAAGAACTCGTCGAAGCCGTGGTTCGACGGCAGCATTTCGTCGCGATCGCCGAGGTGGTTCTTGCCGAATTGCCCGGTGGCATAGCCGAGTGGCTTCAGAAGGCCCGCTATGGTGGGGTCCTCGACCATCATCCCCTCGGGCGCACCGGGTAGCCCGACCTTTGTCAGGCCGGTGCGGATTGGCGATTGGCCGGTGATGAACGCCGCGCGTCCGGCGGTGCAGCTTTGCTGACCGTACCAGTCGGTGAAACGCGCGCCTCCGGCCGCGATGCTATCGATGTTGGGCGTGCGGTATCCCATCATCCCGTGATTGTATGCGCTGGTGTTGAACTGGCCGATGTCGTCGCCCCAGATCACCAGGATGTTGGGTTTGGGCGCGTCCTGCGCATTCGCGTTCGCAAATGTGGCCAGGACGCCGGATATGACTATTCCAAACGCTAGCGGAGTTCGAAACATCGCCCGAAACATCGATTATCTCCTATGAATGGGCCATTATCTCATTGGCACGGTTCGATGAGCGCGAGGATAGCCGATTGGCTCCAGAGCAGTCGCTTGCCATTTTGCGACAATCGGATTGCGCTGCCGGACTTCGTGAAACAAACTATTTGATACGGCTAATTGGTTTGGGACCCGTCTTGATCGGGACGACAAATTGCGAAACGCGGAATTCACTCGTGTCCCGACGCTGCCGCTGATCGTCGATGCCGTCGACAGGGAAATCGGCTCACGAGCCGTCCGGCGAAGCTTCGAGAGGATGAGTGTGCCCCGGGCAATATTGAACAGGCCGGCCGCGGTCTTGCCGATGCGCCAGCTGTTTGGCCTGTTCGAATGGTTTGCGCGCGAGGGCGGCGACAGTCTTTTCGGTGTGTTCGCGGCCGAGTCCCTTCGTCCCGAAGTCTTCGGACCGTTTGTCGCCTATGCTTTGCAGGCCCCCACGCTGCGCGCCGGCATCGTTCGAAACAACCGTGGCCTTCGATTGCACCAGCGATGCAGCACGATGTCGCTTCGCGAAGCGCAAGGCGTGGCGACATGGACGTACAGCGTCGACCTGCCCTTGACATTCGGTCGCCATCACCACGGCGTCCACGCGCTGCTTCAGATGCTGGCGGGAATGAGCAAGTACCTGGGTTTCCGACCGCCGATCCTGGAATGCGGCTTCGAAGCCGCAAGTTACGGAAAACCGGGGCAACTGGAAGACAGGCTGGGTATTCCGGTGCGCTGGTCGTGCGAATCGAACTACCTCCGCTTCGCTGCGGATCTTCTGAACTCTCCGCCGGGCGCCGGTCGGGGTTCGGGCCGCGTGGTGAGCTTTGCGGACCTGCTTCGCTACGCCCGCGCGGCGCCTCCGAAAACAGCAATCGAGAAGGCGAGAGCCGTTCTTTTTCTCGGCCTCGAGAGTTCGGACACATCGGCCGACCACGTGGCCCGCCAGCTCGGTATCGGCGTGTGGACCTTGCAGCGCCGGCTCGATGCGGAAGGTACGACCTTCAGGCAGGTTCTGGACGAGGTCCGTCGCGACCGCGCGCGGGAGCTGATTATCGAGGGAAGTTTGCCTTTGCGGAGTATCGCGGGATTGCTCGGCTATTCAGATCCGGCGCATTTCACTCGCGCGCACCAGCGCTGGCATGGCTACCCACCGAGCCAGTCCTGTGATTACCGCCTTTCGACCGATACCTGAGACTGGGCAGTCGGAATGCGAGAGCTTGGTGGGGTGGGCCTTGTGCTGGTTTCCGGCGGCCACGAGCCGTTGGCCTGAGCCGTCGAGCCTCCTCCTCATTTCGACAGGGTCCGTCGCGCTGAGGAGACGGACCGGTATTCGTGGTTTGCGCGAGAACGGATCATCGCAACTCCGCGGGAGCGGGGGG
>JAEWYT010000177.1 GCA_023458595.1 Pseudomonadota bacterium
TAACGCCTGCCGGCCTCATACGAGCCTCGGTGGCCTTACCCCGAACGAGTTTGCAACCCGGTCCCGGAGGGACCACAACGAGAACAGAGTCCAGTCATGAGTGAGGGCAAACTGGGGGCAACGTCAAGGGCGGCCCAGCCGTTGTTCCAGAGCGAAGATTGTCTTCGGATCGGTCTTCAGATCCTCCCAGGCGGCATCGCCGCCCGACGCCTGATAGAGGAATGCGTTTAGCTGCCAGAACGACCTGCGCATTCTTGCTTGGTTGTTGGCTAAGGTGTTGTTCCCGCTGTCGGTGACCGGATCGGCGATACGGCGGTCAATCAGAGCAAGTAATTTGTCCCGGTTCCCGTATTTCGCTGCCATGTTGAATAGCGTGCGCGCAGCTGCGATTGGCATTTTTGGGAACTGTTCAAGCCAATCGAGCGGCAACGTCGCCCTGAGATGCTGGAATGCAGGCCGGTAGTCGAGCCAGTCCACATTGACCGACACCTCCTCTGTCGCACCGAGCTGCTGTTCCATATAGCGGCGTACAAACGCCTCGGCATAACCAGACTCCTTGAACAACGCGGCATCGAGCGCGGCTTCGAAGGCGTCGCGTTCACCGTCCGCAAATGTGGGGTATGCGTATTCTTCTGTCTTGGCGGCCGCCAAGACGCGCGCGTCGACCGTCTCGAGACGCACGCCGTCTCTGAACAGGACCACACACACCGCGAGTAGTACTTTGGCGATGTCCGATCGCTCGCGGCGCCCAAGACCCTCGATCGAAGGAATGTGCGGATCGAGCATGGGCAAACAGTTCCGAAACGCCCGCAGCGGCGTTTCTGGGTCGTCGACGAGATCGGCAAGTTCATCTGGGTGCCAAAGATAATCTTGGGCGAACCGTTGTAGCCACCACCAGTGTCGTCCCGCTTCAATCTCAGCGATATTCTCCCGCAAGTGGGTGCGATTATTTTCCTTTATTGCAGCTTCGCGTCGCGCATACCGCCTGTAGCTGCGGTGGCGCCGAGCCTTTCGGTTTTCTTTGGCGTAACTGCGCCGACGCTTTTCCCTTCGAGACCATGCCGCAAGAAAATCAGGCGATGTTCTGCTCTGACGCCTCTGGAACGCACGCGTGGGATTGGGCTCTTTGACATCGCTGTGATTGTTGTGGCCGTACAGCAGCGCCGTCCACACATCGACAAGCCGATGATCGAAGGCATACTGGCTCAAGGCCCGGATGTCCTCCTCCCGCACGAGCAGCCCGGAATGCGAGTTGGTCGAATAGAGTTTGACTACGGCATTGTCTGCAGCGTCTTCTCCAACGATTCCTTGCACCGCCAGCTGCTGTATCGACCTACGCAGATCGTCGTTCTGGGTCAGATGCTTTACCGCCGCGCTGCGGTCGCCACTGACGTGTCCTTGAAAGTGCAGCGCCTTCAGCCACGACCAGACACGCTCGGGATCGTGTGGCCCCGTTGAAAGCTCGAAGTAACGATCGAGGAGCCTCCCGACGATCTTGCTCTTTGCGAAGCGGCACGTGCACTGGAATTCGTGCTTAGCCGAACACGTGCAGGCAAGCCCGGCCGTTAGATCGTCCAAAAAGGTCATCACCTCCGCCAGGTTAAATGAATGGATGAGCACATCGATAAAGTAGCGTGACGACCTATTGCGATCCCGCCGTCCCGGTTCGGGATAGAGGCTATCCAGGCGCGCGAGCAGCGCGCCGACCTGCCGCACGCCGACTGTCGATACGCCGCGCTTCGTTGCCATTCGGGAGGCGATTTCGAGCGCTTCGGCCGAGCTTTCCGCTATCAGATCGGTAAAGTCGAGCGCGGGCTCATAGGAGGCCAGAGCGCCCAGTAAGACTTGCAGCGCCTGCTTGCGCGTCTCGCCGTCGATACCGGAATCTTTCATCAGCACTGTGAACTCGGGAATGAGGCTCGAGGAGACCTCGGTACCCACCAGCAGTTCGAGGAGGAGCCCGCGCAGGGCACCTGGCTTGCCCAGGGCAGCCCGCACTTGGTCGAGCATATCGGCGGTGAAGAAGTGTCCGGCATTGAAACGGCGCCATCTATCGCTGCGCCGAAACATCGGGTCGCGTTCCGCAAGCTCATCCAGCGCGGTCAACAACGCTCGCTTCGCGACCGTGGTCAACTGACCGGGATCGCCGTTCGCCAGAACTGCGTATGGATCAAGCGCGATAGCTGCAAGTTGTAGCAGTTCGCGGCCGAGCGCGGCGATCCAGCCGAGCATCCCTCGGAGTTCGTCGCGTGTGACTCTATTCGGTGCGACGATTGCGAATACGCGCGCAAGTGAAAGGCGATCCGAAGGGTCTTCGATCCGCTTCACGAGGTATCGCGCGGCGCAATACTCTTCGACAATCCGATGGACCGGCTCATGCTTGTCGGCGTCATCGGATGGTTTCAGCAACCGCGTGTCAATGAGAAAGTCCGAGCAACGGGCGTCTCGGAACAGGCTGCCGATGTAGGGGAAATCGCGATCGCTCAACTGCTCGACGGTCGCGACGCCTGTCGCGCCGGACAGCAGCAGCTTCGCGAAAACTTCTGAACCAAGCGCTACGATGTCATCTGTTGTTGGCCGCGTCTTCTGCCGCCCCAACTCAGGATTGGCTTCATGAGCGAGTCGCTTTGCGGCGTCGGCAAAAATCTTAGGCTTCGAGGTGAAGGCACGGCCGCTTTCGAGATAGGCTTCTCCTAGCAACTTGAGAAACTGGGGGTTGCCCAACAAAGGACCGAGTTCGAACCTCCGAACCTCTCCGACGAACGCCTCAAAATCCGCACCAGGGAAACTGGCGGTAAAAAGCTGGCGCTGTTCGTCCTCGTTAAACGGTGCGAGGCGGACGACGACCGGCTTGACCCCAAAACATTGCTCTACATATCCGGTCCGTCCCTGATCCCATTCCCCGGACCGCCCGGCGAAAACGACTATTGCTGCGGACGTATCGCTTGCTTGTGCGATGATCTGATCAATGGCTGAGCTATCGATCCGTGCAACCTCGTCCATCGCGTCGATAACCAGGGGATCTGCGCCCGAGGCTTGAGGTCGATTGCGAAAGATGCTGGCCCTGACGCGCGTTGTCTGGAGAAGGCTCGCCAAGGTCTTCAGCAGTTCGGTCTTGCCGGCCCCGGGCTCCGCGAGGATGACGAAAACGCTTCCCTCCTGAAGCAGTTGCTCTTCAGTGAAGGTTTTTTCGCCGATAAGGAGGGGCCTTGAGATGTAAACCGTCGTCGCTCCTCAATTTGTCCGGACCCAGCAAAGATTCCAGAACTTTACCAGCCTGGGTAGCGTCGCGGGATAGAGACACCGCCGATAGCTTCACGATCCCATGTGGGTCAAAACCCGCGTCCCACAAATACAATAGCGAGAGTCCCGATTCCGTTTTTTGTATTGCGACGGCGCGAGTCCGCGCAATTCCTCACCCCCCCAATTGACGCCGCCTCCTCCTCTCCATAGGGTCCGCGCCGACCGGCCGGACGGGCCGGAAAACCGCATTCCTGGACCAAGAAGATGACCGATCCCGCCGAAGCCGCCGCCCTGGGCGCCGCCGCCGGAGACCCCGCCGAAGCCGCGGCCTCCCTCGCCGCTGGAGGCCTCGCCTCCCTGGCGCGCGACAGTCGCGCCTGGCCGTTCGAGGAGGCCCGCAAGCTGATCGGGCGGCTGGAGAAGGTCGGCCACGACAAGACGGTGATCTTCGAGACCGGCTACGGCCCCTCGGGCCTGCCGCATATCGGCACCTTCGGCGAGGTCGCCCGCACCACCATGGTGCGCCACGCCTTCCGCATCCTCACCGAGGACAAGGTGCCGACGCGGCTGATCTGCTTCTCCGACGACATGGACGGCCTCAGAAAGGTGCCCGACAACGTCCCGAACCAGGACCTGCTGCGCGCCAATCTCGACAAGCCGCTGACGCAGGTGCCCGATCCGTTCGGCAAGTTCCGCTCCTTCGGCGAGCACAACAACGCCATGCTGCGCTCGTTCCTCGACGCCTTCGGCTTTGAGTACGAGTTCATGAGCGCGACCGACTGCTACACGTCGGGCCGCTTCGACAAGGCGCTCCTGAAGGTGCTCGATCGCTACGACGAGGTGATGGCGGTGATGCTGCCCTCGCTGCGCGAGGAGCGGCAGGCGACCTATTCGCCGTTCCTGCCCGTGTGCCCGCGCACCGGCAAGGTGCTGCAGGTGCCGATCATCGAGCGCGACGTGGCCTCGGGCGCCATCGTCTACAAGGATCCCGAGACGGAGAAGCTCGTCCGCGTGAAGGTGACGGGCGGGGCCTGCAAGCTGCAGTGGAAGGCCGACTGGGCGATGCGCTGGTACGCGCTCGGTGTCGACTACGAGATGGCCGGCAAGGACCTGATCGACTCGGTGAAGCTGTCGAGCCGGATCTGCACGATCCTCGGCGGCCTGCCGCCGGACGGCTTCAATTACGAGCTGTTCCTCGACGAGAACGGCCAGAAGATCTCGAAGTCCAAGGGCAACGGCCTCACCATCGACGAGTGGCTGCGCTACGCGAGCCCGGAGAGCCTGGCGCTGTTCATGTTCCAGGCCCCGCGCAAGGCCAAGCGCCTCTATTTCGACGTGATCCCGCGCAACGTCGACGACTACCTGACGTTCCTGGAGAAGTTCCCCGGCCAGACGCCGGAGGAGCGGATGGCGAATCCGGTCTGGCACATCCATTCCGGCAAGGTGCCGGATGCCGGCGTGCCGATCTCCTTCTCCATGCTGCTCAATCTCGTCTCGGCCTCGAATTCCGAGGACAAGGCGGTGCTGTGGGGCTTCATCCGCCGCTATGCGCCTCAGGCGAGCCCGGAGAGCCATCCCCGGCTCGACCAGCTCGTCGGCTACGCGATCCACTACTTCCACGACTTCGTCGCGCCCAACAAGCGCTACCGCGAGCCGACCGAGGTGGAGCGCGCGGCGCTCGCCGACCTGTCGGACCAGCTCGGCCGGTTGCCGAAGGACGCCGACGCCGAGACGATCCAGAACGTCGTCTACGAGATCGGCAAGACCCATCCCTTCGACAGCCTGAAGGACTGGTTCACCGCGCTCTACGAGGTGCTGATCGGCCAGAGCCAGGGGCCGCGCTTCGGCTCATTCGTCGCCCTGTACGGCATCGACGAGACCCGTGCCCTGATCGGCCGGGCTCTCGACGGCTCCCTGCGCGAGGGGTGAGAACGGATCGGACTGGACGGTCGGCGCGGTGAAGGGCGACAGCGACTGCGCCGCGCTTTCGCCGGCCGTCTTGTCCTTCCATTCGGCGAGGTGGATGCCGCGCTTCGCCGCGCGCGCCGCCTCGGCCTGGGTCCCGTAGCCGCCGCCCGCGTCCTCCGCCCAGCCCTGCTCGACCAGCCAGCCGTTGAGGTCCTGCAGGCCGACGGAGCAGGTCGCGGCGATGCCGTCGGACGTCTTCTCCACGACCGAGCAGTCGATCGCCCGGTTGCGGATCAGCATGCGCAGCGCGCCCGCCGCGATGCGGCCGCAGGGCCAGTCGTGGCCGGCCGCGTCCGTGCAGGTCTTGTCGCCCGGGACCGGGGCGATGCCGGCAAGGCGGATCGTCGCGTCGCCGGATCGCAGCGTGCCGGCGTCCTCGACGACGATGCGATGGTAGCGTCGGGTCGGCGGCTCGTCGGGTTCCTCGGGCTCGGCTTCGACGATCGGCTGCCGGTACGGGCTCGTCGGACGGCTCAGCACGTTCGGCGGCGTGACGTTGCGGGCCGTGCGCGGTGCTGACGCCGCCTCCGGCGGTTCCGGGGCGGCGGCCGGTCCGGCTGCGCCGGTTGATCCGGGTGCGCCGGTCGGGGTCGCCGCCGTCTCGGAGGGCGGCTCGGCCGCCTTCGCGGCGGGGGCGCGCGCACCGGTGACGCCCGGATCGGTCCGCGTCCCGATCTCCTTCGGCGGCGCGTTCGGGGACAGCACGGTCGTGTCGCCGGCCGGTCCGAACAGGCCGAAGCCGTTCAGCACGATCCCGTAGAGGAGCGCCACGAGCGCGGCGCCACCGAACGCCGTCAGGAGAATGATCCGGCCCATGCGACCTCGGTTTGCCGGCTGCTCGACGAGACCATCGTCGCCCACGCGATCCGCGGAGGCAACCGTCCGGCCCGGCTCATTCCCTCACGGCCTCGACATGGGCCGGCCGCGCCGTGGCCGCGAGCACGATCGCGGTGACGATCAGCAGCGCGGAGACGACCTCGACGAGGCGGACGGGCTCGCGGAGCAGGATCCAGCCGGACGACAGCGCGACGACCAGTTCGAAGGCGGCGATGATGGAGGTGCGAGCCGGACCGACGACCGGAGCGCCGTAGACGAGCGCCAGCTGGGGCAGGATCCCTCCGACGGTGACGAGCGCGATGCCGACCGTGATCCCGGCCGCCGTCGTCGGCAGGAGCTGGACGTCGCCGCCGGTCACGAGCGGCAGCCCGCTCGTGATCGCGGTGCCCAGATAGATGCCGGCCATGACGAGGAACCGGTCGGCATCGGCGAGCACGTGCGAGACGACGAGGATGACCGTCGCGTAGGACATCGGCGCCGCGAAGGCGTGCAGGACCGCCATCGGCCGCGTCGCGAGATCCGAGGGGTCGAGGAACAGGGTGCAGGAAATCAGCACGAGAGCGGCGCCGGCGAGGGCCCGCCGGTCGGGCACCAGACGGAACAGCACAAATCCGATGACCACGGCGAACAGCGGAAAGGTGAAGAAGATCAGCGCGGCGACGGCGACCGGCATGTCGTGCAGGGCGCGGAAATAGCCGAGTATGCCGAAACCGAGGAACAGCCCGGACGCGAACGTGATCGCGAGGAGGCGCGGCTGCCGGATCAGGCGCGGCAGCAGCGGGACGAAGAAGAGGGGCGGGACGCCGTATCGGTAGAAGGTCGCGACCTCCGGCGAGATGCCGGTGCCGTAGGCCGCCCGCAGCAGGAGCGGCAACAGGCCGAATCCCGTGGCGGCGAGGAGGACGAGGACGATGCCAAGCGCCGGCGAGGGCGGACCCGCGCGCCGTCGCCCGGCGGCCATGTCCTCGCTCACTGGCTCGCCCAGATGATGCGGGCGATCCAGTCGACGTCCTCCAGCGCGAGCGTGCGCTGGTCGTGTTCCGGGTTGATGGAATGCAGCTCGATGATGCGGGCCGTCCGCCGCGCCAGCACCTTGGCCATCACTTCCCCGCCGCGGGTGCGCACGACGACGCGGTCGCCGCGCCGTACCGAGGCGCCGGGCGAGACGATCACCACGTCCCCGTCGCGGTAGAGAGGCAGCATGCTGTCGCCGGAGACTTCGAGCGCATAGGCGTGCTCGTCGGCAACGTCCGGGAACGCCACCTCGTCCCAGCCCGACCCGACCGGGAAGCCGCCGTCGTCGAAGAAGCCGCCGGCGCCGGCCTGCGCGAAGCCGATCAGCGGCACGGCGCGATGCCGGTAGGCCGCGTCGCCGCCGTCCGGGTCGCGGACGAGCGCCATGAAGTCCTCTATCGAGGAGCCGGTCGCCTCGAGGATCTTGGAGATCGACTCGGTATTAGGCCAGCGCAGCCGGCCGTCGGAGGCGGTCCGCTTGGACTTGTTGAAGGTCGTCGGATCGAGGCCGGCGCGGCGCGCGAGCCCCGAAACCGACATCGAATAGCGCGCGGCGAGCGCGTCGATCGCGGTCCAGATCTGGCGATGGGAGAGCATCTTCCTGGCTCCCTCCGCCCCACGGCCGTGACCGTCGGGCAGGTCAGTGTTTTGGAATATATTCCGACAATATAGGAATTATCCCCTCATTCCCCAACTGTCCAGTGGAGAAAGTGCTGATCCTTCGGAATACCCCGGGCACCCGGAGCCGGACCTTCACGACGGTCTGCCGTCTCCCGCGGACGGCGGCGAAGCCGCCGCGACGGTCGAAACTGGCATCGTTCTGCGTAGGACCGGGCCCTCAGATCAAGGCGACGCCCAATTCCTCGTCGCCGCCGACGAGCCGGAACAGGTCCACGTTGCCGAACCCTTTGACGTCGCGCGCGGGCACCTGCTCGAGCCGGAACTCGTCGCGGATGCGCTCGGCCGTCGCCTCCGGCAGAAGAATTTCCATCGGCTCGGCGTGCTGTTCCATGCGCGCGGCGAGATCCATCGCCGGACCGAATATGTCGTAGACGTATTTCTGGATCCCGACGATCGAGCCGATCATCGGGCCCGAGGCGATGCCGATGCGGCAACGCCATTTCTCTTCCCGCGTGGCATTGCGCTGGCGGATGAACCGGCGAAAGAGGAGCGCCGTGCGGGCGATGTTTTGCGCGTGATCCGGCGTCGCCTCGGGGATGCCGGAAACGGCCACATAGGCATCGCCGATGGTTTTCAGGCGCTCGCAGCCGAACTGTTCGACGATCCGGTCGAACCCGGTGAAGATGTCGTTGAGTTCCGAGATGAGCGCCAGCGGATCCTTGGAGACGGCCATTTCGGTGAAGTCGACGAAATCGAGCATCAGCACCGACGCGCAGTCGTAGCGCTGCGGCGTGGTGACGCCGAACGTCTTGAGCTCCTCGTAGACGGTCCGCGGCATGATGTTGAGCAATAGCCGCTCGGCCCGCTCCTTCTCCCGCCGCAGCGCACGCTCGTTCTTTTCCACCATCTTGGCGTAGGACTCGATCATGTATTCGAGCTCCTTCACCTTGGTGATGTTGTGCATCTCGACCATGAACACGCGCCGTCCGCCGTCTTCGTGGATCGAGAAGTGCGCGGCGAGAGTCACCGGTCGCCGCTTGTGCTTGACCGCCACTTCGCAGGTTTCGACGGCGCCTGGCTCGAGACCGGAAAGGTCGGGCACCTGCATCAGCTGGTCGAGCGTGATGTCGTTTGCCGGCGTTCCGAACAGCTGCTCGAAACGCTTGTTTTGGAAAAGGATCCTGAGGCTGTCGCACTCCACGATGGCAATTCCGACGCCGACGGACTCGATCAGGGCTCGGTTGAAGGCATCGAGATTCAAGGCCGAGCCGGCCGGCGCATCCTTCGGGAGCGGATCGGTGCTCATCCCTCCGCGCTCACTATCACGTCGCGGCGCGTGTTGATTTCCCTCATCAGGACTTCGACGTCGTTCTCCGCCATCTCGAACTCCTCGAGCGTTTCGCGAAACAGCCGCGCCATTTCGTCGAACGCCTCCGCGGACACGTCGAGCCTGCCGTGCAGTTGCCGGAGCGCCTCGTCGGTATAGCTTGCCGGCCCGCCCATTACCGAAGCGACGAACTTCGTCTGATGGTCCATCAGTCGCGGCATGTCGACGTCGTCGAAGTAGGGACCGGTAATGTCCGAGTCGAGAATCCGCTCGTAGAATGCCATCACGATTTTTCCGGCGGTGGCAAAGCCCCCGTATCGTTCGAATATCGTTCCCCTGGGCATCCCGCGCGGGCCCCCTCTGCCTGTTGTTTGCGCCAGTTTACGCTCCAAGGCCGCATCATCCTAGGCCAACCGCGAATCCGGCGACGAGATCCGCAGCCCTTTCGAGATTGCCCTTCCAGGTCGCCGGCGACCGTCCGCGCGGCTTGAAATCGTGGTCCCCGTCTTCGAGGTAGGCGACGGAAACAGTCTCCGGCAGGTCGTAGCCGGCGATCTCGCTCGCGCTGCCGAACGGATCGCGGTCGCCCTGGCAGACGAGTACCGGCAGCCGCGCCTGCGTCAGCGGCGTCAGTCGCAGCGAGTCCGGCTGGCCCGGCGGATGGAAGGGATAGCCGAGGCAGACGACGCCCGAAACGGTCTCGCCGACAGCCGGTTCCGTCGCCACCATCGCCGCCACGCGCCCGCCGAGGGACTTGCCGCCAATCAGGAGCCTGCCGTCGACGCGCTCGGCCGTCGCGGCCGCGATGGCGGCGAGGTATTCGCCCGACAGCTTGTCGGCCCGCGGCGGCGGCCTCCTCTTGCCTTCGTTCCGCCGCGCCGACATGTAGGCGAACTCGAAGCGGGCGACCGAGACCCCGCGCCGGGAAAGCCGCTCCGCGATGCCCGTCATGAACGGGCTGTCCATGCCGACGCCGGCGCCGTGGGCGAGAAGCAGGGTCGCGCCGGCGTTCTCCGCCCGGTTCCACAGTAGCGGCCCGGTATTCATGCTTGGCTCCGTCATGGTTTGCCCGGGTCGTCGCGGCCCGCTCGTCTCCGGATCGCGCGCACGTTATTGCGGCGCCTTGCCGGGGACAACCCGGCCGGCAACGGCATGGCGATGCCTGCCCGGGGCGGATCCCGCATCCCGCCGCAGGGCGGGCGATCGGGTCAGTAGAAGCTGATCGGGAAGTAGCGCAGGAAGATTTCCCGGTAGGTGCCGTTCTGCTGCACCCGCGCGAGCGCGAAGTCGAAGGCGTTGCGCAGCTTCTCGTTGCCGGGCGCGACCGCGACCGTCAGCCCCTCGCCGAAATAGCGCGCCTCCGTGTAGGGCCCGCCGGCGAAGCGGCAGCAATTCTCCGACGTCGTTCCGTTGAGCCACAGGCTCGCGTTCAGCCCGTCGTAGAAAAGCGCGTCGACGCGGCCTTTCTTGAGCGCGTCGCGGGCTTCCTCGGCGGTCGGATAGACGTGCAGCACCGATCCGGGGAAGAAGGCCCTGAGATAGGCCTCGTGCGCCGTTCCTTCTCGCACGGCGACGCGTTTTCCCGCCAGGCCCTCCGGCGCCATCTCCATCTCCGGGCTGTTGCGCCTGACCACGAAATGGGCCGGCCGCGTCAGGAACCGGTTGGAGAAGTCGAACCGGGCCCGGCTGTCGGCGGTCACCGCGAAGGAGCCGAAGATCGCGTCGCCGAGATCCGATTCTATGCCGCTCGGCAGCAGGTCCCACCGGAGCGCCTGCACCGTGCACGGCACATCGAGCTCGAGGCAGATCGCGCGGGCGAGTTCCACCGAGAAGCCGGTCGGCAGCCCGTCGGCGCCGATGAAGGCGAACGGCGGGTTCTCCGCCTCCACGAGAATGCGCACGGCCCGCACCTCGGAGAGGTCGGGCTTCTCCATCCTGTGCGCCGGATCCCAGAAGCTCGGGACCACCGCATCCAGCGGCGCCTCGTCCGCGCCGGCCGGCGCGGACACGAGCGCCAGCGTCGCGGCGATGCAAGTCATGAGGGTGCGGACGCTACGGAACATGGGCGCAGTCTCAACCAATGCGAGAAAATGCTCGCGAACCTTCGGCCCGACAGCTTATAGTGAGCCGGGGTGTAGTTGTCAGCAGGGGGCAGCCGAGTGGCGGAGTTTGCCGTTCGCCGGGAGAACCGAGCGAACCTGCCGCCAGACGTGGCTTTTCTGGCGGGCAGGCTGCCGCTCGCGGAGCTCGAAGCCGTCGTCCCGGAGGCGGAGCGGATCGGCGTCAGCGCCCACGAGATCCTGCTCTCCCGCGGTCTGATCGCGACGGAAACCTACTATCGCGCTCTCGCGGCCTCGGTCGGTGCCCGGTTCGCGCCGATGGTGCGGCTGAGCTTTCCCGCCGATCCCTTCGTCGGCCGCGATCCGGTCACGGCCGCGCGGCTCGGCATGCTCGTCGTCTCCGGCAGCGACGGCACGGAGATCGCCGTTTCCCCCCGCGGGCCCCAGGTCGCGGCGCTGGTCCGGACGCTCGTCAGCCGCCCGGCCGCCGCCCGCCGGCTCTTCGTCACCACCCCGCAGGCACTGACCGACGCCCTCGTCGCATGCGGGCAGGATGATTTCCTCCGGATCGCCCGCACCGGATCGGGCCGCCTGCACGAGGGCAATTCCGCGCGGACGCTTCTCGACCCTCGGCAGAAGAGGACGCTCGTCGCCGCTCTCCTTGTCGCCCTGGCGTTAGGGCTGGCCGCTCCTCAGGCCGCAGTCCTGGCATTCGCGGCAATCGTCGGCGCGTTCTTCTTCGGGGTGATCGGGCTTCGTTTCGCCGCTGCCGTCTTCGGGCTTCTCCCCGAGGCATCCCATCGGCCGCCCCGTCTGGCCGAGCGGGATCTGCCCGGCTACACGGTGCTCGTGCCCCTCTACCGCGAGGCGCGGGTGGTGCCCGGCCTGGTCGCCGCGCTCGAACGGCTCGACTATCCCGCCCACCGCCTGGACATCAAGCTGATAGCGGAAGCCGACGACGCCGAAACGCTCGCGGCTCTGCGCCGCCTGGAACTGCCGATGCAGTTCGAGGTGCTGACGGTCCCCGACGCCGCCCCCAAGACGAAGCCCAAGGCGCTCGGCTTCGCGCTGGCGCTCGCCCGCGGTTCGCTCGTCACCGTCTTCGATGCGGAAGACCTGCCCGATCCCGATCAGCTGCGCCGCGCCGCCGAACGCTTCGCCGCCGAGCCCGACCATGTCGCCTGCCTGCAGGCCCGCCTTGCCTGGTACAACTGGCCGGAAAGCTGGTTCACGCGGCAGCTCTCGCTCGAATACGCCGCTTTGTTCGACGTGTTCCTGCCGGCACTCGAACGGCTGGGCCTGCCGTTCCCGCTCGGGGGAACCTCCAACCATTTCCGCATTCGCGCCCTGAGGGCCGTCGGCGCCTGGGACGCCTACAACGTGACGGAGGACGCCGATCTCGGTCTCAGGCTCACCCGAGCCGGCTACCGTTGCAGGACGCTGCGCTCGACCACGTTCGAGGAGGCGCCCGTCTCGTTCGGAGCATGGCTGCGCCAGCGCACCCGCTGGACGAAGGGCTGGATCCAGACCTGGCTCGTCCACATGCGCGCGCCGGGCGATCTGTTGCGCCGGGTCGGGCTCGTGCGGTTCCTTGGCATCCAGGCGATCTTCGGCGGCGTCATCGCCTCCGCCTTCGTCCATCCGGCGTTCCTCGCCGTCATCGCCGCGCAGGTGATCCGCGGCGACGTATTCCTCCACGGCGGCGCGACGGTCGATTTCGTCGTGAACGGGCTCGGCGCGTTGAACCTGACGGCGGGTTACCTCGCCGGCTTCGCCATCGCGCTGGCCGGCCTGCGCCGCCGGGGGATGTGGTGGCTCATCCCGGAACTGGCCCTGCTGCCGGTCTACTGGCTGACGATGTCCCTCGCCGCCGTGCGCGCGGTCTGGCAGCTCCTTCGCGATCCGCATCTGTGGGAGAAGACCGAGCACGGGCTCAGTCGGATGCGGGCGGCTCGACCTTCGGGAAGCCGGTCGCCTCGAGCTCCGGCGAATAGCGCTCGAGCAGGCGGCGCCCGAGAAGTTCCGCGAAGCTCAGCGACAGGTGGTGGCTGTCGTAGGTGAACGGCTCGCCTCCGGCCGAGACGAGGCAGGAGTCGAGTGTCCGTGTCGGGCATAGCAACCCGATCTTGTCGATAAACGTGGCGTCGAGGTCATTCACCTTCTGGAAGACCGGCGTGGCGGTTTCGTTCGGCTCGAACACGGTGACATATTCCGGGCGCTTGCACGCCTCGTATGTGCCGAAGCGATTATATAGCTCGGGGCAATAGACCGAGAGGTTCAGGTAACCGCCCAACGCCACGACCTTCAGGTCGGGATTGCGCTTCTTCAGGAGTCGGACGGCATCCCAGAGCGGGATGACGGCGTCGATGAAGGGACGGTTGATGCTGACGACGACGACGTCCAGCTTCCTGGCGAAATCGGGATCGTCCAGCTTGTCGAACCGTGGCTCGCAGCTCTCGTCGCCGCCGGTCGTCTCGATCCGGTCCTCCTCGACCGTGAACGAGCACCGGTTCACGGTCATGAACGAGACCAGGTTCACGCCCGGACGGTCGCCGTAGAGCGCATGGAAGGCGTTGAAGCCGTCCGGCTCATGCGAATTGCCGATGAAAAGCACCTGCAACGGAGCGTCGGCCTTGCATCGGGAATCATCGGGAAACGACGCTATCTGGCACCCTTTTCTGACCGGCCCGAAGCGGCGCCCCTTTCCGGTCTGGACCTGTTCGGCCGACAGCGCGTTCGGCTTGCGCCAGGCGAGCCCGCCGTTCGCCCAGGCATAGGCCGAGGACGCGACGAACAGCGCCGCGATGGCGATGCAGCCGGTGACGAACCGGAACGATCCTTTCGCCGCGAACGGAACCGGGCGCCGGAACGGCTTCTCGACGAAGAAGTACATCGCCGTCGCAAGCACGAGGGCAAGAACGAACAGCGCCGCCTTCTCGAACCCGGTGAGGTCGACGAAAACGTAGTAGCGGTAGAAGACGATGATCGGCCAGTGGACGAGGTAGAGCGAGTAGCTCATCAGGCCGATGCCGACGGCGACGCGGTTGCGCAGGACGATGCCGAGCCGTGTCGGCGGGCCCGACCCGAGCCCGGCATGGATCACCAGCGCGGTGCCGAGACAGGGAATGAGGGCGGATAGGCCGGGAAACGGTGTATCCTCTGTGTAAAGCACCGCCGCGGCGACGACGAGCGCGAGTCCGAGGGCAAGCGTGACCTCGCGCACGGGCCGGGAGTGCACCTGCAACCTGGTCGCCCATATGAGGCCGGCACCGAAGGCGAATTCGTAGATGCGGAACGGCGTCAGAAAGAACACGGCCGGTGCGTCGATCGGCAGCATGGCCTGCGCGGCGACGAGACTGGCGAAAGCCGCGACCGCAAGCGCGATCGGGCCAGCCCGCCACGGCGCCCACAGGAAGAGAGCGGCGAGACTCGGAGGCCAGACGAGATAGAACTGTTCCTCGACGCCGAGCGACCACATGTGCAGGAGCGGTTTGAGGGTCGCCGTCGTGTCGAAGTAGCCGCTCTCCAGCCAGAAATAGACGTTCGACAGCGAAAAGATCGAGAAGACGGCCGCGCCTGCGAACCGCTCCATCATCTCCGGCGAGAACATGACGAGGCCGGCGACGAGGCACATGGCGATCGTGGCGATGAAGGCCGGAAAAAGCCGTCTCAATCGGCGCACGTAGAATCGGGCGAAACTGAATGAGCCGGATTCGACCAGTTCGGTATGGATGATACGGGTGATCAGGAAACCGCTGATCACGAAGAACACGTCGACCCCGATGAACCCGCCTCCGAAAGGGGAGACGTCCAGATGGAAGAGCAGCACCAACAGCACGGCGACGGCGCGAAGACCATCTATGTCGGGCCGGTATTCGGAGCCAGCACGTTCCATATCGACCTTGGCAGAGGAATTTGGAGCGGGCGATCGGGATCGAACCGACGACATTCAGCTTGGGAAGCTGACGTTCTACCACTGAACTACGCCCGCAACGGCGAACAGAACATCCGCATGGCGTCGCTGCTGTCAAGGGGTGAGACGATGCCCCCGAACGCGGCGAAACACGCAGGACAAGCGATCGTGATCGGCCGTCAGCGGCCGATGGATGGCGATTCGGCGTCGTTCTGCTAGCTTTCGGCCCGAAGTCGCCGAGAGACCGGGCCGGATTCGCCGCATGAACGACCTGACCTTCGAGAAGTCCCACATCGCGCTCGATCCCCGGAAGTTCCGCAATCCCGATGTGACCGCCAAAGGCGAGGCGCGGGCGAGCGTGGCGCTGAAGAGCCTCGACACGCTGTGGATCAACACCGGCTCGCTCTGCAACATCACCTGCGTCAACTGCTACATCGAATCGAGTCCGACCAACGACCGGCTCGTCTACATCACGGCGGCCGAGGCGCGCGGCTTTCTCGACGAGATCGACGCGCTGAACCTGCCGACGACGGAGATCGGCTTCACCGGCGGCGAGCCGTTCATGAATCCGTACATGCCGGAAATGCTGGGCGACGCTTTGGCGCGCGGCTTCCGCGCCCTGGTGCTGACCAACGCCATGCAGCCGATGCAACGCGCCGCGATCCGCAGGGATCTGGTCCGTCTGCGGAACGCCTTCGGCGACAAGCTGGTGCTACGCGTGAGCCTCGACCACTACACCGCCGAACTGCATGACAGGGAGCGGGGCGCCGGGACCTTCGACAAGACGTTGGCGGGCATCGACTGGCTCGCCCAGAACGGTTTCGCGATCGCGATCGCCGGCCGTTCGGTCTGGGGCGAGCCCGAACCGGTCGCCCGGGCCGGATACGCGAGGCTGTTCGCCGAGCGCGGCTGGCCGATCGACGCCGGCGACCGCGCCGCCCTGGTCATCTTCCCGGAGATGGACGCGCGCGTCGACGTGCCCGAGATCACCAGCGCCTGCTGGGGCATCCTCGGGCTCTCGCCCGACGCCATGATGTGCGCGACGAGCCGCATGGTGGTGAAGCGCAGGGGCGAGGAGCGGCCGAAGGTGCTGCCCTGCACGCTGTTGCCCTACGACGCGGCCTTCGAGATGGGCGAGACGCTGGCGCAGTCCTCCGAGGCGGACGGCGGCATGTTCGATCGCGGCACCGTCAAGCTCTGCCACCCGCACTGCGCCAAGTTCTGCGTCCTCGGCGGCGGGTCCTGCGCGCCGGCCTGAAGCCCTTCGGACCCGCGCGCCCTTCGCGTCTTCGTTCGTCCGGGGGCATTCGGGCGCCGGTTTCGTCGGTCGATACCCGAGCAGCCCGACACCTCCATGTCGCCCTTCGAGGCGCTGCCCGCGTCTCGACGCGGGCGCGCCGCGGCGTTACCTGTGTTTCGTGAGCGTCACCGAGCCGATCGTGGAAGCCGATCTCCTGCCGGAGCCCTTCTCCGGCTGGTTCGCCGCGCGCGGCTGGTCCCCGCGCCGCCATCAGCTCGAGCTCGTCGCCAAGGCGCGCGCCGGCCGCTCCGCCCTGCTCATCGCCCCGACCGGCGCCGGCAAGACGCTCGCCGGCTTCCTGCCGAGCCTCGTCGACCTGGCTGGACGGGCACTCGCTCCCCGGGCGGGGGAGAAGAAGTCTCCCCTCCGTGCCGGGGCCGGTCTCCACACCCTCTATGTCTCGCCGCTGAAGGCGCTCGCCGTCGACATCGCCCGCAATCTCGAGATGCCGATCGCCGAGATGGGGCTCGACATCCGCGTCGAGACGCGCACAGGCGACACGCCGCAGTCGAGACGCCAGCGGCAGCGCTTCGACCCCCCGCAGATGCTGATGACGACACCCGAGCAGATCGCGCTTCTGATCGCCAGCCGCGAGGCGCCGAAGCTGTTCGCGAACCTCAGGACCATCGTGCTCGACGAGCTGCACGCCCTCGTCACCTCGAAACGCGGCGACCTGCTGGCGCTCGGCATCGCCCGGCTGAGGACGCTCGCCCCAAACCTGCGCGTGGTCGGCCTTTCGGCGACGGTCGCCGACCCGCAGGCGCTCGCCCGCTGGCCGATGGACCAGTCGAGCGGCCCCGCAGCGGCCGATCTGGTGGTCGCCGGGACCGGGGTGCCGCCGGATGTCGCGATCCTTCAGCCCAAGGAGCGCGTGCCCTGGGCCGGCCATTCGGCCCGCTATGCGCTCGGCGCCATCTACGAGGCGATCCGCGCCCACAGGACCTCGCTCGTCTTCGTCAATACCCGCAGCCAGGCCGAGATGCTGTTCCAGGAGCTGTGGCGCATCAACGACGACGGGCTGCCGATCGCGCTGCACCACGGCTCGCTCGACGTCGGCCAGCGCCGCAAGGTCGAGGCAGCGATGGTCGCCGGCAACCTCAGGGCCGTCGTCTGCACCTCGACCCTCGACCTCGGCGTCGACTGGGGCGACATCGACCTCGTGGTCAATGTCGGCGCGCCGAAGGGCGCGAGCCGGCTCGCCCAGCGCATCGGCCGCGCCAACCACCGCCTGGACGAGCCGTCGAAGGCCCTGCTGGTGCCGGCGAACCGGTTCGAGGTGATGGAATGCGAGGCGGCGCTGGAGGCGCTCGCCGAGAACGCGCAGGATTCGCCGCCGCCCCGCACGGGCGCGCTCGACGTGCTCGCCCAGCACGTGCTCGGCTCGGCGGTGGCCGCCCCTTTCGACGCCGGCGACCTCTATCGCGAGGTGACCGGGACGGCGGCCTATGCCGCTCTCGACCGAGCGACCTTCGACCGGGTCGTCGACTTCGTCGCGACCGGCGGCTACGCGCTGAAGACCTACGAGCGCTACGCCCGCATCCGCAGGACGCCCGAGGGCAAGTGGCGCGTCTCCAATCCGAAGGTCGCCCAGCAGTACCGGCTGAACGTCGGCACCATCGTCGAGGCGCCGATGCTGAAAGTGCGGCTCGTCAGGGCGGGGCGGGGCAAGGCGCTCGCCGGCGGGCGGATGCTCGGCGAGATCGAGGAATGGTTCGTCGAGCAGCTCTCGCCGGGCGACACCTTCGTCTTCGCCGGTCACGTCCTGCGGCTCGAGGGCCTGCGCGAGACGGAGGTCTATGTCTCGCGCGCCGTCGCCGAGGACGCCAAGGTGCCCTCCTACATGGGCGGCAAGTTCCCGCTCTCGACCTATCTCGCCGACCGGGTGCGCGGCATCCTCGCCGACGAGCGGCTGTGGCGCAGGCTCCCCGGCGAGGTCGGCGAGTGGCTCGGCGTGCAGAAGATGCGCTCGGTGATCCCGCGCCGCGACCAGCTCCTGGTCGAGACCTTTCCGCGCGGCACGCGCTCCTATCTCGTCTGCTATCCCTTCGAGGGCCGCCTCGCCCACCAGACCCTCGGCATGCTGCTGACCCGCAGACTGGAACGGATGCGGGCCCGCCCGCTCGGCTTCGTCGCCAGCGAATACGCGCTCGCCGTCTGGGGGCTCGGCGACCTCTCGGCCATGATCCGTCTGGGCCGGCTGTCGCTGGAAGAGCTGTTCGACCGGGATATGCTCGGCGACGACCTCGAGGCCTGGCTCGCGGAATCGAGCCTGATGAAGCGCACCTTCCGCAATTGCGCGATCGTCTCGGGGCTGATCGAGCGCCGCCATCCCGGCCAGGAGAAGACGGGGCGCCAGATGACTGTCTCCTCGGACCTGATCTACGACGTGCTGATGAGCCACGAGCCCGACCACGTCCTGATGCAGGCGACGCGCGCGGACGCTGCGACGGGCCTGCTCGACGTCGCCCGCGTCGGCGACATGCTGCGCCGCACGCGCGGGCGCATCGTCCACCGAGCGCTCGACCGGGTCTCGCCGCTGGCGGTGCCGGTGCTTCTGGAGATCGGCAAGGAGGCGGTGCACGGCGAGGCCGACGAAAGCCTGCTCGCCGAGGCCGCCGACGCGCTCATCGCCGAGGCGATGGGCGAGGCGGCGGGGAAGACGCTGCACTGAAAGGCGGTCAGCCGCCCTGGCCCGGCCGGATCCGCTTCAGGAAGTCCCAGACCGGCAGCGCCGAGAGGCCGCCGACGAGGCCGGCGCCGAAGCTCGGCAGCGGAAAGCCGAGAATCAGCTGCCACAGGTATCCGGCGATATACCCGGCGACCAGCATGACCACGACGGTGATCAGCAGGCGTTGCCACATCGGCATCAAAAGTCTCATAGCGGGCCCTCCACGACACGGCAGTTTAGCCAGAATCGCCGATTCCGTCGCTGCGGCAAATCCCGGTTGCGCGATCGGCGCTCGAATCGGGCATATGTACGCGGTACTGTTCCCACGGAGCCTGGAGTCCGGCACACGTGACATCGGTGGCAGTCGTGGTCGATCAGAGGATGGCTGAGCCCGTCGCCGCGATCCATGTCGCCGGCGCGATCCTCGTGCCCGATCCCTCCGGCGCCCTTTGGTGGCCCGCCGAATCGCTGCTGGTCGTTGCCGACCTCCATCTGGAGAAGGGCTCTGCGATCGCCCGCCGCGGCGCCCTGATCCCGCCCTACGACACCGCCGCGACGCTCGACCGCCTCACCGCCGTCGTCGAGTCCCGTGCGCCGCGAACGGTCGTGTCGCTCGGCGATTCGTTCCACGACGTCGGCGCCGGCGATAGGCTGCCGGAGATCTATCGGAATCGGCTGGCGCGTCTGCAGACGGGCCGCGACTGGCTGTGGATCGCCGGCAATCACGATCCGGCGAGGCCGGCCGACGTCTCCGGCGACTGGTTCGAGGAACTGGCGATCGGCGGTCTCGTCTTCCGTCACGAGCCGGACGCGGGTGCGTCGCGGGGCGAGATCGCGGGCCATCTGCATCCGTCGGCACGCGTGCGCCTGCGCGGCCGCAGTGTCCGCCGGCGCTGCTTTGCCGGCGACGGCCGCCGGCTCGTCATGCCGGCCTTCGGTGCCTTCACCGGCGGGCTGAACATTCTCGACGAGGCCTATGCCGGTCTTTTCGAGCGCGCGACGCTCGCCGCCTGGATGATCGGCGGCAGCGCCGTCTATCCGATCGCCGGCCGCAGGCTACTGCCGGACTAGCTGTGAGGTTTCAGCAGGTTGTCCATTCGGACGATCCGGCCGCGGGCCACCGCGACGGAGACGATCGAGACCGGCGCCGGTACGGTCGTCAGACGGAAACCACCGTCGTCTGCGCGACGATCGTGACCACCAGCGCCACCACCGCGGCCGCCGTGAGGCGGATGCGCAGCGGTGCGAACCAGACGGGCGCGCGACCCTCCGCGACGGCGCGCACGTCGAGCCATGCCTGCAGCAGGAAGGCGACGATGAGCAGCGCCTGTCCCTCGAAGTTCGGCAGCAGCAACGATATCCACGCGACGAGCGGCGGCAGGATGCTCAGGACGAAACCCTGCGTGCGCTCCGAACCGTACAGCGGACCCATCGCCATCCCCCAGCGGATGCCGCCGAGAAACGACAGGATCAGCGCGCCGTAGACGCTGGTGGCGAAGGCCGTGAAGGCGGCAAGCCCGACATCGGGGATGACCATCGGTCCGACGGCCCCTACCACGAAAGGTACGACGCCGGCCCAGCCGAGCACGACGGCGGCCAGAGGCGCGCCGTCGCCGCCGATCGGCCGGTCTGAGATGACGGTCATGCTGGCTCCCCCACGTGCCCGGCTAGCTGCGGCGGAACAATACGCTACCGAGCCAGCCGACTCCAAATGCCATGGCGACCGTCCCCAGGCCGTAGACCAGCGGCTGCCTGTGGGCGAGGTCGTAGATCGCGGCCTCGAAGTCGGTCTTGACCACCCAGAATCCGAGCCTTGCGGACGCCAGCATCGCACCGTCGCCGAACACGTAGACGCGGGCGCGGTAGCCGCCGGTGCGGATGTTGGCCGGCAGCGGGATCTGCGCCATGAACATGCTCGGCGTCAGCATCTGCACCGCCTCGGGATGCTCGAAAAAGAGGTTGGCGCGCTGCTGGCGGCGAATGAGCGCGCCGCGGAATTCCGCGAGTTCGGCCGGAGTGGCCTCGTCGACCGGGTCGAGCTTCAGGTTGTCGAGGCCGATCTGCTGGCGCCTCAGCGCCTGCGGCGACGAGAGATCGGAGAGCGGTCTGTTCGACAGGACGGCGTAGTAGGACGGGGTGTTGCGGAATTCGACGCCGGTTCCGTTCAGCCAGATCCCGCCGGCGCGTTCCTTGCGCCAGACCGTCATGTCGCGCGCGGGCCCCTCGATGACGACGACGACGTCGTAGCCGGCGGAGCGCCGGCCGACCGTTGCCGCGTCGCGCTCGATCGTGCCGAACAGGACGAGCTCCGTGCCGACGAAATTCGAGCGGATCTCGACGCGTTTGGAGGAGAGCGCGGCGATCACGGCTTCCGCGTGCGCGGAGTGCACCGGCAGGGCGGCGAGAAGCACGAAGGCGAGGGCGTGGACGAACCGCATCACTCGACGTTCCTCGAAACGATGGCGAGCGAATAGAGATCGGCCGGCGTGGCGATGAGCCCGTAGGCCATGCGCACGCCGACGGCCAGGACGAGCAGGGCGAGCAGCAGGCGCAGCTGTTCGCCCCGCAGCTTCACGCCCGCCTGCACGCCGAATTGCGCGCCCATGACGCCGCCGACCATCAGGAGCAGCGCCAGAACGGCGTCGATCGACTGGGTGGTCACCGCGTGCAGCACCGCGGCGAAGGCGGTGACGAAGATGATCTGGAACAACGAGGTGCCTATGACCACGTTGGTCGGCACCCGCAGCAGGTAGATCATCGCCGGGACCATGATGAAGCCGCCGCCGACGCCCATGATCGCGACCAGAAGGCCGGTCAGGGCGCCGAGGATGACGACCGGAAGCACGCTGATATAGAGCTTCGAGCGCTTGAAGCGCATCTTGACCGGCAGGCGGTGCAGCCAGGTGTGCTGGCCCGGCCGGCGCGCCGCGACGGAGCGCCCGAGACGCCGGCGGATGATGGCGCGCCCGCTCTCGATCAGCATCATGCCGCCCACGCCGCCGAGAAAGACCACGTAGAGAAGGCCGATGATGAGATCGAGCTGGCCGAAGCTGCGTAGCCAGGAGAACAGCACGACGCCGAAAGCCGCGCCGACCAGGCCGCCGGCGATGAGGATGACGCCGAGCGATACGTCGATCGTCTTGCGCTGCCAGTGCGCCAGCGCGCCGGAGACCGACGAAGCGACGATCTGCCCGGTCTGGGTCGCGACCGCGACGGCCGGCGAAATTCCCGAGAAAATGAGCAGCGGCGTGAGCAGGAACCCGCCCCCGACCCCGAACATGCCCGACAGGAAGCCGACCGCCGCTCCCATCCCGAGCAGCGTGAACATGTTCACGGCGATTTCGGCGACGGGAAGATAAATCTCCATCACGCGACCTGCTGGGCCAGGGCCCGCCACACATATTCGAAGAAACTCATGTCTGTTAATGGCAACCGCGCCGACATTGTCAATCTGTCGGCGCGGCGGAAATGACGATTCTGATTAACCGAAGGTGGTCAGCCCGCCGTCTTGTCGAGTTGCTCGAGAAGCTCGGGCGTGATGTCTCCGGTATCCGGCATCCCCACGCTCCGCTGGAAGGCGCGAACGGCTTCGCGGGTGCGCGGGCCGATCTGGCCGTCCGGGGGACCGGCGGTATAGCCGAGCTTGTTCAGCATGTCCTGGGCCGAGATCACCATGTCGCGATCGGCGTAGGCCTGGCGGTTCTGCGCTGCCTCCCCCCAACCGCCCTGCGGCTCGGCGACGACGTTGGCGCTGGCGTCGGCCGGCTTCGGCGTCCACGCGTCGAGCGCCTCGCGCGCCTTCGCCAGGCTTTCCTGGTCGAGCTGGCGGGCGACCTCGTCGCGCTTCTGCAGGGCTTCGCCGTCGCCCTGGTCGGCGGCGATCGCGAACCAGCGGAAGGATTCGCCGTAGTCGGTCTGCACGCCCAGACCCCGGGCATAGAGGACGGCGAGATTGAACTGGCTGTCGGCGAGGCCGTATTCGGCCGCCTGCCGGAACCACATCGCCGCCTTCTCGTAGTCGGGCTTGCCGTCGACGCCGTCTGCGTACAGGACGGCGAGATTGTGCATGGCCTTGCGATTGCCCTGCTCGGCGGCACGCTGGTACCACATGCGGGCCATGGCCAGATCGCGGTCGACGCCTTCGCCCTTCTCGTAGAGGCTGCCGAGCCTGTACTGGGCGGGGGCGAGGCCCTGCGCGGCCGCCTTGCGGTACCATTCGACCGCCTTCGATGCGTTCTGCGGCAGTCCGCGGCCGTCCATGTAGCGCACCGCGACCTCGAACTCGGCGCCCGGATCACCCGAGGCGGCCGCCTCGCGCAGCTTCTCGGGCACCGTGGTCGTCGGCAACTCGTCGATCTCGGAAGAGGTCGGCTGCGCCGGTGCCGCATTGCCGGACGCGCCGGATTCCGGTGCCATTTCGGCCTTCGCCTTCGCCGGGTTCGGGATCGAGCCGGTCGATACGGCCGTGACAGGCGCTGCCGGGGCAAGCACGACGGCCTTCCTGGCGGACTTGGTCGGAGACTTCTCCCGGTTGCCCGCCTTGGCGTTCTTCGGCTTCTTGCCGGCGCCGGATTTCGTTGCGGTCTTGGCTCCGACCTTGGCGGGATCCTTGCGGATCGGCTTCGCCGCCACCGGTTTCGCGGTCGTCGGCTGGGCGCTGCTCGCGTTGGCGGTCACGTTTCGCGGCGCGGAAGCGACCGGAGGCGCCGCGGAGATGGCCGGGAGCGGTGGTGCGGAGCTCGCGACCGCCGGCGGCTCCAGCGCGGAGGAGCTTTCCGGCGCGGACTTCAGCATCGCGGCGATCTTCATCGCACCGTAGACGAGCAACAGCATCGCCGCGGCGATGGCCAGCGGGCGACGGTATTTGGCCAATCCGCTGCGCAGACCGCCCAGCGCCGACTTCTTCGCCTTCGCGGCGGCCGCCGGCGGCTCGCCCTGCTCGGCCGTGGCCGCCTGGGCCGCACGCCGGGCCGCGGCGACGAAATCGGACTGCGACCCGGCCTCCGTGTCCGTGGCGCCCGGCGCGCGGACCGGCCGCCCGGTACCGGGGGCGAGCGGCATATCGTCCTCGATGGTCGCTGTGGGTGCGGCGGTATCGGTCCTGGCCGCCTTCTTCGCTTCCGCCTTTGCGGCCCTGTCCGTGGCCACGAGCGCGTGCTTGTCGACCGGCTCGGCTTCGAGTTTCGGCTCCGGCCTGACCTCCGGCGCGGGCTCCTCGCCGGCCGCGCGGCCGGGCTGGCGCATGTCGCCTGCGACTTCGTCGACCTCGTCCTCGAGTTCCTCGAGACGGTCGGCGACGGTCATCAGCGTGGCATGGACGAGCTGAAGCGCTTCCTGGGTCCGCAGGTCGCTTGCTTCCGCATCCCTGCGCTGGCTGGTCAGCTCGTCGCGCAGCGCCCCCACGATTTCGGCGCCGCCCGGGCTCGTGCCGAGCGTGGAAAGCGCCCGCTCGATGGCCTCGTTCGCGGCCTCGCGTGCCGCGTGCATCGTATCGGCGCGGCTTTCCTCGATGCGGGTGAACAGGTCGGAGATGGTCCTTTCGAGTCCGCCCATGTCGACGGTCTGACGCGCGGAGGCGTCGACGGTCTGGGCGAGATTCGAGATCTGCTGCTCGATCTGGGCGAGGACCTCCGGATCGCCGTCACGGGCGGCGCCGGCTAGCTTCTCGGTGAGCTGGGCGATCTGCTTCTCGAGCTCGCCCATGCGGGCGTTCGGCGCATCGCTCATCCGTTCGCCGAGCGCCTGCACGTCGCGGCGCAGCGCGGCGTAGTCGTCGCGCCGCACGCCGTCGATCTGCTCGGCGAGGCTGCGGATCTCCGTGCGGATGGAATCGAGTTCGGCGAGACCCGCCTCGTCGATGCTGTTCGTCGCCGCGAAGGCCGTCCGCTCGGCGAACAGGCGCTCGCCGAGTTCGCGCAGTTCCGCGCGCAGCGCCTCGATCTCGCCGCGTGCGGCGTTGTCGAAGCGGGACGCGATCTCGTCGAGCTGCATCTCCACGTCCGACCCGGCGGAAGCGGGCAGCGTATCGAACCGCTCGGACAGGCGGGCCATTTCCGCGCGCATAGCCTCGATGGCGCCACGCCCTGCATTGTCCATCTGCTCGGCGATCTCGCGGACGTCGGCACGGATCGCGCCGATCTCGTCGCGGGCCGACGCGCTGAGGCGCATGGCGATGTCTTCGAGCTTGGATTCGATGATCTGGACGTCGGCGACGGGCATCGTCTCGATGCGGGCGGCGAGCTGGCCGATCTCGGCGCGCACCGCCTCGAACTCGCCGCGCGTCGAGCGGTCGACGTCCTGCGCGATCTCGCGCAGCTCGCCGCGGATCGCGTCGACTTCGGAACGTGTCGCCGTGTCGAGCCGGCGCACCGTGTCCTCGAGCCGGCCGGCCAGATCCTCGGCGACCTGGTCGGGCATCGTCTCGATGCGCCGCGCCATCTCCGTGACCATCAGCCGAAGCTCGGCGAATTCCTTGATTTCGCTCGCCCGCGCGCCGCCGTTGGCGGCGATCGCGCTCAGACTCTTGTGGAGCTGCTTGAGCTCTTCGGAGGGCAGGGCCTCGTCGAGCGTGCGCTCGAGCCGCTCGGCGACGATGTCGATGCGATGGTCGACGCGGTCGGCGTAACCGGACACCGCCCGGTCGAACTCCACCTCGAGCGTCTTCTGCCGGGAGGCGATCTCGGCGATCGCTTCCTTCAGTCCCTCCATCGGGGAGGCCGAGATCCGGTCGGGATGGACGGGCGCCGCGGGCCGCGAGAAGGCGGGGCGCTGACGGGATTCGACGCGCCGGGCGATGTCGTGCAGCCGCTCCTCGAGCTCACGGATCGTCTCGCGGGTCGACCGGCGTTCGGGACCCTCGGGGACGGCCGCGCTCAGCCGGTCGAGCCGGCGCGCGATGCCGCGCAGCGAATGCGGGCCGTCGTCCGCGCCGGTTTCGGAGCCGGCGTTGGAGTCGGTGCCGATGGCGCTGACCAGCCGGTCGAGCCGGTTCTCGACCGTATCGGAGCCGGCCCGTTCCTCTTCGGCGGACGGAGCGGCACCCGGGGCGCGGGGCGCCGCGCCGGCATCCGATTCGTGCAGGACGGCATCGAGCCACTCGCCGAGGCTCATTCCCGCCCGGCTTGCCGCGCGCCGCGCTTCCGCGGTGGGGTCATCGTGATCGACAGGAGTTTTGCGTGAGCCGCGAAGTGCCATGTTAATCTACCGATCCGGTCCGTCAGCGCCGGGACTGCGCTCCATTCGTTTCCGGGTTCGGGAATCGTCCGGCCTATCTGATCCCCGATGGATATTTTTCCCATCAGGGTAAACAGTTGGTTAAGCGGGATACGATTCTGGCGACCGCGCGTTTCGAATCGAGACAGCAATCCGGCCGGATCGTGGACCGTTGGCGATGGCGTCAAATCGCCTTGACCTTTACGTAAACGTAAAGTACTATCCATGTCGAGAGGAGGAGCGTTCAATGATCGGGAACTCCGCCGCGTCCACTCGCGCAGAGGCGGAAACGCAAGCCTCGCGGGACGATCAGGACAAGAAGACCGTCTTCACGATCGGCGAGCTCGCCCGTGAATTCGGCGTCACTTTGCGCGCCATTCGTTTCTACGAGGATAAGGGCCTCCTCAACCCGCGCCGACAGGGCATGACGCGGCTCTACTCGCGCCGCGACCGCGCCCGCCTGAAGCTGATTCTTCTCGGCAAGCGCGTCGGCTTCTCGCTCGTGGAGATCGGCGAGATGCTCGACCTCTACGATCTGAAGGACGGCCAGACGACGCAGCTCAAGGTGGCGCTCGGCAAGTTCAACGAGCAGATCGCGTTCCTCGAGGCTCAGCGTGCGGAAATCGACCAGGCGCTGGGCGACCTGAAGCGCGCCCGCGACGTGGTGTCGGGTATGCTCAAGGAGCGCGAACGCCAGCAGACGTGACCTTTCGACAAGGCCGCGCGGCCCGATTGATCGGCGCGGCCGCAAGAAGCCCATCCGGGAGAGAAACCATGCCGAGCTACAAGGCCCCCGTCGACGACGTCCTCTTCCTCCTGAACGACGTCATCGGCATCGACCGCTACAACAACATCCCGGGCTTCGCCGAGGCGACGCCCGATCTCGTCAAGGCGATCCTCGAGGAGGGCGCGCGCCTGTGCGAGGAGGTGCTGCAGCCTCTGAACCGCGTCGGCGACGTCGAGGGCTGCACGCGCAACGAGGACGGCAGCGTCACCACCCCGACCGGCTTCAAGGACGCGTTCAGGCAATTCGCCGAGGGCGGCTGGATCGGCCTTGCCGCCGACCCCGAATACGGCGGCCAGGGCCTGCCGCACACGCTCGCCGCGGCGATCAACGAGTTCGTCGCCTCCGCCAACATCGCCTTCGGCATGTATCCGGGGCTGACCCAGGGCGCGATCGCCGCGCTGACCATCCACGGCACGGCCGAGCAGAAGGCGCTCTATCTGCCCAAGCTGATCTCCGGCGAGTGGTCGGGCACGATGAACCTGACCGAGCCGCACTGCGGCACGGATCTCGGCCTGCTGAAGACGAAGGCGGTTCCCAACGGCGACGGATCCTATTCGATCACCGGCACCAAGATCTTCATCTCCGCCGGGGAGCATGATCTCAACGACAACATCGTCCATCTGGTTCTCGCCCGCATCGAGGGCTCGCCGGAAGGCACCAAGGGCATCTCGCTCTTCGTCGTGCCGAAATTCCTGCCGAACGGGGACGGCGGCATCGGCGAGCGCAACAGGCTCGGCTGCGGCGCTTTGGAAGAGAAGATGGGCATCCACGGCAACGCCACCTGCGTCATGAACTACGACGGCGCCAGGGGCTGGCTGGTCGGCGAGGCGGACAAGGGCCTGCGCGCCATGTTCACGATGATGAACGAGGCCCGGCTCGGCGTCGGTATCCAGGGCCTGTCGCAGTCCGAGGTCGCCTATCAGAACGCCGTGACCTACGCCAGGGACCGTCTGCAGGGCCGCGCGCTGACCGGACCGAAGGATCCCGGCAAGCCGGCCGACCCGATCATCGTCCATCCCGACATCCGCCGCATGCTGATGAACATGCGGGCCTTCAACGAGGCCGCCCGCGCGCTCGTCGTCTGGACGGCGATACGCGGCGACATCTCCCATCGCGGCTCGGACGAGAAGGAACGCCAGACGGCCGACGACCTGATGGGCCTGATGACGCCGGTCCTCAAGGGCGTGCTCACCGATGTCGGCTTCCAGAACACCGTCTCCGCCCAGCAGGTCTATGGCGGCCACGGCTACATCGCCGAGTGGGGCATGGAGCAGTTCGTCCGCGACGCCCGCATCGCCATGATCTACGAGGGCGCCAACGGCATCCAGGCGCTCGATCTGGTCGGCCGCAAGCTGCCGGCCAACGGCGGCCGCGCCGTCATGGCCTTCTTCGGCGAGGTCGAGGGCTTCCTGAAGGAGAATGCCGACGACGAGGCGATGAGCGCCTACGTCAAGCCGCTGAAGTCGGGCCTCGAGACGCTGCAGCAGGCCACGATGTGGTTCATGCAGAACGCCATGACCAAGCCCGACAACGCCGGGGCCGGCTCGATGGACTACATGCACCTCTTCGGCCTCGTAGCCCTCGGCTACATGTGGGCGCAGATGGCCGGGGTCGCTCAGGCGAAGCTCGCCGACGGCGCCGGCGACAAGGCCTTCTACGAGACCAAGCTCGTCACCGGCCGCTACTTCATGGAGCGCGTCATGCCGGAGGCCAAGGCCCATTTCGCCCGCATCTCGGCCGGCGCCGACTCGATGATGGCGCTGCCGGCGGAGGCGTTTTGATGAAGGGTCGCGAGTTGGCCCTACGTCGGCAGGCGGACGTGCATCGCGGGACGGCTGAATGGGCCCTGGATCAGGTCCGGGGCACGGGGCTCGCCGTGGGGCACGACCCCGCGATGCGAAAGACCGCGTGTCCCGGACTTGATCCGGGACCCATGCAGCCGTCGCCGTTTGCCGAGACGTTCGCTTCCGGGCGACACGCCCCAGCATGACGACGGAAAGGTGAGGATTCCGCAATGACCGCACTCGACGTGCCCCGCCCCGACTGGATGAGCGAGGACCTCGTTCTGCTCGAGGAACAGTCGCGCCGCTTCTTCGATTCCGAGATGGTTCCCCGTTACGAGGAGTGGATCGAGGAAGGCATCGTGCCGCGCGCGGCCTGGGAGAAGACCGGCGAGGCGGGACTGCTCTGCGCGGCCATGCCCGAGGAATACGGCGGCGCCGGCGGCACCTTCGCCCACGAGGCCGTCATCACCTACCAGCTCGGCATGGCGGGGCTCGATTCCTTCGGTATCGCGCTCCACAACGCGATCGTCGCCCCCTACATCCTCCATCACGGCTCCGAGGAACAGAAGCAGCGCTGGCTGCCCAAGCTCGCGACCGGCGAGATGATCGGCGCGATCGCGATGACCGAGCCCGGCGCGGGGTCCGACCTGCAGGGCGTCAAGACGACGGCCAGGAAGGACGGCAACCACTACCGGATCTCCGGCTCCAAGACGTTCATCACCAACGGCCAGAACGCCAACCTGATCATCGTGGTGACGAAGACCGACCCGACCGCGGGCGCGAAGGGAACCTCGCTGTTCGTCGTCGAGACCGATGAGGCCGAGGGCTTCCGGCGCGGCCGCAACCTGAAGAAGGTCGGCCTCAAGGCGCAGGATACCTCCGAGCTGTTCTTCGACGACGTGCGCGTCCCCGCCGACGCGCTGCTCGGCTCCGAGGAGGGCCAGGGCTTCGTCCAGCTGATGACCGACCTGCCGCAGGAGCGCCTGCTCGTCGCCGTCCAGGCGATGGCCATGATCGAGCGCGCGCTTGAGGTGACGATCGCCTACGTCAAGGAGCGCAAGGCCTTCGGCAAGGCGGTCATGGAGTTCCAGAACACCCAGTTCGAGCTCGCCGAGGCCAAGACCGAGGCGACCATCGCCAAGGTGTTCATGAACCACTGCATCGAGCGGCACATCGCCGGCAGGCTCGATTCCACGACCGCGTCGATGGCGAAGTACTGGCTCACCGACCTGCAATGCAAGATCGTCGACCAGTGCCTGCAGCTGCACGGCGGCTACGGCTACATGGAAGAGTATCCGATCGCGCGCATGTACCAGGACGCCCGCGTCCAGCGCATCTACGCGGGCACCAACGAGATCATGAAGATGCTGATCGCCCGGAGTCTTTGAGGAGCCTGCAGAAAGATGCCGAAGGGCTACTGGATCGTTCAGGTGACCGTCACCGACCCGGATCGCTACGCGCAATATCTGGCGCAGGACAGGGAGGTGCTCGCCCGCTACGGCGCGAAGCCCATCGTGCGCGGCGGCCGCTGCGAGGCGCCGGAGGGCGAGGCGCACAGCCGCCAGATCGTGCTCGAATTCGACAGCTTCGAGAGGGCCGTGGAGTGCTACCGTTCGCCCGAGTACCAGGCGGCGATGCAGCACCGCCTCGCTGGCTCGAAGTCCGACATCGTGATCGTCGAAGGCGCCGACTAGCGTCTTCGCAGGTTTACTCGCGCCGCCGGAATCCTATCTGCGGCGACACGGGATCAAGGGAGGCCAAGATGGCTGAGTGCTTTATCTACGACCACGTGCGCACCCCGCGCGGACGCGGCAAGAAGGACGGGAGCCTCCACGAGGTGACCGCGCTGGAACTCGCCGCCACGGCGCTGCGCGCCGTCCGCGACCGCAACGATCTCGACACGAAGCAGCTCGACGACGTCGTGCTCGGCTGTGTCGATCCTGTCGGCGAGGCCGGCGGCGACATCGCCCGTGCCGCCGTGCTGAAGGCCGACTACGACCAGGACGTTCCGGGCATCCAGATCAACCGCTTCTGCGCCTCCGGCCTCGACGCGGTGAACTTCGCCGCCGGCGAGGTCATGGCCGGCCAGCACCAGCTGACGATCGGCGGCGGCGTCGAGTCGATGAGCCGCGTCGGCATCGGCGCGTCGGGCGGCGCCTGGCCGATGGACCCCTCGCTCGCCGTCAAGGCGTATTTCATGCCGCAGGGCATCTCGGCCGACCTGATCGCCACCAAGTACGGCTTCTCGCGCGACGACGTCGACGCCTATGCCGTGGAGAGCCAGAAGCGGGCGGCGAATGCCTGGGAGAAGGGCTACTTCAGGAAGTCCGTCGTGGCGGTGAAGGACATCAACGGTCTGACCGTCCTCGACCGCGACGAGCACATGCGTCCGGACACGACCATGCAGTCTCTGGCGAGCCTCAATCCGTCCTTCGTCCAGATGGGCGAGCTCGGAGGCTTCGACGCCGTGGCGATCCAGCGCTATCCCGAGGTCGAGGCGATCAACCACGTCCATCACGCCGGCAACTCGTCGGGCATCGTCGACGGCGCCGCCGCGGTCCTGCTCGGCTCCAGATCCGCGGGCAAGAAGGCGGGCCTCAAGCCCCGCGCCCGCATCAAGGCCTACGCCAATATCGGTTCCGAGCCCGGCATCATGCTGACCGGTCCGCTCGCCGTCACCGAGAAGGTGCTGAAGAAGGCGAAGATGACGTTTGCCGACATCGATCTTGTCGAGATCAACGAGGCCTTCGCTTCCGTCGTCCTGCTCTACATGCAGAAATTCGGGCTCGATCCGGCCAAGGTGAACGTCAACGGCGGCGCGATCGCCATGGGCCACCCGCTCGGCGCGACCGGCGCCATGATCCTCGGCACCCTGGTCGACGAGCTCGAGCGACGCGGCCTGCGCCGCGGCCTCGCCACGCTGTGCGTGGGCGGGGGAATGGGTATCGCGACCATCATCGAGCTGGTCTGACGCAGCGAGGAACGAGCGGAGTCAGGGCCAGCTCCGTCGAGCACAGGGCTGGTCTGACGCAGCGAGCAACGAGCGGCGACCGCCCTCACACGGATTTCGAGGAAGAGACATGACTGAGAACGCAACCGCCGTCCGCTACGACAAGGACGCCGACGGCATCGTCACACTGACGCTGGACGACCCCAACGCCAGCGCCAACACCATGAACGACCTCTACAAGGAGTCGATGGCCGCCGCCGTCGAGCGCCTCCAGGCGGAGGTCGACGACGTCCGCGGCGTCGTGCTGGCCAGCGCCAAGAAGACCTTCTTCGCCGGCGGCAACCTCAAGAACATGATGGGCGTGGGCCGCGACGACGCGCCTGCCCTGTTCGAGGCCACCGAGTCGATCAAGGCCACCCTGCGCGCCCTGGAGACGTACCCGCGTCCCGTGGTCGCGGCGATCAACGGTGCCGCCCTCGGTGGCGGCTTCGAGATCTGCCTGACCGCGCAGCACCGCATCGCCGTCGACGACCCCAAGGTCGAGGTCGGCCTGCCCGAGTCGTCGCTGGGCCTGCTGCCCGGCGGTGGCGGCATCACGCGCGTCGTACGCCTCCTCGGTCTGCAGCCCGCGCTGATGGACGTGCTGCTGCCCGGCACCCGCTTCAAGGTCGCCGCCGCCCACGCCAAGGGCCTGGTCGACGAGCTGGTCGCGACCCGCGAGGAGCTCGTGCCGGCCGCGAAGAGGTGGATCCTCGACAACACGGGCGACGAGGAGGCCACCAAGGCCGCCGCGGCCAACCCGTGGGACCGCCCCGGCTACAAGATGCCGGGCGGCACCCCGAAGTCGCCGGCGCTGGCGGGTTTCCTGCCGGCGTTCCCGGCGATGCTGCAGAAGCAGCTCAAGGGCGTCGACATGCGCGCGCAGAAGGCGATCATGTCGGCGGCCGTCGAGGGCGCCAACGTCGACTTCGACACCGCCTCCCGCATCGAGACCCGCTGGTTCATCTCGCTGGTGACCAACCAGCAGGCGAAGAACATGATCACGGCGTTCTTCTTCGACATGCAGGCCATCGGCTCCGGGTCGCTGCGACCCCAGGGCATCGACCGCTGGAAGGCCACGAAGGTGGGCGTCCTGGGCGCCGGAATGATGGGCGCCGGCATCGCGTACTCCGCGGCACGCGCCGGCATCGAGGTGGTCCTCAAGGACGTGACGACCGAGGCCGCTGAGAAGGGTCGCGCGTACACGGAGAAGCT